>JAJPKJ010000025.1 GCA_021323755.1 Chitinophagales bacterium | reverse complement strand
GTACATGCTGGTACCAACCAGATAAGCTGCTTGTATTGTCATGGTAATGCATGGGAAAGTAAGCATGCAGCCATTCCTTCATTAAATGTTTGTATGAATTGCCACGCTGCTATTAATGATTACCATGGCGGAAAATTGTATCGAGAAGATGGGACGGAAGTGGACGGCACAACAGAAATTCAGAAACTATACAGTTATACCGGATATGATCCGAAGAGCGGAAAATACACACAGCCCGGCAAACCGGTTGAATGGATAAAGATCCATAATCTCCCTGACCATGTATTCTTTAGTCACGCCCAGCATATTCGTGCCGGCAAAGTGCAGTGTCAAACCTGCCATGGACCAATAACAGAAATGGATGAGGTAAAACAATTTGCTCCATTAAGCATGGGTTGGTGCATCAATTGTCACCGCACGACAAAGGTTGACTTTCCAGATTCAGCGGCCGGTAATGTGGGAAACAAATTCTATAGTATATACGAAAAGTTCCATAACGATTTAAGATCGGGTAAGATAGATAGCGTAACTGTTGAAAAGATCGGTGGAACCGAGTGCCAGAAATGTCATTATTAATTTCAATTTCACAACTGATAATAAATGGGCGATAAAAAACATTGGCAGAGTTTCGGAGAGCGAACCAACAGCGATTCTTTCAAAGAATTATCTGAGAAAGAATTCAGGGAAGAACTTCCTGTTGAAGGTTTAGATTCAAAAGGGTTGCTCGATTTAAAATCACCCCGCAGAGATTTTTTAAAATATCTTGGCTTCAGCACGGCAGCAGCTGCGCTGGCAGCGAGCTGCGAAATACCGGTTAAGAAAGTAATTCCTTATTTGAATAAGCCGGAGAATTTAATTCCCGGTGTTGCCGATTATTACGCGACTACCTATGTTTCGAGTGGTGATGTTGTTTCAATTTTGGCAAAGGTGAGAGATGGAAGACCGATAAAGATAGAAGGCAACGAATCCTCGACTATAACAAAGGGAGGTACTTCTGCAAAGGTGCAGGCATCGGTCCTGGATTTGTATGATACTGCGCGTTTGCGTTATCCTGTTCAGATGGTGAACGCTGCGCCCCAGCAGGTGACGACTTTTGAAGCTTTTGATAAATTGGTAGCCGACGCCCTTGGAACTTTAGGCGGGGCGCCGATCGTTTTATTGACTTCAACGATAACTTCTCCCACCACCAAACAGATCATCGGTGAATTTCTTGCAAAGAATTCCGGAAGTCGTCATGTCCAATACGATGTTGACTCATCCAGCGGAATATTATTGGCCAATGAAGCGAGTTATGGAAAGAAAGCAATTCCCTCTTACCAATTCGATAATGCAAAAATAATTGTAAGTCTTGGCGCTGATTTTTTAGGAACCTGGCTATCGCCTGTTGAATTCGCCCGTCAATATTCAAAGGGAAGAAAGATTGACGAAAAGAATCCGGAAATGAGCATGCATTACCAGTTCGAGAGTATGCTCAGTACCACAGGGGGAAATGCAGATGAACGATTTGTTCACCGGCCTTCTGAAACCGGCGCAGTCGCCTTGGCGCTGCTTGCGGAATTGGGAGGTAGCGTTACTGCGCCCGCACTGGGGGACAAACTAAAATTCGGAATTAAAGAAGCTGCTAAAGATCTGTTGGCAAATAAGGGAAAAGGATTGGTGGTGAGCGGAAGCAATGACGTGAATGTTCAGATCATCGTAAATGCAATTAATGAATTGATCGGTGCAAATGGAACAACCATTAATTGGTCTGCTCCTTTGCAAACACGCCAGGGCATCGACAGTGATTTTGAAACACTTGTTGCTGACCTGAATGCCGGAAAAGTTGGCGCATTATTCGTTTATGGAGTTAATCCAGCGTACACATATTATGCCGCTGATAAATTCAAAGCAGGTCTACAAAAAACAAAGGTCTCTGTTTCTTTCAATGATAGAATTGATGAGACAACTGAACTTTGCAGATATGCAATTCCTGCGCCGCACTTTTTAGAAAGTTGGGGCGATGCAGAACCAAAAGCAGGATATTTTTCTTTTTTACAACCAACCATTGCTCCTTTATTTTTAACTCGCGCTTTTGAAGATTCATTATTAAAATGGAGCGGTAACAGTACTTCATACGAAGATTATTTTAGAAAATACTGGACTAGCAAACTTGGCGGAGTGGATGGTTATGAAAAAGCATTGCAGGAAGGTGTTGTTGAACCATCTTCACCTTCAACCAGCGGCGCTCCATACAATGGCGGAAAGCTTGCGGGTGCCGCATCAGCTGTTTCTTCAAAAAAAGCGGGAAGCGGAATTGAGTTGGTGCTTTATCAAAAAATTTCCGTTGGAACAGGTAACCAGGCAAACAACCCCTGGCTACACGAATTTCCTGATCCGATCACAAAAGCGACCTGGGACAACTATGCAATCGTTTCTCCGGATTACGCAAAGAAGACCTGGGGCCTTGATCTTGCAAACCGTCGCCAGGCCGATAAATACGAAGTATATCCAGACAAAAGGGTTGTAGTAATAAAAGCCGGCGGTAAAGAATTAAAATTACCCGTATTGATCTTCCCCGGCATCCACAATGATGTCATTGCAATTGCAGTTGGTTATGGAAGACAGAGCACCGCCGCAGATAAAACCGCGGATTATATCGGCAGGGCTGTCGTGGGTGTAGGTAAAAATGCATTTCCATTCGCCATGTTCAATGGGACCACCGTTGACTGGTTTGTTCCTGAAGTGAATATTGAACAAACAAACGAGACGTATTCTCTTGCACAAACGCAAACACATAGCAGTTACGAAGGAAGGACAGAAGTAGTGAAAGAGGTGACATTAGAAGATTTTAAGAAATCTCCTAATGAAATTTTAGAAGACAGAGAAAAGGAATTGAAACCTTACGGTGGCGTTGACAATTTTGAAAAAGAGGGAACGCTTTATCCATATTATGACAAACCCGGAATTCATTGGGGAATGTCAATTGATTTGAATTCATGTATTGGCTGCGGAGCCTGTGCTATTGCCTGCCATGCAGAAAATAATGTGCCTGTTGTTGGAAAGAGCGAAGTATTGCGTTATCACGATATGCACTGGATGCGCATTGACAGGTATTTTAGCGGCGATCCTGAGGATGCCGACAGCATTCAAACTGTTTTCATGCCGATGCTCTGCCAACATTGTGATAATGCGCCTTGCGAAAATGTTTGCCCTGTTTCTGCAACCAATCACAGCAGTGAAGGATTAAACCAAATGGCTTATAACCGTTGCATCGGTACAAAATATTGTGCGAACAATTGTCCATATAAGGTTCGTCGGTTTAACTGGGCCGATTACAACGGTGCTGATAGTTTCCCGAATAACCAGGTTTTCACCGGCGTTGGAAAATTAGATGATTCAGTAATAATGATGAATGATGATTTGGCAAGAATGGTATTGAATCCGGATGTAACCGTTCGCGCAAGAGGGGTGATGGAAAAATGTTCTTTCTGTGTCCAGCGCTTGCAGGAAGGAAAATTGAAGGCAAAAAAAGAAGACAGACCACTGAAAGATCTGCAAGACGTGAGAACAGCCTGCCAGCAGGCTTGTCCTACTGAAGCAATTGTTTTTGGTAACGTGAATGACGGTTCAAGTTTGATTAGGAAGACAAGAGAGGGCAATTCACAAAGACTGTTTTACGCACTGGAAGAATTGCATGTCATGCCGAATGTAAGCTATCTGGCTAAAGTTCGGAACACGGAAAAACTGAGTGAGTCCATTAATGAAAGTTAATGAACACTAAGCGTTAAGAAGTCATCCGGGGCAGAAGCGTTTGCAAGTTGGCGGAAAGAGGGGACCAGGGAACAAATGACGGGTAAATAAAAATAAAAAGCGAGACTAACGGTGATGAATATCTAAAATTCAAAATCGTACATTATAAATTTATTATGGCATTATCAAAATACGAATCACAGGTAAGAGCTCCGCTGGTTGATGGTGATAAAGATTACCACCAGATAACTGAAGATATTGTGAGACCGATTGAAACGGATCCATCGAAACTTTGGTGGATTGGTTTTATTATTTCCATCGGGTTGTTGTGTTTTGGGGTGTATTCAATTTATCGTGAGATTGTTTATGGGATCGGGCAGTGGAACATCAATCACACCATCGGCTGGGGTTGGGACATTACCAACTTCGTGTGGTGGATCGGTATTGGTCATGCCGGAACATTGATCTCTGCTATCTTACTGTTGTTCAGACAGGGTTGGAGAACGGGCGTGAATCGGGCGGCTGAGGCGATGACAATTTTTGCCGTGATCTGTGCAGGTCAATTTCCGATCTGGCATATGGGTCGTGTCTGGATGGGATTTTTTGTATTGCCTTATCCGAATACTCGGGGCGTTCTTTGGCCAAATTTCAATTCTGCCTTATTGTGGGATGTATTCGCGATCTCAACCTATTTCACCGTTTCATTATTGTTTTGGTATTGCGGATTGTTGCCCGACCTGGCTACCATCCGCGATCGGGCAAAACTAAAATGGAGAAAATTCTTTTATGGAGTGGCTTCTTTCGGATGGTCTGGCTCCACCAAACATTGGCAAAGACATGAAGCGCTCTCTTTGGTACTTGCCGGCTTGAGCACACCACTTGTACTCTCAGTACATACCATAGTATCATTCGACTTCGCAACATCAGTGATCCCCGGTTGGCACACCACGATCTTCCCGCCTTACTTTGTTGCGGGCGCTGTTTTTTCAGGCTTCGCCATGGTGCAAAGCTTATTGGTGATAACAAGGAAAGTATTAAAGCTGGAGGCTTATATTACGATCGAGCATATTGATGTAATGAATAAGATCATCGTGTTAACAGGTTCAATAGTTGGTTGCGCCTACCTGACAGAATTATTCATTGCCTGGTATGGCCAAAATAAATTTGAAGGCTGGGCATTTATGCAGAACCGCGTAAATCTATTCAGCCCGCTGGGTTGGAGTTATTATATCATGATGGGTTGTAACGTTATTTCACCGCAGCTTTTTTGGTCAAGAAAATTAAGAAGAAATATAACGTTTACTTTCTTTATGTCTGTGATCGTCAATATCGGTATGTGGTTTGAAAGATTTGTGATCATCGTTACTTCAGTTTATCGTGATTATCTTCCCAGTAGCTGGAGCACGTATTATAGTCCATCGCTTTATGAGCTTGGATTCTATTTGGGAACCTTTGGATTATTCTTCACCTGTTATTTCCTGTTCTCTAAATTTTTCCCTGTTATTGCATTGGCAGAGATCAAACATATCCTGAAAAAATCAGGAGAAAATTATAAAGAAAAAATGGGCGAGGCAGAAAAAGAAACAGTTGAGGAATTTGCGCATGAAATGGCGCATGCACATTAAAGCTAAGGTAGTGGTTTAGGGCTGAGGGGTTTTCCTTTCACCATGGACCTTCCACCAAAATATTTAAGATTATGGCGATAAAAAAATTTGCAGTAGGATGTTTTGATGATGAAGCAGTGCTATTTTCTGCTATCAAAAAAGTGCGATCGTCGGGATATAAAATTCATGACGTGTACACACCAATGGCAATTCATGGATTGGATAAAGCTATGGGTTTGCGTGATACAGCACTTCATACTGCAGGATTTATCTATGGTATTACCGGGACCACTACCGCACTTGGCGGCATTGGGTGGGTATTCACCAGCGATTGGCCGATAAATTTTGGCGGCAAGCCACATTTTGCTTTGCCGGCATGGATTCCCATTACATTTGAATTGACGGTGTTGTTCGCTTCTGTTGGAATGGTTTTGACTTTTTGCTATTTATGCCAAATGGCTCCATTTGTAAAAAAACATCATTTTCATTTACGCGCAACAGATGATCTTTTTGTAATGGTCATCGAATGCACACCAAAAACAAATGAAACAGAAGTAATCAATTTTTTGCAAAGTGCCGGAGCAAAGGAAACCAACATCCAATATGCCGAAACAGGATGGTGGCTTGGCAGATATGATAAGGAAAGAAAACCATTTGAAAGAAAAGAAACTGCTTTAGTTTAAATACAGAATAGGAAGCTGATGAAAAAAATATCCATTATATCACTGTTTATAATTGTTGTAGCTGTTATAGTTAGTTGCAGCGATATAAAACGTAAGCCGGGAAGAGTTTATATGCCGGATATGGCCTACAGCCGGGCTTATGAAACATATTCGGTAACAGAAGAAGAGAAGGCCGATTTGCTAAAGAAAGGCATTCATTATAGCAATATACCGGTTGCCGGTACGATCAAACGGGGAGAATTATTTCCATTTCCATTTGCAAAAGATATTCCTGGCGATTCGACAAATTATGTTGCATCAAAACAATTCAAGAGTCAGATACCCTCTCCCGATTCAATACAAATGATAGAAGCAGAAAGATTATACCTGGTCAACTGTGGTATTTGTCATGGGCAAAAACTGGATGGAAACGGTCCTTTGTATAGAGGAGGCGATGGTCCCTTCCCGGCAAAACCGGCAAACCTTGTGGGACAGGCGCAGTATGTATCAATGCCGGAAGGACAAATGTTTTATTCTGTTACTTATGGGAAGAATAAAATGGGGAGTTATGCTTCTCAGTTAAGTACGCAGCAACGCTGGATGGTCATTGCCTATATTAAATCGAAACAGGCAGCCCAAAGCAGCAGCGCATCTGATTCAACAGCGAAAAAAAATTAGAGTTAATTCGTGAATAAAAAAATTTGAAGGATGTCAATTAAAGAACACTTTGAAATTCCGAAGCGATATAAAACCTGGTCATTAGCATTAATGGGCATTGGAATCTTATCAATCATCGTTGGTTTTATGATGTATGGTTCCACTACTCGATTCTGGTCAGCATTATTACAAAACAGTGTTTATTTTTTACTGGTAGTAAATGCGGCAATGTTCTTTTTTTGTGCTTCCACATTGGCAATGGGCGGATGGCAATTGGTATTTCGCAGAGTAACGGAAGCAATTTCTGCCTGCGTTA
The DNA here is from genome assembly GCA_021323755.1 of Chitinophagales bacterium. GTDB lineage: Bacteria > Bacteroidota > Bacteroidia > Chitinophagales > Chitinophagaceae > Puia. Next base: position 9,590 of record JAJPKJ010000025.1, on the reverse strand, counting down.
TCCCCATCGGCATCATTACTTTCATTATTCTTTTATGTATCGTCTTTGGAAAAAAAGATGGTGTTTACGATTGGCTGAATAAAGACCTTGTTAGTAAAGATGAAATATTAAAAGGTAAATCAGCATTTCTCAATACCACATTTTTTACGGTCTGGACAACATTATCAATCGGCCTGTGGACTGTTCTCGGAATGAAAATGCGCAGTCTGTCACGCCAGACCGATAATGCACCCTTAAGTATTGAAGAAGGGAAAAAATATATTTTCAAAAACACGGTTTGGGCATCTTTGTATATTGTCTGGTTTGCATTGACAGTTGCATCGACAGTTCCATGGTTGTGGTTGATGAGCACCAACGCCCATTGGTTTTCTACCATGTATAGCTGGTACACGTTCGCGAGCACTTTTGTCGGAGGTTTGGCACTTATTTCTTTATTTGTGATTTACCTTAAGAACAAAGGATATCTTGAATATACCAATCATGAACACCTGCATGATCTCGGGAAATTTCAATTCGCATTTTCAATTTTCTGGACCTACCTGTGGTTCTCCCAGTTCATGCTGATCTGGTACGCCAATATTTCTGAAGAGACCATCTATTTCAAGAACAGATTTGCTGGTCCTTATGCTGGGTTGTTTTACTTAAATCTTACCATCAATTTTCTTGCGCCATTATTGATATACATGAGTCGCAATTCGAAGAGAAACTATACAACAGTAACGTTTATGTCCGTAGCTTTGCTATTTGGACATTGGATAGATTTTTATCAAATGGTTTTTGGAAGTACCATTAAAGATCATGTGCCGATGAATTTATTTGATTTTGGTATTGCTGCTGGATTTGTTGGGTTGATTATGTGGCAAACCGGTGTTGTGTTAAGCAAATACCCGCTTCTTGCAAAAAATCATCCTTTCTTTAAAGAAAGTATCATTCATCATACATAATAACGATAGCATAATAATTAAATAGCAGATTAAATTTTTAAAAGTATCATGTCAACCGTTTTTATTATTCTGATTTTGTTACTCGGCTTTCTTATTACTTTTCAAATTGCAAAAGCAAGTGAGTATGTCAGTATTTTGAAAGGAGAAAAAAAAGCGCAATTACAACAAAACCGGATTAACGGTTTTTTAATGATTGTTTTTTTGGTTGGTGGATTGATCGGCGTTTACTGGTGTAACGAATTATACAGGGGAAAGATCCTTGCCGATTCTGCTTCAGAGCACGGTGAAAAAATTGACACGATGCTCTACATCACCATCATTATAACAGGGATCGTTTTTGTGATCACGCAGGTTTTATTATTCTGGTTCGCTTTTAAGTACCAGTATTCAGAAAAAAGAAAAGCATACTACTTTCCGCATAGCAACAGTCTTGAAATATTATGGACAACGGTTCCTGCAATAGCATTGTGTATCTTGGTAGGATTTGGTTTGTATTACTGGTTTAAGATTACGGGTGACGCACCCAAGGATGCCATGCAGGTCGAGATCACCGGAAAACAATTTGGATGGATTTTCCGATATCCGGGAAAGGATAATGTGTTTGGGAAGAAATATTACCAGAATATAAGCGACAAAGATAATAACCCACTTGGTCTGATTTGGGATGATCCCGCATCACATGATGATATTGTTGTTGGAAATGAAATGTACCTGGTAGTCGGAAAGCCGGTTAAATTTATCATTAACTCCCGCGATGTAATACATGATGTCGGGTTGCCTCATTTCAGAATGAAAATGGACGCGGTTCCGGGAACGCCGACAACAATGTGGCTGACTCCAAGATTCACCACAGAAGAAATGAAAAAGAAAACCAATAACCCGGAGTTTGAATATGAGCTAGCCTGCGATCAGATGTGCGGTAAGGGACATTTTACGATGCGCGCCGTGGTCAAAGTAGTTTCACCAGAGGAATTCATTTTGTGGAAAGCAAAACAAAAAACGAATTATGCGCTGGTTTTTCCCGATAAGGAACCTGCTGGTGGCACAACGGCAGATTCAACAAAATCAGTAACATCAATAACAATGGATGCGGCAACGAAATCAACAGCGAAAAAAAATTAATCTCCAATAATCGGTTAACTAAAGTTGACAGAAAAAATTTTTTGCAATGAGTAATGAAGCAGTAATACATGGACATGGCGTAGCGGCGGCAACTCATGATGAGCACCATGTTCATCATCACAAAGAGACTTTTATTACCAAATATGTTTTCAGTCAGGATCATAAAATGATCTGCAAGCAATTCCTGATAACAGGGATGATATGGGCAATTCTGGGGGGCTTGATGTCGGTGCTTTTTCGCTTGCAATTAGGATATCCTGATACCACTTTTCCCTGGCTTGAAGATATTTTCGGAAAATGGGCAAAGGGCGGAAAAATCCAACCAGAATTTTATTATGCATTAGTGACCATGCACGGAACGGTGTTGGTGTTTTTTGTACTTACGGGAGGATTGAGCGGAACTTTTGCAAACTTTCTTATTCCCTTGCAATGCGGAGCAAGAGACATGGCATCTCCTTTTTTGAATATGCTTTCTTATTGGTTCTTCTTTTTAGCGAGCATTGTAATATTTTCTTCTTTATTTCTTGAAACAGGGCCGGCAAGCGGAGGATGGACTGTCTATCCACCATTGAGTGCCTTAGGTGATGCAAATGAGGGCTCAAAAGCAGGAATGGATTTTTGGATAATCGGCATGGCGCTTTTTGTGGTATCATCGCTGTTGGGTGGTTTAAATTATATTACCACCATTCTCAACATGCGCACCAAGGGAATGAGTATGACAAGATTGCCTTTAACGATATGGGCGCTTTTCTTCACCGCTATTCTTGGCGTATTATCTTTCCCGGTCTTATTATCAGGCTTAATATTATTATTATTCGATCGCCATGCAGGAACAAGTTTTTATCTCTCAGATATATTTATTGCTTCAACAGGAAAAGCATTGCCCAATGAGGGCGGAAGCGCAATTTTATTCCAGCACCTGTTTTGGTTCCTGGGTCACCCCGAGGTCTATATCATTATTCTACCTGCGATGGGACTTGTATCTGAAGTCATGGCCGTCAATTCACGCAAACCGATTTTTGGTTATATGGCAATGGTTGGTTCTTTATTCGCCATTGCAATTTTAGCGTTTTTGGTTTGGGCGCATCATATGTTCGTTACTGGGTTAAATCCATTTCTTGGTTCAGTGTTTGTTTTGCTCACTTTATTAATTGCAGTTCCCTCGGCGATAAAAGTGTTCAACTGGCTGACAACCTTATGGCGTGGAAATTTACGTTTTACGCCGGGAATGCTATTTGCGATCGGCTTTGTGAGTTTGTTTATTTCAGGGGGCTTGACCGGAATATTTTTAGGTAACTCAACGTTGGATATCCATTTGCATGATACCTATTTTGTCATCGCCCACTTTCATATTGTGATGGGCGTTTCTGCATTCTTTGGAATGTTTTGCGGAGTATATCATTGGTTCCCCAAAATGTTTGGACGATATATGAATAATACCATGTCGTATATTCATTTTTGGGTGACTTTTTTGGGCGCATATTTGATTTTCTGGCCGATGCACTATGAAGGTTTAGCCGGTATGCCCCGCCGTTATCTTGATTACAGTGGTTGGGTCTCTTTTCGACAATTTGGGGATCTCAACAGATTTATTTCGACCGTTGCAATGGTGGTATTTGCTGTGCAGTTGATGTTCATATTCAACTTCTTTTATTCAATCTTTAAAGGAAGAAAAGTGACTTCCCAAAACCCTTGGGGAGCCAACACACTGGAATGGACAACACCGATAAGACCGGGACATGGGAACTGGATTGGGGAAATCCCTGAAGTTCATCGCTGGGCTTATGATTATGGTAAAGACGGAAGAGAATTTATTCCGCAGACAGAACCAATTAGCGCTAATGAAAGCGGGCATTAAAATTCAGGGCTGATGCTGAAATAAAATAATTTATTTAGTAATGATATTTTGCCCTGATATTATCGGGGCATTTTTTTATGAGTCGGAGCTTGAAACAATAGCAAAAATCAATACCAACAGTAATATATAGGCGGATTTAGGATTTTAAAAAATTAAGAATACAAAATTACTAATTTGATACAGCAGGAATCAGTGAAGCGATCAGAGTCTTTTGCAATAGCAGAAAAATTGCGTGATTATAAACTGCTCATAAAATTCAACCTGAGTTTTATGGTCGTTTTTTCCGCTGTCATTTCTTTTTTACTTGCTCCAAAAGTTGTTGCCTATGATTGGAAGGCGATCATCCTTTTTTTTATTGGTGGAATGCTGGTCACCTCCAGCGCAAATGCCATCAACCAAATAGAAGAAAAAGATACCGATGCACGGATGAAGCGAACGGCTAACCGGCCGATCGCTGCAGGCAGGATGAGCGAAAAAGAGGGTTGGATATTTTCTTTTGTCGCAGGATTGTCTGGTGTCTTAATATTATGGCATTTTAATTTTTTAACTGCTTCATTGGCGGCATTCAGCCTGTTTCTTTATGCATTTATTTATACGCCCTTAAAAAAAATAAGTTCTGTTGCTGTACTCGTCGGAGCCATCCCCGGAGCATTGCCATGTTTGATAGGATGGGCTGCCGGGAATGATTCACTGACTGCAGGCGGCTGGATTTTATTTGCGATTCAATTTTTTTGGCAATTCCCACACTTTTGGGCGATAGCCTGGATCGCACATAAGGATTACAGTAATGCCGGATTTAAATTATTGCCATCAAAAGAAGGGCAGACAAAATATTCTGCCATTCAGGCGATTCTTTATTCATTATTATTATTGCCAGTGGGTGTGCTTCCCTATTTTTTTGATATGAGCGGAATGATAAGTTTAATAATTGTGTCAATCGCTAATTTATTAATGATCATGCAATGCGTGAGATTATACCGGGAAATGAGTGTACAAGCTGCACGCAGGGTAATGTTCAGCAGTTATATTTATTTACCTGTTGTATTGCTAGCCTTGCTGGCAAACAAAGTAAGTGTCTAGTATAATAAGAAAAATGCAACATTTCGAATTAACAAAAACAGTGAACGAGCAAAGAAAGAAAATACATCCGCATAAATTCACATTATGGATTGCCATTGGCAGCATCATAATGATGTTTGCGGGTTTAACGAGCGCTTATATTGTGAAACGTGATCAACCAGGGTGGACAAGTTTTGGCATTCCGCGCACATTCTGGTATTCAACATTTGTCATATTGCTCAGCAGTCTGACCATGCAAATGGCGCTAAAATCTTTCAAAGAAAGACAGATGCGGCAATACCGCATTTTAATAATCGGCACAACCTTTTTGGGAATATTATTTATCGCTTTGCAATGGGCTGGCTTTATGCAAATATGGCACAGCGGAGTCACTTTAAAGGGTTCTGGCGCCGGCCAATTTTTGTATGTCATTGCCGGATTGCACGCACTGCATGTTTTGGGTGGAATAATTGCATTATTGGTGACTTTTTTCAGAGCCTTTGGGGCGAAGTTGCGGAATTATAATAGCGTTCCCATTGAAGTGGTCACCACTTATTGGCATTTTGTGGATCTGCTCTGGATTTATTTATTTATTTTCTTTTTGTGGATACATTAATTTTCGGTTTTGTTGAATAAATTTGCGAACAATTAAACTAACAACATGTCTCAGGCAATTCCTGCAGGAACAAAATGGTGGAACGGAGGAAAAAGTCCATATAACGTGGAGTATGGAAAATTGATGATGTGGTTTTTTTTAATGAGTGATGCTTTCACTTTTGGTGCATTTTTGATTTCTTATGGTACCATTCGTTTTTCCAGTAACAGTTGGCCAAACCCAAATGAAGTTTTCAGATCCTTTCCTATCGTTGGTGAAATGAAAATTCCGTTGGCCTTTGTTAGTTTGATGACCTTTATTTTGATCATGAGTTCCGTTACCATGGTGCTTGCTGTAGCAAATGGACACGCAGGGAAAAAATATGAAGTAGCTAAATGGCTGGGCTGGACGATCGTTGGCGGATTTGCTTTTTTAGGTTGCCAGGCCTGGGAGTGGACACACCTGCATCATGAAGGGGCCTGGTGGGGAAGAAATCCCTTTTTGAATATTGATGGAACACAATCATCAACCAATTTCACAAATTTCTTTTTTACGATAACAGGTTTCCACGGCTTTCACGTTTTTTCGGGAGTGATCATCAATATCATCATGCTGATCATGACGCTCAAAGGAAGTTTTGAAAAAAGAGGTCACTACCTGATGATCGAAAAAGCCGGATTATACTGGCACTTTGTTGATCTGGTTTGGGTATTTGTATTCACCTGTTTTTATTTATTGTAATTATTAAATCAATACTTCATCATGAGCGATGCACATTCAATAGCAAGTTCAGAACATCATGAACCAAGTTTTTCTACAAAAGCAATTTGGAAAACTTTCTGGATTCTGCTGATCATTACCGTTGCGGAATTGGTGCTGGCGATTTTATATTATGAGACTGATTTCTTACCAAAGCATTTTTTGAACGGGATTTTTGTGATCGGAACATTAGCAAAGGCATTTTTTATTATTGCAGAATTTATGCACTTGCGTCACGAAATAAAAAATCTTATTCTTTCGCTCGCTATTCCGGCCTTATTGTTTATCTGGTTCATCATTGCATTTTTGTGGGACGGAAATTCTTATAAAAATCTAAGAAACGACTACGATCGTCATCATTTGGAACAAAGTAAAACCAAAGCTCCGGAAGCAAAAAAACCGGGAGCAGCGGATTAATATTTTTGAAATAAATTTTTTAAAGATTAAGCCACTGCGATTGCAGTGGTTTTTAATTTTGTCAGGGAAAATTCTTTGACCGATTGCACAGATGCGTGGAGATTTTTTTGATCATCGGTGTAACTCGTAAATTCTGTGAGTAATAAAAAAATTGGAATGAGTGGCAAAGCATTAATAGCAATTGTAATCGCAGTGTTCATCCCGCTGATTAGTTATTTTATCGTAAAGGACACCAGTGAGAATGCCATTGATATGCCACGCAGGTTTTATTATGATTCTGTTGCCACAACCATTAAAGATGGCAAACAAATTACGGATACATTATGGCATCAGGTAAAAAATATTTCACTTACTAATCAAAACGGGAATGAGGTTTTCTTAGATAGTTTGCGCGGTAAAGTTATTGTTGCAGATTATTTTTTTACACATTGCCCGAGCATTTGCCCGGCGCTGCAACACAACATGAAACAATTGCAGGATGCCATAAAAATAAAGGACGAATCAAAGAATGTTGATTCCAATTTTGTTCAATTCATTTCATTTACAGTTGATCCGCAAAGAGATTCCGCATCTGTGTTAAAAAAATACGGCGATAAGTTTGGTGTAAACCCTGACGTGTGGTGGTTATTAACTGGCCCAAAAAAGACCATTTACGATTTTGCATTAACAGAATTAAAAATGGGGTTGCAGGATGGTGAGGGAGTCGACTCGAATTTTATTCATACGCAGAAGATGGTTTTGCTTGACAAGGATCATGTCGTCCGGGGATATTATGATGGACTGGACAGCGCTTCATTATCAAAACTTGCGCAAGACATTGTTTTTATAATGCTTGAAAAGGATAAGAAAACAAAATCGGTTTTCAGCGAACTGAAACCACTCGTGCCGATCATTATTATCATTTTACTGCTGACACTTATTGGTGTAATATATTTGAGCAGAAAACAATCACCTTAAAAAAATAATTTAATTGAGCATTAAGTGAATAGAAATGAAACAAAGAAACCTCACATTATCCATCATTATCGTTTCCATTGCAATACCCGCGGCTGTCGCCGTTATTTTATTGGTGCCCGGAATAAAAATTGATTTTGGATTTAACACACATGCCTTGCCGCTATTTCATGCAGTTTTAAATTCTACCACAGCCATATTATTATTGGCAAGTTTATATTTTATAAAGCATAAGCAGATCAGGGCGCATAAAACGGCTAACTTAATTGCCGTTGTCTTAAGCACCATTTTTTTGGTTTCTTATGTAATTTATCATTCATCAAATCCATCTACAAAATTTGGTGACATCAACCATGATGGTATTCTAAGCGATAGCGAAAAATTGCAGGCCGGACCAATGCGTTATATCTATTATTTTATTCTATCCTCTCACATTATTTTATCGGGAGTAATTGTTCCGCTTGTATTATTTACGCTGCAACGCGCTTTTCAGCAAAAATTTGATAAGCATCGGAAACTCGCTAGAATAACCTGGCCGATCTGGTTTTATGTTGCAGTCACAGGAGTGGTTGTGTATTTGATGATCAGTAAGTATTATTGAACTAAAACAGTGCTGCACCCGGATCCCAAAACAATTTCTTAAATTCAACAACCGTATCATCCTCTATTTTTATTCCTTCCTTTTCCAATAACCTTTGCATCAGGTCAGGTTCTCCAAAATGATGTTTCCCGCTAAGCATTCCATTGCGATTTACTACCCGGTGTGCGGGAACTTTTGGTTTTACTTTTCCAGCGCCATTCATCGCCCAGCCAACCATGCGTGCAGAAAGTCTTGTTCCAAGACATGCGGCAATGGCACCATAAGACGTTACCCTTCCTTTCGGTATTTGACGAGCTACTTCATAAACCAATTCAAAAAACGATTCTTCTTTTTTGCCGGAAGGTCTGACGGTTTTTAACTTTTCTTTTTTAATTGCTTTCTTTTTCATTCGATCTGTTTTTGATAAGAGCGCTTCGTTTGGGCTCAGCCACATTTTGATAATTATATGGACAATGCTTGCAACCATTGCCGCAGCAATAACCTCTTTGCAAATGGTATTTTTCAGTCAGCACAATCAACCCATCTGCATTATAGTAATAATCTTCGCCTTCTTCAAATTGCTGTTTCATGTTCCATTACTTTTTTATGCAGTTGATCATCGATCTGCGGCAATTTATTATTTGGCAATGAAAATTTTAGATAGTGAATTCGTCTGCTTCCCGCAATGTCCAGGCTTTCGTAATATGTCTTTATTTTCAGTTCATCTTTTATTTTGGGTTGTTGATAAACATTATCACAGGATTCAGCAAGATGCAAGCCATACATGTCAATCACCATTTTTGTGAACTCAAAAAGATGGGGGGAATCTGTTTTTAAATGAATAGGTCCGCCATCCACCAGAATTTCTTGATATAATCGCAGGAACGCCGGATGTGTCAATCTCTTTTTATTTTTTGATTTCCTCAATTGCGGATCAGGAAAAATCAGCCATATTTCTTCTACTTCACCTTTCGCAAAATAATTGTTTATCTTATCAATATGTGTGCGCAGAAAGGCAACATTGGTAATTTTTTCTTCCAGGCATTTTTTTGCACCAACATAAATACGGTTTCCTTTCAGGTCAACACCAATAAAGTTTTTTTGAGGATACATTCTCGCAAGCCCAACAGCGTATTCTCCTTTGCCACAAGCAAGTTCGAGTATTATTGGGTTTTCATTTTTAAAATAGTTCTTCCAAGAGCCTTTCATGCCTTCCGGATATTGTAAAACATTGGGAAAAGAATTGATCGCTTCGAATCGTAATAGTTTTTTTTGTGCCATTAACGCAAAAGTAAAGCGGAT
>JAJPKJ010000028.1 GCA_021323755.1 Chitinophagales bacterium | reverse complement strand
TGTTTCCCGTCGGGTGACCAGGAAGGCACATTGATTGTTCCTTGTCCACCATATAGATAAGCGATCGTTTTCGGCTGTCCTTTACCGTTAGATGGCAACAATCTTATCATCACTCTTTTGCACGGAGGATGATCCCCTGCTGCAACATCCTTGGAAAAAGAAATGAATACCATCCATTGATTGTCTGGAGAAATATGCGCAAACCAATTATTGTAATCATCATTGGTCAGTTGTTCCTGGTGACTTCCATCGGGTTTCATACGCCAGATCTGCATACTACCGCTTCTTACCGAATTAAAATAAATATATTTTCCATCCGGAGAATATTCCGGGCCGTCATCTAATCCTTCTGCAGTTGTTAATCTCTTCTCTTTCCCCCCTTTTGCGGGAATAGAATATACATCAAAGTTTTTATCGCGTTGTCCGCAAAATACCAATGTCTTTCCATCGGGACTCCATCCATGCAGATAGGAAGGACTGTTTTCTGTGACTCGAACCGGGACTCCGCCACTCAGCGAAACAATATGAATCACTGAACCACCGCCATCTTTTTCTTTTGTTCCATTATTGCTGATGCCGATCATTTTATTGTCGGGAGAAAGGATGTGATCATTATTGCAATGTTTTGCAAAGTCAGTGTTGATTACTACCGGCATTTTTGTGTCAAAAGGAAAACGATTCAATAATCCGTTCCAATTGAAAACCAGCGCTGATCCATCTTTGAGCCAGTTAGGCGCTTCAAAAGTCTCTTTTGAAGTAAATAAGATTTTTCGCAATCCAGTCTCCACATCCATCACCTCCAACCGACTGCCGGGATAGTCCTTATACGGTACAAAATTGTCTTTTGCCGGAACGGTGATGCGGACGTTGGAGAATATTGCCTGTTCAGCTATGTCTTCTTCGTGTGAACAAATAAAAATCCCTGCATACACTTCATCGCCTATATTCAAATCCAGCCTTGCAATTTCTTTTATCGGATCGCCAAATTTTGCAGCTGAAAAAATATAGGTATTTCCTTTTCTTTCAAACCGGATTATATCGGGGGATTTGATCTCTGTTTTTATTTCTTCGGTAGTCGAGTCAATTGCCCGACGAAATTGAAGAGAAGTTAATCCATCCCCATGTATCGCTGCGTCTGCATAGGGCGTGTTCGGTTCAAGACTATGACGAACCATCCAGCCAATTTTCCGATGCGCATTTTTGCCATCCCCAATAAACTTTACCTGCGCATCCAAAATAAAATTGCCTTTCATTTTTTTCCAGCCAAAATGAAAATCATCGTGATTGCCCCAGATATTTTGTCCGCTTCCAGTAATGGTAAATTGCTGCGATTGCTCATTGTATTGCAATGAGCCTTTTTGTTTTACATTGCCAATATCATTATCCGCGCTGAATAATGAAGGCATTTGGCTTTGCGAAAAGGCAAATGGAGAAAATAAAAGAAGGATATTGGCGATAATCAGATTTTTCATACATGCAAGTTTTACTAAATATAAATAATATTTTTTTTCCGATTTCTGGCACAATTCTTTCGCATACAAATAATCAAATTCGTATCAATGAAAACCGCATTTCTTTCCTGTAAATGGATTTTTTTGATTTTAGGAATGTTGACTTTCAGTTGTAAGAAAGAGGCAACTGCGAAGACCTCATCGACTGGTCCGCAATCAACAAACGATTCTTGTTCAGCGACATTAGCAGATGCAGAAAACATGGAGGTTTTTCCGGCAGATAATGCCTGGAACCTGGATATTTCGACACAACCCGCAGATCCATATAGCGATTCGATTATCGCGCATTTTTCATCATCGACACTAAAAGCCGATTTTGGAAGCGGGCTTTGGGATAATGCGCCGATCGGAATTCCCTTTGTTGTGGTTTGTGGTAATCAGCCAAAGAAGCAAATTGTTTTTCGTGCAAATAATTATGATGGTAATTATGGTGATGAGAGCGACCCTGGGCCTTACCCCATTCCATTAAATGCGCCCATAGAAGGAAACGGACAAGGCGACTCGCATGTGATTGCTGTTGATAAAGACAATGATATATTGTATGAATTGTACAATGCCAGTGTTAATGGTGATCATTGGGAAGCATCATCCGGTGCAGTTTTTAACTTAAAATCTGATGCATTGAGACCAGATGGCTGGACTTCTGCAGATGCTGCAGGGTTACCCATCTTTCCGGGATTAGCAAGATATGATGAAGTATTGAAAGGTACGATCGACCATGCATTGCGATTTACCCTAAGCAGCCCAAATGTTCAGCCTGCTTATATTTCACCCGCAACGCATAAAGTAAACAGCTCCGGCGGAAAATACGGGTTACCATTTGGCGCAAAACTGCGATTAAAAAGTAATTATGATATCAGTGGATTTCCGCAGCATGTTCAGGTGATCCTCACCGCACTGAAAAAATATGGATTGATCCTGGCGGATATCGGGAGCAATCTTTACATCAGCGGAGCGGCTGATGACAGGTGGGACAATGATGAACTGCAACAATTAAAGACAATAAAAGCCACGGAACTTGAAGTGGTGAAATTCAATAACTAAAATAAATAAAACAAAGCTCATTCAAATCTGAAAAGAAATATTTCTGAAGAGCCGCGACATTATCTTCTTACAAAGATCTTTTTTGCCTGAACGCTTCCTGATGAGTTGATGACTTTTACTATATATACATCATTCTTAATATTGGGAGCAAGACTAAGTGTGATGATATCGCCTGTGGCGCCCGTTTGCCGCAATAATACCTGTCCAAGACTATTGATTATTTCTATGCTTAGCGGATCTCCTTTACTAAAGTTGAAATTGTTTTGAATATAAATTTGACTTGATGCAGGATTTGGGAAGATGATGATATTTGAAAAATTAAATGTTGCAGAAACAATTTTGGAATATACAAAACTGCTGTCCTGGTTAACTTGTTTCAAGCGGTAATAATTTATTCCCCCAAACGGCCTCATATCATTAAATACATATTCATGTGCATAAGCAGAGGCTCCGAGTGCTGTCACTTTTCCGATTGACTGAAAATTGGTTGTGTCTGTACTTCTTTCAATATCAAAATAAGAACTGTTCGTTTCACTCGACGTGGTCCAATCCAATAATGCATATTGGTTATTGATATTCTTTGCAGAGAAGTTAACGATCTCCGGCGAGGTTGGATTATGGATGATGATGGAGACGTTATCAACCACAGCAGTTCCGAGTTCTGCATTATTATGTGTTGAATATGCAAGATCAATATATGGATGAGAACCCATAGCCACAATGGTGGAATCGAAGGCCGTCCAGTTAACCCCATCAGCAGAACTGTACCCGGTGTATTGATTACCGAATTGCAAAATTCTAACCCAGTAGGGCGCATTTGTTCCCCCTCTATCAGTACTTGTTGTAATTGCATTTTGTGTTTGGCGATTTTGAAATGCCAGGCCGTTCCCAGATGATACAGCCATAAAAGCATTTGCAGCCCCTTTATCAAGATTGGAGCGGATCATGACACCGCATTTTGCCCAGGGATCTGTGTTTTGAATAGAAACGACACGCGCAATAACTTCAACATTACCACCGGGCGCCGGTTGAAACACGCTGTGAAAAGCATCTGCATTATTCCAAATATCATCGCCGGATGCAGTAATGGTGAATGTTCCATTATTGTAACAAACATCACCGGGAAAACCAACGTATCCAACATCTGCGCTTTGCCAGGGGGAAGGCAGTTGATTGGCGCAAGCTGAAGCAGAACGGGGATTTAATCCATAAACATTAAGCTTGCTTGAGAATGTTGCCATGTATACCTTACCGTTAGCGACCGTTGGCGTAACAAATTTTGCGAACATGCCAATGGAATCCCTGTTGCCGCTCATATTGCTGTTCCATAATTCATGCGTCACATCAGTTGCGTCGAAGGCTTGTAAAATTCCTGGAACTACTGCCTGATTCGCGTCTCCATTCAACGGATGAGATGCCCATAAAATTCCGGTGCTTTGCTCCGAACCGTTTGAGGAAAGTGATAGCATGGCACCCGGCATTCCATAAGGCAAAGTTGTGTTGCCAACCTTTTTATTCAGCGTGTCAAAGATCATGGTGGTGCGCAAAAAAGGAAATTGTTTCAATAAACCTCCTTCGGCCCAGGCATACACATACTCATTACCGTTATTGTCTTTATAATAGACCGGTGACCCATGAATATGTTTATCATAATCCATACTCGAGGCATTGACATTGAGCTGCTGCAAAACATTTGAATTATTACTCGTTGTTCCGCCCATTTTGGTGTCATCAATAAGATAGAGATAACTTTCTTTGCTGCCAGATAAAGAAAGATTAGAGTTTGGAATTAACATCACCCCATCCACTCCATAATCTAAATCCTGCTGATTGAGATAATCATAATCATTAGGCGTAAAAAAGTCAGCTACTTTCAATTGCCCTGAAGAAGTTGACAATTTCAAGAGGCTTTCTGCGCGATTGGTGGTATCGTTTGCATTTCCATTATTCCCCGTAGTCCCGTTGCCGGTGCTCACATAAATAAATCCATTATCATCAACTGCTGGCGCTTGTCCGCTCATCCAAATACCAGCTAATCCCCCATTAGGAGAATCATTATAAACATATTTTTGTTGCAGAGAACTTGCATCGTACCCAATAATCCATCCATGATAGGGTTCCCAATCACAATGCGATGCCCAGGAGATATAAACCACGCCATTGTAGAGCAATAATCCTGGCCGCGGGTTCTCATGTTGTTCATCAAACGTTACGGTTGAACCATTTCCACCTTCCCCATTCCCCGGATAAGTTGCCGTGATATAAACAGGACTTCCGGATTTTTCTGCACCTGTCTTAATATCCAACGCATGCAGGTATTGCACAAATGTTTGTCCATCCTGGGTTACACTTCTGGCGACAACATAGATGGTATTGGTCGTGCTGTCAATGACCGGGGTTCCAACAATGCCCATATTCCCGCTAAAATCTTTATAGTTTCCCCCGCATGCGCCCGTCATATCCGAATTCCGAATGGCCCGGTAAGTTCCCGGTGTATAGGTAAGATTAACCTGCCAGTATGGATTGGTTTTGCTTGAATCATCCGCATCAAAAGCATAAACACTGTTGTTGACTGTTGCAACAATTACCACATTATGTGTTCCTCCGCCAATAGAAAGATTGCTGATTATTAATGGCTGGGCATAAACCTGATCATCCAGCTGCCGGGAAAATATCAAGCCAAAATTTCCACCACTTACATTGGCTTGCGTTAGCTGAGTTTCATTTGCATTCCAACCGGTTCTTTTTAAATTATTATGCTGCATCAGCACATTTGTTTGTGCAGAGCCCGGTTGTACGCCCAATAAGATCGAAATTGCGATCAGTAAAGAAGCTGTAAATTTCATGGCAGGAAAAAGGATTTTAATAGAGTAATAATCAACCAAAATAATACATTTCCGGCAGATATGAAATAATCAATTCATTTTTAGGAGGATGATCAAAATCAGTGTCGAAATGCCTAAAATTAATTGCGTGACCAGGACACTAAAAAGAAATGAAAAAGATGCTGAAAATATTTTAGGAGCTCAAGAAGATAAAATAATTGCACTTTTTATTGAAATGGTGCTTTTCAGCCAAAACGGCGATATCCTTTATTCAAACATCGTTGCAGAACTAAGATTAAAAACACGCGTTTAAGCATTCTGGTTTGATTTTGCCTTATCCTATATATAACATTAAGCAATAAGCGGAGATAATTTTAGCCTGCTTTGATGAATTATTGCAACCAAATGCAAAAAAAATCGTATTATATGCAAAACCACCGGACAGAGATTGGAAAATTTACAGGATATCATAGCATCATGCTTGGATAACAACCATAAGAATCAAAAAATCTTTTACGAGAGATACTTTGGTTATTGCCTGAAAATTGTGTTCAGATATATATACAGGTATGATCGGGCCATTGATATTGTAAACG
Organism: Chitinophagales bacterium; assembly: GCA_021323755.1. Lineage (GTDB taxonomy): Bacteria > Bacteroidota > Bacteroidia > Chitinophagales > Chitinophagaceae > Puia. Next base: position 31,243 of record JAJPKJ010000028.1, on the reverse strand, counting down.
ACGGGTTCGTAAAAGTCTTCAGAAACTTCACGCGTTTTCATTACGAAAATCCGGAAAATCTGGAAAGAATATTATTGGGGTGGATGCGCACCATTATGGTCAATACGGCAATAGATGCATTAAGAAAAGATAGCCTGCTTCCTGAAATTGGCGCCCTGGATGATAATGTATGGCAGCAGGAAGACAGATCGCATGGAGCCGACCAGAACCTGCTTTATAAAGAACTGATACAGGAAGTAAAAAAACTTCCTCCATCTTATCGTGCAGTTTTTAACATGTACGTGATAGACGGGTTCACGCACCAGGAAATTGCCAACAAATTGGGCATTTCGGTTGGCGCATCTAAGTCAAATTTATCAAAAGCAAGAGCATTGTTGCAAAAAAAAATAAACGATAGCAGCAAGCAATTAGACATATGCAATATTTGAGCGACGATAACATGGATGAGCTGTTTCGAAGAGCAGCAGACGATTACCCCCTAAAAACCAATAAGCCGGATTGGGATAAGGTTTCGCATGCATTGCAAACGGAAGACGCAGCAAAGGAAGCTGATGATGCAAAAAAGAAAACCAGCTATCGCAAATTGCTCTGGCTTCTCTTACTGTTGCCCTTTGTCTGGATTTGCAACGGAAAGTATTTTATGAACGATTCAAAATTTAGCGACGATAACATTGCTCTTAAAAAACCACTAAACCCTAAAACTTCATCGGCAACAAAAAATGCGGATAGTAAAAAAGACGAAACCACAAAGGTTGCAAAGAGCTCTTTGAACGAAGAAAAAATAAAATTGCAAAAAAATGTTCAGCCACTTGCATCGGATAATACCATAAAAAGAAAAGTTGCAATCAATCATGATAAAATTCTATTGTCTCTGGTAAAGCCAAATAATAATTCAACAGCATTACCGGATCAATCAAAAAGATCAACAAAGGCCATTAATAAGAATAATATGAAGAATGGATTTTCTATATCACCCAAAATGAATAAGAATGAAAAAGAGGAAAATGATTTCTCAATCCATAATAAAAAGGAACCGATAAATCCAGTAGCAAATAACAGCAATGCCAGTGAAAAAAATAAGGATGCAGTTGAAAAAAACAATGTCGATCAATCAACCGATGCACCAATGAACCATGAGAGCAACAACGGGAATATGCAAAATAACGATCAGCAAAAAACAACACCATCTGTTATAAGCGCAGAAAAAGCAATAAATAAAAATGATTCAATTCAAAACAAAACAGGTCAATCATTATCAAAACAAAAACATGATCAGCCCGAAAAAAATAAAAATCATTCTTTGTACGGTGGTATTGTTGGCGGTTTTGACGTAAGCACGGTAAAATTTCAATCTGTAAAAAATACGGGGTTTTCAGCGGGAATTCTATTGGGCTATCAATTGAACAAGAGATTAAGTGTTGAAACAGGATTCCTTTATGATAAGAAATTTTATTATACCGACGCAAAATATTTTGACATGAAAAATATTTACGTGCCCCCTAATGTAAATATCCTGAATATGAATGGCAATTGCTACATGTTCGAACTACCGATCAATGTAAAATACAATTGGTCGACAACAGCAAAAAGCAATTGGTTCTCGACATTGGGTTTATCCACGTATTTCATGAAAAAAGAAAATTATAATTACGCATATGAATATACAGGAAGCAGTTGGCCAATGAACTATTCCAAATCTTATGACAATTCTCCTACCAATTGGTTTGGTGTTATTAATCTCAGTGCCGGCTATATGCATACACTTGGAAAAGCAGGTATCATTCGGGTCGAGCCATATGTAAAAATTCCGGTGCAAGGATTAGGAATCGGAAGCCTCTCAATCTGGAGTACCGGGGTATATGTAAGTTTTATCAAAACAATCTTTAGTAAGTAAAATTTTTTATGAGTTACGGCAGACGCGCTCTGGTTGCAATACCAGTGTTACTCTTATTGTGTCTTTTGATCTGGTTTGTGTATGAATACAGAAAACCACATACAGATGTCGCAGATAAAACAACTGCAATTTTTATTAAAGCGGTTGACCTATACAAAGATTTTAATTCAGACGAGGCGGCAGCGAATGCAAAATATTTGGACAAGATAATTGAGGTGACGGGCGCTGTTGATCACACGGAGAATGCGAACGGAGCAACATTGATATTATTAAGCGCCGATCAAATGATGGGTGGAATAAGTTGTAAGATGTTTGATGCAAAAAATAGCACAGTACAAAAAGGACAACAAATAACGATAAAAGGCAAATGCTCAGGATTCCTATCAGACGTGAATCTTGTCGATTGTGTAATAAAAAATAATTAACGTTTTTGAAATCACTTATTGGATGAACATGACAAAAAAATATTTATACATCATAGTAAGCGGAGTTTTATTGATACTTTTTTTCCTGAATTCCTGTACAAAACAAAATGAAGAAACACTAATACAACAAACTGGAGTTACTCCTTGCGATACTACCAACATGTCCTATGCAAATGATATCGTTCCCATATTAGAATATAATTGTGTGAGTTGTCACAATCCGACCAACTCAAACCTGGGTGTCATATTAACAGATTATAATGATGTAATGACAGAGGTTAATAATGGAAATCTTGTAAATGTGATTGAACATAATCCGGGATACCCACAAATGCCCCAAGGGCTTCCGCAACTTGCATCATGTACCATTAATAAAATAGTAGCGTGGGTAAATCGGGGCGCGCCAAATAATTAAAATATTAAATCGTGAAAAAAATATTCATCCTGTCCGTCTTATTTTTTCTAACCGTACATAGCAATTGTCAGACCTACATCACACGTTCGGGCTTCATCGGGTTTTATTCCAAAACACCATTAGAAGATATTAAAGCAGAGAATCAGCAGGCGAATGCGGTAGTTGACATTACAAAAAAACAAATGGCTTTTGCCGTACTGATGAAAGGTTTTGAATTTAAGAAAGAATTGATGCAAACCCATTTCAATGAAAATTATGTGGAAAGTGATAAATATCCAAAAGCAAACTTTTCCGGCTCCTACACAGGCGAGATAAATAAAAATGGAGAAGCAAGCAATGTTCAGGTTTCAGGAAGCTTAACACTTCATGGAGTTAAAAAAAATATTGATGTGCCTGCGACATTACAATTTATTGACGGAAAACTTTCCGGGCACGCAACATTTACCCTTAAACCAGAAGATTTTAATATTTCAATCCCATCATTAGTGAGGGATAAAATCGCCTCACAAATGACTGTCGAAGTAAAATTTATTGCTGACCAGATCAAAAATTAATCAATGAGACCGAAAAGAGTTTTCTTCATTATCATGCTGTCCAACATTTGCATTAATGCGTTTGCACAAGACAACAATCTATTAAAAATGCTTGATGATTCTCTTAATGCAGATCATCACAAAACCTTTGTGCGTGGGACATTTAAAGCCACCCACATTATCAATACTCAAACTGTCGAGCAACCCGGAGCAAAAGTTCTTGAGTTCGATATTATGCATCGCTTCGGGCAGCTAAATCAAGGCGCCTATAATTTTTTTGGACTTGATTATGCATCATTGCGTCTTGGATTAAATTACGGATTATCTGACAGATTATCGATCGGCATCGGCAGAAGCTCATTGGACAAGGTATTGGATGGATCAATTAAATATAAATTACTTCGTCAAACAGATGGTGATAATAGTATGCCGGTTTCAGTAAACATTTACTCCAGTCTTGCCTATGTTACATTAAGATATACTGACAAACCTTATCTCACCGACCAATACAGGATGATATATACAAACCAATTATTGATCGCAAGAAGGATCAGCAAAAATCTATCGCTTCAACTTACGCCAACATGGATCCATTTTAACCTTACACCGACTACAGAAGATAAGAATGATGTATTTGCTTTGGGACTTGGCGGAAGGATTAAACTCACCAATAGAATGAGCATTAATGCTGAATACAATTATTTGTTGCCCAACCAGGTCCAGTCAATGAAAGTTTATAATTCCTTTTCAATGGGAGTTGATTTTGAAACCGGCGGCCACGTTTTCCAACTGGTATTTTCGAATTCACAAGGAATGATAGAACCATATTACTTGGCCAAAACCACGGATAGCTGGGGGAAAGGAGGGATTTATTTCGGGTTCAATATCTCAAGGGTTTTCAATTTCAAAAAATAACAGCATTCATTTATGAAGAATGAAAACATTATAGTAATCTCAGAACTTAAAAATAATTTACCTATTCATAAGAAGGTTATTGCCTTAAATAGAAATGAACTTCCTATATTAAATATATATCCTGCCAAAAAAAATGATTACACATCAAACTTACTCTCCAAATTAATTGATCTAGATTCTCCGCTCAAAAAAAACAGGAATCGTTACTTTAAGCGCACAGTCGATATAGCATTTTCAACATTTTGCATTATTTTAATAATGCCCTGGCTGGTTCCGCTTCTTGCATTATTCATAAAAATAAACTCAAAAGGACCTGTTTTCTTTTTACAGAAGAGAAATAAACAAAATGGCGCGGTGTTCACTTGCATTAAGTTCCGAACTATGGTCATGAATGATGAAGCCGATATTCGTTCAACTTATGAAAATGATGAAAGAATAACTACTGTAGGTAGGTTTTTAAGACATTATCATTTAGATGAAATCCCCCAACTCATCAATGTTCTTACCGGTGATATGTCACTTATCGGTCCCAGGCCGCACATGCTCAGTGAAAATATTTTATACCAACAAATGATCAAAGAATATCCATACAGAAACGAAGTAAGTCCTGGAATAACCGGTTTGTCACAGTCTCTGGGGAGTTTCGGTTCTACAAATGATCCAGAAAAAATCGAAGAACGTTTACTTTTCGACCTGCTCTATATCAAACAATGGTCTGTGAAAATGGAGTTACAGATTATATTGAGAACTTTACGCACCTTCATACACGCAAAAAAGAAGGCATAAAATCATTGCAAAAGCAACCCAATTTGAAACAAGTTGCAAAAAATATCTTATCAATATTAACAGGTAGAGAAAACCGAAAATTGTTTTTTGTCACAACCCTGGATATTCTCATAAATATTCTTGATATTCTTTTTCTCGGTGCGCTTATCCTGATCATTAATTTCTACACGCAACCTGATAATGCCCATTTCAGGTTTACATTTTTAGCTGATCTCCTAACCAAACATTCATATTCCACAATCATTATTTTCTTTTTCTTATTTACACTAAAGAATTTAATTGGATTCTTTATTTTGAGAAAGCAATTTCAATTCGTTTACAAGGTATCGTTAAGGATATCGGAAAAGAGCCTGACAAACTATCTTTCCTCAGATTATAGCAATTATGCACACACAGATTCATCCGTACATATTCGCAAAATAAGTCAGCAGGCAATTCAATTCGGGCAATATGTTCTATTAAGTTTACAACAGGTGATCAGCCAATCAGTACTAATACTTATAACCATTGTCTCCATTTTGATTTTAAATGCCAAATTATTTCTGTTGCTTTTATGCGTCATAATTCCCCCTGTTGTTTTAGCCGCATGGCTGATGAAGAAAAAATTACAATCATTGAGATACCAGGCAAAACAAAACAGTGAAAAAAGCATTCAATATTTGCAGGAAGCCCTGACTGGTTTTGTGGAAAGCAATGTTTACGACAAGAACCTTTTTTTTTTAAATAGGTTTAAAGAATTTCAAAAAAAACTGAACCTGCATATCGCGGACCAGCAAACGATCCAGGGACTGCCTTCACGCATTATCGAAATATTTGCCATTCTTGGTTTGGTCGTTTTAATAATTCTAAGTAAGGAATATAATCGCACTGGTATTTCAATACTATTGATCGGCGCTTTTATGGGAGCTGCTTACAAAATAATTCCCGGCATTGTAAAAATATTGAACAGCCTTGGGCAAATAAAAGCATATAATTTTACGGTTGCTGATATACTCACAAATGATTATTCTCCCTTAGAAATTCAGAAAAACAATGTTAGTAAAATTTCATCCATCGAATTTGAAAACGTATCATTCTATTACAATGACAAAAGAATCATCAATGACCTGAATTTTAAAATCCATAGCAGCGATTTTGTAGGCATTTGCGGCGTTTCAGGAAAAGGAAAAACAACTATAATCAATTTATTGCTGGGGTTTCTGGAACCCAAATCCGGATCAATTAAGATAAACGATCAGAAAACAAATAATATTGAACGGCATTCATTTTTAAAAAGAATATCCTATACCAAACAACAGCCGTTTTTTATCCATGATACCATTTTAAAAAATATATTGTTGGATAATGATATACATGATAGAGAAAAATTAGAGCAGATCATTCAGGTGACGGGCATTACCAAGATGCTAAAAACATCTCGGGAAAATCTGGATTATATCATTGATGAAAATGGCAAAAACATTAGCGGAGGCGAAAGACAAAGGATCACTTTTGCAAGGGCATTATATAAATTAGCTGATGTTATTATTCTGGACGAAGCATTTACGGAAATGGATGAAGCTTCTGAAATGAATATGCTCAAACTACTGCAATCATTAGCTTTACAAGGCAAAATAATAATCCTCATCACGCATAATAAAAACAGTTTCTCTTATTGCAATAAAATCATTTCTCTAAATGAATGAGAAAAACAAAACGTTGATCATACTTTCACCAGGTTTTCCTGAAAATGAAAAGGATACGACTTGCCTTCCGGCGCAACAGTCCTTTGTGCGATCTCTAAACAAACATTTTCCCCGACTTAAAATAATCGTTCTCGCTTTTGAATATCCATTCAAAAAGTCAACCTATCACTGGAATGCAAACGAAGTGATTTCATTTTCAGGTCGAAATAAAGGACATTTTTTTCGCTTACGGCTCTGGCAAATGGTTTGGAGAAAATTAAAAATGATCGATAAGGAAGAAAATATTATTGGTCTACTGAGTCTTTGGTGCACAGAAACTGCACTTATTGGCAAATGGTTTGCTAAAAAAAATAAACTCAGACATTATTGCTGGATATTAGGGCAGGATGCGCGCAAAGGCAATAAAATGATAAAATATATTCGTCCTGATTCCCATCAATTAATTGCCCTCTCCGATTCATTGTCCATCGAGTTTTTTTTGAATTATAAAATTCATCCTGAACATATCATTCCAAATGGAATCGATACGAGCTTATTTTTTCAAAATATCACTGAAAAAGATATTGATGTTTGTGCATCCGGTTCTCTAATCTTTTTAAAACGCTATGATATCTTTATTGAGGTAATAAAAGAAATGACCAGAAACTTTCCAACACTAAAAGTAATATTATGCGGAGGAGGTGAAGAAGAAGATAATTTGAACACATTAATAAAAAAATCGAACCTGGAAAATAATATCACATTGACCGGAGAAATATCTCATGCTGAAGTAATGAAAATAATGCAAAGAAGTAAATTATTCTTACACACATCTTCATATGAAGGCTTTAGCAGTGCCTGTCTGGAAGCACTATGTGCCGGCGGTCACGTTATCAGCTTTTGCGAACCGATGAAGCGAAAAATCAATCACTGGCATATTGTGGAAACTAAAAAAGAAATGATCGGCAAAGCAGTTCAACTATTGAACAATAATGAAACCGAATTCACTTCTGTAGCTCCATTTCTAATTGATGATACAGCAAAAGCAATGATGAATTTATTCTTATAATTGATATCACACTAATTCAAGCGCCCTTTTAAAAATCATTTCCGGGGTGTAACGAGTAAGACAGTGATTGTCGCCGAATTTGCAAATTTCCAACATACAATTTCCACAAAGAAGATCAGATGAGTCAAATAAAAATGATTTTTCACCAAGTGGCCGAGCATGAAAGCCACGTGTAGAGCCAAATATCGCAAGGGTGGAAACACCCGAAACCCAGGCCATGTGCATCAATCCGGAGTCTTCGGTCAATACCAATTTTATCCGCTGTATAATTGCGAAAGCTTGCGCCGGAGTTGTTTTATTTACAAGATTAATGAGACGTTCCCCCAATTGAGATTTAAAATAATCTGCTTTTTCCGCAACTGTATTAATCCCAAGAACGAGAAATTGAGTTTGCGGAAATTCCTGCGCCCATAATTTCGCAAATGAAATATAATTTTCCATTGGCCAATTACGAGTTGGAAAAGCACCAGCCGGGTTTAAAATGATCAACTCATTATTATTCTGCCAGCCATTGGTTTGTAGCAAGCCTTCAATACCAAGTTCATTTTTTAAAGTAAAATGAGTAAATGCATTTATTTTACCCAGCCCGATTGCTTCCATTGTTAATCGCGTTCGTTCACCCGCAGGAATCGGGGAAAAACGATCGAATGTTGTCCAGGCGTTTGGCAAAAGTACTTTTCTTACCAATCTGCTGATGAATGCATCTTGCAGATCCAAAACCATATCGTAGCGATAAAAAAATAATTTGGGCAAAAGCAAACATGCAAAAAATAATTGTTTATAAAAATTTCGCCCTCCCCGAATTTTAAAAACTTTATTGAACAAGAAAATGTTTTTAGGAATTGCCGCCGATTCTTCAAGCGTTAGATAATCAATACGTATTGAAGATGGTAAATTATTTCGCAAATATTGTAAATAAGGCAGGGTAATAATAACGTCGCCCATTGCATGCAGCCGAATTGCCAATATCTTTTTTGGCAGCTTTTTTTTCTTCCATGCTTTAGCAACGATATCCATGACATTTATTCAGTTGAAACAATTGGGAAAATGACTTCAGGATAATATTTCTTTACTTCTTTGATCAATGCCGGCAAATCACCATAAACATATTTCTCAGAACCATTAACAATTATCTTGCTGAAACTCATTTTTGAAATCTCATCTTTTTGTAGTTGTTCCAGCAATACCGAATCAAATAGTTTTATTGAACCATTATGCACGATCAATAGGATATCCTCCGGGTTGGTCTTAAAAAAATGCTCGCTACTGTTATTGGCACTTTTTGACTTAGCAATTACAATATCGGCAGCCTTATTTTTTTCAATCGCTCCCAAATTCCCAAAACCCCATACCGTAGCAGGTTTCAGTGTAAGCATGGAAAACAGCTCTTCGTCGTTAACCAATGATGCTTCTTTTGCCTGCCGCAAATGATCCCACAAGTTCCAACCTGCCGTCAATGTTGAATCTGTTCCAAAAATAACTGATGTGTTTTCTTTTAAAATATCAACTCGTGCAGTTTCATTGAACATAAAATAATTTGATGCAGGGCACCAAACCAAAGCTTTGAATGATTCAGCTTGTTTTTCTGTCATCGCAATACCGTGAACGCCAATAATATTCTTTCGAAACAAATTCCACCGGATTAGTTTGTCAATCTCCTTTTTTGAATATGCATCTTTCCCTTCGCCAATATGAATTACAAATAATTTCTCTGAAGAGCTCCCATTCAGTTTGTATTTCCAGTTTTTCTCAAATTCAACCGAATGCAGGCAATGACAATTTTGAAAAACATTTATCACAGGTTCATCAATGTCGATCCTTTGCCCATGATTAATAACAGTTGTTATCCCGCACAACAAATTTTTATATATGCCCCACAAAACACGCAACTGTAAAGGAATTTTTAATACCCTATCAATGTCTTCTCTATATTTTTTTAATGTGTATTTTCCCCAATCGTTATAATTATCAAACAACCGATCTCCCATTTGAGGGAAGAGATTAAAATCGATATGATCGTGAGAATTTATAAATCCCGGAAAAGCAACAACGTTATTGAAATGTAATTGCAACGGGTCATCCGAAGAAATATTATCATTGTTGCCTGGCACATCTGCGATGCGATCTCCATCAACAATAATATTTACAGGTCTATTCCCGCCGTAAAGTTTTACGTTATTGAGTATCATTTTTTTTCAGATGCATACCATACACTACAGGTTTGCCTTTGAATTTTTCAAAAGTTGGCAATGCATTTTGCCGAACGTAATAATGTTTCATTGAATCGTCAATTCTTTTTTCAATCTTACTGATCAATACAAGATCATTTTGGTGAAACATTTTTTCAAGATATTCCAAGGAATGAACAAAATTCTTTATCGCCAAAGATTGCTGATCGTGCCTGAACGTTCTTTTCCCGCCATCATTCAAAAGTGCAGGATGATAATCGGTGATGATCATTTCTCCTCCATTCTTTAACATCCGCGACCATGAACAAACCGCTTCTCCCATATTTTCTATATGCGCGATAGTAAGTGTAGAGACGATAATATCAAAATATTCATCCGCTTCATCCACAAATTGATTATCTGTGACCTTTTTAACTGAAGAACCCGAAAATTTTCTTTTCAATTTCTTTAGCATCCCCTCAGAAACATCAAAACCTTTTAATAAGGCAGGCTGCTGCAAAAATATTTTTTCCCAATGTCTTCCCGTCCCGCAACCAATATCCGCGACTTTTTTTCCTGAAACACTTACTTCTGATAATAATGTCGAGAAAATGACCTCATCCAAGTCAATCATCAGGTTTCCGGGCTGATTGTCGTAAGTTTCCGCCCATAGATCATAAGCATCTTCGGCAGTTTTTTCAACGACCATTTTGTTTCTATTTCTAAAATATTTTTTTACAGTTCCCAGCATATTCCTGAAATGGTATTCAATTCATGATAATGACTAAAATTAGATGAGAATATTGGGGAGTGAGTTGCGTTTTATGAAATGCTTCTGTAATAAATACGAATTGCGCTGGAAACAGTTGCTTTTCAAGGCGTTTATTTATAATTCGGGCAACTTTTGGGCAAAAAAAACGTATGATAATTGCATCACAGAACCACTGAATTTCTGAGTATGCATAAGATAATATTATTCAATCCTCGGAGTGCCGTTGCTAAATACAGAATCCCCAATTCTATTTTAAATATTGCAGCTTCGGTCGAGGGCAAATATGATTGGGCAATTGTTGATGGAAATCGCGAAAATGATTCCTTTGAAAGAATTGCGGGTTACCTAAATACAGGCGAGTATAGATATATTGGCTTTACCGTGATGCCAGGACCTCAAATGAAGCAATCCATCCCGCTTGCAAAAAAGATAAAAGAATTATTTCCTTCCACAATAATAATCTGGGGCGGATATTTCCCCACCAATCATTATAAAGTAGTGCTGAATTCGGGTTATGTTGATTTTGTTATTAACGGACCGGGTGATAATGCCTTTCCCCAATTGATTGATGCATTAGAAAATAATACCCCATACGAGTTCATAAAAAATATTGCGTACAAATCTGATACAACCATAATAAAAACCACAAAAGAGGATTTGATCGACCAGGAAAGTTTGAAACCTTTGCCTTACCATAAACTGGATACATTTTACCCGATAGAAAAATATCTTGGTAGAACTTATCTTGGCGATAAAACACTCGCCTATCATTCAAGCATAGGTTGTCCATTCACTTGTTCGTTTTGCGCAGTAGTCCCCATTTATGAAGCGAGATGGAAAGCAAAATCAGCACAAACCGTTTATAAGGATATCAAGTACATAAAAGATAAGTGGGGTGCCGATGCCATTGAATTTCATGACAACAATTTTTTTGTTTCTGAAAAAAGAAGTGTTGAGTTTTCAAAACTGATAAAGCCAGAAAAAATGAGTTGGTGGGGAATGGCCAGAATTGACACCATGCACAAATTCAAAGATGAATCCTTGTCGCTGATCCGTGAAGCCGGTTGCAAAATCATTTTTTTTGGAGCAGAAAGCGGGAACGAAAAAGTATTGAAACAATTGGACAAAGGCGGAACACAAACCGGCGAACAAATTGAAGAATTTGCTTCGCGATTAAAACAATTTGACATTATACCAGAATACTCATTTGTGCTCGGAACGCCTGCGCCAACTCCTGAAGAAGTAATGCAGCAAATTGATTTCGACATCAATTTCATTAAAAGAATAAAGGAGGCGAACCCAAAAACGGAAATCGTTTTATACACGTATAGTCCCGTTCCAACTGAAGGCTCCGAGTTGTATAATGAAGTGCTGCAGAAAGGATTTACATTTCCAAAAAAATTAGAAGACTGGATAAATCCGGAATGGGAAAATTTTGATATGCGCAAAAACCCGCTGACACCATGGCTTACAGCGGAAATGATAGACAAGATCAGAAATTTTGAAACAGTGTTAAACGGATATTATCCAACAGTGTCGGATATACGCTTAAACAGCATCAAGCGAAAGATCATGCGCCTGACCGCTGGCATGCGCTACAAGATTAATTTTTATAAACATCCTTATGAAATAAAGCTATTGCAGCGATTATGGAGATATCGTCAACCGGAAATTCAGGGATTTTAAAATGAAACAAAACGTATCAATACAAAAATATCAGGATTCTTTTGAAAAGCATTATCACAATGTACGTGTCAGCGAGCAAAGGATATACTCCAATCAACAAATTGCCAAATTACCAGAAATTGAGCCAGGCCATCCGCATGCCAATGAATGGATCGTCAGGAAAAGATCGTCAGAACAATTAATTGAATTACTCAAAAAAAAGAAAACCACATTAAATATTCTGGAAGTCGGTTGCGGCAATGGCTGGCTTTGTTCAAGATTATCCGCAATACAAAACTCCAAGATAACCGGCATGGACATTAACCGGATCGAGCTGATGCAGGCGGTTACGGTATTTGAAAAAAAAGACAATCTCCATTTTATTTATGGAGATATCAGATCAGCATCTTTAAAACAACATGCATTCGATATCATCGTGTTTGCTGCGTCAATACAGTATTTCAGTTCCTTCACGGATATAATCAATACAGCGTTATCATTGCTGGTATCAACTGGTGAAATTCATATCATCGACACACCATTTTATAAGAAAGACGAGAAGGAAAATGCATTTCAGCGAACTAAACATTATTATACTTCCATTGGTTTTGAAGAAATGAGTGATTTTTATTTTCATCATTGCCTTGACGATCTTAATGCGTTCAAACATAAAATCATTTACAACCCGAATAACATCGTAAATAAATTGAAGAAAAATCATCAGCCCTTTTACTACATCATCATCAAACAATATTAATTTGCAAGTAAAATCGCTATATCATAGTTATCAACGATACAGAACTTTACAAACGCATAAAATTTCTGCGCTTCCTATTGTTATTTTAATGCCGCACAGTGCTTGCAATTGCCGCTGCGTAATGTGCGACATCTGGAAGGACAATAAAAATTTAAAACAGCTCACAGCACAAGATGTACAAGGGTTATTATCATCATTAAAAAAATTCGGAACACAACAGGTGGTAATGTCCGGTGGCGAAGCATTATTAAATCAAAATTTCTTTCGCCTTTGTGAAATGCTTCAGCGGGAAGGGATAAACATTTCATTATTATCAACTGGCTTAACGATCAAAAAAAATACCGAACAATTGCTAAGATGGGTTAACGATATTATCATCTCCATTGATGGCCCCGAAACTTTGCATGATCAAATAAGAAATATTCCCGGCGCATTTAATAAAATAAAAGAAGGCGTAGCATTCATCAGGTCAATCAATCCAAATTTTCAAATAACTGCCCGGACCGTTATACATAAATTGAATTATAAAGCATGGCCAGCCATTATTGAATGTGCAAAAGAACTGCAGTTGAATCAAATTAGTTTTTTACCGGCCGACGTGAGCAGTCATGCATTTAATCGCGAAATATTGTGGAGCCCGGCGAAACAACACGAAATTCTTTTACCCGAAGATGAACTCTCCGAGCTAAATACATTACTCGATTTCATTATTGAAAATCATAGTGCAGAATTTCAAAATCATTTTGTCGCAGAATCTCCGGAAAAACTGAGAAAGATTTATGAATATTATGCTGCATTCTACAAGCTAAATCCTTTCCCCTACAAAAAATGTAACGCCCCATGGGTTTCGACAGTTGTTGAGGCTGATGGAACCGTTCGTCCGTGTTTCTTTCATGAAGCCATCGGAAATATTCATGAAACCAATTTAGATCAGATATTGAATGGTGAAAAAGGAATGAGCTTCAGAAAAAATCTTGATATGGATACAAACAGCATTTGTAAAAAATGTGTTTGCTACCTGAACTTGCCAATATAATAAAATGCCTGGGGATAATTAACGGATAATGCTGAATCAAAAAACAATTCCTGTTGCCTTAAAACAAATACTGCCGATCTCGCTGATTTTTTTATTTTTCAGCGCGGTCGGAATCTTTAATCATGAATTGTGGCTTGACGAAGCGCAACATTTTTTAATCGCCAGAGACAGTGATTCTCTAAAGGAGGTCTATTACAACATGCAGTACGACGGGCATGTGAGACTATGGAATTTCATGTTGTTTTTCATTACTCATTACATCTCATCAAATCCTTTATCCATGCAAGTTTTCCACTTGCTTCTCATTAATTCCACAGTGTTTATTTTTTTGCGTTATGCACCTTTTCGTTTGTTAACTAAATTATTAATTATCGGCGGTTATTTTTTCTTATACGAATACGATGTCATCAGCAGAAATTATACCCCCGGAATTCTATTATTGTTTGCATGCTGCGTATTACTCGCCGATCTGCGTAAAAATATTCTATGGATCGCTGTTTTACTTATCTTAATGTGCAATGTGCATTTGTTTTTTCTGTTCGCAGCAACGTCGATCGCTTTTTACGTTTTTTTAAGAACTTTTCACGCAAAACAAATTGATCTGCGTTTCTTTATTTTTCTGTCATTATTTGCCATTGGAATTTTCAGTGTGATCGCCCAGATCAATATTCCTCCCGACAATACATATTTTCATCCCGAAAAAACAGCATGGAATTCCACGGGAAATTTCTTTTCAGCATTCTATGGATTGTCAAAAGGATTTCTTCCTATACCATTCTCAAAAAACGGGGATTTTTGGAATCATTATTTATACGATTTATTACCCACTTTTATCAAACTTATAATCGCTGCTTTTATTCTTGTATATACCGTTGCATTGTTTTACAAAAACAAACCGGTATTGTTATTCTATCTCTCCTCTACATTGATGTTGATGATATTTTTGTACGTTTCACAAATGCGCGCTAGTCGCTATTTTGGCATATTCTTTATATTTTTTCTTGCCGCACTCTGGCTCGATGGATATGAAAAAGAAAATATTTTTTCCGTTTCTGTTAACCGACTAAAAGGAAAGAAATTCTTATTCTATTTTTCATATTTTATATTGACCTGTCATCTTTTCTCAGGTATATATGCTTATGCAAGTGATGTTGCCAGGCCTTTTAGCGGGGCGAAAAATACAATTGCATTCATCAAAACAAATCATCTCGACAGTAATATGATTGTTGTTGACGGGTATGGAGGCGGTCCGGCATTGAGCGCTTATCTTGGAACGAAGGTTTTCTACTTAAATATTGATAAACCCGGGAGTTACTGCTACTGGAAAAAATCTTATTTCGAAGTGCCGCAAAAACCATTGGCCGAACTCTTAGATGAATCCGCCTATATTAATACACATAGTGACTTTGTATTGGTGTCTGTTCGCCAAGTAACATCAAATGAAATCCATTCTTCAAAATCTAAGTTTCAATTTCAACGATTAGCCGTTTTTGATAATAACATCATAAAACCCGATTATTATGTTTATAAGGTAATGATGCAAAAAGAAAAAACTCCATGAAGATTCTTTTTATTTCTATTTATCTCTCCTGTATTGCTCTTTTTGCATATCGGGGTCTGAAAAAACAGGAATATAACTGGGATATTTTGCCCTATATGGCTATCGTTTTATCTGCTGATGACAGCAATTTGAATTTTGTGCATGATCAGGTATACACTATTATCAAAGAGCAAGCCCCTCCTGCGGATTATAAATTATTGACCGATGGCAATATTCCAATGAGAAAACAAGCTGCGGCAAATGCAAATTATTTTGCGCAACAATTGCCTTTTTATGATGTAAAACCACTTTACACAAGATCAGCATATTACTTTTATAAAGCGGGGATTCCGCTCTCCAAGGCAGTCGTTTTTCCATCGGTAATAAGCTATTTTTTTATTGGGGTTTTAATTTTTTTTTGGTCAAAAAAATACCTGAATTTTTTTATAGCCCTTTTTTCGTGCCTCCTTCTTATGCTCAGCGCTCCATTATTATCAGTAGCCCAAATATCCACGCCGGATTGCTTGTCATCATTAATTCTTCTTATCGCTTTTTATTTTTTGATAGAAACAAAATCTCTGGCTGGCATTTCTTTATTTCTCGCATTGTCGATTTTTACAAGACTTGATAATATTATCCCAGCGCTATCTGTCACTTTCTTATTAGCCTTTACCGATAAGTGGAAGGAAAAGGTCTCATTTAAAAAATATTTACTGATCATATTATTAATGTGTGGCTGCTATTTTCTCGTCTCCTGGAATGCTAGAAAATATGGATGGAGTCTGTTATATTATCCTTCATTTATAATGCGCTTAAATCCGAATTACGATAATCATTTGTCATTTTCTATCGCAAATTATATTTCGGTTGCACATTCCCAGATAATGACCGGCATGTTTTATTCAGATGTAGGGCTATTCGTACTTTTAGGTCTTTTGTTGTTTGCTGATCAGAAGTCTTTTCAGGTAAAAAACTTAAGTTTTGATCAGCTTTTATTCATCACCATCATTTCAACGATCTTTTTTCGATTTATTTTACAGCCAATCATTTCCGATCGGCTATATATTGCGTATTATATAAGTATCCTGATACTGGTAATTAAAAAAAACGGGTTAAAGTCTCATCAAGAACCGGCATTAATAACAAAAAAGATTAAACTTTTTTAATGAACAAAATCCTTTTTTCTCATTCTTATTTTCTTCGTTTTGATCCAAAACAATGGAAGATAGGATTGCCGTATGCGCCTCTTGGAACTTTATATGCCGCCGCATTATTAAGGGACAATGGTTACCAGGTGAATTTATTCGACTCGATGTTCGCGAAGTCTGCTGATGAAATCATTGAACCGCTTGAAAATACCGGCGCCGACTTTTTTGTGCTCTATGATGATGGATTTAATTATTTGACCAAAATGTGTCTCACGAATATGCGTGAAGCCGCATTTAAGATGATCCATCGTGCAAAAGAACGCGGATGTATTGTGATCATATCCAGTTCTGATTCAACAGATCATTACAAAGAATATTTAGAACAAGGAGCCGATTTCATTTTACTTGGAGAAGCAGAAATAGCATTGCTTGAATTGATCCAATCAATAAATAAAAAAGAAAACGACTTTTCACCAATTGATGGCATTGCTTTTTCGCAACATGGGAGCATCATGAAGACGAAGAGAAGAAATGTTTTAAAGGATCTCGATGCATTGCCTTTACCTGCATGGGATTTGGTTAATATTGACCTCTACAAAGAATCCTGGAAAAAGAATGCAGGGTATTTCTCCATGAATATGGCAACAACGCGCGGTTGCCCATTTAAATGCAATTGGTGCGCCAAACCGATCTATGGAAACCGTTACAACTCGCGTTCACCGGAAAATGTAATAAAAGAAATAAAATTATTAAAAGAGAAATTCGATATTGATCACATCTGGTTTTGTGATGATATTTTTGGACTGAAACCCGGTTGGGTCAATGCTTTTGCCGATCTTGTTGAAAAGGAGGAAATAGTATTCAAATTCAAAATTCAATGCCGGGCTGACCTGCTTTTGCAGGAGAATTACATCAAAGACCTTGCACGTGCAGGTTGTGATAATATCTGGATGGGCGCAGAAAGCGGTTCTCAAAAAATATTAGATGCAATGGACAAGGGAACGACTGTTGGGCAAATTTATTCAGCTACCAATCTTCTTAAGAAACATCATATCAAACCATCATTCTTTATTCAATTTGGATATTTGGGAGAAACAAAAGAAGATATCGAAAAGACAATCCGCATGATCAACGAATTGTTGCCCCACGAAATCGGTATCTCCGTTTCTTATCCGTTACCAGGAACTGTCTTTTATGAAAAAGTGAAACAGGACTTGATACAAAAATCAAACTGGACGGATTCCGATGAATTGGCGCTAATGTTCAAAAACACCTACCAGCCTGCATTCTACAGGCAACTGCATCGTTATGTTCATAAAAGTTATCGAACACATCTTGCCCTTGCCAACTTGCTCAATTTATTTTCTCATCCGCTGAAAACAAATCTAAAAACACTTAAAAAAATATCTTCAGCGATATATTATTTGCCCGCAGCATATTTTGATAAATTAAAATTACAACAATTGGGAAAATGAGGGAATGAAAATGATCAACTCACATATTAACGAACAATTGGCGGCAACTGCGTTTTCAAAACAAGCTTTTGTATTTGATGAGCTTTATTCCAACAATACCATCATACGATATAAAAGAGAAAGAGTGAGAAATCATGTGCTGGGATATTTGCCCGTGAAAAGTAATATTCTTGAATTGAACAGTGGCACCGGAGAAGATGCCATTTTCTTTGCTGAGCTTGGTCATAATATCCATGCAACTGATATTTCTGCAGAAATGCAAGATGTGCTAAAGCAAAAAATTAAGAGTAGTAATCTTGAAACTCTTGTTAGCGCTGAGTTACGTTCATTCACCGATCTGAATAATTTGCAAAATAAAGGTCCGTATGATCTGATATTTTCAAATTTTGCAGGATTGAACTGTACTGATGAATTAGATCATGTCTTGTCATCTTTTCATGCCTTATTAAAGCCTGGCGGAATAGTAACATTGGTGATGTTGCCAAGATTTTGTTTTTGGGAAACATTATTATTGGCAAAAGGAAAATTCAAAACTGCAACAAGAAGATGGTTCAGCAGTAAGGGTAGAAAGGCTCATGTTGAGGGTGTTCCCTTCACGTGCTGGTATCATGATCCTTCGGAGATAATAAAAAAAGTAAAGAGCGACTTTGATCTAATATGCCTGGAAGGGTTGTGCACCATCGTACCACCATCTTATATAGAACATTTTGCAGAGAAATACTCGCGCATCTGGAAATATCTAAAAGAAAAAGAAGAAAGAAACAAATCAAAATGGCCGTGGAGATCTATTGGCGACTATTATATTGTTTCTTTAAAGAAAAAAAATGGCGCTATTTCGTGAGCCGATAGAGATAGTAATATTTAAGCCAGGTATAATATGCGTTTACTTTTGCAATATTAAAGCCTTCTTTTCCATCAAGAAATCCCAGGCGAAAAAAATACCCGTTAAAAAAACAAAATGCCGGTGAGAATATTATATTGACAACGCTTGCCTTCCTACCCAGCAAACAATACTTGTTGGCGCAAAGTTTCGCGTATCGCATCAGTTTTTCTTTATTCTTATCGATGCTTTTTGAAACAAGATGCTCAAGATTTCCTTTGATCAATTTTTTTCGAACACCATGGGTTATCAATGCCTCATGAACAGGAAATAAATTCCATGCTGTAGCTTTTCGATGATAAATCCGAAAAACCTTATCTCGCCCCCAATCTCCAAACCGGATTTTTTTATCGATCAGGTATGCTTGTCTTCTGAAACCGTAAATAGCTGCAGCATTATTTTGTTCCAGATTATTGATTGAGATAACGAGTTCTTCTGTGATTCTCTCGTCCGCGTCAAGCGCCAATATCCAATCGTTATTTGCAATTGCCGCACCTGCATTACGCGCATCACCAAAACTGGTCCAGTCAATGGCTAAAACCCTTGCTCCGTTTTCCCTTGCAAGTTTTATGGTATCATCTGTGCTGCCGGAGTCAACAACAATAATATCTTTACTTACGCGCTGCGCACCTTTAATACAGCACGAAATATTTTCCGCTTCGTTCTTGGTAATGATGACAACTGAAACTTCCATAGGTATTTTTTACAAACACTTTTATTTCACCAATGCGTAACCTGGTTCGACTTGTTTGATCAATTGCTCAACTTTTTTACAATGTTTATCCAAAAGACCGCTTTGAAAAAAAACTGGGTCAGGTTTGGCAACGTGTTTTCCGGCGATCATGCTCATCGTTATTCCACGACTATTTTTTTTGTTTACTATAGTTTTCCTCTGCCATCTTTTTGAAGTTACATTCATTAACAAATCATCAAGCCAATTGCCGAATCCATTATCGAATACTTTCTCTATGAGGTATTTTGGGAAAAAATGCTTTGCATTTTCAGCAATGGATACACGCATGAATTGATTTGGAAGATAATGTTTGCTCCAGGTGTTTGCATTATAGAATCTTTCCAGCGTCATCGCACCCTGCAACGGCAATAATGTTACAATTTCAGTCGCAGTATAGATGTTTTTTTCTTCAATCTCCATTTCCGCCTCATCAATAAAATAATTCATGCAAAACAAATGTTGCTTATTAAACAGGAAAGTGAACTTCTTAAAACAATGCATAAAACTGCGCGCGATCCACAGTCTGTTCGGAGCTGTAACAATAAAGAAATCTATATCAGATGATTTGTTGGCCACATTTTTTGAAAGCGAGCCGGAAACACCGAGTCCGCGTACAAATGGAAATTTGACCAGGAAGCTTGCCACCTTTTTTGCAGTGATGATCAGTGTTGCCGCATTTCTGTTATTCTCTTTTCTGACTTCAATAATTTCCGGATCATTGCTTAAGCTGTACATTTCTCCAAACTTAAAAATAACAGCATCGTTCACTAATGCTTGCAATGAATCATCCAACTCTGCTTGCTCACGATAGGCAGGTAGAAATAACCAGATTTCTTTTTTTGTAAGCGGATGGTTAAAGATATCAAAGTAAGCAAGTGTTGACAATATATCCGATTTCGTATGCTGCATTTTATTCACTAAACTCAAATTTTATTTTCCTTTTCTCCTACTAAGTAAAAACGAAAAAAGTATTGAATGGTTGCCTAAAACCAAACAAGGAGTCAGACTGTTGAAGCCCGTCTTCCGTTATCAGGCAATCCTTCTGAAAACGTAAAAAATGAAAAAAAGAAACCGAAAAAAAATATCCCCTTATTTACATCAAGAATATTTTCTGAAAAAGAAACGATGGTAATAATGGTCATAAATGCAAGGAAAACGATATCACGATTTTTTAATGCGCAAAAAAATCCAAAGGAAATGACAAAAAGAAAAATAAATAATCCAATTATGCCCGCACGAAGCAAATAGCCTAAATACTCGCTGTGTGTATTCAATCCGTAATTATAGGAATTGTATAACTTCCGCTCCAGGTATTTGGCTCTTAATATTTTCGTTTCCGATCCTGTTCCGTAGCCAATTATAGGTCTTTGCAAGATCAGTTCCCCAATCGTTTTCCAACGTATTACTCTCCCTTCGCTTGAAAAATTTGAAACGAAATCGTCTTTCAAATCCTCAACATACCTTTCTTTGAAAGACTCATTTTTCAGCAATAAAATTAAAGCTACAAGTAAGATCAGCATTGAAGTAGAGAGGAATCTTATTCTAATCCTTTTTTGAGAAATAAAAAAAGGAAAAATAATAATGACAATAATCGATTCGGCCATAAAAACCGCTCGGGAAGCGAGTTGTAGCAATCCGATTAAAAGAATAAAACAGCCGAGGCCGGTTAATACTTTTTTTTGCATCGCTGCACTATTCGTAAAACAATACAACAAAAAGACAAGTGATAATGCAACATACATCGAAAGATAAGTGGCGTGGATTTCAAGGGGTTCCGAAAAACGTTGATTTAAAAAACTATCGGAAAATAGAAATGAGATAGGAAGCTGATAATAGAAAATCACCCGAATTGAGTCTATAAATAAATACAAAATAGCACACACACAGGTCATCGCAAAAGCAAGAAGCAATCGATCCTTGTATTTCGAAATATTGAGTCTGGTCAAACAAAATATTAAAGGAAAGATGAAAAGTCCAAGTTCTTTTGTCAGATCGAATAATGCTTCGTCCTTATTGGTTGTATAGAGTGAACATACCAGGGACAGAAAATATAAAGATGTGAGAATAAACAAATTTCTATTCTTTAATCTTTTAAAATCATCCTTTCGAAAATTAATTGCAGTATGGATCCCAAGACTTATCAATATCACTTCACTATAAAAAAGGTCAAAGGGAAGACTGATAACAAATGCAAGTAAATGGTAATAAGTTATTTTATTGGGCAACTCATCTTCTATGAAAAAAATGCGCTTCATAATTTCATCTTATTATAGCATTCCATAATAAAACCTTCATAACGATCAGCAATGGCATTCCAGTTGAATTCATGCTGAATTTTTTTTAGATTATTCCTGATCATTGTTTCTTCTTTCTCGCCTATCTGCGTATTGTCGATAATAAATTGTACATCATTCGCGTTCGAAAAATATAACGCATCATT
This sequence comes from Chitinophagales bacterium, assembly GCA_021323755.1. Taxonomy (GTDB): domain Bacteria; phylum Bacteroidota; class Bacteroidia; order Chitinophagales; family Chitinophagaceae; genus Puia. Next base: position 8,928 of record JAJPKJ010000028.1, on the reverse strand, counting down.
TTCAAGAATGGCAGCATTAAAAGGGTTACTGTGCGAAGCGATCAAAGTCTTGTTTGCCATCGCTTGAAGCAATGAGGGATTTGTTCCGCCTACGCTGTGCCCATGAAAATAAATATATGCCTGCGCCAGATAATTATTTACTTTTTGCTTATCGAAAACTGCTCCAGAGAATTCAATGCGCAAATCATTTTTGAATTTATTGGTAAGGTATTTTCCAAACCGATTTTGAATATCACCGATCACTGTAAATTTCTTCCTTGAATAACTCTGATGAAACCCGGTAAGGATCGTTTCTACATTATTTTCAGGTTCCATGCGCGCCATTAATAAAAATCCGTTTCCATTATTTCTTGGATATTCGCCCCCTGATATCTTTTCATCGTGTCCATACAGATCCGCGCCATAAGGAATATAAGCAGGTTCAATATTATATTTCGCAGCAAGATATTTCTGAATCGCCAGGGAATCTGCGATATGAAAATCGCTAAACCTCACTGCTAATTTTTCTGCATGTTTCAGGTAAACCCGAATGGGTCTCGAATACTTTTCCCTTTTCCATTCCAAGCCATCCATGTTAGTGATGATAATACTCTTTGGCGGATACAGTCTCCCCCAAATGGCATTGCTGGTATAACCGAACATCAGAATGATATCAAAATTTCTTTTTCGTGCATCAAGCAAACAATTCAAGTCATAAACAAATTGGCCTGCTGTTCCAATTTTAGATTCCGGATCGTAGCAATGGATAATATGAACACCATCGTAAATATCCCTTTTGTATAAATGATTATGCGAATTATACACCGTGATATCATGTCCACGAAAAGCCAATGCCGTGGAAAGTCTTTCTGCTGCATATTCAAAGCCGCCATAATTGTTGGGGATCCCTCGTGTTCCCAATATGGCAATCTTTAGCGATTTCATTTTTTATTCTTGATTAACAGCTCGTAAAAAATATCTGCGCTTCTTTCCCATGAATACTTATTTAAAATTTCTGCAGATACTTGATTCATAAAGGTTTCATTGGGCGGCGTATTGATCATAAGCAATAATTTCTGCTCAAATTCTTTTTCATTATTCGGATCAAAAACATAAGGTGAAAAAAATGCGAAATCTTTCATTGCTGTCGCATTTGAACATAATACCGGTGTTTTACAAACAGCGGCTTCCAACGGCGGAATACCAAACCCTTCTGCTTTTGAAGGATATACAAAAAATCTGCAGGCTTTGTATAACATGATCAGATCTTGCCGGTCAACCTGCTCGATCCAGAAAAACATTTTCCGTTGCTCGTTTCCCAACGAGCTTATTCTATTTTGCAGTTCAGGAACATCAATTGATTTTCTTCCAACAAAAACCAATGGTATATCTCTTTTTAATTGATCCAATTGCAAATATTTATCTAACAATAGGAGATGATTTTTGCGTGGCTCAATTCTGCCAACAGATAAGATGAAATTTTCAAATCCAAATTTTTGTTTAATACTTATCGTTGCTTCTGCCCTTGATAGATTACAACTCGTTAAAAGATCGTCGGCGCCATTTGGAATTACATTAATTTCTTCAGCAGTAATTTTATATCGCTGTGAGATCCTTTCTCGCGAATAATTGGAAACAGATGTCTTTACCGTTGCCTGCCGCAAACTCCTTTTGAATAAGAAATTTCTGCTTTGCCTGTAACCAGCCGGGAATTCCTTCGGGAAATCATCAAAAATGATATCATGAAGCGTTACGATATTTTTCGCAATCACTTGTTGCTGCAATGATATGTTTTGAAAATGCGCAAAATCGAACTGGAATTTTTTTACATAATGCGGTATATCTGTAAATAATCTTAAAAATTTTGATTTGCTTTTTTTGTATGGTAATATATGGGAAGCATCGACATCAGGAAACACAGAAGCAACTTTTCTTAAATCATTTGCACCAAAATAGATATCAAGTACGTCTGAATATTTTTTTATTAATGCGTTATACAACCCACAAATGAAAGTCTGTGTGCCCTGAAATTCTTTATCAAGTGCATGTGCATCAACAAATAATTTTATTTTCCTTTCTTCCATAAACCACCGTTTTCAATATTCCCGAATCTCCATCTCAACAAGAGGCTTTTCTGAAATAATTTCTTTGTTTTCTATGTGGGCATTTTCCCTTTTCATTAAAATGTACATTCTAAATACAAAGACACGCGGTAAAAAAGACAATAACGCGATCGAATAGCTTCGCCAGTCAAAAATATCCTGCCTCAAAGCATTGGCTGCATTGAATCGCGCCATTTTTGGCTGATAATTATTCCAGAGATATTTTTTTGAAAGCAGGGCATAATACGACCCATTTTTTATTTTTGGTCTATTTTGCTTTTGCAAGATCCGGACTAACCTTTCTCCATCTTGTTCGCTGATTTTCCTTTCTTTCAACGCTTTGTATTTTATAGAGACAAATTCTTTTGTTCTCCATTTTTCATCAATCGTCAATGAATCCGGATTCAACCGGACCCGTATCAATGAATCGGGAAGGTTATAAAACTCTCCTGATTCCATTATTTGCAACCACAAAAAGTGATCTTCAAAACTGTGGGCATGTATATTGTATCCGTCGGCTGCCAGCACAATTTGCTTTTTATACAAAACTCCCGAATGAATAAAAGGGCAAATTGAAAAAGGCAATTGTTTTATTCTCTGATCTGCAAAAGCAGGTGGCTGATAAGAAAAAACAAAATTGCCCTTTACATCGACATAATCTGCAGCAGACCCAAGAACAATACATTGCGGATTTTTCATCATAAAATCATATTGCAACTGCAGCCTCTTTTCATTACAGATATCATCTGCATCGAATCTTGCTATATAATCGGCACGCGAATGCATCAACCCGTTGTTCAGGGCAACAGCAATACCAAGATTTCTTTGTTCAACAAGTACAATTCTCGGGTCATCAAAAGACTTTACTATTAAAGCAGTGTCATCCGTTGAACCATCATCAATGACCAGTAATTCAAAAGCAGAAAATGTTTGCCGCAACACAGATTCAATGGCCTGGCCAATATACCTTGCTGCATTATATGCAGGCATTAACACCGTTATTTTAATATCATCTTGCTTCATTAACAGCAATATTCTTTTTTGTAGATCCTTTAAAATCCATAAACATCAATAATTCAAAAAGAATGACCACAGATAATTGTTCAAACCAATATCCGATGGCAAAAGCTCCAAACAATAAAACTCCTAGGGGCAATGAATAAGTCCGTTTACTCGTTTCTTTAAAAAAGAAGCCAAGATAAAATATAAAAAAAGCTACAGTTCCGGCAATACCGTATTCAGCAAGCAATTGATCAAAAACAGAATCAGGAGTATTAATAATAGAATGCAATCCTTTTTTGTTACTAAATACGAAAAGATACACATCAAGATGATTACGCAAAAAATCAGGACTGATATAGCTAAATCTTGCAGGGTATCCGCCTTCCATTTTTAATCCGGTTATGCGATATGCAAGCTTTGATGAGAAATTCCCAAGGCCATCTCCAAAAAATATTTTTTCCGGATGCTGTTGAAAAAACTGAACCGTTTGCCTGAATGCAATTAATTTACCGGCAGTTGAAAGTTCATAATCCTTTTCCCCGCACAACGGCAAATTCCTCTTATTGGCATTAATAAATCCCAAAAGACTGTATTGCGCTGCGCTTGTATCGTTTTTTTGTTGGAAAAAAGGGCGATTTATATTCGGCTCCGGAATTTCAGGCCTGGTGCGGGCTTTAAGTGAGGATATAATCTCGGGCTGTTTAATTACCGCAGCCAGTCTCATTTCTTTATTAACAATATTGGCATGAACAGAATTAACATATTGAAGGGCCGGAATTATTTTCACTACCTGGGTATCTCCTTTTGGAGGAGTTGAATGACTTGTTTGGAGCTCAGGTTTTTTTTCGTGGAAAACCTTTCCAAATACATCAGCAACATAATTATGATTTTGCGGGGAAATTTTAGCAAGAAAAATAATAAGTAAGGACGTACAAATTACCATCATGCTTTTCTGAACAGCATCTGAACGAAAAACAAAAAGCAATGCAAAGACAACCATCAATATCAAACTCGTAAAATTGCTTGCGGTAAGAATCAGGATGATCATACAAAGCAAGACCATCTGCATATTCCTTTTTGTAAGAAAATAAACAACCCCAAAAGCATTGATCAATGCATTTGTCGTGGAAGTATCGAAACTTATTCCTTTGATGTAATCACCCGTGCTGATAAAATATTTTTGAAATTGTCCCTGGTAGAGATAAGGGTTAATCGCGCCTGTTTCAAGAACTATCGCTCCAAGATTTATTAGCGAAACGAATGCATTGATAATAAAAAAAATGATCAAGGTCTGATGAATTGTTTCCATATCATTTTTTTCTGCAAACAATTTTATTTGATGAATGATAAGAACAGATAAAATCCAAAACCCTATTCCGGAAATAAAAGCAACATCATAATTGATATTTAAAAACCGGCGGAACACAATCAGGTTAATAAATGAAATGATAATAGCCATTAAATAAAAGAGTGGAAGCCGTGATTTTTTTATATTGAACCCGAAACTAAAATTCCAGTTCAACAGGTAGATCATAATAACCGCTGCAACTTTCACTGCTAATTTCACATTCAAAACCAGCAATAGAAAAAGCAATAGTTGCCAATCCATCTTTTTGAATAAAGATTTAATAACAGGAAAACCTGTTTTGCTGCCCATCTTCTTTTTTTATGAATAAACTGTTGTGGGAGAATGCAGAAATTGCAGCTATTCGTAACAAAAAACTTCCACTTATTAGATACGCTTCAAAACCGCTAAGGTTGCCTGATAATCAATAAGAAATCCAAATTCTATTTCTTAAAAAAACGATTTATTTCCTTTATATCACCCCAGCGCAGTTGAAGGGTTGCAGCAAGAAGTAAAAAATAAACAATAACGGCAAAACCAATGATGAGCCAACCGCTTAAAAAAATATAGCGAATGATAAATCCGCTTACTAACGCACAACCAAAACATATCACCAATGAAGAAATTGATCTTTTCAACCAGGGCAGCGCCGTTTTTTTTATGTAAAGGAAAGACTGAATAAAGATTGCGGCAATAAAAGCAATGGCTGCTCCTTCATTTTTTAAAAAAGGGATTAAGGTGAGATCTCCTAAAATATTAATTGAAAAAGTAACGGCAAAAATAAAAAATATCATTTTCAGTTTCCCCAAAGCAAAATTTATGCTCCACAAAAAGTTATTTAGATATAGTGCCGGGATGGATAGCGATAATATAAAAACGGTGTGAATATTTACTCCTCCATACTTGCCGTCGGTAAGCGGATCAATAATTGGTATCCAAAACAAATTCAATAATAAAGCCGTTAGTGATGCAATCACCATCTCCATCCTTAATAAGAATTGCAAATTTCTCACTGATGCTGGGTTTTCTTCTTTTTTTTGTTGAAAAAAAATGGTGAAAAGAGGAACCAACAACGGCGCAATGGCTAATAAAGGAAACGTTGCTATTTCAAATATTTTATAAGCAAAACTGTATTCGGCTAGTTTCACGTCTGAAACAAATAACCCGATGAAAATCCAATCAAATCTCGCAATGGCAGAAGTAAAAATAACCACGCCAACCTGCGGTAACGATTCTTTCAATAGTGATAAATAATGCTGCTTGTTCCATTTCAAAAACTTTTCGGCATTAATCATTTTCTTTCCGACAAGAAAAGAAATGATCAGTTCAATTGCGTCGCCACAAATAAAAATGATGACCACTTGTTGCATGCTGATATCACCGCTTACTGAAAAAAACAATAATGCTGATCCTCTTAGAACATTTGAGCCGACAGACATGATTAAAAGCAAATTAAATTGTTGCAATCCGGCAGCAAGTTGCTTGAACGGTGTTGAAAAGAAGATGAGCAATTTTCCGATACCGATGAATAATAACAAATGATGACTGATAAAAAAACCCGGAAAAATGATGGAGGCGAGAAAAATCAATCCATAAAATAAAAACCCCGAAATAATTGTATGAATTATGAATAAAGAAAGCAATGACGAAGGATTATCTCCGGCGGCAATTTTTTTTACGAGCATTTGATCAATACCAAATGAAAGCAAACTGAATGCAGTAAGCAAGACGGCAAGTGTCCAGTTTAATTCTCCAAAATTATTCTTACTTAAACTGCGCGATAAAATATAAAAAATAACAAACCCCAGCAATTGGTTTATTATTAATTGCAGCGTGCTGGCAGATAATCCACGAATGATTTTTTGCTTCATCATTATTCAACACAATGCTACTGTAATTTAAAGAGTATTGAAAATATTTATTGCTGAGCAAATGTTTTGTTTACAACATCAAATTGCTTCGAATATTTCCAATTTAAAATGTGGGCAGTAATGATGCAGCTTGCAGCAACTGCTTTGCAAATAATTTCAATTCGTGGGTGACCGGCGAAAAACTGTGAAGAAAATAATATCATCATCCCTACAATAAAAATGACCAACAAAAAGAAATGGCGATGTTTTTGAAAACCGGTATATAATGCCCAGCTACCAACCAAGAGCGATATGGTTATGATTAGGCTCTCAATGATAAAGTTGTTTAAGATCTCAATTCCCAAAAAAGAAAGGCTCGCAAATATCAAAGGCAATGCCACGCAATGCACGGCGCAAATCAATGAGGCGCTAATGCCGATCGCATCCCATTTTGAATGGTGAATCAATTTCATTTTTTGCAGAGTTCTTCCAAAAAATCAAAAATACACAAATGAAACGATGTTGCATTTAGGATATTTGAAATTTCACAATTCCTTGATTATTATTTCCAATTAATTGCCTTGAATGTGCTGTTAACCGATTAACTTCGCGTGCTTTTTGATCTGAACGAATTTAGTTTCCGTATCTATTAAAATTGAAAGACATCATATATGGCAATTCTCATCTTTTTTTTGGCGCATTGGTTTCTATCTCTTTTCTGCCAAACTTTTTTTCTCCATCGTTACTCATCGCATAAAATGTTTACTATGAATACTTTTTGGGAACGCTTTTTTTACGGGTTCACCATTTTCGCGCAAGGCTCCTCATTCCTCAATCCAAGGGCTTATGCCATCATGCACCGTATGCACCATGCATACAGCGACACGGAAAAAGATCCGCACTCACCACATTTTTTTAAGGACGTTTGGCACATGACGATGCATACCAAAGAGATTTATCTCGATTATGCAAAATTTAAAACGGAACCTGAAAAAGCTTTTCGCGGTAATTATCCGGAGTGGGCAGTCATGGACAAAATAAGTAATTCCTGGACAGTGCGCATAATTTTTGGAGTCGGATATATTGTCTTCTACGCATTTTTTGCAACACATTGGTGGATGTATTTATTATTACCGATTCATTTTTTTATGGGACCGATACATGGCGCATTGGTAAATTGGTGCGGACATAAATATGGATACTCAAGTTATGAAAATGACGACCATAGCAAGAACACGATTCCCTTTGACATTTTTTTGATGGGAGAATTGATGCAGAACAATCACCATAAAAGCCCAAACAGTATCAACTTCGCAAAAAAATGGTTTGAGTTTGATCCAACCTATCCGGTGATTTTATTGCTTCACAAACTGCGCATCATTAAATTAAAGAAAACCTGGGAATAGTTTTTAGGGAGTAAGAAGTCCGTAATCCGGAAAGAAATGATACATTTTTAGCTACTAATGACGTAGCATTCCCAGGGTAAGATTTTGCCATCCCAAAATCAAAAATCAAATCTTTTGCGTAAATTATAGCATGCATGATCTAATTCAACCTTTGGTCGTTTCACTCGCTGTCATTTGCAGCATCATGTTTTTTGTCTGGCTCTGGGCTACTCGCATACATAACTACAGCGTGGTAGATGTGTTTTGGGCTTTCAATTTTGCCGTGATCGCCATGATCATCTATTTCCTGGCAGATGGGAATGATACGAGAAAAATTGTCGTATGTGCATTGGCGCTATTCTGGAGTTTCCGCTTGGGGTTCTATCTAACGTCAAGAGTTTTCTCTCACTTAGATGTGGAAGAAGGCAGGTACAAACAATTGCGAAAGGAATGGAGCGACAATCTGGATCTCAAATTCTTTTTCTTTTTTCAGTCACAGGCAATCAGTAATGTCTTGCTGTCACTGCCCTATTTTATCATTGCTACAAATAAAAACCCGGAAATTTCCATTATCGAATATATTGGCGCAGGGCTGTGGTTGATATCGATAATTGGCGAAGGTCTTTCCGATTGGCAATTGAAACAATTCAAAAAAGACCCTTCCAATAAAGGTAAAGTTTGCTCGGCTGGTCTTTGGAATTATTCGCGCCATCCAAACTATTTTTTTCAACTGATGATATGGGTCAGTGTGTTTATTTTTGCATTGCCAAGTCCTTATGGATGGGTCGCTATTATTTGCCCCTTATCAATTGGCTATTTGATCTTTAAAGTTACCGGCATACCGATGACGGAAGAACAATCCATTCGCAGCAAAGGCGAATTGTACAAAGATTATCAAAGAACCACGAGTGTTTTCATTCCATGGTTTAAAAAAAACTAAGTCATCTGCCTTTCACGTATATTAGTTTCCAGAAAATAATATGTGGTATAATTCTTTGCTCGAAAAAAATAAGATTCCCGATGTACTAATTCGAATCGGAATCAGGAAATTATTGAAACAACGTTTGCTTGATGAAAAGAAAGGCAACACGGAACTTCAGCAACAACATTTGATGCAATTGATCGAAGAACTTAAAAATTCCCCCATCGCCATAAATACGGTCGAAGCCAACGATCAACATTATGAAGTACCGACGTTATTCTATCAATATTGTCTCGGTAAACATTTAAAATACAGCAGCGCCTACTGGAAAGAAAATGTTGAT
>JAJPKJ010000043.1 GCA_021323755.1 Chitinophagales bacterium | reverse complement strand
GCAAACACCATTGGCAAAATTAACAATGCCGCAAAGGTAGAAGCTATCAATCCACCAATTACGGCGCGGCCTAAGGGCGCTGACTGATCGCCCGCTTCGCCAATTCCCGAAGCCATCGGAATCATGCCAACAACCATTGCAACGCTGGTCATAATAATGGGCCGGATGCGAACGGCAGCGGCCTGTCTTGCGGCTAATAAAGCATTTCCATTTTTCATTCTTAATTCCTCCGCATTGGTCACCAGCAAAACTGAATTCGAGATAGAAACACCAACGGACATGATGATGCCCATATATGATTGCAAATTGAGCGTTGAACCGGTAAGTAATAATAATCCAAGTGAACCCACTAACACAGCGGGCACGGTACAAAGCACAACCAACGAAACTTTGAAGGATTGAAAATTTGCAGCAAGCATCAAAAATATCACGATGATCGCTACCAATAATCCGGATTGAAGGCTACTCAGGGTATCTGTCAAAACCGGAGATAATCCGCGTGTCTCAATGGCCAATCCGCGAGGCAATTCCCCGATTGATTTGATCGCCTTGTCATCATCTCGTGTTGCTGTGCCCAAATCTTTTTTAAATAAACTTGCCGTAACCGATAAGACAGGCACTGCGCCGATATTATCATCCTCACCATAAATACTATCAACGCTGATATTGGCAACATCGCCAACCACAGGTCGGGATTGATTCGGATTGACCGGAATTTCGCTGACATCCTGAATACTCGTCATTTCATTTTCAGGAATTTCAACCTGCACATTGTAACCCAACCCGATTTTCTGATCGAGCCAGATATTTTTTTCGGTAAATCGCGATGAAGAAGTGGCAGCAACCAGGGAACGGGAAATATCATTCACATTTGCACCTAGTTGTGCCGCACGCACCCTGTCGATATCCACTTTGAGCGCAGGATAATGGATCGCCTGACCTAACTGCACATCGCGCAAATAAGAAATTTGTTTCAGTTTATCAATCACTTTATAAGCATACTCTTCATTTTGCTTTTTATTTTTACCGATGATTTTTACTTCAACCGGCGTTGGAGAACCCTGGCTTAAAATTTTATCAGTGAGCTCAATGGGTTCAAAAGACAATTTTACATTGGGCAATTTTTCTTTCATTTTTTCTCTGAACTTATCTTTCAAATCATCCATATTGGTCTTATAACCTTCTTTCAAAGCCACTTGCAACACAGCTTCTTGGGGACCAGCCATAAAAAGATAAATAGGATTTGTTGAAAATGTTGAACCGTGCATACCCACCATGGCTGAAGTGATCGAAATATTTTCTTTCCCAACAAGATCATTCAAGGTTGCTAATGTTTTCAGCACATCTTGTTCGGTTTTTTCTATACGCGTACCATCCTCATCGCGCAAGCGAACCTGGAATTGTCCCACATTTGATTTTGGAAGAACATCTTTCCCGATAATCCCCAATAAAAACACGGCCAGCACAAGTCCTCCAATTATATAGGCAATTACAATCGGCTTTCTGAACGGAATGACCTTATTCATCTGATGCGCATACAACAATCTGAATTTATCAAAACCCTTTATTTTTTTCTTCTCCGATTTTTGCGACAATAATAAATCACGTTGCTGCCAGGTATCTTTTTCAGACTCTTTTGGAATACCGGATTCCATAAAAGCGATATCATCGGCCGTCCGTCCTTTCTTAAAAAAATTCTTCATCCCTTTTTTAGCTTTATTAATCGGGTGATGTTCTTTCATCATCCAGTTCGCTAGAACAGGAACAAGTGTTTGGGCCATTAAATAAGAAGTGATCATCGAAAACCCGATAGCCAATGCAAGTGGCAGGAACAGGGAACCCGGAATTCCACCCATTGTAAATGCAGGAGCAAACACAGCGAGTATACAAAACAGAATGAGCAATTTTGAAAATGCAATCTCTTTACACGCATCCCAAATGGCAAGCGCCTTTGGCTTGCCCATATCCATATGCTGGTGAATGTTCTCAATGGTCACAGTACTCTCATCAACCAAAATCCCGATGGCAAGAGCAAGTCCGCTCAAGGTCATAATGTTGATGGTTTGATTGAATAAAGTAAGAAACAACACACCGGAAATAATACAAGTGGGAATAGTGAGAATGACAATCAGTGCACCGCGGGCATCTCCGAGAAATAATAACACCATTAATCCCGTTAAGATGGCGCCTACCGCCCCTTCGCTCAATAAACTTTTTACTGCATTGATCACATAGGTTGATTGATCAAACTCGAACGTAAGTTTTACATCTTCGGGCAGTAATGACTGAAAACGGGGAATTGCTTTTTTTAAACCCTGCACCACATCCCAGGTTGACGCTGATGATGATTTGGTGATCGGCATATAAACAGAACGTTTCCCGTTCACCAAAACAAAACCTGTCGTAACATCTGCACCATCTTCAACGGTAGCTACATCTTTTAAATATAGATTTTGCACGCCACCTGTATAGATCGGAATATTTTCAAAATCTTTTACCTCTTTGATATTGGTGTTTGCCGGAGTAAAATAATTCTTGTCCCCGATCCTTACCGTTCCGGCAGGCGTCGATTGGTTATTAATGCGCAGTGCCGTAACCAACTGATCGGGAGTGAGATTATGCTCGCGCATCAATGCAGGATCTGCTTTGATCACGATCGTTCTGGCATTACCACCAAAAGGCGCTGAAGAAACCAGGCCGGGAATAGAAGTGAAATTTGCTCTTACATACACATTTCCCAAGTCCTGCAATTCATTGTTGGTTCTTTTTGGGCTGCTTAAAATCAATTGTCCAACCGGTAATGTCGAGGCATCGAAACGAATGATAAATGGCGGATTTGTCCCTGGCGGGAAAATTGTTTGTGCACGATTACTGAAAGCAGAAACTTCTGCTGCAGCCTGGGCCATATTGGTGCCGGGATAAAAAGTGAGCTTCATTAATGTCAGCCCCTGTATATTCTGCGTTTCAATGCTTCTCACGCCGGCCACATACAACATCAGGTTCACGTAGTTCTTTCCAAAATATCCTTCCATCTGATCTGGGGTAAAACCACCATATGGATGCGAGAGATAGATCACCGGAAGATCCATGTTTGGAAAAATGTCAATCTTCGCCGTGACAACTGCTTTAACACCAAAGAAAAATAATCCCGCTACAAGAACAAGAATACTTATTGGTTTTCGTAATGCCGTTCTGATTAAGCCCATAGTTATATTTTTTGTGAGTAGTGAATGGTGAGCGTTAGTAAATGGCTCACGCTCATTCCCTATTTCACCTGCTTCATAAACAGATCAAAATCTCCGCTCGCTGCTGATTTCAACAGCAAGGCCTGCCATATATTGATGTATGCAACACTCAAATCAATTTCTGCCTTATTTAAATTGTAAAGCGCTTGCTGCACATCAACAATATTTGTCAGTCCATTCTTATATAAGACTGCTTTTTGCAAATAGGCGTCCGAAGCGGCTTTATACTCAATGGGAACTTCCTGCAGACTTTTCCTTGCATTTTCAATTTGCTGATCGCTTAATAACAACTGATCTTTCAGTTGTGTGCTTACCAAATCATATTCATTTTGATAAGCAGCAGTAACAAACTGCTGTGCGCGCACTTGTTGTTTTATCTTAGCAAGACTGACAATATTCCAGCCAATGCCGACTCCAAATAAATAATTATACCGATTCGGATTAATGCCATCAAAATAATTTTTTGAATAATTGGCAGAGGACAGTGGTGTGTAATTGTAATCAAAGCCCGACCCCTTCCCCTGGAAGGTGCCAAATAAATTCAACCCGGGATTGATACTTTTCTGCAAATATTTTTCTGTTGAGGAACTCAGGACAATGCGATCCTTATAAAACTGCACCTGCGGATTATCGGCAACAGCAAAATTGGTACTAAACGCAGAAGGCGAGTTGGCGAAAAAATTTGTATCCAAATTGAAGACCGTTGGCGGAATATTTATCAATTGACACAATAGATTTCTTTGTTGCTGTTCGCTGTTGATTGCCTGGATCAAGGTAAGTTTTGCAGATGAAACATCTGAGTTTGCAATGGAAGAATCAACGCCGGCGTTCAGTCCGGACCTTGTTCTGGCAATAACGGTTTGCTGAACGAAAACGGTTCTGTCCAGATTCGATTGCGCATTTTGGACAAATCGCTGCGTGATCAATAAGTTCAGGTAAGCACCAGCGATCTTCACACCCTGCACAAATTTCTCTTGGGTAAGATCGGCTGAATCGAGCAACAATTGCTTATTTGCTGTTTCTATTTTTGATTTCAATCTGCCGAAAGAGACAAATTCCCAATTGGTATTAATAAGGTAGATCGAGCCGAATGCGGCATTCCAATTCTGACTTGAATAAGTTGGACCTGATGAACCAATCGTGCTTGCGCCGGCCATTGAACTGTAAGCACCAAACTGGCCGTTGATCGTTCCGTATGCCTGCTGAATGGATGCAGTAACATCAGGCAAGTATTGATTTCTGGCGTTTTGAACCAATGCGGATGATGCATTTACATAATTACGTTTTGCCTGGATGCTTTGATAATTGGATAATCCTGTTTTGATAGCATCTGATAAGTTTAGCGGAACAGTTTGCGCGGTAGAGACACATACAACTAACATGAATGCATATCCTAAAAAAAATACCCTTGCCAATAAAAGTTTTCTCATTAGAATTTGTTTCTGATAAAGTCTTTAGATCTGAAAAAAATCAGATTCACCACTATTTTAAAAAAATTAGAACAATATTTTCAGCGCTTTTAACGCATTATCAATTGGCGAAAGCTCACGATAAACCTGGCATTGCACGGTTGCGCCATCAAACAACAAAAAAATGGCGTTGGCAAAATCATTCACGGAATTGCCGGGAATTCTTCTCAACTTCTTTACTTCATCAATAAAAAACTGGCGCTGCTTTTCCTTATTTAGGATAGCCTGTTTGTTTATTTTTGCGCTGCGTTGCGGCATTTCAGCGATGATGCGAATGTAGCTGCATCCGCTGAAATCATTGTCCAGCAAGTATTCTGAACGACATTCGAAACATTTGATAATCCGCTCTTTGGGATCAGTAATCCCCTCCAGAAATTTGGTGAGCATCGCCAGCCAGCGCTCGTATCTGCGCTTCAAATAAGCTACGCAGAGATCCTCTTTGGAAGGAAAGTGATAATATAAACTCGCTTTTGCAACGCCGGCTTCTTCAATGATCTGGTTAATTCCGGTGAGGTTATACCCCTGTTTATAAAATAATCTGTCGGCGGTGGAAACAATTTGTTCTCGCACCGACGTGTCTGCAGTAATCATGGCATAAAAATAAAATAGTCAGACAAGTTTGTCTGATTATTTTTTATCAACCGGTTTTATTAAGGATGAATGGGGAAATAAAAATGCTATTTAAAATGATTATACTCTTCGTCCGTTACCCTTTGCAACCACTCAACTATCCCCTTTTGCGCGTTCGGATTAATGGCAATATGAGTAAACGCGCTGTCCGGAGATGCGCCATGCCAATGCACAACACCAGGAAGAATTTTTACCACATCGCCTTTATGAAGTAACCGGATCGGTTTACCCTTTTCCTGGTAATAGCCAACGCCGTCTGTTGCAATTAATATCTGCCCTCCGGGATGTGTATGCCAATTATTTCTTGCACCTGCCTCAAAAACAACATTTCCTATCTGACAATTTAACCCTGCATCAGCAGCCACCAACATTTTCACCCATGTCATCCCGGTAAAATAATCCGGTGATGCTTTATCCCCTTGTGGAAAAATGGGGCTATTATTTTCACGTGTATCCATGAACTCTATGATTTTACAATCCAGTTGTTTTTTCCAATTCTTCAGGGTAACGGTTACCCACGACTTTGATTTCTTCTAATGCCGAATCAATTTCCTTTAATTCCTGAGATGTCAAGGTGATGTTCGTTGCAGCGATATTTTCTTCCAAACGATGCAATTTTGTTGTACCGGGAATTGGAACGATCCATGGCTTTTGTAATAATAACCATGCAAGCGCTATCTGCGCGGGCGTCGCATTTTTCTGTGCTGCGATTTTGCCGAGAAGATCGATCAGTCCCTGGTTTGCCTTCAAAGCTTCAGTGGTAAAGCGTGGAAGGATATTACGAAAATCGTTGCTTTCAAATTTAGTGGTCTCATTCATCTTGCCGGTTAAAAAACCTTTGCCCAGCGGGCTGAATGGAACAAATCCAATTCCAAGTTCTTCAAGTGTCGGAATGATGACGTCTTCGGGAGTCCTAGTCCACAATGAATATTCGCTCTGTAATGCGGCAACGGGTTGTACTGCATGTGCCCGGCGAATGGTATTTGCGCCTGCTTCAGACAAACCAAAATGTTTGACCTTCCCTTCTTGAATCAGCTCTTTAACTGTTCCTGCTACATCTTCAATCGGCACATTCGGATCCACACGATGCTGATAAAAAAGATCGATAACATTTGTTCTTAATCTTTTCAATGAATCTTCTGCCGCGCGTCTTATATTTTCAGGACGACTATTTGTGCCAACTGATTTTCCATTCTGAATGTTAAAACCAAATTTCGTAGCTATTACCACCTCATGGCGAAATGGAATTAAAGCTTCACCAACGAGTTCCTCGTTTGTATATGGTCCGTACACTTCAGCAGTATCAAAGAAATTAACTCCTTTTTCTATTGCTTTGTGAATAAGGTCAATCATATCTTTTTTTTCAGGATAAGGTGGAAAAGCAAAACTCATTCCCATACAGCCTAAACCTAATGCGGAAACTTCAAGCCCATTGTTTCCTAATTTTCTTTTTTCCATGATTTTTTATTTTTTTTAATATTATTTTGTTCCTGTCAGATCACTATTTCAGTTTCGATCCCATCCCAATAGGAACCACATCAATAAGCTCAAGGGATTTCACCATATCTTTTGTGGCATCCTTATATTTTTTAAAATGTGGCGTTTGCCGATGCGCCATATAAGCACTGTCGCTGGCGTAAACTTCTAATATGGTAATATGCGTTTGATTTTCTTTTTCATAGACAGCGTTGTATAGAAGAACACCAGGTTCTGCAATAAGAGCAGATTCCATTTGCTCTTTCAATGCTGCTTTATATTTTTCCAATTGCGAGGAATCAATTACCAGTTTTGCCATGCGCACCATTTGTTTATTTCCTTGCGCTGCAATTTTACTATTAAACACAAATAATATTATTGATGTGAGGAAAATGAATATCGATAACCTGTTTTTATAAAATTTCATTCCTGTGATTTTAATATTAATTAAGCAACCTGTATTCATTAGGAGATTGACCGACACGCTGTTTGAACAATCGTGTAAAATGCTGCGGATATTTAAATCCCATTTCATAGGCGATCTCACTGATTGATTTGCTGATATCAAAAACCTTTTCTTTCGCCAGGTCTATCACTTTTTCCTGGATAAATTCTTGCGCAGATTTTCCTGTTTCTTTTTTTATCAAATCGCCGAAATAATTTGGTGATAAGTTCAGTTGCCCGGCGCAATAGGCAACAGACGCCAACCCTAAGGTTTTTGGCTTATCGGATTTAAAATAATCATCGAGCAATTCTTCAAACTTTACCAATACATCTTTGTGAATATTATCGCGTGTGATAAATTGTCTGTCATAAAAACGAACGCAATAATTCAGGAACAATTCGATATTACTAACGATCAGGTTCTTGCTGTGCTTATCAATGGCATGCTCCAATTCGTATTGTATCTTATTGAAACATTCAACCACCACTTGCCTTTCGCGTTCAGAAATATGCAGCGCCTCATTTACATCGTAAGAGAAAAAATTATAATCTTTAATATTTTTCCCCAAAGAAGTTCCATGAATTAGATCGGGATGAAATGCAAGAGCCCAGCCTTTCGGCTGAACGGCTTGCGTGCCGTAATCAACTCCATACACTTGCTGTGGTGCAATAAAAACCAGTGTCCCTTCCTCGTAATCATAATTGTTCCTGCCATATTTCAGTTCTCCACACTTTATTTCCTTCAAAAAAACTATATACAAGCCTGAAACAAAACGAACCGGATGCAAGGGTTTTGATTTTGACTGATCCAAAACAGTAACCAACGGGTGCAGCGTTTCCTGGCCTCTCTGTGAGTTGAACTGTGAAACACTATTAACCTTTACGATTTTGTCCATGATGTATAGATTCAGAAATCAAAATTAGTGTAAGTATTTAACCTGTTCCGTGTTTACCCGCTCAATCAGTAATAATGGTAAGCAATAAAGTAATCCGTATAAGAATTGGCAAAAAACAAAAGGCGTCTTTCGCTTGGTAATAGGTAAAAAGAGAAGAAAATTGCGAATAAAATAGCAAGAACGGATTGCTGAAAATATTTTATCGCCATTGATGAGGAGTAGGGTTTACCATAAACTCAATTCACCCGGTAAAACTTTTGATTTCAGGAAAACTCGTACCCGATATCGGTGCGATAATAAATGCCATCGTAATCAATATCTTCTTTTAAAATCTCAAGGGATCGAGCAGCAGCTTCTGCAATATTTTTTCCATAAGAGGTAACACACAATACACGTCCGCCACTGGTTACAATTCTTTTTTCACTGTTTTCTGCAGTGCCTGCCTGAAAAACCAAGGAATCTTTTCCATAGTTTTTTTTGAGCCCGTATATTTCATACCCTTTTTCATAGGTGACCGGGTAGCCTCTGCTCACGGCCATCACCGTTGCGGCAGAACGCTTATCAACACTCAGTTTTACCTGGTCCAATTCCTGATTCGATGTGGCAATAAATAATCCAACCAGATCATTTTCCAATCGCGGTATAACCACTTCTGTTTCCGGATCACCAAGCCTGCAATTATATTCAATTACATAAGGCTCTCCATCAACATTGATCAATCCGATAAAAATAAATCCTTTGTAATCTATTTCTTCTTCATGCAATCCGTCAATGGTGGGTTTGATGATCCTTGTTTCGACCTTTTGCATAAAGCTTCCTGTTGCAAAAGGTACCGGGCTTACTGCGCCCATTCCGCCGGTGTTTAAACCGGTGTCACCCTCTCCGATACGTTTATAATCCTTGGCTTCCGGAAGCAATAAATAATTTTTGCCGTCTGTTAATACAAATATGCTCAATTCAATTCCGGTAAGAAATTCTTCTACTACAATTTTTTTCCCCGCATCGCCAAATTTATTCTGTTGTAACATCAATTCATATTCGGCAATGGCTTCAATATGATTTTGACAGATCATCACCCCTTTTCCCGCTGCTAATCCATCTGCTTTTAGTACAATTGGTAATGTATGATCTTTTAGAAAAGATATCCCTTCCTCATAATTCGTATTATCGAATTGTTTGTAAGACGCGGTAGGAATGTTGTGCCGAAGCATAAATTCCTTTGCGAAGGACTTGCTGCCTTCCAATCGTGCGCCACTTTTTGATGGTCCGATAAAATAGATTTTCTGTAATTCTTCTTTCGATTTGAAATGATCGCACAATCCATTCACCAATGGTTCTTCCGGACCAACCACGACCATTTCAATTTTTTTATCAATACAGAATTTTTCTATTGCAAGAAAATCGGTGATGTCAATATCAACATTAATACCGCATTGAGCGGTACCTGCATTGCCCGGAGCTATAAACAAAGGGTTGGCCCAAACACTTTGATTGAGTTTCCAGGCAAGCGCGTGTTCTCTACCACCAGAACCTAATAACAAAATATTCATAAGCGTTATTCAGTTACAAAATTCAAGTTTCAAAACTCAAAATCAAAATGTTTTTTATGACTGGTAATATGATGTATTTATAGCTTTATGAAATTTTATCTGTATTTTACAAAGTAAAGTTTTTGCTCCAACTCAAACGATAAACCTAAACTGTATGAGTCAATCTCTTCCTGAAAAAGGACATCCCAAAGGACTATATATTTTATTTGCAACTGAAATGTGGGAGCGATTCAATTACTATGGCATGCGCGCCATCTTGATCTTGTTCATGACCAAGGCCCTTTTATTCGAACATGCTTTTGCATCCAATCTTTACGGAAGTTATACCAGCCTTGTTTATTTAACGCCCTTGCTCGGAGGTTATATTGCTGACAGGTTTTGGGGAAATCATCGCTCAATAATCTGGGGCGGACTGGTTATGGCAATTGGTGAATTTATTTTATTTTTTTGCAGTTCATTATACCAAAGCGCACCTCAATTATCAGGTCTTTTATTTTATACAGGTCTGGGGTTTATGATCGCCGGCAATGGCTTTTTTAAGCCCAACATTTCTTCGATGGTTGGGCAACTCTATCCAAAAGGGGACAGACGAATTGACGCGGCTTACACCATTTTTTATATGGGCATCAATACCGGCGGCGCGATCGGTCCTTTTATTTGTGGATTGGTTGGAGATACCGGCAACCCCGCAGATTTCAAATGGTCGTTTTTAGCTGGTGGCATCGCGATGTGTTTGAGCGTTATTGTGCAAACTGTTTTTCACCATAAATATGTTGTCGATCCAGATAATAAGGTCTTGGGATTGACTCCGAAAGATGCACCTAAAGCTTTCAGCAAGCAGGCTTTTATAATAATTGGATTGCTTTTATTTTCCTTGGTAACAATTGGTCTATTATATCTTGATGCAAAAGTTGTTGGCTATCTCACTTACCTGCTTGCAGCATGCGTAGTTTTTATTGCTGCGATGATATTTGGAGACAAAACATTATCCGGAATAGAAAAACAGCGCATTGGGGTAATATTTATCGTTTCATTTTTCGTGGTTTTTTTCTGGAGCGCATTTGAACAGGCAGGTGCATCATTAACCTTTTTTGCAGACGCGCAAACCGACAGAAGCGTTGGATGGCATATTCCTTTATGGCTTATAATGTCGCTTTCCGCTTTATTGCTTTATTATATTTTCACATTGTATAAAAAAACACAGAGAAATTTATCTGGTGAATTTCATAAACAATTGCGGGGCACTGTGTATTTTCTTTTGTTTATCTTTTCCGGAGGCATAATTGCTGCAAATATTTACCTATTGGCAGCCGGGAATTCATCCATGTATTTAAAAGAAATTCCTGCAAGCTGGTTTCAATCGCTCAATTCAATATTTGTTGTAAGCTTCGCGCCATTCTTTGCGTGGCTATGGTTAAAGCTGGGAAAGTGGGAACCATCATCACCAACAAAAATGGCATTTGGATTATTGTTTTTATCTCTTGGCTATTTATGGATCGCTTTTGGAGTCAATAATGTTTCTCCCGGAATTAAAGTAAGCATGATATGGCTAACCGGAATGTATGCACTGCATACCTGTGGTGAATTATGCTTGTCTCCAATCGGATTATCTCTGGTAAATAAATTGGCGCCTTTTAAATTTGCTTCATTATTGATGGCTGTTTGGTTTTTGGCAAATGCGGCAGCAAACAAACTCGCAGGGGTCTTAAGTGCGTTATATCCTGAAGGTGGAAAAACGACTGTTGCTCTTGGTTACCACATGAACAGTCAGCATGATTTTTTTATGATGTTCGTTTTTACCGCAGGAGCAGCTTCATTAATATTATTCCTGCTTACAAAAAAATTGCAGAAGATGATGCATCAGTAATAGTTGCTTAACGATGAAGACTATTTACTAAATCCAACCATCTGGTGCAACTGAGTAGGGTTGTAAATATATCCGCCTTTAATAACCGTACTAACCTTTCTGATATTGCTGATGCTCTGCAATGGATTGGCATCATCAATAATGATGTCGGCAATTTTTCCTTCTTCAATTGAACCATATTGTTTATCAACCTTCATTACCGTTGCAGGAGTAATTGTAGCTGTTTGTAAAGCTTCTGCAGGAGTAAGTCCGGCATCAACATATAATTCCAATTCGCGATAAACACTAAAACCCGGAAAGCCCTGATCGGTTCCGGCAACAATGGTGATACCATCATCATACAAAGCCTTTACTGTTCTTTTTGCGATATCCATATAAGGTTTCATCGCTGTAGCCTGCGTAGGGTTCATTCCCATATTTACAAATAATGCTTGCGATGGGGCAGGCAACGTAGCAAAATTGGGTTCGATATTCGCGATCGGATCTTTTAAAGAACGAAATATCATTTCAAAGACACCAAGCGTTGGATCAACAACAACATGATGTTCTTTTAAAAATGCAAATAGTTGTTTATTTGCTGAATCAGAAAAATCGATTGTGTGATTTTTTCTATCGGTCTTTTCGACATCAATTACGTATTCGATATGATTGACCATATCCATTCCCGAATCAATTCCCTGAATTAAATTCATTCCTTCGGGAATATGACCTGTAACGGTGATGCCTAACCGATGGGCCTCTGTACAAATGGCTTTTACAATATTTGGTTTTACTGAACTGTAAATTTTTATCTGCACAAAACCATTATCCTTATATCTGTCAACGGCTTTAATGGCTTCGTCTTCAGTATCCGCCTGGATCACCCCCAATGACATTTTCCCCTTTCCATCAATAATTCCTGCCTTTAATATATGCGGACCGATCCCGTTTCCATTGTCAATTGCCTTCTGAATGGCGTTGATATATTCAAACTCATTACCACAATCGCGAACAGTCGTTACTCCTGCAGCAAGATATGCAGGACCCCATTCTGCCTGTTCAAAATGCGCATGCATATCCCACAATCCGGGCAAAACAAACTTTCCATTTGCATTGATGATATGGGCGTCCGCAGGAACCTTAATATCACTCGAGGCGCCGATGGATTTGATAATCCCATCTTCTATTAAAATGGTCGCATTGGCAATTTCTTTTTTGTTAACCACATCAATTACTGTTCCATTGGTGATGGCAATGATTTTTGGATGAATGGCAGATTGTTTTACTGTTGATGCAAAAAGCTGCATGCTGTAAAAAGCTGCGCGTTTGATGAACTCTGGTAATAAAGATTCATAAGGCTCCAGCATCATCTCCAATTTATCAGCTTCTGCATCGTTGGTGATCAAACAATACAACTGACCATTTTTATCTGTCCACACCAATTCATTTCCCCAGATCAGTCCACCGACAGTATATCTTTCCAAAATCAAGTCTTTATTATTGAAAGAAACAGTATCATAACCGCTCATTTTAATTTCGACGGAACCTGTTGGAAGAATATTTAATTTTTGCGGACGATTGTGTTTTTTCCAGTATTGCAGCATGACCATTTGGACTGTGCCCGGCGCATACCCGGCTATAGTAAATGCATTTGATCCATTTTTTTCAAACGTCGAATCGCCCATGCGGACCTGTGCTTTATTGTTATTGATAACAACTGTATCATTAATAACACAAAACCGGCAATTTTTCCCTTTTTCTGAAAAGCGTACTGGCTCTGCATTTGAGCGAACCTGTAAAACAGCATGAAGCGGAACGGCAGAGCCCCTGTCCACAAATTTGAAATCTACATCATAAATGATGTTACCCTCTTTTTTTGTTACGGTATATTTTTCTTTTCCTATATTCTGCGCAAACTTGTGGAGCAAGAAAGTAGTAGTGTCGTTTTGCGCGAAAGAATAACTGGCGACCGCTAAGCTGATAACGCTGAAAATATATTTCATAAACAGGGAGTTTGATATAATTAAAGATGAAGGTAAAAGAAATGATTTTTCTGCAGCAAATTTAATTGTGATAATTTCGATGTCTTTTTGAATTTATTGTTTTTGAATATCAGGTAACAAAAGAGTGCATACATGCTACAAAATGGATCGGATCCACAACAGCTTACCGATAAGCAAAAAATAGACGCATTAACAAATATCCAATCAACACCAATAAATCCGCAAAACGAAATCGAGTTACTGAAGAACAAATAAATTTAACAGAAATGAACGCATGCTGACAGCCGGGGTATACCCGGCATTGATGCTTATTAAAATTCAGCTCATTTTGAATGGAACGATCATTTCAAAGATGGGAATATTGACTTCGAACATTTTTTTGCTGTTGAGATTTTCCATGCTGTATGTTCCATACATTTTACCCATTTCGGTGCGCAGGTTACAACCGCTCACATACTGATAACGCTCGCCTGGATTTAAGGTAGGTTGAACGCCAACAACGCCTTCGCCTTCTACTTCCCGATATGTACCATTACTATCAAAAATATGCCAGTGGCGGCGATGCAGTTTTACCGGGAAATTATTATGATTATCGATAGAAATTTTATACGCAAACATATATTCTCCCGACATCGGATTACTGTAATCCGGCTGGTAGAACGTTTCCACGCTTATTTCAACTCCTTCTGAAATTAAATTTGGCATGATTGAATCTGAGACACGAAGATAACACGAATTCTCCAACCCCGATTGCATGAATTAAAAGGAATTACCAATAGGGCGATCTGCAAAATTCGTTCGATAACAACAATGGATTTGTATAATTCGCACAAATTCGTGTAATTCGTGTCATGAAAATAGCAGTTGCAAAAGGAGATGGAATTGGCCCGGAAATTATGGATGCAGTTTTAACAATTTTTACTGCCAATAATGTTGCCCTGGAATATGATTTTGTTGACATGGGCAAATGGGTTTTTGATAAAGGCTTTTCAAATGGCATGACGCCTGAGGCAAAACACACCATTGAAGAACTCGGCATTTTATTTAAAGGCCCAATGGAAACGCCGAAAGGCAAAGGCGTAAAAAGTGTAAATGTAACTGCACGCAAAACCTGGAACACCTATGCCAATAAAAGAGTGTTTCAAACTTTGCATGGTGTTGACACTGTTTTTTCAAAAGCGGGAATTCCGATTGACATTACCATTGTTCGCGAAAATATTGAAGATACTTACGGTGGCATTGAGCACATGCCCACACACGATGTTGCATTGAGCCGCCGCTTCATCACCCGCCCGGGAAGTTTGCAGGTCATCAAATACGTATTTGAAATGGCGAAGAAAAAAGGAACAAAAAGAATAACCTGCGGCCACAAAGCAAACATCATGAAACTAACAGATGGCTTGTTCCTGGAATGTTTTCATGAAGTGGCAAAAGAATATCCTGAACTAAAAGCTGATGATGTCATTGTGGATGATCTGTGCATGAAATTAGTTACACGACCAGACCTCTTTGATGTTGTTGTGCTCACCAATTTACAAGGTGATATCGTTTCGGATCTCTGTGCTGGATTGGTCGGCGGTCTTGGCTTCGCCCCTTCTGCAAATATCGGCGATCATATTTCTATTTTCGAAGCTGTACATGGAACTGCTCCCGATATAGCCGGAAAAAATATTGCTAACCCAACCGCATTATTATTAAGCGGAATTGCCATGTTGCGTCATCTTGGGTTAATGGAAAACGCCGCGATAATTGAGAATGCATTATTATATTCTCTGGAAAACGGCATCCATACCGGTGATTTTGGAGACAAGCATTCTGTGGCGCTTAATACCACACAATTCGCAGAAGCGATAATCGCCAATTTTGGCAAGCAGCCTGAACTTGGCGCCAAGCCGATATTACAGAACATGCCGGTAACGCAAACCGTCTTCAAACTCGATCATAATTCCATGATGGTAAGCAAGGAAATGCAGGAAGAAAAAATCGTTGGTGTGGATATGTTCATCGAAAGTTCCGAGCAGCCCGAGTATATCGCAAAAAAATGTCAGCGTCATGGCGGAGTAAAATTCAATCTGATCAATATCAGCAATCGCGGCACTCAGGTTTGGCCCACCGGTTCGGTATACACGAATTTGGTTAATCAATACAATGTGCGCTTTGAAAGCATTGATGGCTCCGCACTTAACCAGCAGGACGTCCTTGGATTATATGTGAGCCTAAGCGGTGATTTTAAAATTTGCTCTTCTGAATTATTAAATATGTGGGGAGACAAAAAAGCCTATTCCCTGGCACAGGGACAGTAGCCATTTGCGGTTTTTTTTGGTTTACAGTGCTGAGTTTCAAAATTTCTTTCCCAATTCCTGATCGCCACTCTGCCTGGCAATCAAAAAAGATCGACCCGATCAAGGATTCATATTGGAGACCATAATTAAAATAACCACTCCGACTACAACAAAAATAAACAGCGAGATATAATGAATGGATTGAAATTTTTTTTCTTTCATTTCTTCTTCTTTCATTCTTGCCCTAACATAGAACACAAAACTAACGGCAGAAATCAATCCTGCCATAATGATCAACCCGATTAAAAAATAAAAAAGCAAATCAAATTTTTTTCGAAGAAGAATAATTGTTTTTTAAAAGCCATTGCAGCACCCTGTCACGCTGGTCTCCCTGGATAATTATTTCTCCGTCTTTTGCCGAGCCGCCCGTTCCGCAAAATGATTTTAATTTTTTTCCAAGTTCTTGCAGGCCTTCATCTTTTCCAATAAACCCTTCAATCAACGTAACCGCCTTACCAGCGCGATGTTTAGTATCCAACCGTATTCTCAGTTTTTGCTGTTTGGGCAAAAGTGTCTCCGCATTTTCATTTTCCTCCTCAAACTTAAAATTTGGGTCGGTGCTATAAACGAAACCGTGAGTGTCCGGTTTATTTTTCTTACTCATTTCTTTTCATTTTCAAATTTTCAAATTTGTTGCTTTTCATATGATCATTGCCTTCAAACTCAGATCCAGACTTTTTGCCTGGTGTATCAATGCACCTATGCTGATGTAATCAACGCCGGTTTTCGCGTAATCGATAATATTATCAAGATTGATCCCGCCACTGGCCTCCGTTTCATATTTTCCGTTAATCATGATCAATGCTTCCGCAATCTGTGAAGGCGAAAAATTATCCAGCATAATGCGATCAACTTTTCCAATAGACATCACGCGTCTCACATCATCAATATTTCTGGTTTCGATCTCAATTTTTAAATTCAGCTTCTTGGAATCCATGTAGGCGTTAGCTCTTTGAATTGCTTTTTCAATTCCGCCACAATAATCTATGTGATTATCTTTCAGCATGATCATATCGTACAATCCAAACCGGTGATTCAGTCCACCGCCGATTCTTACCGCTTCTTTTTCCAGCAAACGAAAATTGGGCGTTGATTTTCGCGTATCAAGAATTTTTGTTTTGTAGCCTTTTATTTTTTCAACATATTGATGCGTTAATGTTGCAACACCGCTCATCCGCTGCATGCAATTCAATACCAGTCGCTCGCATTCTAAAATGGTGCGAGCGGATGCTTCTACTTCAAAAGCTATTTGTCCCTCCTTCATTGCATCGCCATCTTTTTTAAAAGAAATAAATTTGGAAGATGGTTCTTTTAATTTGAAGATTTTTTCCGCAACATGAACTCCGGCTAAAATGCCCTCCTGTTTGATTTTTAGAATCGCTTTGCCATTTGCACCGGCATCAATGCATGAAAGGGTTGAATGATCGCCCTCGCCGATGTCTTCTTTAAATGCAGCTTCAACTAAAATTTTTAATTGTTCATCAAAATTCAGCATAAGGCAAAACTAAGGAAATCAAGAGAAGGAAAAAGACAGGAGTGAAACATGAATGATTGAAACCTTAAAAGCGTTCTTGCGTCCCCGCTCTCATGATAAAAATAAAGGGGGGTATTTATTGAGTCGCTTGAAATCGGATCTCCTGGAGCAATTGTTTATCGCCTTTTTGTTTCATATACAATGTAGTTTCAAAATTTCCATTGCGCGTTTGTAAAATGCCAACGCAAAATTCTGAACCGGCGCTTTCGCCTTTATGTTTAACCCGAAAATTTTGTACTTCATTGGTGGCAAAAAAATCGCGGATCACCATTTCGGCCTGGCTTTTACTATACGTATCGGCTTTGTCAGGCATAGTTATATCCACCCGACTATCCAAATAACCGGAAAGCTGAGAGATATTTCCCGAACGAATGGCTGTGGCTACATCATCAATGGTGAAAAAGTTGGCGAAGGAGAATAAGAAAAGGGAACTTGCAATTAGCACTAATCCCAGGTGGTTTTTCATATAAAATTCATTTCATACTTCGCATAGTGCTAAAAATATGCCAAAATAGTTGCTTTTCTAAAAAATACCACATAGCGGGTAATAGTTCCTAACTTTGCATGCTTTAAAATAACTGTAAAGCTTTCAAATTGTATGGCAAACAAAAAAGTAATCCTGATAATCATGGATGGCTGGGGAATTGGAAAAGTGGAATCTTCCGATGCTATCCAACATTCAAAGACCCCATTTGTAAGCTCCTTATACAAAAAATATCCAAACACGACATTGGTTACTTGTGGTGAAGCAGTAGGCTTGCCTGATGGACAAATGGGAAATTCGGAAGTTGGACATTTGAACATCGGCGCGGGAAGAATAGTTTACCAGGAACTGGAACGCATCAATGTTGCCGTTCGCAATGGATCATTTGCAAAAAATGAAGTGTTGTTAAATGCCATTCGGTTTGCAAAAAACAATAACAAGCCTTTGCATTTGTTGGGATTGGTCAGTAATGGCGGGGTGCATTCTCACATTGATCATCTCAAAGCGATTACGGATATATGTCACCGTGAGCAACTGGAAAATGTATTCATCCATGCTTTCACCGACGGGCGCGATACAGATCCAAAAAGCGGGTTGGGATTTATAAAGGAACTGCAAGATCACCTTATCAAAACAACGGGGAAAATTGCAACAGTAAGCGGTCGCTATTATGCAATGGATCGTGATAAAAGATGGGAGCGCGTGAAATTAGCTTATGATGCACTGGTAAATGGTATCGGCGAAAAGGCAACAGATGCTATTGAAGCAATTCAAAGATCTTATTCGCAAAACATTACCGACGAATTTATAAAGCCAACTGTAATCACCAGCAACGATCATCCGGTTGCCACAATAAAAAATGATGATGTAGTAATCTGTTTCAACTTTCGCACAGACCGTTGCCGAGAAATCACACAGGTGCTTACGCAAACAGATATTCCCGAGCAAGGCATGAAAAAATTGTCGCTACATTATACAACGATGACACAATATGATCATTCATTCAAAAATGTAAATGTGATTTTTGAAAATGATGATCTGAAAAATACAATTGGAGAAATCATCGCTAAAGATGGTCTCAAGCAGATCCGAATTGCAGAAACAGAAAAATATC
>JAJPKJ010000034.1 GCA_021323755.1 Chitinophagales bacterium | reverse complement strand
CATCTCCAAAATAATTTGCAATGAATTGACTTCGACATTGCGTTTCTGCTTTCACATAATCCAAAAAAGAGGTAATTCTTCGCTCGTATTGCATTTTTCTTTTTTGATAATTGACCTGATTGATCCTTAAGTCCTCCGCCTTGATCCTGTTTTGAATAAAATATAATTGCGGCGAATCTTTCTGCGGGACATATTGAATAATTCCAAAGCGATGCAATTTTTTCAGATCGCTGATCACTTCTATCAAATCTCTTTTTAATAAAAATGAGATCGTTTTTTCCTGAATAAAAACAAGCTGATCGAAAATGCCCGAATAAGTGCGCAACAAGATCTTAATTAGCGGTTCTAATTGCGGATTATTATTTTCAAAATCATACAACATACTTTTATTCGTTGAAAAAACAATTTGTGATGGAAGAAAAACCTGTTCGTTGAATGATAATAATTCTTCCTGTTCCAAAGCTTTTAATGCGTATACAACAAGTTGTGTATCCCATTTGAATTTCTTCACGAAATCTGTAATATCAAAATCATAATAATTTCCTTCACCAATTCCGGAAGGGATTTGCAAATAATTCACTACCGATTGATATACCTCGCGGATTTTTTCCATTGCCGGAAAATGCACATCCGGCAATAATTTTAGCCCGGTCAATTCTTTGTTGGTAAACAGTAAGACAGCATAGGACTTCTTTTCATCGCGACCCGCGCGACCGGCTTCCTGGTAATAATTTTCCAAACAATCCGGCACATCGGCGTGAATGACGGTTCGAACATCAGGTTTGTCAATGCCCATTCCAAATGCATTGGTACAAACGATCACACGCGTTTCGTTTTTGATCCACGATCCCTGTTTTTTATTTCTTTCATCACCCATTAATCCACCATGATAATAGTCTGATTTAATGCCATGCATTTTCAACAGATCAGCGATTTCTTTTGTGCGCTTGCGGCTTTTACAATAGACAATACTGCTTCCCGCAACATTTTTTAAGATTTCTATTATCTTATTGATTTTCACATCTACTTTAAAAACGCTGTACGAAAGATTTTCCCGCTCAAATGATTGACGAAAAATATTTTTTTCTTTGAACTCAAGTTTTTCGCAAATATCATTTTGCACTTCCAGGGTTGCAGAAGCGGTTAGAGCAAGAACAGGGACTCCTTTCAGTTCTTCTCTTAATAAAGCGATACGTAAATAAGGCGGCCGAAAATCATAACCCCATTGCGAAATGCAATGCGCTTCATCAACTGCGATCAAATTAATATTGAATGAAGGAAGAAATTCCTTAAAAAGATTTGACTCCAGCCGTTCAGGAGAAACATACAAAAATTTACAATTGCTTTGGCCCGCAACGCTTAAGGTATTGATCACTTCTTTTCGGTTCATTCCCGAATGAATGGAAAAAGCGGTGATCCCTTTGCTGCGCAGGCTTTCCACCTGATCTTTCATTAATGCAATCAATGGACTTATCACCAAACACAAACCATCATTCATTAATGCAGGCACCTGGAAACAAACAGATTTTCCGCCACCGGTTGGCAATACTGCCAGCACGTCCTTTTTTTCCAGCACTGCATTAATGATTTCTTCTTGCAACGGCCGAAATGAATCGTGTTTAAAATACTGTTTCAGTATATCGAGCGCTGAATGGTTCATTGATGGAAGATGTCAGATCTGTGGTTGCGATTTTTGCAAATCGAAAATGCATGATCAGTTTTTACTTTCTCTTTTTTGTACCCCTGTATTATCATTATTGTTATTAAGCATTCCTGGCAAACCTGAAAGATGCCCTCTTTCATTCACCATTGACCGTTCACGAACTCCCTAAATTAAACAACCTTTTTTACAAACAATCTTAATGAATTTGCTGCAAGCACAACATCGCTCAAACCCATTGCCAGCGCTGCGATTGCCGGAGAAAGAAAA
This sequence comes from Chitinophagales bacterium, assembly GCA_021323755.1. Lineage (GTDB taxonomy): Bacteria > Bacteroidota > Bacteroidia > Chitinophagales > Chitinophagaceae > Puia. The sequence continues at coordinate 24,090 of JAJPKJ010000034.1, read as the reverse complement.
CCAAATGCCGCAATGGGAATAGCAATTACATTATAAAAGAATGCCCAAAATAAATTTTGCTTAATGGTAATGAATGTATGATTTCCCAATCCCAGCGCAAGAGGAAAATTTTTGATCCCGCTATTCATTAGCACAACATCTGCAGTTTGCATCGCAATGTGAGAGGCATCACTCATCGAAATGCCAATGGTTGCTTTTGCCAGTGCAGGCGCATCATTAATGCCATCGCCGATCATTGCAGTTGGAGCCTGCTCATTCAACTTTTCGACGACATGCAATTTTTCTAGAGGTGTCTGTTCGGCGATCACTTCATCAATTCCTAAAAGTTTTGCCAGTACCTCGCATTTTTCTTTTCTATCTCCGCTCAATAATATGGTTTTAATATTTCGATTCCTGAAATAATCCACAACCTTTTTTGCCTCAGCTCTCAATTCATCCTGCACGTCGATCCAGCCGATCAACACCCCATTTTTCATAACATACACATTATGCCTGTCATCAGACGTAACCGCCGAGGCCGCACGGTAAGAACCCGCAAAAAAAATATTCCCCTCCTTATCTTCGGCTTTCATACCGGATCCCTTTATCTCTTCGATTTTTTTCCAGCGGATTTCATTTTTCATTTTCCATGCAGCTGAAACACATTTTGCAATGGGATGATTAGAATATTTTTCGAGTGAGAATACGATTCGCTTAAATTCGTCAACGGTCAATGGTGAATGGTCCGTGCCGGAGCTGCCCGCTGCCAAATTAAAATTGTCAACTGAAAATTCTCCTGTTGTCAATGTTCCTGTTTTATCAAATACTACCTGATGAATGTTTTTGAATGATTCTAATGATTTTGCATTGCGAAATAATATTCCGTTTTTCGCCGCGCGCCCAAGTCCGACCGCAATGGCAGCAGGAGTGGCAAGTCCCATTGCGCATGGACAGGCAATAACCAGCACCGCAATACTTCGCATAAGCGAAGGCGTCAGTTGGTGCAGATAAAAATAGTTTCCGACGAAGGTGATCGCTGCAATAATCAATACGATCGGGACAAAGATGGCGCTGATCTTATCTGCCATTTGCTGAACCGGCGGCTTTTCACCTTGCGCTTGTTTAACGAGATCAATAATACTTGAAAGAACAGATTCATCGGCTGCTGCAGTGACCTGCGCCCTTACGGTTCCGTCTGTTAGTAAACTTCCGCCGATCAAACTGTCCTTTGCATGTTTGTCAACCGGCAGGCTTTCTCCCGTGATGATGCTTTCGTTCACATTTGCATCGCCCCACAAAATCTTGCAATCAGCAGGGACCTGCTCGCCGGATTTTATCAATATCAAATCGCCATTTCTCAATTGAGAATTTTCCACCGGGAATACCTGTTCCTGGTGATGATCGTCAAAAGCAATCATATTGGCCATCACCTTTTGTGAGGACGCCAGACTGTTCAATGCTTTTTGCGTTGATCGGATGGTTACTTCTTCGATATAATTTCCAAAAAAGATCAGGGTTATAATTGCTGCAGCAGTTTCATAAAACAAATAATTATCTCCCAGATGAAAAATGGTACCGATCAGACTATAAAAAAAAGCGGCAGTAGCTCCAATGGCAATGAGCACGTTCATATTCGGCATCTTGTTGCGAATGCTCTGAATAGCGCTTCTTCCAAAAAAATCCATTCCGACAATATAAACAGGAACACATAAAGCAAGTTGTAACCATGGATTCATTAACCAATGAAAGCGGATCCACTTATCGAGCATGTGCAGCATTAATGGCAAAGAAAAAATCAAACAGAACAGAAACTTTTGCAGATGTGTTTGCAAAAAACGTTTGTGCTTTGACGTTATACTTGCATCGCTGGTGTGAACATGATAACCCAGAGATTCAATTCCCCTGATAATATTTGACTTTGAAGTATCAGCATCAGCATTAAAACTCACATCACCGCCAATGAGGTTCACTTTTACATTTTGCAAACCTTCTTTTTTGAGATAGTTGCCAATTGTAAGGGCGCAATTGGAACAACTCATACCTTCCACTTTCCAGTTTACTGTTTCCACGATTGATCTGATTTATTACTGATGATAACAGGCGACAGGCAAATTTAGTTTAAGAATGGTATTTTCACCTTGCTAAAACGCCAAACGCGTAATTTTGTCGCATGGAATTATTATTTGACCTCCCGCATATTCATGATGCTGCAAAAAAATTCTGGCAGGAGGCTGGCAATAAAAAGGTATTTGCTTTTTTTGGAAATATGGGGGCCGGAAAAACAACCTTTATACACGCGTTGTGCGATGAAAAGAAAGTAACCAGTAAAGTTGGCAGCCCTACTTTTTCCATCATTAACGAATATGTTTATGAGGGCGGAAAAATTTTTCATATTGATCTATACAGATTGAAAGATGAAGAAGAAGCAATTCGTGCTGGCATTGAAGATTGCATTTATTCCGGCAATATTTGTTTGGTTGAATGGGCTGAAAAGGCAAGCACATTGTTCCCGGAAGATGTGGTGAAAGTGTCTATGGATACCATTGACGAAGGCACCAGAAAAATTATCATTAATTGATCGGGAAAAAACTTTCAATTCAATTTAAAATTGTAATTTACTGTTCACCGATTGCAAACCTTATTATTAAGTCTTGAGACATGTCGCAACAAAAACCCATCATCAGTACATCTTTTAGCTACGAAACATTAGAAGAAACGCTTGACATAAAGCCCAAAGGCGCGCATTTACATATCGGCATTCCTAAAGAAACGGCATTCCAGGAAAACCGCATTGCCCTTACCCCTGAGGCTGTTAGTGTTTTGGTAAGCAATGGTCATAATGTGGTCATCGAACATAATGCGGGGGAAGCCACGCATTATCGCGATAAAGAGTACAGCGATGCCGGTGCAAAAATCGTTTACGACAAAGCAGAGGTCTTCAAGGCGCCCTTACTCGTCAAAAGTGCACCGATCGTTGAAGAAGACATTTCTCTTTTACAGATGAACCAGATGATCATTTCTCCCATTCATCTTTCTGCAATGAAAGCAGAACTGCTGGAAAAGATGATGGAAAAAAAAATCACCGCCATTTCATTTGAAAATTTAAAGGACGATAGCGGCACTTATCCGATCGTACGCAGCATGAGCGAGATTGCAGGAAGTGCGGTAATGCTGATCGCCGCACAATATCTTGGCTCATCCAACCATGGAAAAGGCGTTTTGCTCGGAGGCATTTCCGGAATTCCCCCAACAAAAGTCATTATTCTCGGGGCTGGCATAGTCGGTGAGTTCGCCGCCCGCGCAGCACTGGCCCTTGGCGCATCCGTAAAGGTCTTTGATAACAGCGTGTACAGGTTGAAAAGATTACAGAATAATATTGGTCAACGCATGTGGACCTCGGTGATGGAGCCAAGAATTCTTGCCAAGCAATTGAAAACCTGCGAGGTGGCCGTAGGTGCCCTTACATCACAAAGCGGGAGAACGCCGGTCGTCGTAACAGAAGAAATGGTAAGCAATATGCGTACAGGTAGTGTGATCATTGACGTTAGCATTGACCGTGGCGGATGTTTTGAAACTTCAGAGATCACCACACACGAGCATCCCATCTTTATGAAATACGGGGTTATACATTATTGTGTGCCCAATATCCCCTCAGGTTTTGCGCGCACGGCTTCACAGGCTGTCAGCAATGTGCTGATGCCATTAATACTTGAAGCGGCAGATGAAGGTGGTTTTGAGAATTTAGTCTGGCATAAAGTGCATTTGCGCACCGGAATTTACCTTTTCAAAGGAGCACTCACCAATTTTCATCTCAGCCAAAGATTTGATTTAAAATATACTGATCTGAATTTGCTGATCGCAAGCCAGAGATGATTATTTTTTATAATCATTCATATTTATCCTTTCCCGGCAAAAATCGTATTCCTGCAAATCATTCGAACTAATAATAACGATTCGATCTTTGGCATAAGTCTTTATCAATTGATGATACATTGCAACGCCTTCTTCATCAAGATTGGTGCAGGGTTCATCAAGCATTAAAACAGGCGTAGCTGAAAAAAAAGCCTGGGCAAGTTTTACTCTTTGCTTCATGCCAGATGAGAAATATCGTATCTGTTTATGTGCAGATTTTTGAAGTCCGATCTCCGAAATGATCCTAATAAGATCTATACCGGAAATAAATGGCTTGAAAATTTGATGAAACTGAAGGAACTCGGTCAATGTCATTTCTTCAATAAGTTCCAGATAGGGAGTAGCAATCGATATATTTTGGTAAACAAAGTCTGGAGATAGCGGCCGGAGGCCGGATAGAGAAGAATTGGTTGCCGTTTCGGTGTTGCTGGAGTGGACTGCCCGGTGACTGACAACCGGCATCTCATAACTTATTTTTCCTTCGCTCTCTGCCATGGCGCCTGCGATCACTTGTAATAATGTTGATTTACCCGAGCCATTGGGTCCTATTATCGCATAACTATATCCGTTAGTAAATTCAAAATCAAGATGACGGAAGATCCATTCCCGGTTGAAGCGTTTGCCGATATTAGTCACTATAATCTTCATCCGTGCTATTTTTTGTAAAGCGCTTAATAATGCCGCGGCTACTTTCACGAATGAAGGTCACTATTTCGTCGCGCTCATCTGTTGCGGGAAATTCTTCTTCCAAAAATTCGAGCGCCTGTGAGGTATTAAATCCTTTATTATAAATGACGCGATAAATATCAAGAATGTGATTGATCTTATCTACGGTAAAACCTCTTCTTTTTAACCCAACAGAGTTTACCCCAGCATAGCTCAATGGTTGTCTGCCTGCTTTAATAAAAGGCGGCACATCTTTTCCCACCAAAGAACCCCCACTTAAAAATGAATGCTGACCAATATGAACAAACTGATGAATCGCACACATGCCACCCAGGATTGCCCAGTCATCAATAATGACATGACCAGCCACCTGCGTATTATTACTGAGAATACAATTATCACCAACAATACAATCATGTGCCAAATGGCAATAAGCCTGAATGAGGCAATTCTTACCAATAACTGTCTTTTCCCGATCCTTTGTTCCGCGATTAACTGTGACAAACTCACGAATCGTGGTATTATCACCGATAAAGACGTTTGAATATTCTCCCTGAAATTTAAGATCCTGGGGAATCGCGCAAATAACAGCGCCAGGGAAAATGCGACAATTTTTGCCAATGCGCGCACCTTCCATAATGGTTACATTAGAACCGATCCATGTTCCTTCGCCGACTTCTACATCCTGGTGAATGACACTGAATGGGTCAATCTTTACATTGGTAGCAACTCTAGCATTGGGATGAATATAGGTATGGGGATGAATCATTCGATGGTCAATTGGTTGAGTATTCGGTTTTTCCGAAATATTGGACTCTACTTTATATAGTGTATTCTTCTTCATTAAAAAAATGCTGAGCGAAACCCAGCATTGCACAAAAATAAGTTTATTTGTGGCAATATGGGCACATTAACTTCTCTTTACCAATTGCGCAACCAGGTCCGCCTCTGTGGCTATTTTGTTGCCTATAAACACGGTTCCTCTCATCTCACAAATGCCCCTGCGAATGGGGGATATCATTTCCAGCCTTAAGACCATTGTATCTCCCGGCACCACTTTCTGCTTGAACTTACAATTATCTATTTTTAAAAAATAGGTATCATAATCCCCCTGCGGCATAGAATTAATAGCCAGAATTCCACCTGTTTGTGCAAGCGACTCTATCTGCAGGACACCGGGCATGACCGGATTGCCGGGAAAATGTCCAGGAAAGAATGGTTCATTGAATGTTACGTTCTTAATACCGACTATATGTTTATCTGACAACTCGATGATCTTATCTACAAGCAAAAAAGGATACCGATGCGGTAATGTTTTTTCAATTTGCTGTGCAGTATAAATAGGGGGTTGATTGGGATCGTAAACCGGGATGTTGCGCACATGCTTGTTTTTCCTAATATATTGTTTGATCCTTTTTGCAAAATCTACATTGGTGGAGTGACCCGGACGATTTGCGATGATATGCGCTTTGATGGGATAGCCAACCAGCGCTAAATCGCCAACAACATCAAGCAATTTGTGACGCGCAGGCTCATTTGGATATCGCAATTCAAGATTATTCAAATAACCACCGGATTTTATCTCCATCTTTTCTCGCTTGAAGACCTTCGCTAATCTTTCCATTTCTTCCTCTGTAACGGGTTTATCCACCACCACGATCGCATTATTTACATCCCCGCCTTTAATGAGATTATTATCCAGCAACATTTCAAGCTCATGTAAAAAACAAAAGGTACGGCAGGGAGCAATCTCTTTCTTGAAATCCAGCATTGTTTTTAAGCCCGCGTGCTGCGTTCCAAGAACTGGGCTATTAAAATCAATGAGCGTGGTAACTTTATATTCAATGGAAGGCATGGCGACCATTTCCACCCTCTTTTTTTCATCGTAATGTGAGATGTTTGCATCAATGCTGTACCAAGCCTTCGCTGCATCCTGCTCGATAACTCCTGCTTCTTCAATCATTTCGACAAATGGCTGCGAGCTGCCGTCAATAATGGGCATTTCCGGAGCATTGATTTCAATAAGACAATTATCAACCCCCATTCCTACCAATGCAGCCAGCACATGTTCCACCGTACTTACCTTTGCGCCGTTTTCTTCCAGGGTAGTTCCGCGAGAAGTATCGGTTACCAGATCACAATCGGCTTTAATGAGCGGCTGACCAGGCAGATCAATTCGTTGAAATTGAAAACCAAAACCCGGATTAGCGGGTCTTAAAGTCATATCAGCATTAATGCCCGTGTGTAAACCAGTTCCGGAAATACTTACAGCCGAGGCTAACGTATGTTGTTTGTCTGGGTTGAAAATAGTATCCATTCGTTGTTTTTAAGAGCCGACAAAGATAATAAGTAGTTTGCAGTTTTGAGTTTTGAGTTTCCGGTACATCGCGATCGATCTTCAATCATCCACCACATTTCTAAGATACTTAACTCCCACTCCTACAGTTCTTCTTCCCTTTCCAACATCAATATTGCACTTTGCGGTACAATAAAATATTTCTCAGCCTCGTAGATCACTTCGGTGGCGCCGCTTAATAAGAAAATAGCAAGATCGCCTTCTCGGGCTTGTAGGGGAACATATTTTACCTGGTCATCCTGGTTTTTCCACGGCTCATCATCAACAGGCATTGGTATGGCATAACCCGGACCTGTTTTTATTACATATCCCTGCTGCACTTTTTCTTTTTCCTGAACACCGGGCGGCAAGTACAACCCGCTGTCTGTTCTTTCATTTGGTTTTGATAGACGGATCAACACGCGATCTCCTATAACCACTAATTTTTTAAATTTATTATCTGCTGTTATGTGCATTTTTCTTTTTTTAAAGAGTTTTCAAAATTAATCATCATTGAGTATATCTAACCACTTGTACAGACCATATCCATTTTTTAAACAACAATTATGAAACTGTTCAGAAAAATAATGAGCGACCTTTTAGGCATTCAGACTGAATTATTAACAAAATATTAGTCGCCTATTCAATAATACCGCAAATGATTTAATTTTATTTGTACTTAAATTACAAAACATGGAAGGCAAGAAAGCAAAAATATTATTGTGCGAAGATGATCAGAATTTGGGAATGGTGCTGAAAAATTATTTAGAACTGAATGATTTTGACGTAATACTTGAACGTGACGGAAGACTTGGTCTTGCTGCATTTCAACGTGAGAAATTTGAGTTGTGTTTATTGGATATCATGATGCCACATATGGATGGTTTTACTTTGGCAGAAGAAATTCGCGATGTTGATCCGGATATTCCTTTATTTTTTCTCAGCGCAAAAACGATGAAGGAGGATATCATCCAGGGTTATAAACTTGGCGCGGATGATTATATCACCAAACCTTTTGACAGTGAAGTGTTGTTGTTAAAGATAAAAGCCATATTAAAACGCAATGATGATTTGAATAAAGAATCTGAGAATAAAGAATTTGATCTTGGGTCTTATCATTTCAATCCAAAACTCCGGGAACTCAGTCATAAAGGGCAAATGCAAACCTTATCTCCCAAAGAAAACGAATTGCTTAAAATGCTTGCTGAACATGTAAATGATCTGCTACCGAGGGACCAGGCACTTAAAAAAATATGGGGAAGCGATACTTATTTTAATGGAAGAAGTATGGATGTTTATATTGCCAAATTGCGCAAATATTTAAAAGATGATACCACCATCGAGATCGTTAATATTCACGGAAACGGTTTCAGGCTGGTAGCTCCACAACCATAGATCCTTTTCATTAATCATTATTGTTCCGCGAGGCGATGAAAATTCATCGCTTTTGTTTTTTAAACCCCGGGGGCAGAATACTAAAACAATAAGCGTTCGTTATTATTACCGAAAGGCTTTTTCCCTAGATGTGCGAATGCTTTTTCGGTGACCTCTCTCCCACGCGGGGTGCGTTGCAAAAAGCCTTCCTGAATTAAAAATGGCTCATAAACTTCTTCCAGTGTTCCCGCCTCTTCTCCCACTGCAGTAGCGATTGTTGTGATACCAACCGGGCCGCCTTTGAATTTTTCAACGATCGTCAGAAGGATCTTATTATCCATTTCATCGAGGCCGTGTTCATCAACATTCAATGCACGCAAAGCGTGTTGTGTTATGGCGATATCAATGACACCATTACCAACGACCTGGGCAAAATCGCGAACGCGTCTTAATAATCCATTGGCGATCCTCGGCGTTCCTCGACTACGTCCGGCAATTTCGTTGGCAGCGTCTGAAGTGATCTTTGTATCTAAAATTTTTGCCGACCGGAGAATGATCTTATACAAAGTTTCGGCATTGTAATATTCCAGCCTCGATTTGATTCCAAATCTCGAAAGCAAAGGGGCGGTAAGTAAACCGCTTCTTGTCGTTGCACCCACCAGGGTGAAAGGATTGATGTCGATCTGAATGCTTCTTGCATTCGGCCCGCTGTCAATCATTATATCAATCCGGTAATCTTCCATCGCGGCATACAGATATTCTTCCACCACCGTACTCAGCCGGTGGATCTCATCAATAAATAAGACATCATTGGGTTCAAGATTGGTCAACAATCCCGCAAGATCCCCGGGTTTTTCGATCACAGGTCCGGATGTCTCTTTTATATTCACGCCTAATTCATTGGCAACAATTCTGCTCAAGGTGGTTTTCCCCAGCCCAGGAGGACCATGAAATAAAATATGATCCAAGGCCTCCCCACGTTGTTTTGCCGCTTTGATAAAGATTTTTAGATTTTCAATGATCTGCTTCTGACCTGCAAAATCTTCCATCTCGCGCGGACGAATATTATTTTCGAATTCTTTTTCCGCAGCATTCAATGCATTTTGATCATTATTTAAATTGGGATTCGGCATACCCCAAAGGTAAAGGTAAAAAGCAAATGCTAAAAAGCGATTTTGTCCATCATCGAACCCGGTTGAAAATTATATTTGTATATACAAATTAAAATCCCTTTCTTTGTGTCGTGAAAAAATTATCAGATAGCCATTATTGCCAGTGCATTTATTTTACATCAAATGCTTTGGCAAGAAAGATCGAAAGAATTGCCAGCCAATCCTGGAAGAAGGTAAATCTTTCACCGAGTCATGGTTATTTGTTAATGCTGATAATCAATGAACCGGGAATACAGCCAATGGCATTGAGCGAAGAGTTACACCTGGAACCCTCTACCATTACACGTTTGATAGAAAAATTGGAACTAAAAAAATTGGTTGTAAGAACTTTTGAAGGCAAACTTACCAATGTATACCCAACCCCCAAGGGAAAGGAGCTCAATCCCAGGTTAAAACAATGCGTTGCAGATTTTTATGAAAGTTATTCTGCCATATTGGGAAAGGAAGATAGTGCCAGATTGGTAAGGAACATCACTAAAATCGCCGATAAGTTCGTGCATTAAATTTTTTTATATTTTTATTTGTATATACAATAATTAACACATAAACAAAAAATCATGAAATACGTAATCACCGGAAGCGCAGGGCATATTTCAAAGCCCGCAACAGAAAAATTATTATCATTGGGACACGATGTTACTGTCGTAAGCAGAAACGCAAATAGTATAATAGGCCTCGTTGCACAAGGCGCGAAGGCTGCCATCGGATCGGTAGAAGATCTTGATTTTCTTACCAACACTTTCCGTGATGCAGAGGCGGTCTATACAATGGTCCCGCCGAATTTTACGGCAAAGAACTGGAAAGCATATATTGAACAAATTGGGAAAAATTATACAGCGGCAATCAAGGCATCTGGCGCAAAATATGTTGTTAATCTTAGCAGTGTTGGCGCAGATTTGCCCGATGGCTGCGGTCCGGTAAGCGGCTTACATCAGGTAGAAAATGCATTAAATACTTTAGGCGATGTAAACATCAAACATTTGCGTCCTGGATTCTTTTACATCAATTTTCTGGCAAATATCAACATGGTAAAGTTCATGAACATCATTGGCGGCAATTATGGAGATGTGAACACTAAAATGATCCTTGCTCATCCAAATGATATTGCAGAGGTTGTTGTTAATGAACTGACATCATTGGGTTTCTCCGGCCACACGGTTCGTTATATTGCAAGCGATGAAAGAACGACAGGCGATATTGCAAAATTAATTGGTCAGGCGATCGGAAAACCGGAATTACCCTGGATTTCATTCAGTGATGAACAAGCTTTCGGAGGCATGAAGCAAGCGGGGCTTCCTGAAGAAATTGCAAAGAATTATGTAGAAATGGGCGTATCAATCAGAACGGGAAAAATGTTTGAAGATTATTTTAAAAATCGTCCGGCAACTTTAGGTAAAACTAAATTGGAAGACTTTGCCAGTGAATTTGCCAATGCTTATAACAATGAAATTGCAGCTCCGGCGCATTAATAAATCATGATATTATTTTCAGTCCGGCAATCAATTGTGAGTAGTAAAATACAGGTTCATTAATCAAAAAATGAATCAATAATTTTCGTGGCATTATCCTTGTTTTTGAATTACTGTTAAAGGATCTTATTACTCCAAAATTTTATTATCATGAAAACAGATCAAATTGCAAAGACCCTGGTCGAGTATTGTAACAAAGGTGATTTTGAAACTGCACAAAGAGAATTATTTGCGAATGATGCAGTTAGTATTGAGCCCCGGGCATCGGAAGGTTTTGAAAAAGAAACAAAAGGATTGAAAGCCATCATTGAAAAAGGGCACAAGTTCGAGTCAATGACTGAAAAGGTCTATGGAGTGAAGGCATCAGAACCATTGGTATCGCAAAATTCATTTGCAATGACCTTGAGCATGGACATGGCGATGAAAGGAAAAGAGCGTGCGGAAATGAAAGAACTTTGTGTATATAATGTAAAGGATGGGAAAATTATTTCCGAACAATTTTTTATGTAAGGATTATGAGACCGGCTCATCAGCCGGTTTCACTTTTTCTTCGTTCATATAAAAACTTAACGCCCCACTCGGGCATTTTTTTACTTGCTCAATAATCTTTTCTGTACTTGCCGCCTCTGGTTTTATCCAGGGTCTTTCAAAAGGATTAAACACCTCGGGCAAACCGGTTGCCTGTTTCCAGCAAATGGTGGAATGTATGCAAACAGCGGGTTTCCAAACAATCGTCACTTCCCCATTCGTGTATTTTTTTGTTATGTCCTTCATACCATGGAGGTTTTAATGTTGATCGGATTCGTTAATATATTATGAATCGGACAATGATCAGCAACTTGTAACAAACGAGACCTCTGCTCCCCGGTTAAATTACCAAATAATTGTACCACCCGATTAATGTGGGTAATATTTTCAGCAACATTTCTTTCCAACTCAACGGTTACTTCTATTTTTTCCAGCGGCCAATGTTTTCTGTCCGCATACATACGCACCGTAATCGAAGTACAAGCTGCAAGTGATGATGCCAATAATTCGGTAGGAGAAAAACCTTTGTCCTTGCCACCAGCTGATATAGGTTCATCAGCGATTATTTCATTGGTAGAGGAGGAAAGACGAACGGCAAAGTGCTCCTCGTGTATGATGCCTTTAACTGTTATCATAAGTGAATCTAAGATTTAAAAAAGCTTACTATATTGTCCGAATAATCCAGCAACAATTCAAAAGTCTGCCTGGTGGCGGAAGAATACATAATTTCAGCAATAAAGGTTCAAACAAAATTACCTCATTCATCGCTTAATGCGCGCTCGATATTTTTATCCGGAAGGAACCAGATGATGGAAACCAACAGGAATAAAATACCGGAAACAGTGGTGTTGATAAACGCAAAAGCCAAGGCGGCAAGATAACAAAAGATAGAAAAGATAGATTTACGATGGGCCATCGTTAATGCATGCAGCAGTTTCTCAGTAGGCTTGTTCTTCTTTTGTACAAAATACTCCAGAACGGTATAAGCAATGCCGCAACACAATAACAAGGCCGCATATACCGCTACGGGAACCTTTGCAAAATGCGATGCTCCCATCCAGTCTGTCGCAACGGGCACTAAGGAAATCCAGAAGAGCAGGTGAATATTCGCCCATAAGATCGCGCCATTTACTTTATGTACCGTGTGCATAAAATGATGATGATTCACCCAATACACACCTACGAAAGAAAAACTAAGTACATAGCTGGACATGACCGGTATCAATGGTTTCAGCGCATACCAATCATCCCCCTGCGGCACTTTTATTTCAAGAACCATAATGGTTATGATGATGGCAAACACTCCATCGCTGAATGCTTCGAGCCGGGTTTTGTTCATTTGTTAAGGAAAGTTTTGTTTGTAAGTTAATGAACAAAATGAATTTTCAGCTGCGTTAATGGTAAGAAAGAATCATGGTAACAGCGTTGAGGATCTCCATTAAGCAAGCCCGACCCACTCCTATCCCGCAACAATTCTATTGAACTTGGTCCCCGGATATTTCACTCAAACTTTCCTTTGTTGCTTCAATTGTTCTGTCCAGATCTTCTTTTGTCAAAGCATTATTTAAGAACCAACTTTCAAATGCAGAGGGCGGTAAATAAATTCCACGATCAAGCATAGCGTGAAAATATTTTTTGAATAACTCATTTTTAGCAGATGCAGCACTGGCGAAATCATTCACGGCGTGATCGCTGAAATGCACACTGATCATGGAACCGAACTGATTGATCACGAAAGGGATTTTTGATGCGATAAAAACCCTATGCAGATTATCGCGCAGGTAAATTGTTTTTTCTTCAAGCTCTTTGTAAATATGAGGATTGCCCTTCAATATTCCTAAGGTCGTATAACCTGCGATCATCGCGATCGGATTGCCACTCAAAGTTCCTGCCTGGTAAACATTTCCGAGCGGAGCGATATGCTGCATGATCTCTTTTGATCCGCCAAAAGCGCCTACAGGCATTCCGCCGCCGATCACTTTTCCATATGTAACCAAATCCGCTTTCACATTTAGCTTTTCCTGTGCGCCGCCTGCAGATAAACGAAACCCTGTCATCACTTCATCAAAAATGAACACGATATTTTCTTGGTCGCAAATTCTTCGCAAGCCTTCCAAAAACCCGGGCTGCGGTAAAATACAACCCATATTTCCAGCAACAGGTTCAACAATAATGGCTGCGATTTGATCTTTATTTTCCGCAACTAATTGTTCGGCAGCAGCCAGATCATTGTATGCACAAGTAAGGGTATCGTTGGCAACACCGGCTGTTACTCCCGGAACCGTTTGAATATTTAGGGTAGCAACGCCGCTTCCCGCTTTTACTAAAAATGAATCGGCATGGCCATGATAACAGCCTTCGAATTTTATGATCTTATTTTTCCCTGTATAACCGCGTGCAAGACGAATAGCGCTCATGCAAGCTTCCGTCCCGCTGCTCACCATGCGAATCAGTTCAACATTGGGAACCATGCTAACAATGAGTTCAGCCATTTCAATTTCCAATTTCGTTGGCGCGCCGTAAGATGTTGAACTCAGCGCTTGCCGCTGAATTGCTTTCACCACTTCCTCGTATGCATGTCCAAGAATCATTGGTCCCCATGATGCGATGTAATCGATATATCTGTTATCATCTGCATCGTAGAGATAGGCGCCCTTTGCTTTACTGATAAACAAGGGAGTTCCTCCAACACTTTTAAATGCACGCACGGGAGAATTTACGCCGCCGGGGATTGTTTTTTGTGCCCGTTCGAATAGAGAAATACTGCTACTGATATTCATAAACACGGTTACTGTTTTGTTCAATAGCACTCTTGCTGCTCATGAGTGCGTCATGACGTTTGGTTCATTATCAATAAATCAACTTATCAGCTTCACTGCATCTTTTGCAAAATAGGTTGCGATCAAATCTGCACCGGCACGTTTGATGGAGGTCAATGTTTCAAGAATAGCTTTGTTCTCATCTATCCACCCCATTTTTGCTGCGGCTTTTATCATGGCATATTCGCCGCTGATATTGTACGCACTAACGGGGACCTGCACTGCATTTTTTACTTCGCGAATAATATCGAGATATGAAAGCGCAGGTTTCACCATCACAATGTCGGCGCCTTCTTCTACGTCGATCAATGATTCTTTAATGGCTTCGATCCGGTTTGCATAACTCATCTGGTAAGTCTTTTTATCTCCAAAACCAGGGGCACTGTCGAGCGCATCGCGAAACGGTCCGTAAAAACAGGAAGCATATTTTGCGCTGTATGCCATGATGCCCACATTGGTGTAATTATTTTCTTCCAACCCTTTTCTTATCGCCCCGATCCTTCCATCCATCATATCACTGGGCGCAACAAAATCTGCGCCGGCCGCTGCATGGCTGATGCTCATTTTCACCAACGCCTCAACTGTTTCATCGTTTAGGATTTCACCGTCCTTCACAATGCCGTCATGCCCGTAAATTGAATATGGATCGAGCGCAACGTCAGTCATGACAAGCATTTCAGGGCAAGCTTGTTTTATTGCCTTGATGCTTTCCTGCATCAATCCATTTTTATTCCATGCTTCTTTCCCGGTATTATCTTTTGTTTCATCCTTTGCTTTTACAAAAAGTAAAATGCTTTTGATGCCAAGACCGTATAATTCTTTTACTTCTTTGATTGTATTATCGATGCTCATGCGAAAATAATTCGGCATCGAAGCAATTTCTGTTCTTTTATTTTCACCCTCTTCAATAAATAAGGGAACGATAAAATCGTTTGGCGTTAAAGTGGTTTCTGCAACAAGACTTCTTATGGAGGCGTTGCTGCGAAGAATCCTGTTTCGTTTTTGTAGATACATAATGAATTTATTTTAAACCCAATCTTGTGGATGCAAGCAAACCTCCAGCAGTTTTGCCTCTTCAGAATCCTGTGCTGGTTTGTAATCATATTCAAATCTTACCGTCGGCGGAAGACTCATCAATATGCTTTCCGTTCTGCCATTGGTTCTCAATCCGAATAATGTTCCTCTGTCATGAACCAAATTGAATTCAACATATCTTCCTCTTCTTATTTCCTGCCAATATTTTTGTTCGTTTGTAAACGAAATGTATTTTCTTTTTTCAACGATCGGAATGTAAGCATCGATGAATGCGTTGCCACAAGCTTTTGAAAACTTGTACCAAAGATTCAAATCATGTGTTTCATCCGGTTTGCGGTGGTCATAAAAAATTCCACCAATGCCGCGACGTTCATTATTGCGATGCGTGTTCACAAAATAATCATCGCAATTCTTTTTATATAAGCGATAGAATCTTTCATCAAAATTATCGCAGGTATTCTTATATGTCCCGTGAAAATGCTTTGCGTCTTCTTCAAATAAATAATAGGGCGTTAAGTCTGTACCGCCGCCGAACCAGCAATCAGTGAGGTTCCCGTCACTATCGGTCAACTCAAAATAACGATAGTTGCAATGAACCGTTGGCACAAAAGGATTATATGGATGAATGACCAAACTCAATCCCGCAGCAAACCAATTTTTTGATTCAGAGGAAAGCGGGATGTGCAGCACTTCACGCATTTTTCGGGAAAGTTCTCCATATACAACTGAAGTATTTACGCCGCCTTTTTCAAAAACCCCTCCCTTTGATATCACGCGCGTTTTGCCGCCTCCCCCCTTTCCGCCGGGTTTTCTTTCCCAAAGATCCTCTTTAAATTCCCCTTTGCCATCAACGGTTTCAAGAGATGCACAAATTTTATTTTGCAGTTCATGAATGAAATCAATCCACTCATCCCTGAATTTTTTTTCTCCTGCTTTTTCACCGAACACTTTCATATTGCAAGTGATTTTTTTGTGCTTTGCTGATCGTAACCATTTCACTTTACTGGCGTCCTGATCTTGTACCTTTATTTTTCTATTGAGTTTCCCTTTTGATCTGACTTTTTAATCCTCCCATTGCATGTTCTTCACCGCATTTACAAATGCTTTTGCATGATCAACAGGGACGTTTGGTAAAATACCATGGCCGAGATTGGCAACATGGTTTTTTTTCCCAAAGCCACTGAGCATTTGCTTCACTTCTTTTTCAATTTGCGGAATGGGTGACAACAATTTCGCCGGATCAAAATTTCCTTGTAAAGAAATATTGTTACCCGCAAACCCACGAGCGGTCTGTGGTTCAATGCACCAATCGATACCCAATCCCGCTGCGCCCGTTTCACTCATTTCTTTTAAAGAGTACCATGCACCCTTTGCAAAAATGATTACCAGCGTCTCCTCTTTCAGTGCTTCAACGATCTGCCTGATATATTTCAATGAAATATTTTCGAAATCACTCTTACTCAATAATCCGCCCCAGCTATCAAAAATTTGAATTGTATCCACCCCTGCCTTCACCTGTTCTCTTAAATAGGCAATGGTGGTATCCGTGATCATCTGCAATAACTGATGAGCAAGTTTTGGCTGCATGTAGCAAAATGCTTTAGCCTCATCAAAAGTTTTACTGCCTTTTCCCTGCACCATATAACAAAGTATCGTCCACGGAGCACCGGCAAAACCAATTAATGGCACTCGATCATTCAATTCTTTTTTTGTGAGTTTGATGGCTTCGAAAACATAATGCAGTCTTTCATTTACATCAGGCACGCAAATTCTTTTCAGATCATTTTCTGTCTTGACCGGCTCGGGAAGAATCGGCCCTTTGCTTTCTATCAATTGAACTTCCAAACCCATTGCCTGCGGCACAACAAGAATATCTGAAAAAAGGATCGCAGCATCCGTATCGATAATGTCAATCGGCTGAATCGTAATGGCAGCCGCGAGTTCTGGCGTTTGCACCCTTTCAAAAAATCCATATTTTTCCCGCAGCTTCATATATTCTGGCAAATATCTTCCCGCCTGCCGCATCATCCAGACAGGTGTGCGCTCCGTTTCCTCTCCTCTCAATGTTCGTAACAATAGATCGTTCTTCAGTTGCATATTTGAAAATAGTGAATGGTCAGTGGTGAATGGGGTTTTTTGTAAAATAGTTCATTGCCTGCTCTGCCAATAACTCTTTCGCAGGTTTATCAGCAATGATTATTTTATTATCGCTGAACTTTTTTATCTCATCCGCAGTTGTGGCTCCGATCGCAAACAAAACTGCTTTACCATCAATTTTATTCTTTGAAAAAAAACTTGCGACGGCGCTTGGGCTGTAAAATAAAATGCCTTCATATCCTTTTGAAATGACTGCCGGTGTTTCAATGGTTTTATAAACTTCAATTTCATTGACTTCAATGTGGTGACCGCGCAATGTATTTGGCAGTTCATCTCTCCTCTTATCACCACAGAAAAAAGTCACGGAAGAAATATTTCTCTCTTTGATAATCACCCCTGCCAGGGCGCTCGCTGAGTCGGCAGTTCCGGCGATTGAATGTCCGCCAAAATACCGGGTTATTAGATTTTTTGTTGCAGAACCGATACAAAATACTTTCCAATCAGGTTTTATTTCACCCAAATATTTCCTAACGGATTCAACTGCATTCATGCTCGTAAAAACGACCTCCACTCTTTGATGAGCAAGCTGGAGAATGTCTTTCTGTAAAACAATATCACCGATCATTTCAGTTTTGATGAAAGAAATATTCTCAATAGAAATGTTTTTCAGCGCTGCTTTTTCAATAAGCTCCGCTGATAATGGTCGTGTTGATAATATGGTGATCTTATTTTGCACTACGAATCATGTCTGCAATTTCCTGGCCGCCATTTTCCAATAATTCTATTGCTGCTTCTTTGCCAATGTTTGTTGCCAGACCAACTGGCAATATTTTTTCTACTTCTATTTTTTGCTTTCCATCGACCGATAAAATATTTCCCCTGAAAAAAACATCATCCTCTTCTATTTCAGCCAGCGCGCTTATTGGCGTTGAACAGCCGCCGAGCAAGGTTCTCAAAAAATCTTTTTCAATCTTTGTGCACAAAGCCGCTGCTTCATCATTCAGGCTCAAACATTTTTCTTTTGTTGCTTCATCACCTTCCCGACAAACAACAACGATCGCACCCTGCGCCGGAGCTGGCAACATCCAATCCAATTCAACCGCATTTTCAGGGCGAAGATCAATTCTTTCCAATCCTGCTGCTGCAAAAATCGCGGCATCCCAGTTATTCTCTGCTAATTTCTTTAAACGTGTATTAACATTGCCCCTTAAGTTTTCTATCCGATGATGGGGATAACGATGAAGCCATTGTGCCTTCCGCCTGATGCTGCTTGTGGCAATAGTCAGCGAGGGTTGGTAATTAGAGATGGAAGGATTCGAAGACAATTGATCATTCAGGGCAGACAACTCGCCTTTTGCGACCAAAATATCCTTATAATTGCCCCTTTTCAAAACAGCGGCCTGTTCGATGCCGTAAGCCAATTGCGTTGGCACATCCTTCATCGAATGAACGGCAATATCAATCTTGCTATTTATTAATGCTGCATCCAAAGTCCTGGTAAAAATTCCCTGTACGCCCATTTCATACAAAGGTGTTTTCAGATCAATATCGCCTTCGCTTTTAATGAGGATCAATTCAGACGCAATATGCTGCTCTGCAAGTAAATTCCTTACCAGTGTGGCTTGCCAAACTGCCAGTTGACTTTCGCGAGTGCCTATTTTTATCGGGTTGTTCATGATGGGTGTGCGGTGGGTGGTGGATAGTGCGTAATATTATTTTATTGAGCTTATCCTCACCACTGACATTTGACCACGCACAAAGTTAATTAGTAATAAAATCATTAATAGCTTCAATATAATGACAGCCTTGTTTATTCTGGCGGCGCATCTTTGAAGCCATCCCATTGATGACCTTTTGAATTTTTTCTTCGGTGCTGATAACAGGAGAATTTATTTTGGCTGATGCAGAAAATAAAGGGTTGGAATGAATTTCGTTAAGTTTTGTTTTTACAGCTTTCAATAATGGCACATGTCTACGCATTTCATGCCATTCCATAAATTCAGCAATATGCTCAGCAATGATCTGCTTTGCCTTTGGAATTTCGGATTCTCTTTTTTGCAAAGTGGCGTCATTGATCTTTGCCAAATCATCAACATTCATCAATTCTATATGCGATAATTGTTTTGCAGTACCCTCAATATTATTCGGGATCGATAAGTCTATCAGTAATTTTTGTTTCGAATGGATCAGGTCAGATCTTTTTATGATGGGCTGCTCTGCATTTGTCGCCACAATGATAATATCGGCCTTCTTTATTTCTTTATCAATTAAATCATAAGAAGAACTGATCAGACCCATTTCATCAGCAAGTGATGATGATTTTTCTTCAGAGCGATTGATGAGTGTGATTTTTTTTGTATCGAGATAATCAACCAGATTCTTGCAGGTGTTGCGCCCGATTTTTCCAGTTCCGATCAACAAGATCCTTTTATCCGCGATATCTTTTACCCTTTCTTTGATGTACTGAACAGCAGCAAAAGAAACGGAAACTGTCCCGCCACTCAATTCAGTTTCGTTTTTTATCGCTTTTGATGATTGCAACACACAATTGAATAATCTTTCCGTAAATGCGTTGATGCGATCATGCTCCTTTGAAAATTTTACCGCTTGTTTTATCTGTCCCACAATTTCATAATCACCTAAGATTTGCGAATCCAGACCGGCACCTACATTGAACAAGTGTTCAATTGCATCCATGCCATTTTTTATATAAACTGAATTAATGAAAACTTCTTTCGGGCTTTTCGTTTGTGTGCAAAGCAGATCAATAAGCTGAGAAACATTTTCTGCAAAACCATAAATCTCTGTCCGGTTGCAGGTAGACAGAATGAATAATTCATTTACGCCAAAGGATGGCGCCAGAGTAAGGATGTGCTGATATTGCTCATTGCTGATTGCAAATTGACCGCGAATAGCGGCATCGGCCTTTTTATAATTAATGCCCGCGATAAAAAATTTCGATATGTCTGTGTGTCTGTTCACGATTGTTAGACTGTGATAATAGTTACGGCAAAAGTAGTTTCAAGGACTTTTATGGGCCTAATTTTTGTGTCACAGGAATGTCATTTGTGCAACTGATTCTTATCAGCAAAATCAATGAGCATTATCATGATTTTATTATGAATCCAAAACAGCTTTGGGTTTCGTTAATAGGATAGTTTAATTACTGTAAACTTTGCAGACTAGTTGTGGTTACATTTGTAAACTATTTTGATTATGTCAGAACAAAAAAAGCATGGAGTTATTTTAATGAACCTTGGTTCGCCAGATTCAACAGAGGTAAAAGATGTACAAAAGTATTTATCGCAATTTTTAATGGATGGCAGAGTGATTGATTATCCATTTTTGTTCAGAAAAATTCTGGTTGATGGCATTATTGTGCCTTCGCGCGCACCAAAATCTGCTGAAGCCTATAAAACGATTTGGACCAAGGAAGGATCGCCGCTTGTCGTTTTTACCAGACAATTGCAGCAGGCCCTGGAGACCCAAATTGAAGAGCCTGTTGAAATTGCGATGCGTTACGGAAATCCGACTATTGAATCTGCCTTCAATAATTTGCTGAAAAAAAATTCCGATTTACAAGAAGTGATCGCTGTGCCGTTGTATCCGCATTATGCCATGTCTTCCTACGAAACAGCCGTTGAATACGCAAGGGAAATTTACAGAAAGAACGGATATTCTTTCAAACTGGATTTTATAAAACCCTATTACAACGAAGAAAATTATATCCATGCCCTGAGCGAAAATATTCGTCCTTTTTTGCAACACGATTATGATCACCTTCTTTTTAGCTATCACGGAATACCGGGAAGGCATATACGAAAAAGCGATCCAACCGGAAATCATTGTTTGAAATTATCCGGGTGCTGTGATATTTCCTCTGTTGCGCATCAAACCTGTTATCGTCATCAGGTCTTTGAAACAACAAGACTGGTTACACAAAAATTGAATATCCCGAAAAATAAATTTAGTATTTCCTTTCAATCAAGATTGGGAAAGGGGTGGCTAGAACCCTTCACTGATATACGTTTGGAAGAGATGCCCAAAGAAGGTATAAAAAAACTATTAATCATTTGTCCAGCTTTTGTAAGCGATTGTTTAGAGACCCTGGAAGAAATTGCGATGCGCGGAAAGGAATCTTTTATTAAGGCTGGCGGTGAAAGCTATGAAATGATTCCCTGTCTTAACACAAATCCATTATGGGTAAAAACAATTGCCCATTGGATTAAAGATTATTCGCATGGCGAGAAAAAAATGTTATTAAGTTTGTAGTTTGGGGTTGGTTGTCAGGACGAGCAAAATGGTTTCATCACTTCAAACACCAAACGATCTTGTATCTCAAAGCCCTCCATATCATTTTTGTCATTACCTGGTTTGCTGGTATATTTTATATGCCGCGGCTTTTTATCTATAATACAGAAGCCGAAACAAGAACCGGTGAGGCAAAGAAAATCTTGCATGACCAGTTTGAAATAATGATGAAACGTCTTTGGTATGGTATCACCATCCCATCAGCAATCCTTACCTTGATTCTTGGTCCGATAGTCATGTTCAATGAAGGTTGGGATAAAGTGTTATTTGATGAACCAGGAAGATGGTTATTGATAAAGCTGATTTTTGTTCTTTTCTTGTATCTGTATTTTATTTCTCTGCATAGAATTTTCAAACAGCAATTAAGAGGCATTTACAAATTCACCTCACAACAATTGCGCATTTGGAATGAAGTAGCAACGATCTTTTTAGTATCTATTGTAATGCTTGCTGTCGTAAGACAAAGCATGAGTCTTGTTTGGGGATTGGTTGGAATGGTATTGTTCGTTATCGTATTAATGAGTGCAATAAAAATTTATAAAAATCTACGATCCAAATAAAAATAAAAAGAAAACCTTCTTTATCAGAAGGTTTTCTATCCGGGGTAAAAAGGAAGTTTTTCAGGAAATTTGGCTAGCTCAATTCTAATTCGCAGGTATCCGAATCAATGCTTGATCGGTCGTTCGTCGGGTTCTTCTAAGGCAAATATCAGAGATTAAAAACGGGATGGTTACGGAAAAAATAATTTAGGAATAAGGCAAAGACAAATTTTACTACCAGTGAAGAAATAAGAGGAAGGGGAGTAGGAATACCCCCCTTTTTAACCCCTAAACCCTAAACCGTAGAAAAAGGTTTTTCATGCAATGCGATTAAAATCTTTTATTTAGCAATTGATGAAGTAGAATTATTTCGTAATTAGTTGATTTTGAAAAGAAAATTTTGGTTCTTCATTTGTATCGATAAATTCAGCTTAAATAAACCATAAATTATGCCAAACACCCGTCCTGTGGATAATTACTTTAGTATAGTTTGCAATTATTTTCATTTTAACAATTTAGGCCCCGTTCATTGTTTATAATCTTATTTATTTAGGATATTTTGGTCATCATTTCTCGTAACTTTGCAGCCATTTAAAATTTCATGACTGTACAGGCCAAATCATTTAAATACAAAGAGTATCAGCAACTTAATCTTCCTTTTATTAGTCAGGATGTATTGGCTAAATGGCAGCGCGAAAACGCCTTTGAAAAAAGCGTCGAACTTCGCGAAGGTGCGACTCCCTTTGTTTTTTATGAAGGACCGCCAAGCGCTAATGGAATGCCTGGAATCCATCATGTTATTTCAAGAACCTTAAAGGATCTGGTCTGCAGGTATAAGACCATGCAGGGATTTCAGGTGAAAAGAAAAGGCGGATGGGATACCCACGGATTGCCCGTTGAATTGGGAGTGGAAAAAGAATTAGGCATTACCAAAGAAGACATTGGCAAAAAAATTTCTGTCGAAGAATATAATCAAAAATGCCGGGAGGCAGTTTTACGCTATAAAGACAAATGGGATGATCTTACCAATAAAATGGGTTATTGGGTTGATTTGAAAAATCCATATATCACATTTGAAAATAAGTACATCGAGACCTTATGGTGGATTCTGAAACAGCTGTATAATAAAAAATTGCTCTACGAGGATATAAGCATCCAGCCATATTCACCTGCCGCAGGAACCGGATTAAGCTCACATGAACTGAACCAACCGGGAACATATAAAGATGTGAAGGATACCAGTGCTGTGGCAATGTTTAAAGCAGTGAAGAATGAAAAAAGTAGATTCTTGTTCGATTCATTAGATAAATTTAAATCCCACTCTGATATTCCAAAATCTGATGAAATATTTTTTCTTGCTTGGACGACCACGCCCTGGACACTTCCATCAAATCTTGGATTGACTGTCGGTGGAAACATTGATTATCTACTAGTAAAAACAGTGAACCCTTATACATATATGCCCGTCAACCTAATTTTGGCAAAAAATCTTTTTGAAAATTATTTCACAACTCAAGTTGGTAATACAAAATCTGAATTCAATATTGGTAATGCATTATGTTTAACAAGTCCTTACCCATTACCATATTTGATAAGCAACCAAGACAGAACAGCTAATGAAGATGAAGATTTGAAGAAAGGATTATTAACATCTGGCAAACTGAATTATTGGGAAATAATTGAGGAGTTCAAAGGGAATAACCTCGACGGAATTTCTTACGAACAACTCCTTCCCTATGAAGCCAATAAAATAGATAATCCGAATTCATTCAAGGTTTTATTGGGCGATTTTGTTACCACAGAAGATGGAACCGGTATTGTTCACACCGCCCCCGCTTTCGGCGCGGATGATTT
>JAJPKJ010000042.1 GCA_021323755.1 Chitinophagales bacterium | reverse complement strand
TCTCGCTACAACTTTTGAAAGCTGTTAAAGATTTTTTCTTTAGCGGCTTTTGTTTTTATAAAAATATTTCGCCCATTAACGTACAACATCTGTATCAAAACCGTGCATTTTTATTCTTCAACTTTTTGGCTAATTCATTAATTAACAATCAAAAATGATTTTGGTCTTTTTGTTGTTAAAAAAGTAAATAACCTCTTCTTCTATGCTGAAAAATTATTTCATAACCGCCTTGAGAAATCTTACAAAAAATAAATTATTCAGTATTATAAATATTGCCGGATTATCAATTGGCATTGCCGGGTGCATGATGATCGGGCTGTACATTTTTAATGAATTGAGTTATGATAAGTTTCATAAAAATGCAGACAGATTAGTTCGTGCAACTACAGAATATACTGTGAACGGCGTTATAAGCGAAGACGGAACCACAGGCTCTATGACAGGTCCACGGCTTGCTTCTGCATTTCCGCAAATAGAATCGTTTGTCCGTGTTCGCAGTTTTGAGCCTTATGTTGTTCAATACGAAGAAAAGAGATTTATAGAAAGAAAATTCTTATTTGCCGACTCGGTTTTTTTCAGCATGTTCTCTTTCCCATTGACAGAAGGAAATCCAAAAACCGCACTTGATGCACCAAATAAACTGGTCATCACAAAATCAATGGAAAAAAAATATTTTGGCAATCAACTTGCACTTGGAAAAACATTGCGTGTAGGAGGAACAACAGATTATTTGATCTCGGGTGTTGCGATGGATCCTCCTGTTAATTCACAAATCAAATTTGATTTTGTTGCCTCTTATGAAAGTTTACCGAATGCAAATTCTCCGAATTGGTGGGTTCATATTTACACCACTTATTTTTTACTTCGCAATACCGATATTGCTTCTGCATTGGAAAAAAATATCGCGACATACATGAATAATCAGCAAGATCGCGGACAAGCTGGAAATGATTACCTGATTTTTCATCTTGAGCCATTCGCAAAAGTGCATTTGTATTCCCATCTTGAGGGATTAGAACCAAACGGAAACATAACGTACATCTATGTTCTCGGCGCAATTGCTATGCTGATTCTTTGTATCGCCAGCGTAAACTATACAAATCTTGCCACTGCTCAATCTGCTAGTCGTATTTCTGAAATTGGCATTCGTAAAGTATTGGGGTCTACGCGATGGCAGTTATTCTGTCAATTCATTGGTGAATCGCTTTTGATGAATTTATTTGCACTTCTACTCGCCATTTTTTTGGTTATTACATTCCTTCCTCAGTTTAATCAGCTAGTGGAGCGATCGTTATCTGCAACGATACTGATTAAACCTTTTTCGGTCGCTTTGATAATACTTCTTTTTTTCGCAATCAGTTTTGCTTCAGGTGTTAACCCCGCTTTTATTTTGTCAAACTTAAAACTCATAAAAATATTGAAAGCAGGATTTTCTTTTTCCGGGGGCTCCTTTGCATTTCGTAAATCACTGATCGTTTTTCAATTTTTTGTTTCTGTTTTTCTCATCATATCTACGGTAATTATTTTTCAGCAAATGTCTTATGTCAGGAATAAAGATCTCGGATATAATAAAGATCACATTATTGTTTTGCCGGTTGATGGTGCGATGCGCGAAAATTTTCAAGCAATTAAAGAATCAATTCAACGTGTTCCAAATATTTTATCTGTGAGTTGTGGAGCGGAAGAAACTACAAATATTCAATGGGATGATGAAGTGAGAACAAGAAATGATATTTCAGCCCCGCCACTATTTGTCCGTGCAGCTCCAACGGATATCGATTTTGTTCGTACAATGGGATTACATTTGGTTGCGGGTCAAGATTTCAGTTTGTCCGACTGGAGGCAGATGAGCAGTGCCAATAATCCTGATCCGCACACAACATATATGTTGAATGAATCACTTGCAAAAGCATTGGGATGGAAACCTGAAGAGGCAATAGGAAAAACAGTTTATAGAGGTTTGCAAAAGGGAATTGTAAAAGCAGTTATAAAAAATTTTCATTTTGCTCCGCTTCATCAGCAAATAGCTCCACTGATTATTTTTCTTGATTCGAGGTACGCTCATATTTTCCAGTCATTCGTAAAAATTTCAGGTAATAATGTTTCGTCAACGCTTCACTCTTTGGAAAATGTATGGAAAGAAAGAGTGCCTTACAGACCTTTTCAATATCATTTTTTAGACGAAAATTATAATAGTCTTTATCACACGGAACAACAAACAGCAAAAATATTCATCGTATTTTCGAGTCTTGCCATCATACTTGCTTGTCTCGGATTATTTGCACTTGCCGCGTACACAACCGTACAGCGCACAAAAGAAATAGGCATCAGAAAAGTTTTGGGCGCTGGAGAGTTTCAAATTGTTGCACTCATTTCAGGAGATTTTATCAAGCTCGTTGTGCTGGCATCATTAATCGCATTTCCCATTGCATGGTTTCTTATGAATCAGTGGCTGCAAAATTTTGCATACAGGATCAATATCAGCTGGTGGGTATTTTTTGCAGCAGGATTATCAGCAACTACATTAGCAATGATTAGTATTTTTTTCCAGGCAATCAAAGCAGCAATAGCCAACCCGGTGAAGAGTTTGAAAACTGAATAATACGATAATGTGATTGTAAATACAGCAAATAGCTAACTGTAATAAATAACCGAAAAAAAAACAGACATAATCAAATCAGAAATTTCCTTCTATGCTCAAAAAATTATGTTAAGCTTGCCTGGAGAAATTTGTTTAATGACAGAATGTCTTCTGTCATTAATATTGGCGGACTTGCTGTAGGCATGGCTGTGGCTTTGCAATAAGTTTTCAGGCAATAAAAGCAGCCATCGCAAATCCGGTGAAGAGTTTGAGAACAGAATGATTTTTTTGAGTAGCAAATTTGGTAATTAGAGCCCAGTATCAATCTAAAAACTTTACCTCCATGATATATTTTATCAGACATTTTTCAATTTTGCTTATCACAAGTCTTAGTTTTTCTATTGCCATCGCACAAACCGAGAAA
This sequence comes from Chitinophagales bacterium, assembly GCA_021323755.1. Classification (GTDB taxonomy): domain Bacteria; phylum Bacteroidota; class Bacteroidia; order Chitinophagales; family Chitinophagaceae; genus Puia. Next base: position 61,833 of record JAJPKJ010000042.1, on the reverse strand, counting down.
ATTAAACGCATTGACTCGCTTATAAAAGCAGCTAATGAATTTGGAATATTTAACGGGAATCTACTCGTTGCAAAAGAGGGAAAAATAATTTATCAGAAAGAAATAGGATTCGCTGACAATACAAAAACAAAATCGCTTAATACCGAATCGAGATTTGCAATCGGTTCTATCACCAAAGAATTTGCCAATGTCGCAGTTCTATTAATGCAGGAGAAACATAAGCTTAGCATTGAAGATAAGGTTTCCAAATATTTGCCACAATTGCCAAGCTGGGCAGACAAAATTCAAATAAAACAGCTATTAGATTACACTAGTGGTTTGCCTTCATCAAATGCCGATTCGGATTCATCATACATGAGCAATCTGATGAAACTTGAAAAGCTAGAATTTGAACCGGGCACTTCTTATAATTATTCCAACGATAATATTTTTCTTCAAAGAAAAATTGTAGAGAAACAATCGGGAATGAATTTCGATGTGTTCATGGATAACTATTTTTTTAAACCACTAAAGATGTCCGGCGTGCTTATCAATCCCATGATAACAAACACGGAGGTTGCTCAATCTTTCGATAATGATTTTAACTCAACAACAACTTACCAAGGAAATAACGAATTATATCTCACCTTAGCTGATCTTTATAAATGGTCGGAAGCAATAGATCATTATCAGATTATCAATAAGAATTCCATCCGCGAATTGTCCAAAAACTTCGCCGGCAATGAAAGTAGTTTAGGACTAGTAAAAGTTAGCGGAGACAGTTTAAAATTGCATGTACATCAGGGATCGGGTAATAACTATGAAGCATTGTTATATAGTGACGGAGAAAATCGGCTGACCATAATTTTAATGACGAACAATCAAAATTTTAAAGTGAATCAATTAAAAGATGCGTTAGTAAGTATCCTCAACAACAAACCTTATAGTGTCCCTAAAAAATCGATCTATCTTGATATTCGAAAAAAATTATTTGATAATTTCGATCAGGGCATAGCTTTTTATACCAATATCAAAGTAGCTCAAAAAGAAAAATATGATTGGACAAACGAAGTAGTCGATCTTTATAGCACAGGTAAATATCTGATGAGACGAAATCGTTTTGAAGATGCCATTAAGATTTTTCATTTGAGCGTTTTAGTAGATCTAAAGAATGCAGGAGGCATATCTTATGCTTATACATTAATTGGCGAATGTTATCTGAAAAGCAGCAGTGAACAAATGGCGGGTATTTATTACAAAAAAGCATTGGAACTTGATTCCACCAATAAAACAGCTGAGGGAATGATAAAACAATTATTAGCAGAAAAAAAGATAACATCAAGCCTTAATTAAAAATTAAAGAGGAAACTTACCTATAGGTTTTTTAGGTTTCAATTCAGGTAACGAATTATATTTTACTCAAATTAAATAATTGGATTTCATAACCCGGAAGTCGAGGGTTCAACTCCCTCTCTCGCTACAACTTTTGAAAGCTGTTAAAGATTTTTCTTTAGCAGCTTGCCTAGTCCTAAAAAATATTTCGTTCGCTACCGCACAACTTCTGTATCAAAATCGTGCATTTCATTTTCTCACCTTTCGGCTAATTCATTATGCAACAATCAAAAATGATTTTGGTCTTTTTATTGAAGTAAAATGCTAAACTCTCCGGCATGATAAAAAATTATTTCAAAACTGCACTCAGAAATCTTGCACGAAACAAAATTTATTCCTTCATCAACATTGCGGGGTTAAGTCTTGGTTTGGCTTGTGCCATGCTCATCATGTTGTATATAAAAGATGAAGTGAGCTTTGATAAGTTTCATAAAAAAATAAACCAGATATATCGGATAGATAGAGAAAATGTTCGTGAAGAAGGCAGCGCTCATTACAGTAGTTATACCGGCTATGTTCAAGGTCCGCGTTTTGCAGCAAACATACCGGAGATACAAAGTTTCGTTCGCTTTCAACCGAGCGGAGCTGAAATAAAATCAGGACCAAATATTCAATCGGAAGGCGTGAGTTTTGTGGATGCAAATTTCTTTTCCGTATTTGATTTTCCTTTATTAAAAGGTGATGCCAAATCTGCGTTGACACAGCTTAATTCAATTGTAATTACTGAAACGATCGCCAAAAAATATTTTGGAAATTCAAACGCCTTTGGCAAAACATTATTGATAAACGAAACGGGAAAATTTGCACCTCACGTTATTACCGGCGTCGCAAAAGATTGCCCGCAAAATTCATCAATCAAATTCGACATATTGCTACCGCTGAAAGTATCTGCTGGAGAAGAAAATGATAGCAAGAATTGGTTTAATTATTTTCTCAGCACTTTTGTTGTGCTTGCACCTGACGCAAATGTTAATGCCCTCCACACAAAAATGGATAAGGTCTTTAAATCGGATGCCAACACTGCAATTGCCGATATGCAAACCAGATACGGCATCAAAGACATCAGCATGTCATGGACGCTTGAACCATTTAGTGATATTCATCTTGGCAAAATGGTGTCCGATACAGATGAAATACTTTCAGACAGAAGCAGCCCGGTGTATTCTTATATTCTTTCTGCCATAGCAATTTTTATTTTACTGATCGCGTGCATCAATTTTATAAACCTGACCGTTGCGCGTTCTGTAAAACGCGCGAGAGAAATTGGCGTGCGCAAAGTGATCGGGGGCACGCGCAAACAATTGATGATTCAATTTCTCAGCGAGTCGTTTATTCTTTGCATTATTGCTTTCAGCCTGGCAATTGTTATTGTAAAAGCAGTGTTGCCCGTGTTCAACCAGTTATCAAACAAAATACTTTCAGTTTCTTATTTGTTTGACGTTAACCTTATCATTGGTTATGCAGCGCTTTTTATTTTCACGGGGGCATTGGCGGGGTTATACCCGGCGGTGGTGCTATCAAATTACAATCCTGTTCAAACGCTATATGGTCGCTTGCGTTCGAGCAGTAAAAATTATTTGCAAAAGTCGTTGGTGGTATTTCAGTTTGCATTAGCATCATTTTTGATCATCGCTACACTTACCATTTTTTTGCAGTTCAATTATCTCACATCACAAAGTCTTGGCTATGATGACAGCAATTTGATCTCTGTTCAAAAACCGGAAATGACGCGCGACGAAGCTGCTTTATTTAAAATGGAATTAATGAAGGATCATGATATAGTTGACGTCACCCCGAGAAATTCCGGGTTCAATAATAATACAGTAAAAGCAAGCCCCGAAAAAGATGTGAACGTTGTGATTGAAACCATCGATCCGTCTTATCTGCCATTATTTAAAATTCCTGTAACAGCAGGCAGAAATTTCTCCGCGCAATTTCCATCCGATTCAACAAATTCGGTTTTAGTAAATGAGGCATTGGTACAAGAAGCCGGTTGGGATCAGACTGTCGGAAAACAAATAATCAGCTATGAGAATAATAAGACCTACACAGTTGTTGGTGTTGTAAAAAATTATCATTACAAGCCATTGACTGAAAAAATTGCGCCACAAATATTTACGATGAACCCGGCTCATGACTATGGAATGGCCTTTATAAAAATAAAACCTGGCACCGAAACTGCAAGCCTGAAGCAGATAGAAAAAACATTTAAAACACTGTTTCCATTAAACGCGTTTGCCTACAATTTTTTGGAACAACAGAATGCCATGAGCTATCAGGCGGAAGCAAAATGGAAAGAGATTCTTTTATTCAGCGCAATACTCACCATATTTATTTCCTGCATCGGGTTGTTTGGGTTATCGGTGTTGTCTGCAGAAAAAAGAACAAAAGAAATTGGCGTGCGCAAAGTGCTGGGAGCTTCTGTAAACAGCATTGTTGTTACGCTTTCAACCGATTTTTTGAAACTGATCATCATTTCATTATTCATATCCATGCCCCTGGTGTGGATCGCCGCAAACAAATGGCTTGAACATTATCCCTATCGCATTACCCCAGGGTGGGCTTTGTTTACTGCAGGCGGGGCACTTGTAATATTGATCGCTTTGATAACGATCAGTTTTCAATCTATCAAAGCTGCGATTGCAAACCCGGTGAAAAGTTTGAGAACAGAGTAATTTGAAAATGTGAAAATGTGGAAATATGAAAATGAAAAAACCAGCAGAATTGACAATAGAGGAAATCGTACATCACAAAATCTCAAAATCAGAAATCCCTTTTTATGTTCAAGAGTTATTTCAAAACTGCCTTCAGAAATTTCCGGCGGCATAAGCTATTTACGTTGATAAATGTTGTTGGCTTATCTATTGGCACTAGCGCCGCATTGGTTATTTACCTGCTTATTCATTACGATCTCAATTTTGATAAATTTCATAAAGACAGCGACCGTATCTATCGCGTGGTAACAAATTTTACAACATCAGGAACTCCTTGGTATGCCCCAGGTGTTTGCGGACCGCTGCCATGGGCAACTAAAGAACAGGTAACCGGTTTGCAGGGAACGGCTCCTATCTTTTGGTTATCGAAACCAAATATAACTGTGACCAATGGAAGTAAAACATCTACCCGATTTAAAAACCAGGAGAACATAGTTATTGCAGACAGCGATTATTTTAAACTTTTTGAATACAAATGGCTGGCAGGTTCTGCGGCTTCTTCTTTGAATTCTCCTTACCAGGTAGTGCTTACTTCTGATCAGGCTGAAAAATATTTCCCCGGTTTAAGTTATGAGCAAATGCTTGGTCGTGTAGTAATGTACGATACTTTAAAAACTTCAGTGAGCGGAATTGTGCAAAGCATTAAACAAAACACCGACTTCGTTTTCCATGATTTTATTTCTTTTCCTACTGCCTTTTCAGACCCGTCGTTAAAAACGCAACTGCGTTTACATAATTGGGGAGGCGTAAGTTGGTCGTACCAGCTATTTGTAAAATTATTGCCGCAAACAAAAAAAGCAGGAATAGAACAGCAGTTGAATGATATCGAGAAAAAGAATCTTCAGCCAAGAGCGGGAGTAACCGAAGTGTTCGCATTACAGCCGTTGACAGATATTCATTTCAACACCGACTACGGAACATTCAATAATGGACGCGTTGCAGACAGATCTACGCTAATAGAACTTTCCGCCATTGCGTTATTCTTATTATTATTGGGCTGCATTAATTTCATCAATCTCACTACTGCACAATCGGCGCAAAGAGCAAAAGAAATAGGCATACGCAAAACTCTTGGCAGCGACCGCAAGCAATTAATATTTCAGTTTTTGAGTGAAACTTTTTTGATCACACTTGTTTCCGTCATTATTTCTGTAATCATTACCCCTGTTGTGCTTCGGCTTTTTTCAGGTTTCATACCGCAGGGTGTGCAGAACGAACAAATTTTACAACCAAACATTATTCTTTTCCTTGTATCATTGGTGATCGTTGTAAGCCTGGCTTCGGGCTTTTATCCTGCAATGATACTTTCAGGTTTCAAACCGGTTTCTGCAATTAAAAATATGGGCAATGAAGGCAGCGGCAAAACGCGCAAAGTGGTACTTCGAAAATCGCTTACGGTGCTTCAATTTGCTATTGCTCAATTTTTCATTATGGCCACTCTCCTTGTGAGCAAACAGATCTATTATGCCAAACATAAAGACCTGGGATTTAAAAAAGATGCCATCCTCATTGTAAATTCACCGGAAAAAAATCGCAAGTCGAGTCTCAATAGAGTATTTCTTAACAAGCTCAATGCAATTCCTGAAGTAGAATTAGTGAGCATAGGATATGATGCGCCAACTTCAGACTATTCAAATAATACCGACGGCAGTTATCAAGACGGGAAAAAAGAAATTCATATTCAGAGCCTTGTTACTAAGTACGGCGATGAGAATTATATCAAGGTTTATCACATCAAATTATTGGCGGGACGCAATCTATTACCCGGCGATACATCGAAAGCTTTTCTCATCAACAATACTCTTGCAAAACAGATCGGTTTTCAAGATCCGCATGATGCTGTGGGAAAAGTGATCAGCAAATATAATGGCGACAGAGATATGCAGATAGTAGGTGTTGTTTCCGATTTCAACCAGGAATCGATACATGAATCCATTATGCCGCTAGCCATTCTTACTGCCACCGACAATGATTATAATGGAACGCACTATAATGGAACTTTTCACATCGCGCTTAAACCGCAAACGGCAAATGGCGATGAATGGAAAATGGCAATCACATCTATGGAAAAAGCGTGGAAGCAAATATATCCGAATGATGATTTCGAATACCAGTTCTTTGACGAAAGCATCGCCCGGCTTTATGCGAATGAACAACAAACATCAGCGTTGCTGAGTTGGGCAACAGGGTTATCAATATTGATCAGTTGTTTGGGATTGCTTGGTTTGGCTATTTATACAACCAATCAACGCACAAAAGAAATTGGTGTGCGCAAAGTTTTAGGAGCAACAGTAACGCAGATCATTGTTTTATTGTCTAAAGAAATGGCATGGCTGATTGTACTTGCATTTGTGATCATAAGCCCTGTTGCATGGATAGCTATGAATAAATGGATGGAAGGTTTTGCTGATAAAACAACAATAAGCTGGTGGATATATGCGCTCAGCGGAACTGGAATGTTGCTCGCTGCATTGTTTACATCGATATTTCAATCTATCAAAGCAGCGATCGCAAATCCGGTAAAGAGTCTGAGAACAGAATGATTTATTTTGAGTACCAATTCAGGTAACGAAATATATTTTGCTCAGATTAAACAATTGGATTTCATAACCCGGAGGTCGAGGGTTCAACTCCCTCTCTCGCTACAATTTTTATAAGCTGTTAGAGATATTTCTTTAGCGGCTTTTGTTTTTTTAGTTTCTATACAAAAAATATTTCGCTCATTATCGAACATCATCTGTATCGAAACCGTGCATTTTATTTTATTTGTTTTTGACTAATTCATTATGCAACAATCAAAAATGATTTTGGTCTTTTTGTTGTTGGAGCTTGGCAGAAAAACTTAGATTAGCCCGTTGCCGGAATTAATTTGACACCGAATGTTTATCGCTGCTTGCGGGTTCGTTGAAAATAATTTTGTTGAAGAACTCTAAAATTGTAATCAATCAGTAAAACATATTTTAATTTTGATAATCAGTGAGGTTGAATATCCGGGCGCGCTTTTAGGTAATCTCGTCGGAAGTTGCAGGGCAATCAGAGAGCCAGTTATTTGTTAGGTAGATTTTTGTTTATTTTCTACCAAAGTTAACCCTAAACTCATTTAATGATACTTAATACTGGTCAATATACGGGTGAGGTGATCCAAAGAGTCTATGATAATGGCACCATTGTGAGTGTAACCTCTTATCGTAAAAGGGATTTTGATAATCAGCGGCATTGCCATCAAAACACAAATATTAGCTTTGTGTTACATGGCGGTTGCGAATTGAAAAAGAAAAACAGTCGTGAATTATTTCCAGGGGAAATTGTTTTCAATTATGCCGGGGAATATCACCGGGTAAAGAACGTGGCCAAATACTCCAGACACATTAATATTGAAATTGAACCCACTTTTTTTACGAAATATAAATTGGATGAAAGTTATGTATTGACCTCTCTAGACAAAAAACTTGATTCCAAGTTTTTAATGTTGAAAATACTTAAAGAACTCCATGAACCCGATCACTTTTCATCCATTTCTATCAACATGATGCTGTTGGAACTTGTCAATCACATGCCAAAAATAAAATATGCTGATCCATCTCGCTGGCCTATTTGGATGACGGCTGTTAAAGATTATTTGCACGATAATTGGAATGACAAAATCAGTCTACAAGAATTGGCAAAAGTTGCAAATGTGCACCCTGTGACAATCTCCAGATATTTTTCCAAATACTTTTGCTGTTCTTTGGGAGAATATGTCAGGAAGATCAAAATTGAAAAGGCGCTCGCTTTAATTAAAAGAAGGGAACAATCCCTGACTTGTATTGCTTACGAATGCGGCTTTTCTGATCAAAGCCATTTTATTAGAACTTTTAAAGAATTCACCGGTTTCCTGCCATTTGCTTATAAGAATCTATAATGTAGAACTTCTCATAATCCGACTGATTTTAGCTAATCTCATTCTATTTCCATCTTGACGGATGCTCTAATTTTGAAATTCTAAAACTAAGCGAGTTATGATTATATCAAAAAGCAACACGAGGGAGGTAATAAAACTCAGGAGCAGGGTTAATTTTTTCTCGTTTCTATTCCTGTTATTTGTCTTCACCAAAATCAACGCCCAGTCCAAGGCTCAAACCATCGATTCACTTGTCTCAACCTATCACAGATTTAACCTGTTCAACGGCGAAGTATTAGTTGCACAAAAAGGAAAAATTGTCTTCGAAAAAGGCTATGGGTTTGCAAACATGGAGTGGAAGATGTCCAATACCCCCACCACCAAATTCCGTATTGGTTCTATCAGCAAACAATTTACTGCCATGCTAATTATGCAGCTAAAACAACAGGGGAAAATAAACCTCCACTCAACCATTAGCGACTATTTACCTTGGTACAGAAAAGATGTTGGCAAAAGTGTGACCATTCATATGATGCTCTCCCACACCTCCGGACTTCCCAATTACACCGACAAACCCAACTGGGAAAAAGAATTAAGTGGGGGAAATGTTGATCATAAAGAGTTTGCATTAAAATACTGTAGTGATACCTTGGAATTTGTTCCGGGCACAAAAAAAGATTACTCAAATACGAATTATTTTCTACTAGGACTGATCATTGAAGCAATTACCAACAATTCTTTTGAAGAAGTGCTCCAGAAGAATATCCTGGATGTTGTCGGCATGAAAAATACGGGGATTGATTATCCCGACAAAATTATTCTTAATCGAGCAGCTGGCTATGATTTTAATTTCGATGGGTATGCGAATGCACCCTATATCAACATGGCTTCTTCCACTTTTGGTTGTGGGGCGATGTATTCCACTGTGGAGGATCTGCTACTATGGGACAAGGCCTTACGAACAGACAAATTACTTTCCGAAGAAAATAAGAAAATTATGTTTACTCCAGTTTTGGATAATTATGCTTACGGACTTATAGTTCTCCACCAAAAAAATTTCATCGGAACAGGTAAAGACATCACAACTATGGCTCATGCAGGCGGTATCAACGGTTTTTCAAGCATGTTAGGTAGGACTTTAGAAGATGAGAATTTTATTATTTTGCTGGACAATTCAAGGGCTGGTCTCAGGGGCGGCTTGCTCGATGCTATCATCAACGACATTATCGCGGTAATCTATGATAAGACAGTATCTATGCCAAAGCCATTGCCTGCTTACGCTCTTTACGATTCATTACAAAAGAGTAATATCGAAACAGCAATTGCATACTATCGGAAACTCAAAAAAACCGAACAACCTATTTATAATTTTAATACCATAGAAAACGACTTGAATAATCTTGGAGACTTCCTGGCTTCAAAAAAACGCATAAATGAATCCATTGCAATCTATGAATTGAATGTTGAGGAAAATCCATCATCTTCGGACGCATACTCTGCTTATGCAACCGCTCTTCAGAAGGACGGTCAAAAAGCTGAAGCCATAAAGAATTTTAAAAAATCATTGGAACTTAATGCAGACAACAAATATGCAGCTGATCAAATAAAAAAGCTGGAATCGCAGTAAAGTTCCGGCAATTATTAACAAGATTTCTTTACTTATACGTAGTTATCTAACTTATTTCTACCAGTTGGTGTCGGAAGTTGTACCCAGAATACAATGCGGCCCCTTTTCTAAATTTAATTCTGCTAACGAGTTACATTCAATTTTCACACTTCAAAAAAGTGAGTCGCGAAAAATTAGAAAATGCGATAAAATCTTTAATTAATGAGTTCTCTAATTTTCCCTTTCTCGCTACAAATTTTAAAAGTCTCTCAGAGAACATCTGGGAGGCTTTGCATTTTACATACTTCTTGTTTTCATTTTCTAATCAAATAAGGCAGACATCAAGGTAACAACATTCTATTTGGGTATATGAATCCTGAAATAATATAAGTCTTACCGTATAAGCATTTCAGTTCATTTGGATTCTAGTCTGATCCAGCTATTCTCACCTGCTACCTTCTCTCAATTTAATCATCAAAAAATCATTTTGTGCTTTCAGGGCTAGCAATGGATTTATCCAACTTTAAGATTGAAGCAGAATCAAAAGTATTAACATCTAGGGAAGAGCAGGAGCGCCTGATCGAACAAGGTCAAACAGAAATCTTAGGCAGAAAATGCTTGGTGTTCCGAACATATGAAGAAGCAAGCGAGTATAAATATAAGAATAAAGGAAATTTTTGAATCAAAATAAACAATTTTTCTCTCAACACTATTTCTCAAAATGCATTCGTATAAAATCAATCTTTGGAATATAGAATAGCCCTTACCGCTAGTTCGACACCTAATCATATTTTATCATCATCAGTATTAATGTAACACTAAGTTTATAATTCCATTTAAGTTTGAAAATGCAAGGTGGTTATTCATTAGCAACGCCCTGAAAATCCGGCAATGTTTTGAATAAAAATTAGTGATATTACAATTTCCTGTATTTGTCATTGACGCAACGACAATCTCAAAATGTATAACACTGCACCATTAATTTACAATAGAGTTGATTTTTGAAAAGCAGCTTATAATATCATAAATTTGAGTGTTGTGCGTAATTTTAAAACCGCTTCCCTCATTCGAGGTGATAACTTATGAGAGACCATGCGGTAACATGCCTTGGGTCAATCAGCATATTAGAGGGGTTAAAATGTCTTTTTACAAGACCGACATTATTTTCAATCCATTCATCAATGACAAAACCTGCATCTGGCATACCAGCATTCCCGGAAAGATGAAATGTATTGTCAAAATGGTTCTGACCGACAATGATATTAGATTGCAGACCCACAGTTACGTCACTAAAAGAAGGAGTGCTATATTGCCACGAGCTGTTAAGGCTCAAAGGGATAATATACTGCTTCGCGTAAACAGAATAAATTGTTTGGTCAATGTCAATAAAACGAATGGTGTCGCCCTTTTGGAACACGTAGTTGGTATCAGTCCTGTCGGGATAAATATAGACCCAGACATTTGCTCTTATGCCTCCCTGTAATTGAATACTGTCAATTACAGATACTCTCAAATTATACTGAGCAGCCGGGCTGTCGTTCGGTGCGCTCCTGTTGACAGTAGTGTCATTGACAAGGTAAAGCCAGGTATCCCCAACCTTATTGGGGAAAACATCAGTTGCGGTTTGGTTGTTGTTATTGCTGTTGACTTTTTTGCACCCTGCCATGGACAAGGAAACGACGAAATAAAAGAATACCTTTTTCATTCGAAATTTTTTGAATGACCCAATTTCCCTTCTAATCGTTGCACCACAAAAAAACTAAACCTATCTTATCAGTGACAAAGCAATGTTTGCTAAACAGCAAAACTACGCACAACATGCGGCTCCTTATTTACCGACTGTCCGTAAAAAAGATATAGCTCCTATACTTTTTAATGAATCGCAGATCAATACTGTTTGCAGAGATTTTTATTTTGATGATGAAGGAACCATTCATGTTGATGAACCAACAATCAATTTGTGGACGCTTTACAATCTGCTTATATCTGCCAACAAGAGCAGTTATATAGATTCTTTTTTAGAGCGTAGCGTCAATGCCTATGACTTCACCGGGCAAATACGTCATGCGTTGGAAAACAAATCCACCAGTTGGTATCTGAATTAGAATTAACCCTACCCAATGAAAACAAACTAATGTGACATATTTTATAGTTTTAGATAGATTTCCTTATCTTTTAACATTAAAAACAAAACTGTCAGTGCGAGAAAAATTGATTTTAATATTATATCGCGAGTAAATTATGAAATCACATTACGGAGAAATAAAAACGGAAAAAAAAGAAGGTAGGGGAAGTGAACTTATTATTCAACTACCTTTCAAGTAATGAAGAAGACCGTAATTATAATATTACTTTTATCAAGTTCTATCAAAACAGTGATAGCCCAGGCGGGCAATGACATTGTTTCTCTTCGCCAGGTGTCGATGGGCTTGCGCATTCAAATTGGGTTTTTATCTATATTTCTTCTTCTGGGATTACTTTTCTTAATGTTATTCATTTTCTATCCGCGGCAAAAACTAAATATTTATTACTCACTCTATAATATCAGTCTTGCACTACTGATAATAACCCATCAAATCGCTAGTTCAAATGCTCATGGCTCTTTCGCGGATAGTATCATAGGACTTCTAAGCCGAATGATTGGAATGAGTATTTTATTATTCGTTTTGTATGCAATTGACCGCTTTAAACCGGTTTATTGGTTCTTTGTTGGTTTTACTTTATGTATTGATTTTCCGCTAAGTCTTATTCTAAAGGAGAAGTATGCTTTTACTGAAAACTTCGTTCATGCAACTTTCACAGTAATCTGCTTTTTCCAGGCTGTGGCTGCATTTAAAAGTAAAAGTACAGGTAGCTGGTTAATAGGCCTGGTGGCATTAGCAGTTGTTTTGATTAATATTGACAGTATTCTCTCATTATTTGGAAAAGAAGGAATAGTACCTGGTTCTGTTTTGGGAATTGTGCCGTTTGTAATCTCCATTAGTGTCGTTATTTATCTTGCTCTCCGTTATGCACGCACAAATACTTCTCTGGAGCAGCAATTAATTCAGGTAAAACGCCTTTCACAAGAAAATTTACAGAGAGAACAGGAACGACAACAATTGCTGGCTACACAAAATGAAACATTAGAAAAGCAAGTAGAAGAGAGAACCTTAGAATTAAACAAATCGTTGGATGGACTACGGGCAACACAATCACAACTTATACAGTCAGAAAAAATGGCTTCACTTGGCGAACTTACTGCTGGCATTGCGCACGAAATTCAAAACCCATTGAACTTTATTAACAATTTTTCGGATGTAAATTCAGAATTAATAGAAGAAGCCGGGGAAGAAATTGAGAAAGGAAATATTATTGATGCCAAAGAAATCCTGAATGATATAAAAGAGAATGAACAAAAAATAAATCATCATGGTAAAAGAGCAGATGCAATCGTAAAAGGTATGTTACAGCATTCACAAAAAAGTTCAGGTCAAAAAGAACTTATAAATCTCAATAGAATAGGGGAAGAATGTTTAAAATTAAGTTATCACAGTTTTCGTTCAAAAGATAAATTATCCCAAGCTAACCTGAAAGCAGAATTTGATGAAAGCATTGACAAAATTCCTCTAGTTCAACAGGATATAGTTCGTGTGTTAGTTAATTTATTCAACAATGCCTTTTATGCAGTTAATGAAAAGAGCAAGCAACAGATTGAAGGATATGAACCTACTGTTTCAGTGAGCACAAAAAAGATAAAAGATAAGGTTGTACTAACGGTTATGGATAACGGCAACGGCATTCCGCAAAAAATAATTGATAAAATCTTCCAGCCTTTCTTCACCACAAAACCAACAGGTCAGGGAACTGGATTGGGCTTGAGTTTGAGTTATGATATTGTGAAGGCACATGGAGGGGAAATAAAAGTAGATACAAAACAAAACGAGGGAAGTAATTTCATATTAGAATTGCCAATAAGCTAAATCAAGAAAACTGCAAACATGGAAGTCCATCATCACCCCAAAGTAGAAAAGAAAAATTTCAAAGAATATTTTCTGGAATTCTAAATGATATTTCTTGCAGTAACGATGGGGTTCGTTGCAGAGAATATCAGGGAAGGCATTGTTAACCGTGAGACAGTGACAAGAAATATGGAAACAATTGTATCGAATCTAAAAACAGATACCATTCACCTCCGCGAAATTATTAAGTTCACTAAATCAAGAGTACGGGGCCTGGACAGCTTAGACAAATTTCGTTACCGGGATTTAACAGACACAAAAACCCTCAAAGAATTTTTTTTATGCATAGACTCAGCTATGGGTTTCGATTTTTTCAGGATCAGCAAAGTTGCATTTGACCAAATGAAAAGTGCTGATGGTTTCAGGCTTGTTAAACAGCAGAATGTGGTGGATAGCATTTTTGCTTATTATGATTTCAATGGTGTGCTTGATGAAAACACTGACTACATTAATTATTTTCAGTGGCAGATTTTTAATTTATACCATAAATTACTTGAACCGGATAATTTAACAGAGACATCACGAATTGTCAGCGGAAACAGAGCTTCGGTAGTTGAGCTTTTCAATACAATAGCGACTATGAATGTGGGACTGAAAAAATTTTACACTTATCATTTAGGATTGCAATTGCAAAATGCAAACCGACTGATTGACTTGCTGAACCGGATATACGATCTTAATTGAAATAATTATCAAAAAATGGAAGTACATCATCATCCACATGTAGAATTACACTAACGTCGACAAACATACGATGTTTTATTTCAGCCGCATCCCATCTTAAAAACTTACCAAGTTTATTTCTTAAACCTATTAAATTAATATCTGATAAAAGATTATCAGTACCACATGCCCATTTACGAACAACATCTGTATCAAAATCGTGCATTTTTAAATTGTTAGTTTTGCCTAATCTGTTATGAAACAATCAAAACTGATTTTGGTCTTTTAGTTGCTGCGAAGTAATTAATCTTTTCAAATGCTCAAGAATTATATCAACACCGCACTAAGAGGTCTGCTTCGCAACAAGTTTTATTCAATAATCAATATAGCTGGTCTTGCGATAGGGCTGAGTGCCTGTATAAGCATTTATCTGATTGCTAGTTTTGAATTGGGGTATGAACATTTTCAGCCAGACATGAATCGAATTTACCGTGCAGTAACGGATACTCGCGACATTAATGGTGAAAATCATTTTCCACTGATTTCTTATTCAGAAGCATCGTTCATAAAAAGTCATTTTACCGGTATTGAAAAATCAGCTTATTTTTTTAATTATTATTTTAGAGTTTCAGTCAAGACAAAAGATGGAAATATAAAAATATTTCCTACCCCCGACCCCTCAAAAGTGGTTTCAGATATTATCATCACCGAACCAGCTTACTTTGATATTTTTAAATATGAATGGCTTGCAGGTAATCCATCAGCGGCGCTCTCTGATCCTTTTAAAGTCGTACTTAGTGAAAATAAAGTGCACGACTATTTTGGTTCTGTTCCTTTGACTGAGGTTATAGGTAGGGAGATCGTATACAACGATTCCCTTCGGCTGACCATATCTGGGATCGTAAAAGATTATCCAAAAAATTCAGATTTTGTTTTTAAAGAATTTATTTCCCTTTCCACGATTGAGCACAGTTTTTTAAATAGACCTCCCTATTTCTCAGCAGTCACAGATCCATCCAAATGGCTCTGGAATGATTTTGGCCAAGCTTTCATAAAATTGTCACCGGGAATCAGCCCCGCGCAAATAGCAAACCAAGTACCCTCACTCCTTAATATAGAAAATAATTTACACATCAAGTTTGCAAATGTGAACAGAAGTATTCACCTGCAGGCGCTTTCCGATATGCACTTCAATCCTGTTTATGGCTCTGATTTTTATACGATACAATCCGACTTACATACACTATATGCCTTAATGGGAATTGCCGTGCTCGTGCTGGTGATCGCAGCCATCAATTTCATTAATCTATCTACTGCCCAATCTATACGCAGGGCCAAGGAAATAGGGATAAGGAAAGTATTGGGGAGTAACAGGGTTGCGCTGATTTTGCAATGCCTTAGCGAAACATTTATTTTGGTTTTGCTTGCGATTGTTATATCAATGTTGATCACCAGACTCATATTGAAGGCTTTTCCCGCTATGATCCCTGATGGTGTCAGTATTGACTTGTTTAGCCCATCCTTACTGCTGTTCCTGTTTTCAATTGCCATCATCACTACAGTTTTATCAGGTCTTTATCCGGCAAAAGTTTTATCCTCTTATTCACCAGTGCAATCCCTGATGGGAGCGGCATCGCAAATCTCAAATCAGAGAAGCCCGCTTCGTAAGATCCTGATCGTATTTCAATTTAGCGTTTCCATAATTTTCATTATTGGAACTATCATGATAGGTCAGCAAGTTCACTATTTGATAACTAAAAATTTGGGATTTAATAAAGACGCAATCATTAATTTTTTTAATGCAGCCAACCATCAGAAAACGGATGATTATCTTCTTGCAGATAAGATCAGACATCTTTCGGGCGTTGAAAAAGTTAGCGTGAGCGATGATCCTCCTGAGACCGCCTTTCCCAGGAGTGGTCCGTCCATTTTATGTAAAGATAAACAGACGCAGACAGAGCCACAATATTTGGATGCTGACGATGAATTCATTTCTCTATACGGACTCAAAATCTTATCCGGGCGCAATTTTGTTGCACCTACTGGAAAAGATTCTTCAATTGAATTCCTGATCAATGAAACTTGTTCTCAACAGCTGGGGTTCAAAAGACCGGGTGAAGCAGTTGGTCATTTTGTGCAGGAAGGAAGCTTTATGAAAACACAGTTTATTCCTTTTCGCTCGGGTCAGGTTGTCGGAGTATTGGAGGATTTTCATTCCCAGCCCCTAAATAAACCTATAGTAGCTGTTTGTATCGCCGCTTCCAAATATCGCGGAGGAATGATCAGCGTTAAGCTCTCGACAAATGGGAAAACCCCGGGAAATTTCGATGGCACGATAAAAAATATCGAAAGACAATGGAAAATGATCTACCCTGACGAAGATTTTAATTATAGCTTTTACGATAGAACCATTGCCGCATTTTACAGCAAGGAACAAAAAACCGGAGAGATCATGAATATTGCCATGGTTGTTGCAATCCTCATTTCCTGTATTGGACTTTTGGGGCTGATCACCTATATGGCAGCACGGAGAACAAAAGAAATCGGTATCCGAAAAGTTTTGGGTGCATCTGTTACAGGGATTGCTGTAATGCTTGCAAGAGAGTTTGTCATTCTGATCGTTCTTGCTATGGTAATAGCATCGCCAGTTGCTTACTATTTGGTACATCAATGGCTCCAAGGTTTTGCCTATAGGATCAGCTTCAGTTGTTGGATTTTTTTGTCATCAGGTATGTCTGCAATCTTGATTGCACTGCTTACTGTCGGTTATCAGGCAGTTAAAGCAGCAATGGCAAACCCGGTGAAGAGTTTGAAAACGGAATGATTTGTTTTGGATGGCAAATTCGGTAACGCAAAATAAATTGATCAGATTAGTTCATTGGATTGCATAACCCGGAGTTCGAGGGTTAAACTCCCTCTCTCGCTACATTGCAAAAGCTGTTAAAGATTTTTCACTCAAGTATTTCCATTGATAATGAGAAGTACTTAAAGCTTTCTAATAATCTAAAAGCTTACTCTAAATAAGTTCGATATTTATCATCCCATATATTAGCTTCCCTTCTTCCCGGTATTTACATAACCATTACCGTTAGTCCATCCAATAACATTCTAAAAGTTAATAGAATTTAAGTTGTTGATAAAGGTATCTACTTAGCTTGTTGCACAACAGCCACAAATGGCGAGAGAAAATGTTAATAATTAAATAAGGAAAAATCTGAGATTTTTCCGGTTATATTTTCATATTTTCGTTTTGCCCCAGCGAAATATCCTGCTGGGCATTTCTCCTGCTTACAAGTTTGAAAACCGAAATCTCTTACCCGACCAAGATAAAATAACCGAACAACACCTACTCGGAATTTACAATGTAAAACAAAACAATATGAGCACAACAGCCATGTTCCCCCCGGGACAAAAATTACCAAACGATCAGTTCACTGGAGATGCTTTTTTATCTCCATTGGTTTCAAGGGACAAGAACAATGATTTTACAGTAGGCAGTCTAATTTATGAACCAAAAACAAGAAGCTATTGGCATTCGCATCCGAAAGGACAAATATTAATTATACTTGAAGGCGAAGGTCTTTACCAGGAAAAAGGCAAACCCATACGCACTCTAAAAAAAGGCGATGTAGTAATTGCTCCCGAAAATACACCACATTGGCACGGAGCATCTGCAACAAATAAAATGGTTGACATAGCTATCACCAATTACAAAGGCGATGACCAGGCGACTTGGCTTCAACCCGTAACCGACGAAGAATACGATAGTGTGCAATGATCACAAATAATCCAACGCATACATAGTCCTGAATAAAAATTATAACTATGGCACAGAAAGCCCCGGATTATTCTGTTGATCCGCATCTCTCACCGGCAGTGAAAGCATTCTTAAAACCACTGAATGCAGGAGGGCCTGCACCAG
Organism: Chitinophagales bacterium; assembly: GCA_021323755.1. Classification (GTDB taxonomy): domain Bacteria; phylum Bacteroidota; class Bacteroidia; order Chitinophagales; family Chitinophagaceae; genus Puia. Next base: position 43,676 of record JAJPKJ010000042.1, on the reverse strand, counting down.
AATCCTTGTCTGAACAGGATGCGCGAAATGTATTGATAGATCTACAGGCGTCAGTAAAGGTCGATTTATCGGGTATTGATGAAAGTGAAAAAACGATTACTCAAGATGGGTACACTGTAAAACTCAACATTGTAAGGCCAAAAGGGAAGAAAGAAAAATTACCGGTTTTTATTTTCACGCATGGTGGCGGCTGGGTGCTGGGTGATTATCCTACACATAAACGTTTGGTAAGAGACCTGGTTGTAGCATCGGATTGTGCTGCTGTTTTTGTTAATTACACGCTTTCCCCGGAAGCACATTATCCGCAAGCTATCAATGAAATTTATGCAGCGGCCAAATGGGTGTCAGAACATGGCGATGAAATCAATATAAACGGAAAAAATATGGCCGCCGCGGGCAACAGTGCAGGAGGCAATATGACTGCTGCATTGTGCATGAAGGCAAAACATAAAGGTGGACCCGTAATTAAACTGCAAATATTGATGTGGCCGGCTACTGATACCAGTTTCACAGAGGATTCCTATGAACAATATGGACAGCAACGCTTTCTTACCATTCCTTTGATGAAATGGTCGTGGGATCGGTACACTATGGATGCGGCACAACGGAAAGAAAAATACGCTTCTCCTTTGCAGGCTTCTCTTGAAGAGTTGAAAGATTTACCGCCCGCTCTGATCCAGGTTGCAGAGAACGATATTTTAAGAGATGAAGGCGAGGCATACGGAAGAAAATTGGAGCAAGCCGGTGTGAAGGTTTTATCAGTCAGATACAATGGTATGATCCATGATTTTGGAATGTTGAATGGATTGGCTGAAACGGCGCAGGTAAAAGGTTTGATTGAACTCGCAGCTGCCGAATTGAAAAAGTACCTGCAATAACTTTTGAAACAGTAGTCCACAACGCTTGCAGTCTAAGCTCATCCAAAATCCGACCAGGACGATTGGAGAATTCATCAAAATTTGTTTAAATCAAATTTTAAAAATCAAGGTTATGGAAAAGACAAAAAACATTATCGCCACCACGATCATTACGGGTGCGGTAGTCGCAGCATCGGGATTGACTGCAGGCGCACAATCATCCGAAGCTATCCGCCCCTTTCATATAAACACTCCGCAGGTTGCACTCGACGATCTCCGCCGCCGCATTCTTGCAACAAAATGGCCTGATCACGAAACGGTCACGGATGCATCGCAGGGCGTGCAGCTCGAAACAATGAAAAAACTAGCGAGCTATTGGGCGACAGATTATGATTGGCGTAAAATGGAAGCGAAACTGAACGCATTACCAGAGTTTATAACCACAATTGATGGTATAGATATTCATTTTATTCACGTTCGGTCCAAACAAAAAAATGCATTGCCTATCATCATCACGCATGGTTGGCCGGGCTCGATCATCGAACAGCTGAAGATCATTGGACCGCTCTCTGATCCGACTGCCTACGGAGGGAGGGCTGAAGATGCTTTTGACGTGGTTATCCCTTCCTTACCCGGCCATGGCTTTTCGGGCAAGCCGACAACAACCGGTTGGGATCCTATTCGCATCGCCCATGCATGGATTGTGTTGATGCAACGCCTTGGATATACACGGTATGTGGCGCAGGGCGGCGATTGGGGAAATGCAGTTACGGAGCAAATGGCTCTGCTTGCACCTCCGGGGCTCATCGGCATCCACACCAATATGCCTGCAACAGTTCCGGATGATGTTGCTACAGCATTACAGTTCGGTAACCCGCCGCCGTCCGGTCTTTCACCAGATGAAAAACGGGCATGGGATCAGCTCGACTTTTTTTACAAACATGGATTGGGTTATGCCTCTGAAATGGCTAACCGCCCGCAAACTTTGTATGGTCTTGAAGATTCTCCCATCGGTCTTGCAGCCTGGATGCTCGACCATGACGCGAGCAGTTATTCTCTCATAGCGAGAGTTTTTGATGGTAAGCCGGAAGGTCTCACCCGTGATGATATTCTCGACAACATTACGTTGTATTGGCTAACGAACACTGCTGTATCTTCTGCCCGCCTGTATTGGGAAAGCAAGCTTCCTTTTTTTGCTCCGAAACATGTAATGATCCCTACAGCCGTGAGTGCATTTCCGGACGAGATATATACAGCGCCCGAGAGTTGGACAAGGAAGGCATATCCAAAGCTGATCTATTTTAACAAGCTCCCTAAAGGCGGACACTTTGCTGCATGGGAACAGCCAACACTTTTTGCTGAAGAAATGCGCGCATCATTTAAATCATTGCGCTGATCAATTTCAAAACAAAATTTAACAACTGTATGTCTGAAGCACTCAAATATGACCGCCGCCGGTTTTTGGGTACAGCCGCAATGACCTTTTTTGCATCGGAATTTGCACTCGCAGGTCTTTCTGAGGCAAAACCCTATAACACAAACCATGGCGATGAAACCCATATCAATCATATGTCAAGCAATTCATTTGAAACAATAAAGCAAATTAATGCAGGACCGCTGAATGTTGGATACGCAGAATCCGGTCCTTCAACCGGAACTCCCGTAATCCTGTTGCACGGCTGGCCTTATGATATATACAGCTTTGCAGATACAGCTCCTTTACTGGCATCGGCAGGGTATCGGGTGATCGTTCCGTATCTGCGCGGCTATGGCACAACAAGCTTTCTTTCCGGCGAAACAGTCCGGAACGGTCAGCAATCAGTAGTTGCGATCGATACTATCAATTTGATGGATGCGCTTAAGATCGATAAGGCGATTATCGGAGGTTTTGATTGGGGAGCACGAACAGCTAATATAATAGCGGCACTTTGGCCCGAGCGTTGTAAAGCGCTTGTATCTGTAAGTGGTTACCTGATTGGCAACCAGGAGGCAGGCAAGGCGCCTTTGCCGCCAAAGGCTGAGCTCCAGTGGTGGTACCAATATTATTTTGCGACTGAACGTGGCCGAGCAGGTTACGACAAATACCGGCGCGAATTTGCTAAACTTATATGGCAGATAGCTTCACCGAAATGGGCCTTTGATGATGCCACCTTCGATCGTTCTGCAGCATCATTCGACAATCCGGATCATGTTGCTATAGTTATTCATAATTACCGGTGGCGGCTTGGGCTGGTTGAGGGAGAATCAAAATACGACGATATTGAGAAAAAGCTTGCTACAGCCCCGGTCATTACAGTGCCTACTATAACCCTCGAGGGAGACGCCAATGGTGCACCTCATTTGGATCCAAGTGCCTATGCAAATAAATTTTCCGGCAAATATTTGAACCGGATAATTAAGGGCGGCATAGGACATAATCTGCCGCAGGAAGCTCCCCGGGATTTTGCAGATGCTATAATTGAGGTTGGTGGTTATTCCAAATGATTTCAAACTCGGTAACGAGGATGCTTCGAATATAACGGCAATGAATAACCCAAAACGATCGTTGCTCTTTTTCTTTCCGCTTTGTTGTTGTTCACATAGCCATCAGCGTTAGCTTCATCAACAACGTTATAAAAGTTAACGGATCATAGTCCTATTTCAATTGTAACAGCCCTTTTAAATAGTTTAGAAAGTATTCGTACTCCCAATTATCATAGTACTGCTGTCCATTGATAAAAAAACCCGGAGTGCCATTAACGCCACTTCTGGCACCGCTTTCAAAATCTTCTTCTACTTTTTGAAACAGCTTTGGATTCTGAATATCCGAGGCGAATTGCTTAATGTTGAGCTTTAAGTTCTCAGCCAGAGCCAAAATACTTTTTTTACTCAGATCAAATTGATGCTCAAATAAAGCATCGTGCATCTGCCAGTACTTATTTTGCAGTGCTGCTGCTTCCGAGGCTACTGCTGCCTTCAGAGCATCAGGGTGGCTTTCTTCAATCGGAAAATTTCGAAATACAAACCTCAGATCATCGCCCAATTGCTTTTGAATCTTCTTTAGGATCGGGTAAGCGCGTCCACAATGCGGACATTGGTAATCACCATATTCAACAAGCACTATTCTGGCATTTTTTGCGCCTTGGGTGTGATCATTATCGGAAACCGGTGGCTTTAGCATGTTCAATACATTTTTTTATTTTTTTGACATCTCTTCCAAAGCATCAAGGATACCATCTGCACCAGGATTTATTCCAACAGGAGATAAATAATTCCAACAAATAACACCTTCTTCATCGATCACGTATAGGGCACGTTTACATTCTCCTTCCTCCTCATCATAAACATCATAAAGCCTTGCCACAGTGCCTGCGGGGTGGAAATCAGCCAAAAGAGGGAAATGTAATTTCCTGTCCCTGGCAAAGGCCATATGACACCATTTGCTGTCAACTGAAATACCAATCAACTCAGCATTGTATTTATGAAAAAGCTTGAGTGTGGCATTGTATAATGACATCTGATCACTACAAACAACACTCCAATCAGCGGGATAGAATGCAAGAATAATTTTTTTGCCTTTTAGCTCGCTTAACCTTAATTTTTGATCGGGCGTAGCGAATAGAGAAAAATCGGGAGCTGGAACATTAACCGTCAACATAAACAATACCTGTTTGAAATATAATTACAAGTTATTAAAAAATATTACAGTTAAGTTCAAAGTATTCTTATTTTCTTAAACAAGTTGCTTTGTATGTTCCTCCAAAATTCAACCATGACAATTTGAGAAATTGATTGATTCGAATTTCGTTATTCTATATAACCCTCAAAAACCAGAAAATGCAATATAATCCTTGATTAATGAGTTCGATAATTTTCCCTCTCTCGCTACAAATCATAAAGCTGTTTAAGATTTTTCTTTAGCAGCTATTGTTTTCGTCTTTGGAAAGGCAGTTTCTTGTTATTTATTAAATCTTCAAAGTTATCCTGTAACATTTATACAATGAAGTTCGTACTACAACAAACTTTCTGTTATGAAGGGAATATTTGTTGCTGTTACATTCCTATATTCTTTGCCACTGTTAGCTCAACAAAAACTTATGGAGGAGTCAATGAAAAAGTACGGTATTCCCGGCATACAACTCGTTTGTATAAAGGATAAGAGTGAAGAGGCTTTCAATATCGGCACGATAAGTACGGAATCGGATAAAAAAGTAACTGCAAATACTATATTCGAGGCAGCTTCATTAAGCAAATGTGTTTTTGCATACGCTGTGCTGCGCTTGTATGATAAAGGAGTTATCAACCTCGATACGCCGCTAGTCCGGTATGCAGGCTATTATGAACGTTTCGATTCAACGGATCACCGTTACGCCAAAATAACGGCAAGAATGGTGTTGAGACATACCACGGGTTTGCCTAACTGGGGCGACGATAAGGTTGCTAAACTTATTTTTCCTCCGGACAGTACATTTTCTTATTCGGGAGAAGGATTTCAGTACCTGCAACGGGCAGTAGAAAAAATAACAAACAAATCATTGAATGAGATTGCACAGCAGGAAGTATTTACACCGCTGGGCATGACAAACTCGAGCTATACCTGGACTGATAAATTTGATACATTAGCTGCATTTGGGAACGATTCAAATGCGGTTAACGGGCACAAAAAGCAAATGGCTGCTGCAAGTTTATTAAGTTGTGCGCATGATTATGCGGTCTTCTTACGCGCGTTGATTAATGGTACCGGGTTAAAACCTCAGACTCGGCAAATGATGTTTGAAAAGCAAACAGAAGCCAGATGGTTTCACCACAGGGTTACGGAAGCGAATAATCATATCTGGTGGGGTCTCGGTATGGGCTTGCAGGAAAATGAAACTGGCCGGTGGGCATGGCAGTGGGCTGATAATGGCAACTTCAAAGGTTTTTGCATTGTCAATCCAAATAAAAAACAGGCGTTCGTTTACTTCACCAATAGTAATTGGGGATTACATATCACCACTGATTTATTGAATGCTTTCTTTCCTAAACAAACCTGGTGGCCGCCCATTTGGAATGGTTATGAATTTTATGAAAAAAAGAACATGCTGGCTTTTTGGTCTGAATTGGACAAGCAAGGCTATGATCATGCTCTTGAAATTGCACACGCTCTAAAACAAAGAGATACATCTTTTCTCTTGCCCGAAAGTGATGTGAATGATCTCGGGTTTATTCTTTTAGGAAAGAAGATGAAAAATCAATCCATTGATATTTTTACATTCAACGTATCGGAACATCCGGAAAGCTCAATGACATATGAAGGTCTCGCTGAAGCATATGATGAAGCCGGCGCAAAAGATTTGGCTCTTGAAACTTTCAAAAAAGTGGTCAGACTCAATCCAAACAATAATTATGCAGCAGGCCGAATCAAAGAGCTCGAAAGTGAAAAAAATAAAAAATAAACTTGTAAAAATATTTTATGCTAAAATCAAAACACAGTATTACGATTGCTATAATTTTTATGTGTACCGCAGCGTTCGCGCAAACAAAAATATCGGTACGCCATTTCGAAAAAATAATAGTTAGCCCGCACATTCAAGTCACATTTGTTGAAGGAAATGAAGAAAATGTAGTTATTGAAAAGTGCAGCGCTCCTATAGATAAAATACATATTGAAGTGAATGGTAAAACCCTGCGCGTTTATTTAGAAGGTGCCAAAGAGATCACTAAAAATGAAGACGATGGGTATACCGGGAGGCGTGCTATTTATCATGGCACGGTGGTGGCGGCTACCATAAATTATAAAGCCCTTCAAGCACTTTCGATACGGGGCGATGAGACCCAAGTCTGCCAAAGCCTCTTAGCCGGCAAGAAGTTCAGGTTAAAAATGTATGGCAACCCGCATGTTTTTTTAAATGAAGTAAACCTCGGGAAGCTCAAGGCTTCTGTCTATGGTGACGGAGAGCTAAATATCAAAACGGGCTCAATTGGTCATCAGAAATATACTTCTTATGGGGAAAGCAGGATCAACACTGTTGCTATAGATAACCATACCACTAAAATAACAGCGTTCGGTAAAGCGAGTTTCCGACTGCATGTTTCTGATGCAATAAGGATTGTTTCTTTTGGAGAAGCTTCTGTAGCTTACGAAGGAGATCCGACAATAAACAAGTGGTTCCACTTTGGAGAAATGCAAATCAGTAAGATTGATTAGTGGAACGTTACTTGATTGATCGACAGACAAAAAATAATTTTTTCCAAACTCTCTCAGCGAATGTTAGGCTTTAAAGAATTATTTACATACAGATATCCTTATTTACTAAATTGCAAAAAAGTAATGTTCAAAAATTAGAAAATGCAATAAATTCATTGATTAATGGGTTCGCTAATTTCCCCCTTCTGGCTACAAATTTCAAAAGCCGCTCGGATTAATCGTTTGAGTGGCTTTTCGCATGTAAATTAAGCAATCAATAATGATATGAAGCCTTTCAAAATTATATTCTTACTTGCATTCATTATTCATATATCCAGTTGCGCCCAAAGATCGGGCTTTGGTGAGGCCTATCAATTTAGTCTTTTCAATAATACTCCAAATGAAAAACTAGCGGAAGCAGTAAAAAATGAAGAGGTAGAGACCATAAAACGACTTGCTGAGAGTGGGAAATATGATCTAAATTTTCAGGAACCAAGATTTGGAAGAACATTGCTGATGTTAGCGGTCGGTAATGACAAACTCAATTCAGTGAAAGCTTTACTAAAAGAAAAAGCGGATGTGAATAAAAGAGATTCATTTAATCTCAGTCCAATATTGGAGGCAACAAAATACATACCCTTAAAAAAAAATACAGCCGGCATTTTAAAAGAACTTATCAAATATGGCGCAAACGTTAATGATACTTCATTTAATAGAAGAGATAATGATACGCTGAGCATGACTGTTCCATTATCTGAGGCTACTTCAAACCTGCTTTGTACAAAGATTTTAATAGATAATGGAGCAAACATATACTTTCGCAACGAAAATATCTATATGGTCTGGTATGAACTTTTTTTCAACGGATTTGAAAATATTTTGGTTGCGAGATATCTTATAGTTGATAAAAAGTTCCCGATACCTAGCCCTATCGAGGGAGGAGTTAAAGGCAGATCTCCAGATATATTTTCCCTCCTTAGTAAAATTAACGTTGGTACTGATTCTGCAAGTCAAAAAGCTGCGCAAGATATTTTAGAATATTTAAAAAAAATTGATTTCCCAAATAACCAGGTCTATCATCAAGGGCATGTCAAATAAATTGGCTTTGCCCTCCTCCCTTGGCGGAGCTTACAGAACAACTAAAGCCGAGCAACAGAATTTGTTATCATCTTCATTAACTTTACTCATCAGCAGTCCGGACTGACGAATCACCGAATATCAGCACAGCAGAAAGCCCTGACCGTTGCCTGCTATTGTATAGCGACAATCTATGATGATGACAGAAGACCAAATAGTCCAATTTCACTCATAAGGATAAAATCTATCCCCTTCATTTCAATAATTTTTAAATCAGATACAAAATGCGCAAATTAACTTCAAGATTCTTAATCGCTGTATTGCTTCCGATTCTAGCTTCAGCCCAATCTACAAATCCGCCAGTAACAGTTAAGTTCCTTGATTCGTTTGTTAATGCCTTCAACGCACATGACCTCTCTGCAATAATGTCCTTCATGACAAAGGATTGTATTTTCGAGGCATCTGCAGGTGATAAAGCCGACGGCGAGAAATTTATTGGACAGGATGAAGTAAAGAAAGCCTTTGAAAATGTTTTTGCCATTTTTCATGACGCCCATTGGGGAAATGCTTACCACTTTGTTTTAGGCGATAGAGGTTTTTCCGAATGGCTTTTCACTGGAACAAAATCAGATGGAAGTAAAGTTGAAGTGACTGGATGTGATTTATTTACTTTTAGGGATGGCAAAATTGCAATTAAAAATTCTTATAGGAAAAATCGTTTCGCACCTCCAAAATAGCTTGCGTTCTTATCGATTTTAATATTAATTGCTTTCCGTTAGAACTTCCCAAATTGATTTCTCACCCTATTAAATTAATACTGATAAACCAAAATCAGTCACATGTCTTCCATTCCGATAACTTCTGCAATCTGGCGATCAATCCTAAAGGAGACATCAGAAAACTTTAAACACCTTTCAGATTGCTTTCATTCAAGAATCCGCAACCAAAAAACAATAATGGCTTTTTGTTGATGAAGCACCCATATATAGAACTGACAGTTATTTTCAGGACGATACCACCTGTATAGTTTTTCCAGGACGAGACAATATTCGATCATAACCGCACAAGAACTGTATCAAAATCGTGCATAATACTTCACTGATATTCTACTAATTGATTAAGACACAATTAAAAACGATCTTGGTCTTTTTGTTGCTGAGAAAGCAAATAATCTCTTTTTATGCTTAAATACTATTTTAAAACTGCATGGCGGAATTTGAAAGCCAGTAAATTTTACAGTATTGTAAACATAAGCGGACTCGCTGTGGGGCTTGCAACAGGGATTATGCTGCTGCTTTGGGTTCAGTATGAATTTAGCTACAATAGATTTAACCGGGAGTATAAAAATATCTACCAGGTAAATTCACACATTACTTTTTTACAACGGAAATCACTTGCCTGGCAAGGGATACCTGCGCCATTATCTGTAGTGGCGAAAAAAATTCCTGGTGTAATTTCTGTTTTAAGATTAGCGAGTGACAATGAAAATCCAACCTTGTCCGATAAAATGTTATCTAATAGTGATCAAACAAAAGTATTTGACAACAACAATATTGTTTATGCAGACAGTAATTTTTTAAGCTTCTTCAAGTACGCCTTGTTGCATGGTGGTCAAAATGCATTTTTGCCGAATACGCACTCTGTCGCACTCACACAGTCAACGGCCAAAAAATTATTTGACACAGACGATGCTATTGGCAAAACTGTACGGTTTGATAATAACAATTTTACGGTGACTGCCGTTTTGCAGAACTTCCCTCATAATTCTTCTCTGCAATACGATGCTATTTTTCCGCTAGATTATTATGCTCAACAATTCGCTAACCACGGTGGCAATCACGGCTGGAAAACAATCGATGAAGACATAAACGACTATAGCTTCAGAACGTTCCTTCTGATAAATCCAAATGCCAATACTTCAAGTATTGAAACAAAACTTACACAGTTATTTAAGGCTATGGGAAATGGTCAAACTTCAACAACTTTCCAATTGCAGAATTTAGGAGACCTTCATCTTACAGGAATTGATGGAGATCATGCTGCATTACAAATGGTACAAATAATGACTCTCGTTGCGATATTAATATTGGTCATTGCAAGCATTAACTACGTAAACCTGTCTACGGCTCGGGCGCTCACAAGGATTAAAGAGGTAAGCATAAAAAAAATCATTGGTGCGAAAAGAGGACAATTATTTTTGCAATTCATTACTGAGACAGTCCTGACTTTCGGGTTTGCTATTTTCATCGCATTTGTTTTAATCAATTTGTTGAAGCCATTGTATGATAGAATCACAGGCGAACAATTAATTCTTTCCCTGGCCAATTTTTCCATGTTAGAAATATTGGTTTGCGTATTGTTTGGAACAATACTTATTTCATGCATTTATCCGGCAATTTTATTATCATCCTTTAATCCTTTAGGCGCAGTACGTGAAAAAAGCTTTTTGGGTATTAGAGTGGCTTCATTCAGAAAATCGTTAGTGGTTCTTCAATTTGCCATCTCATTCATACTGCTGGTTGTTACAATCATAATGGGAAAACAAATGGCTTATATAAGGAATAAAGATTTGGGGTATGATAAGAACTATGTTTTTACGGTTTCATTTCCGGCAGAAGCAACGAAAAATGCTTCCGCTATAGAAAATGAATTGCTATTGCAAAAAAACCTACTAAATGTTTCGTTTAGCAGCGCAAAAGATATTACAAACGTAACCGAGGTATCAGGAGATATTGTTTGGGATGGTAAAGAGGGAAATGTTCCGTTTATGCTTTGGCGTGTATCTGCAGATAAAAAGTTTATACCTACGATGAAGTACCAACTCATTGCGGGAACAAATTTTAGCGAAACGCCTTCTGATGAAAATAAATATATTTTAAATGAAACTGCCGTAAAAGCGATGGGTTTGAAACCTCCTTACGTCGGTACAAAGATTGGTTATGGCATTGCCAATGGAGAAATAGTTGGTGTAATAAAGGATTTTAATTTTAAATCGCTGCTAGATCCCGTGGGTCCTTTATTAATTAGAACGTCTGGATTAAAGAACACTTTATATGTACGAACAACAGGTGCGGGTGCTCAGGCAGCCATCAAAGCAGTAGAGTTGCAGTATAAAAAATATGCAAACAACACACCTTTCTCTTACGATTTCCTTGATAAGACATTTGAATCGCACTATCAATCGCAACAGCGGACTGGTACTTTGTTTACAACTTTCGCAGCCATCGCCATTTTTATTTCATGCCTTGGCCTGTTTGGTTTGACAACTTATACGGCACAGGTTAAAGTAAAAGAAATAGGCATAAGGAAAGTATTGGGTGCAAGTGTCGGCAGCATTGTACAATTGATTAGTAAAGACTATTTGAAATTGGTAATTATCGCGTGTGTAATTGCAACGCCCCTGGCTTACTGGGCAATGAATAAATGGCTGAGGGATTTTGCCTATCGGATACACATCAGTGGATGGATGTTTGCTTTAACAGCTCTTCTTTTGGTAGTGATCGCTTTAATAGCTATCAGTTTTCAATCCATCAAAGCAGCCATGGCAAACCCAGTGAAGAGTTTGAGAACAGAATAATTTCAGATGGCTGGAAGGTTTTGCAGAGAAAGTAACACTGAATTATTGGTATTTCATAATTTCGGCTGTTGTTGCACTAATGATTGCCATGATAACGTTGAGTTTTCAGATATTTAAAGCAGCATAACAAACCCGGCGAAAAGTTTACGGGGTTTTATGATTGACGCGATTGTATTTAGAATAAATGCTTAATCAGATCATTGATTGATGAGTTCGCTAAATTTGCCTTTCTTGCTACACAAATTTTGAAACATTTAACTTCGCGAACCATGAAATACTTTATCCATCTCGCTTCGATTTTGTTTCTATTGGTATTCATGAATGGATGTAATAAATCCAAATCCTCCCTAACCCTCCCAAAATCAAATTGGACCTGGAGTCTTTCTAATTCTCATTTCATTGGCAATTCCACCACCTACGCAGATCTAACGCTTCAGAGTGTTGACGATCCATATAGTCCGCAAATATGGTTAATGATCAATTTTAGCACCAAGCCAGATTCTAATTCATATGCCGTACTTGATTATCCGCCATTTAATAATGCTACACCGTCATGTGACGTTGAATTTTATTCCAATGGACAATTGCAATGTGAATCAACCGGAGGAGGCACGGTGAATGTAACAATTACCAATGGCAAGATTACTGCAACATTTAGCAATATTCCAATGGGTGTGATAACAGGATCAAATTCTAACGGGATGCGGTTTTTTAATCCAGATGGTACTGTTTCAGGAGAAATTATCGAACAATAGTCTCGAATCTAATCGAAGTGATTAAAAAGATTTTGCGTAATTCCTGCTTTTGTAAAATTCTTTGGTTGATTCATTTCAAAAAAGTGCGCCCCGTTGTAACAGACTCTGTTTAGGTATATGAATTTTAAAATCACCGACCCTTATCGAAAAAGGGATTTGATTTCATTGGATATTTGCCTTTTTCGGCTATGCGCTATTGAACCTCTTATCATCTGACCGCCTACAAAAAATTTTTCTATAATGCCCATTTTATTCTGGGTATATAAATCACGCCCTCATAAAAACTGTGGAAAAACTCCAATTATAATGCACATCACGTGCAACAATTGCCTACAACGTCGGTCCAACTATAAAACGTTTAAATGAAAAGCAATTTCTTGATGTCCATATTGATACTGGGTTATTTTTTTTCTGCAAAGGCCCAAATACCCCATTACGACCAACACATTCCAAAGCCATTATTGCAAAAAGATTTTTTGATCCTGCGAGACACCTTGGAGAAGAATCATCCGGGACTATATCGCTATCGCAGCAAAGTAATCATGGATCAAATTTTTGACAGTTGTTATGCGTCGATACGGGATAGTGAGACAGATCTAGAATTTTTCACGCGAGTGGCTTATATCATCGCTGCGATCGGCGATGGACATACCAATGCCAACCCGCCTAAAACTGTATTTGCTGAATGGACTGATAAGGGAAAATTCTTTCCAGCTCTTGTGGTGTTCATTCACAACCGCGCTTATATTTATTGTAACAATCAGGATACTGCTTTGCGCGGAACTGAATTATTATCGATCAATGGAGTGACGATGCAGAAAATAATTCGAAGAACCTACGATTATGTTCAATCAGATGGTTTTATCACATCGCATAAGGACACTGAATTGCCAGAAGGTTTCAACTACTATTATCAGCTTTTATTTGGAGTGAGCGACAAGTATACGATCACTTATCGGACGATTAAGGAAAAAGTGGGGACTTCTACTCTCAATAGTGCTCCATTTAAAGAGATCTTATGCGCATCTCCTTATAATAGACCAGGAAAATATCTTGAACTCCATTACGAAAAAGGAAGTACCGCGGTGCTGACGATAAGGAGTTTTTTTGACGGGTTCCTGCAACAGACTAAGGAGAATTTTCATTCCTTTTTAGATTCCGCTTTCACGGACATCCGGCAAAAAAATGTAAAAAAATTAATTATCGATATCCGCCGCAACCAGGGAGGGAATGACAACAATGGCGAACTACTCTATTCATACCTTACAGATAGACCTTTTCGCTATTATCTTTCGCAGGAAACGATCAAGGAGAAATTCTCAGAAAAGGATCATCCAAACCTTCAGATTCAGCAACCACAGAAGAACAATTATTCTGGAAAATTATTCGTGTTGGCTGACGGAAGAAGTTTTTCTGCAAGCGCTGAATTTTCTTCAATCGTCAAGACAAACCGGCGCGGGCTTTTCATCGGCGATGTTGTTGGCGGCGGATATTATGGCAATGTATCCGGCGATGAGATACACGTTATCCTTCCCGCAACCGGGATCGATATTCGTCTCCCCCTTGTCAAATACACGATGGCGGTAAAACCACTGGCAAAGAATTTAGTGAGCATCGAGCCAGATTTCCCGCTTTACCCATCGATTGAAGATCTGATCGAGAAAAGAGACCGTGAACTTGAACAAGCGATTAAAATTGTAGAAGTAAACAAAGACTAACTTCGACCTGTAACCAAAATCACCCACTGCATTAGCACACAATAGGAAACAGAATTGATTTACTACAAAAACATGGAGGTAAAAAAATTAGAGAATGCGTGCGCTAATTTTCCCTTTATGGCTGAAACTTTTGAGGCTGTGAAATAATACCCAAAAATGATAGCAGTCCGATTTTTCTCTTTGGATGCAAAATATGTAACGGAAATGCATACCTGTTCCATCTTCTCCCATTTTTTGATTAAAATACGATATACTGAACCGTTAAATTTCCTTTAGCATGTTGAGTGATTGACCAGCAATATGCTATCACAAAGAAAGGAAATCGTGATCAGGACGAAGCAGATTTTATATCAATGGAATGATTTATGTAAGCTGTGCTGGCTGAGATAAGGTGCCAAAATATTTTTCCAGCATCTCCACTCCCGTTGTCACTCCATCTTCATTCTGCAACTTTTCTCCCATGATGTTGGCGTTGTGTTTTACCTGTGCCATCTGCGATATCTCGATGGCATCAAGCAATTTTTTAGTGGTGAGTTTTTTAAATGGAATATGAACCCCGAGATCCTTTTGCTGGATGAATTTCCCCCAGATGGGCTGGTCACCGAAAATGGATACCACGATCGCAGGTATTTTTGCATGAAGCACTGCAGCAAGTGTGCCGATGCCACCATGGATGACCGCTGCCTTGCACCTGGGGAATAACCATTCATGGTTGATCGCTTTTACTGCAAATAAATTTTCATGGCGGGGCAGGTCCGGAAGTTCAGACCAACCCTGGCAAAAAATAATACGCTCATTTGTATTATCCAAAAGTTCGTGCAGGATGCCCGAAAATCTGTCAGTGTCCGGTATCGGTATGCTTCCAAATCCTATATAGATCGGTGGTGCACCTGCTGCCAGCCACTCGATAAGTTTTGCATCCGGTTCCTCGTTCCCGCCAGCGATTCTTTGGGATTGCGAAATAGCAAAAAAACCAGTCAACTGAACTTCATCCGGCCAATCATCAGGGCGGGAAATAAGCGAGGGGCTGAGTGCATAAAGATTGAGTATCTTTTGTGCATTCATTTTTTTTTGGATCGGGGTTTTTAATGCAGGGAGTCCGAGCAAGGCACGGTGCCCATTAACATCCTTCTTATTTAGCTTCCAATAGATACTGTGGATCAGCTTATAAGTAAAAATATTGTATAACGAAAAATCAAAAAATGAAAGACCAGCGAAAGGAAATTCCCTGGTGGGGACTGTAGGCAGGCTGAGTTGTACGACCGCCCATTTTTTACCCAGCTTTTCTGCGATTGAATATACCCAGATCATCGCGAGCGGGCTTGCAACCAGCACATCCACTCCAGACGCTCCTTTGAGCATGGCTGCATTGGCAGCAGGTTGAAATTTCCTGCCCACCTTTTGCAATTCCCGAAGAAAGCGGATCATATTCCCCGATCTTAAAATTCCCAGGACCTCAGGAGAATGCACCACCTCTTCCATGTCTCCCGGCAATGGACAAAAATCAATATTGTAACAGGTGATCATGCCGGAGAAATTCTCGTTCGCAAAAAGGGTGATCACATGTCCCCTGCTTTTTAGCCCCAGAGCAAGGGCGATATAAGGTTGCGTGTCCCCGCGTGAGCCATAAGTGCAGATTCCGAAATGCATAATTTTTTCTAAGTCCTTTTGAATACAATGTGAATAAAGATTTTTGAACTCGAGGAGAGAAATCGTCCGCTTGAGAGAAAAATTACCAGCCGCGAATCTACCAATAGTTTTGAAATTATAAGAATGATCTGATAAGAAATTCATATTCATTTCATATTTTTAATCATTCTTATCGCTCTTCCGTTAGAAAATATGAATTGCTTGGACCAGGGAAAATGAAGAAATAACATTCATTATTCAATTAGCAGTAACATAAGGTTATTTATAATAAAAATACTGATCGATGTGTAGCTGGAGAAAATGACTTACCTGGGTGTGCCTAATGACGGCATTGCGCACGAAATTCAATGTCCATTGAATTTTATTAATGATTTTCCTGAAATAAATAAAGAACCGTTAGCAGAGAAATGTGTTGATAATAGGAACGGGATTCGGCTAGAGTTCGAGATATGACATCATCATAGCACAGGGAGGAGGATAAAAAGTGGAAACAGGGGCTGGTGAATCCAGCAAAATTATCATTGATTTACCAATAACTGTTGCATGAAAAAATTTGCAGGCTTCCGTTTCTTCAACCAGGGAATTTGCAGCGCTTACCTTGCCCTGATCCTGCTTGTCTTTGGCTGCCATCAACAGGAAAATGCGCGGCATGATTTATCTGTGACCAGTAATCTGGTGGCAGCAAAACCTGTTCCGGTCAAAATGTATAAACCCCCTTTGGTGACCTTGCTGGATACCTGTCCCCCTCCGCTGGTCATTACGCTGCCCGTTAAGCCAGGGACCAGCTACGGGAAAGGTAAAAACAAGATTGACCTGACCCCGCCAGTGGTAATCAAAGCTGGTTTTAATATACCCATGAAATCCTACAACGTAGAAGACGGACTGGCGCAAAGCAATGTACAATCAAGTTTCTGCGACCGGGATGGCAACCTCTGGTTTGGAACAGAAGATGGCGGTGTGTCTTGTTTTAATGGCAGGACGTTTACTGGCTATACCATGGAAAATGGTTTGGTGGATGACCAGATTTTTTCCATCTTCCAGGATAAGGAAGGTATTCTTTGGTTTGGCAGCTGGAACGGTGTGACCAAATATGATGGTAGGCGTTTTACAAGATATTCCAGCCTGTATACATCCAGTTCAAACCTGCCTACATGCTGCGTTTTCAAAAGTTTTACCCAGGATAAAAAAAACAATATCTGGATGGGGTCGGAATCCGGTCTTTCAGTCTTTGACGGCAAGTACTTTAAAAGTTTCCATACTTCAGATGGTTTGATCAATGAAAGCGCTTTCGCCCTGCTTACTGATAAAAATGGAAATATTTGGATCGGTACCGACAGTGGCGTTTCCCTCTATAACGGAAGATCTTTCACGAATTTTACCATGGCAAATGGTTTGCCAGGAGATCATATTTCCTGTTTGCTGGAAGACCAGGGGGGGATAATATGGATAGGTACAAAAAAGGGGATTTCTTTATATGACGGAAAGAGTTTTAAGAATTTTACAACGGCTGATGGACTTTTAGACAATAACATCACCAGCATTTTGGAGGACGCAGATCATCACATATGGATCGGAACAAATAATGGAGGCGTATCAGAATATAATGGGAATACATTTATGAATTATACAAGATCAAACGGGCTTGCAAGCAATAACATCTCCAGTATTGTAAAAGACAGATCAGGCAATATCTGGATTTCAAGTCCGGAAGAAGGTATTTGCAAATACCCCGGGAATGGCTTTATTACCATGACCAAGGGGCAGGGTCTGCCATCAAACAGCATTAACGCCATTTTCCAGTCACGTGATGGCGATTTATGGTTCGGCGGTTACGATAATGGTGTCACAAGTTACGATGGCAAGTCTTTTACGACCTTTTCTAAAAATCAGGGGCTTATCGGCAATAATATTGGTGACATTTATCAGGACAGTGATGGCAATATGTGGTTTGGAACCTATGACGGTGTCTCTTGTTTTGACGGCAGATCTTTTACATCTTATACTACTGCACAGGGACTCTCAGCAAACACCGCATGGAGTATTGCGCAGGACAAAAATGGAAACATATGGTTTGCGACTTTTGGTGGTGGAGTTTGCAAGCTAAGCCATGACAGAAAGACTTTTACAAGCTTTTTCATCGACACTTTGATATCGACCGGCAATGTTCATGAGGTAAAGGCCGACAAGGACGGGAATATCTGGTTATGTCTTGATGAAGGCGATATATTTAAATATGATGGCAGCTCTTTTATTAATTATGGAAAGCCTCAAGGTTCCAAAACATTGGGCATGTTGGGTTGCTGGATAGATGGTCATAATTACCTGTGGTTTGCAAACGGCTCAGGAATATGCCGCTATGATGGCAAAAGTTTTCTTACTTTTTCTCATGACCAAGGTCTTCCGGATAATTTGGTTTCAGATATCAAAGAGGACAAAAAAGGGGTCATCTGGGCAGGAACTCGATTGGGTCTTAGTGGGCTTGAGTTCAGACCCAAGAAAAAAGGGGCAGAAGACTCCATTTTCAGTAGCGACATTCCCCTGGATAACAGTTATCTGTATGCTAACTATACCGGCTTTTTTGTGAATTATGGTTATAAGAATGGGTTTCCTGTAAGAGAGATCAATTATACCAATTCCCTCTTTGTGGACAGCGGGAATATTTTATGGGCGGGAACTTCAGACAAACTGGTCCGATTTGATCAGCAGGAACTCAGAAAAAACACCAACACACCTCTATTATCCATAAACTCAATAAAAATAAACGGGGAAGCTGTCCCCTGGCATGACCTGAAAACAGACACCGCAAAAACCGATAGCTCCGTTATCCTGGCAAATGTCAATGAAGAGCAAATGCTTTATCAAAAACTCTTAAGAGCTGAAGAACGGGACAGCATTAAAGAAAAATATAGTGCAGTTGCTTTTGACTCCTTGACTAATTTCATTTCACTCCCAACAGGTCTTAAGCTTCCATATAAATATAACACGATCTCTTTTGATTTTTCTGCCATAGAACCTGGGCGACCCGAGCTTGTTGAATACCAATACCTGCTTGAAGGATATAATAACAACTGGAATGATATCAGTAAATCAACCATCGCTGGTTTTGGAAATTTGCATGAAGGCAAATATACTTTTAAGCTAAGAGCATTTAATCCTGGCGTTGCAAAGCCTGGCGAACTTGAATACCGATTCGAGATCCTGCCTCCCTGGTACCGGACCTGGTGGGCTTATGTCTGCTACCTGATCATCATTTCTTTTTTCATGCAACGCTTTATCAGGTGGAGGATAAAAAAATTGAACCGGGAAAAAGTACTGCTTGAACAAAAAGTGCAGGTCAGGACGAACCAACTCCAGGAAGAAAAGCGAAGGGCCGAACTTGCGCTGGGTGAACTGAGATCGGCACAGACCCAACTCATTCAGTCTGAAAAAATGGCTTCGCTTGGTGAACTCACTGCAGGAATTGCACACGAAATCCAGAACCCTTTAAATTTTGTCAATAATTTTTCAGACGTGAACCAGGAGCTTCTTACTGAATTAAAAGAAGAAGCAGATAAAGGAAATTTGAAAGAAGTAAAAGCAATTGCGACAGATGTAATTGCCAATGAAGAAAAAATAAACCACCACGGAAGGCGCGCCGATGCCATCGTCAAAGGAATGCTACAACACTCCCGCTCAGGAGCCAGTGTAAAAGAACCGACAGATATTAATGCACTGGCAGAAGAATATTTACGACTCTCCTATCATGGTTTAAGAGCAAAGGATAAAGAATTTAATGCATCAACAAAAACTGATCTCGATGCGACGCTCGGCAAAATAAATATCGTTCCGCAGGACATCGGCAGGGTGCTTTTAAATTTATATAACAATGCGTTTTATGCAGTAACTGAAAAGAAGAAACAGCAAACTGAAAATTATGAGCCAACCATTTCAGTCACTACAAAAAAAAACGGAGATCGTGTAGCTATTACTGTTAGTGACAATGGAAATGGCATCCCGCAGAAAATAGTAGAGAAAATATTTCAGCCATTTTTTACCACCAAGCCAACAGGTCAGGGAACGGGGCTCGGCTTAAGCTTGAGCTATGATATTGTGAAAGCACAAGGCGGAGAAATCAAAGTGAGAACAAAAGAAGGCGAGTGGAGTGAATTTATTATTGAATTACCAATAAAATGATGATCTCTGAAGATCATACAAGTTTGCTCCAAGTCGTACTCATTTCATATTTTTAATCTTTCCTTCACTGCAAGGCTGGCAAAACTAAAATATCATTATGGAAGTCCATCACCATCCCCAGGTAGAAAAGAAAAATTTCAAAGAATATTTTTTGGAATTCTTAATGATCTTTCTTGCCGTATCCCTTGGCTTTTTTGCGGAAAATATAAGGGAATATTTTGCTGATCATTCAAAAGAAAAACAATACATCAACTCCATGGTCGCAGACCTTAAGGGGGATACTGCCGGTCTCAATGATGTGATTGACGCCAATATTAAAAAAGCCGCGGGAGTGGACACAATGACATCATTACTGAATAAGGCGTCGCTCACTCCTGATGATGAAAAGCAGCTTTATATACTCAATAGCCGGTACGCTTCCAACATCGCCAAAATGGATTGGAATGATGGGACGATCCGCCAGTTGCTTACTTCAGGTAATCTCCGGCTGATGAGTGAACAAGGGACCTCGGACAGCATCATGAATTATTACGGTCCCCACAAAGACATAGCCGTGGGTCAGGCAGAAATACTGTACGAATCCGTCAAGCGCATCTATTTTGGGGCAGAGGAGCTTTTTGACCGGTCATTTATACGGTGGAATTTAAATAAGGATAGCAGTTTTAGCAAGGCACCATTGCCGCAAACAATGTCACTGCTGACCAAGGAAAGAACAGTCTTAAAAAAATACGCACAAATGATACTCACCATGCAGGGACTTATCAATAATTATCTTTCCATGCTTTTTAAAATGCGTAAACGTGCAGAAAACCTGTTGATTTTTTTACAGGATAAATACGATGTAAAATAGTGATGGAGATTCGCTCAAATAACCTGGCAGAAAAAAGAACTCCATGCAAATACTTTTTGCCAGGAAGTTTTATTAAAAGATCCGTGGTTGGAAAAAGTGAGTCGAAGATATTCTATTGAGAAGCACACCTGTTAAGCGTGATGATTGACTAAGTAATAAAATATATTCATCATTGATACGATAAATGATATGCATAAAATAAATCAAAATCACAGCAGGCGAATCTTTCTCACGCGTCTGAGCACCGCCGGCATCGCCCTTGCCCTCAATCCAATTAGTTCCTGGGCTGTTGAAGAACAAGATCCCAAAATAAAAAATATAGTAACCAGGATCATGGGCATTGACGCGCATAACCACATGGATCTGCCATTTAATAAAGCAGAATTTAAAGGACAGAAATATGAACTGGCAGGTGAATTGAAAAACTCAGGGTTTACTGCTATCGCTATGACATTTTGCGTCGATCGTCCTGCGCTAACCAAAGAAGGCGAAGCATGGGAAAGATTCATCACTACCCTCGATGAAATGGATGAGATACTGAAAGAAAATGGGCTGACACGCGTTTTGAAAGCTGCTGATTTAAAAGAAGCGTATAGTAAGAATAAACAGATCGTCATCCAGTCCGTGGAAGGTGGCCATTTTATTGAAGGAAGATTAGAGCGGATAGAGATCGCATATAAAAGAGGTTTAAGGCATATTGGGCTCATGCACGACGGGCAGTCCTCGCCACCGATGGGTGATATCTATACAGACCCGCCAAAATATGGAGGACTGACCGAGTTTGGCGTAAATACCATCAAAGAATCTAACAGACTTGGCATCCTGATTGACCTTGCGCACTGCAGCACTGATGCCGTCAATAAAGCCATTGAGATTTCTACCAGACCGATGATCATTTCGCATACCGGACTCAATACGCAACTCGGAGGTGATGAGCAGATGGCAAAAATGATGATGCCCAGACTGATTTCTAAGGAACAGGCAAAAATATTTGCTGCTGTTGGCGGGGTTATCGGGGTATGGACACACTTGGCAAACTCTCCACTGGACTACGCAAGAAATATAAGAGCACTGGTTGATATAGTAGGTACAGAACATGTCTCAATGGGGACGGATACCAAAATGGCCCCGCCCAGTAATGCACCTGACAGGTTTGGAAAAAAGACGAATCTGAGCTGGGATAATGAAAAGCAAGGATTTTTTTATGTGGTGGTAGATGCATTGCTCAAAACAGGTTTTGCGGAAAAAGAAATAGAACAGATCGGCGGTGGCAATTACTCACGAATATTTGCAAAGGCAATGAGCTCTTGACGGAGATGATTTTTTCCGGGGTATTTTTTATGTGTTCGTCTTGGATGAAATGAATATTAATCCTGCCCGAATCTTAACTTCTTTTTCGGGGCGGTGCTTTTTTGATTTAAAATGGATTTGGTATTAACTTCAATCCCTGATAAAAAAGCAATAAAAATTTTACAAATGAAATTACGCGTGCTGGTATTAGGTGCAGGTTTTGGGGGACTCGAACTTAGCTCCATACTCTCTGATCAGATCGGGAACGATCTTGATCTCACACTGATAGATCAAAACGATTCGTTTTATTTTGGTTTTTCAAAATTGGATATTATGTTTGGCCGCAAACATGCCGATGCGGTTAAGATCTCTTATAATAATATTAAAAAACCTGGCGTAAGATTTTGTAAGGAAACCATAACAGCCATTGATCCCATAAAAAAAATAGTCACTACCGCTACTGGCAGCTACGAAGCTGATTTTATGGTGATCGCACTCGGCGCCAATTACGACATTGATGCTACGCCAGGTCTTGCAGCATGCGGCAATGAATATTATTCTTTTCAAGGGGCACAGAAATTGAGGGAGGTGATCCCGGCATTTACAAAAGGCAATGCAATCATTGGCGTATGCGGCGCGCCATTTAAATGTCCTCCCGCACCCAGTGAAGCGGCGCTCATGCTTCATGATCACCTGACCGCGGCAGGATTTCGTGATGCTTGCACGATAAGTCTTGTAATCCCATTTGGTTCCCCCATTCCCCCATCTCCGGATTCATCAAAGGCGCTGGTCAAAGCTTTCGAAGAAAGAAAAATTACTTTCATACCTCAAAGAAAAGTGAGTTCACTTGATGCAACAAAAAGGGCAGCCATTCTTGATGACGGAACTGAAATGCCATTCGATCTTTTTTTGGGCATTCCAAAACATATTGCCCCTGATGTTGTACTCAAAAGCGGTATGACAGAGAATGGATGGATACCCGTAGACCGGGCCAATCTCCTTACCAAATTCCCCAACGTATATGCGATTGGTGACATCACCAGCGTAGGCACACCCAAAGCGGGTGTATTTGCAGAAGGAGCAGCAAAGATCGCGGCGGCATCGATCGTCGCTGCCTTCAAAGGGCAAGTGAACAATGACCCATATACCGGCGCAGGCTCCTGTTATATTGAATTTGGTAAAGGCGAAGTTGGCCGTGTGGACGTAGACTTTTTTTCAGGTCCTAAACCTTTTGGAATTCACCACGGCGCTTCTGTGACGCTCGCCGCCGACAAAGAACATTTCGGGACGAGCCGGAAAGCGCGGTGGTTTGGTATTGTATGAATAAAAATCAGTCATCATTGATTTCCAAAGCAAAGAAGAATGAGCTCAGGGTAGCTTCATTTAAAAAATGGGCATATTGACCGCATTTATACCGGTAATTGAATAATAAACTTGCTTCCCTCACCTTCTACCGTTTCAACTTTGATTTTACCGCCGTGTGCTTTTATAATATCATAACTTAAACTGAGCCCGAGTCCGGTTCCCAGCCCGGGTGGCTTTGTCGTGAAGAAAGGCTGAAAGATCTTGTCGACAACTCTTTGCGGGATGCCACTTCCATTATCCATTACCGTTAGTTCCACTTTATCATTTATTTTTTTTGTCTGAATCGAAACAGATGGCTGATAATTTTCATCAGTCCCTTTCATTTTTTCATTTACTGCATAAAAAGCGTTATTATAGAGATTCAGCAAGACACGTCCGATATCCTGCGGTATAATATTTATTTTTCCGATCTGCTGATCCAGTTCAGCTTTTATTGATGCATTGAAACTTTTATCCTTGGCTCTTAACCCGTGATAAGCTAGCCTTAAATATTCATCCGCCAGTACATTGATGTCCGTCGGCTCTTTTCCACCGGTGCTTAACCGTGAGTGCTGCAGCATACCTTTTACAATTGCATCGGCTCTCTTGCCATGGTGCGTTATTTTCTCCTCGTTCGCTGCTATATCTTTTGCGATTTTTTTTGCTTCCTCAAAATTTCCTTTGCCCATTTCATCCGTCATCTCCGCAAACAATTCTCTATTTAATTCAGAAAAATTATTTACAAAATTTAGCGGATTTTGAATCTCGTGGGCGATGCCTGCCGTGAGATCTCCGAGGGAAGCCATTTTCTCTGATTGAATGAGTTGGTTTTGTGTGGCTTTGAGTTCAGACAATGTACTTTCAACAATTTCTTTTTCTTTTTTCAATTCGAGGGTCCGTTCTGTCACTTTTTCCTCAAGAATTATTTTTTCTTTTTGTAAAAGCCGTGTTCTCCATTTAATGATTCCCCATACAAGCAGATAAGCTACAAGCCCATAGATCGCAAACGCCCACCAAGTGACCCACCAGGGTGGGGTAATGGTAATGTCTATTTCCTTAATTGACCACACGCCATAACTGCTGGCAGCTTTCATTCTAAATACATATTTTCCAGTGGGAACATTGCGATAATCCACAGCATTCGTTGAATCAGATCTTATCCAGTCAGGATCATATCCCGCTAAGATATAATAGCAGACATTGTCTTCAGGTCTGCTAAAATGGATGGTTGCAAAATTTATTGAAAAAGAATTCTGGTTATAATGAAGGGTTATTTCTTTTGCTGCCTCAATAGATCGATTAAATGCCGTGTTATTGCCTGGGGTTAAGGGCTTACCGTTTATTTTAAAATCCGTAAGAATTAATTCAGGTGGTTTATTATTCAGAAGATTATTTGGATCAAAAATATAATAGCCCCCATCCTTACTCAGCACCAAGCGGCCATCCCTTAATTTCATCAGATTCCCAAAATCTTTTTTATCTACTCCAAATTTAGTTCCGTAAACAGACAATTCCTTTTTAATGTAATTGATCCGAAAGACACCCAAAGATGAAAATCCCCAGATATTTTTTTGTTCATCTTCAAAGCCTATCGCATAAATAAATGCGGTCCTGAATTCTAGACCTCCATAATCGACAGGAATGAATATTTTGGTTGAATCGTTGCGATAATACAAACCGTTATCAGTTCCTACCCAAATTGTTCCTGCCTGGTCTTGGTAAATATTCGTAGTGGTCATTCCGGACAGGAAGTGCTTGAATTTCTTTGTTTTTATATCTAACAGGTTTACTCCTTTTTTGGCCCAAGTGCCCACCCATAGATTGCCCGAACTTTCTTTAAATAATCCCGTTGTGAAATTATCGTTGAGGCTGGTTGTATCTGACAGCTTATTTTCATAACGCATAAATTTACCTGTCTTGGAATCTATAATGAAAAAACCCCAGTTCGTTGTCACATATATTTCTCCATTATCATTTTTCAGTAATTCAAAAACTGCCGTATCCTTAAAATCACCTTTGCTAATCTCATTATACAGATACCTTGCAAATTTTCCTGTTTTTGGATCAAAATGATTGAGTCCATTCATGGTAGCTACCCAGTAAAAACCACTGGTGTCCGGTCGAATGGAAAGTATATTGTTACTGCTGATTGAGTATGGGTCTTTGGGATCATGAATAAAATACTTTTTATCATTTTTATTGGGTCCAATTCTTAGCAGACCTTTATCACTGAAACAAAACCAGGTTATTCCAGCAGGGTCATCAAAAACACGATTAACCTTATTGCCCATGTTTACTGCTGTGATTTCAGACTGCAAAGGATCGATACGAAATAGGTTTTCTTCCCATTGAGTAGAAATCCATACCGCGCCGTCACGGGATTTAAATGCAGTCCAACTGCTGTTGTCCGTAAAACCTTTTGGCCGGGATTTGTCGGAGCTGTCATAATGAGTTATTTCTTTAGTAATCGGGTCATAACGAACAAGTCCGGCATAAAAAGTACCGATCCATATTTTTCTTGCCCCATCTTCTGTAATAAAAGTAATATGGTCTGCCCAGTCCTTGCCAGTTACCAATGGTGGACGGCTTAACTTTTCCGGATGTTGGGGGTCATAATTCAGTCGCTCAATTACGCCTGCCTTTCTATCCATAATATGCAAACCCTCACCATCAGTGCCTATCCAAAATACGCCGCGACTATCCTCAAATATAGCCCTTACCTTATCGCCCGCCAGGCTATGTGGATTTTTTGGATCATGCATGTATCTTGTAAATTTTTCATTTTCTCGGTTAAACTTATTGAGCCCCCCCTCTTTAATTGTCGGATCGAACTCCCATCCCGTGCCAACCCATAACACGCCTTCATGATCTTCGTAGAGACATCGCACCATATTGCAACTGAGAGAAGAGCTATCATTATTCCTGTGGGAATAATGAATAAAATTCCCGGTATTTTGGTCCAAGCGGTCAAGACCCTTATCGGTTCCGATCCATACAATGCCAAGATGGTCGATAAGTATGCATGAGATCGACCGCGTTTCAGTCTCCTTGTATCTATAGTGAGAAAATTTATTTGTGGAGGGGTCAAATTTGTCTATCCCGGCATCGGTATTTGTCCAAATGCAACCAGTTGAATCGGCTGCGACACACTCGCTGCCACCCCCCTTGTCCAACGAGTTGCCGTTATTAGGATCATATTTATAGCTTTTCATTTTGTAGCCATCAAACCGGATAAGCTGGTTATTATTGTTATCTGCAAACCACATGTAACCGAAGCGATCCTGGGTAATTGAATTTATTTTCCCGATCGTAATCCCGTTATATTCTTTGATCAGATTAAAATCCAAAGGAGTGTGCTGGGCAGAGACCTGCACAGTCCGCATGATTAGCAGGCAAAATGAAAAAAAGAATATTTGAATGGTATTCTTCATGTAAATACTTTATCCTGCAGCCAACATCGATACAAGATCAACTGCAATAAATCACCGTACTTATGATTATTTCGATTTCAAAAAAGATTTTACTATTTCGATGCCGGCAACTGAATCAAAAATGTGGTGCCTTCACCTTCTCTCGTTTCCACTTTTATTTCACCTCCATGGGCTTTAATGATATCATAACTTATGGATAATCCCAGACCGGTTCCCTGACCGGTAGGTTTTGTGGTAAAGAACGGCTGAAAGATCTTGTCAATCACTTTTTGCGGAATGCCATTTCCATTATCCCTTACCGCCAGTTCCACTTTATCGCTTAAGGCTTTTGTTATCATAGATACCATTGGCTTATAGCCCATAGTTAATGATTCGTCACTTTTCTTCTTTTCGTTGACTGCATAAAATGCATTGTTGTATAAATTGAGCATCACCCTCCCGATCTCCTGTGGAATGACATTAATTTTTCCAACCTTCGGGTCAAGTTCAGTTTTGAGATCGGCGCTAAAAGATTTGTCTTTGGCACGAAAGCCATGGTAGGCGATCTTCAGGTATTCATCAGCCAGCGCATTGATATCAGTTGGTTCTTTTACCGCGCTGCCGGACCTGGAGTGTTGCAGCATGCCTTTTACGATCGCGTCTGCACGTTTGCCGTGATGATTTATTTTTTGTTCATTTTCTTGCAAGTCTTGTGCGATTCGATCCGCTTCATCAAAATTCTTTTTCGAGATTTCTTCTCTCATTTCCAGGATCAATTCGTTATTTACCTCAGAAAAATTATTCACAAAGTTCAGCGGGTTTTGAATTTCATGAGCTATGCCTGCGGTGAGCTCACCCAATGAAGCCATCTTCTCTGATTGTATGAGTTGGGATTGGGTGGCTTTTAGTTCAGACAAAGTGCTCTCAACAATTTCTTTTTCTTCCTTCAATTCCTTTGTTCGAAGTGTTACTTTAGCTTCAAGTATATCCTTTTCTTTTTGTAACGCTTTTGTTCTCCACTTGATAAAGAGCCACACTATTCCTGCAAGCACCAATAGATACAATGTATAAGCCCACCAGGTTTGCCACCATGGAGGCAATACAGTTAATTTAAATGATTTTTCAGACCACACTCCATAACTGCTTGTCGCTTTTACTCTGAAAATATAATGACCCACAGGTAAATTAAAATAATAAGCGGTCTTTTCAACCGTAGCATTCCTCCATCTGTTTTCATAACCTTCCATCATATATTGTTGAATATTATTTTCCGGATCACTGAAATGAATGCCCGCGAAGTCAATGGCAAAAATATTTTGATTGTGCTGAAGCTCTATCTCCTGCAGGTCCTGAACAGGTCCTTTTATTAAACCATCTTTGGCCGGTTCTACTGAATGCCCGTCAATTTTAAAATCAGTAATGACAACCTGGGGTGGTATGGAATTGAACACGTGATCAGGAAAACATCTATAGAAACCGTGTGGATTGCCAAAAAATAATTCGCCATCCGAGGTTCTGAAAGTTGGTTCATAGGCTAAAGCACCGACATCAAAAGTGCCATACTTGTCCCCGTAAATTTTGATCTCCTTTTTAGCCGGATTGAACCTGAAAATCCCTAATGATGAAACTCCCCAGATATTTTTACCAGCATCCTCGGTCATCGATTTGACCTTCGTTGTGCTGAATTCCATGCCTGCAAAATCTGCGTGCATAAAAGAATCTGAAGAATCATTGTAGCTATATAGTCCATTACTCGTACCTACCCATATTCTGCCATCACTGCTAATAAAAACATCCCAAATCGTCGTAATGTCTGTAAGATAACGCTTGAACTTTTTTGTTCTCTTGTTAAAGCAGTTCAGTATTGATCTCATTGAGTTATTCCAAATAACCATCCAAATACTGGTATCACCACTTTCTGTTAAGGATAGACTACCTCCGGGTGAAATACTGGTGGAATCAGTAGGGTTATTTACATAATTGGTGGTGGCACCCGTCTTCTTATCCTGTACATACAGTCCCGTACTTAATCCAATATACATTTCATTCTTTGTTTCAAGTAAACTAAATACCCCGGTATCCTTGCTTTCGTCTTTACTGCTATTGTAGAAATACCGGGTAAACCGGTTTGTCTTGGGGTTAAGAAGATTCAGCCCTTTATCCCAGGTAGATACCCAAAGTAGACCATCCTTTCTTTGTTTTACAAGAAAGACCCGATCTGAACTGAGTGAAAAAGGGTCTGAAGGATCATGCAGGAAATATTTTTTTTCCCCAGTTTTTTTATTGATCATTAATAAACCTTTCCCCGGGTTGGTCCAGATAATACCCGAAGAATCTTCTGCTAAATATCCTGCAGATTCCTCGAGTTTCACTTCTGAAAAACCCGTTTGCAATGGATCCACCCTGAAAAGATCGTTGTGATCGTCACTTATCCACAACACACCTTCTTTTGAAGCATAGATCGTCCAGGTTGTGTTATCCATATATCCTCCGTGCTTGTTTCTGTCTGCATCGGTAAAATGATCCAATTTTTTTGTGGACGGATCGTAAACGACGAGCCCCTCTTTGTAGGTTCCAATCCATATCTTGCCAGTAACGTCTTCGGTAATAAAAGTTATGTGATCAAAATCATCCCCTTTTTTTACCGGGGGCCGGCTTAATTTTTCCGGGTGCAGCGAGTCGTAAGTAAGTCTTTCAAAAGTTCCTTTTTCCCTGTTCATTAAATGAAGCCCGTCCCCATCGGATCCCACCCAAAAATTCCCTTTGCTGTCTTCAAAAATGGCTCTTATTTTATTGCTTATCAGGCTATGCGCATCATTCGGATCATGAACATACCGGGTAAATGTTCCCGTTTCCTTATTAAACCTGTTCAATCCTCCGTCTTTGATCTGGGTTTCAAAAGCAATACCGGTACCCACCCATAATACCCCTTTTTTATCTTCGTATAGACAACGCACATGGTTATAACTAAGCGAAGAGGGGTCATTATCTTTGTGCACAAAATAGGTAAATGTTCCGGTCACAGGATCAAGCCTGCAAAGGCCATCATGACCTCCCATCCACACTATTCCACTATGATCGACCAGTAAAGCCTCGCCTCCCACGCCATGTTCATTTTTGGGATAACGATAATGAATAAATTTATTCGTAGCAAAGTCAAACCGGTCAACACCATTATCGACACCGATCCAGATATTGCCGGACTTATCAGCTGCCACACATTCAAAAAGATCTTGGCTAAGAGAATTTGTATCTGCAGGATCGTGGTGGTAGACCTTGATATGATACCCATCATACCGCACGAGGGCAGTATTGTTTTGATCATTAAACCACATGTATCCATATTTGTCCTGCGCTATACTAATCACATGATTGAATGTGTAATTACTGGTTCCTCTTACAAGATTAAAATCTGGTCTAACGATTTGTGCGCTGCCAACTCCTGAAAGCATCAACAATAAAATAATTATAGTTCTTTGTTTATAAGCCATTCATAATTTTTTCTGGATCAAAATGAATTTCAATAGCCTGGATTTTGCTTTAGGTTTGGATTGACTGCCAGTTGTGAACTTGGAATAGGAAATATAAGATAATGCGGATCACTTATATAATTCTTATCGTAAAAAGTCTGAAGGAATTTCCCAAATCTTATCATATCCTGTCTTCTCCATCCTTCCCACCAAAGTTCTCTTCCTCTTTCATCAAATAAACTATCAAGATTTACCGTAGACATTGCAGAAATCCCCCTGGAAGGGTCAGTACGGATCGCATTTACAATAGCAGTAGCCGAGTTCCCGTATATACCGGCGGCAGTTGGTGTCCCACCCCGAAAAATTGCTTCTGCTTTCATTAGCAGCACATCGGCAAACCGCAAGAATACAAAATCATTGTCCGGGCTAAAATAATTGGGATAATCTATAGCATATTTTATTGGTCTTATTCCAGTAACCTGCAGGTTGCTATCGGTTTCAATATTTTGTACCTGCGCTGTATAACTCAAAGGTGCATTGAATGTACCATAGGTAAGGGGTGCATCGCTTGTAAGATCATATTGCTGACCAACCAGAAAACCAAGATTGATGCGATTGCCCGAATTTGGGGGGGAACCATTTGTGGGATAAATTGCCTGTCTCCTTTTGTCAGCTACATCAAACCTGGAATAAAAGTCAGGTAGCGTAGCGGCGCCATTTAGGCCGCCCTGGTTATAATGTAAAACCAATATCCAAGCAAAAAATACTCCATTATTATTGGTTATCTGAGGCTGATTCAATAACGTAAAAATGTTTTCCTTTCCTATATTGGTATTGTCCGGCGCAAAATCATCAAAATAATTTCCCGTAAAATGATAATAACCGCTATTAATGATGTCATCTGCAAAGCTGATCACAGAATCCATATCGGCAGGATCAAAAACAGGAGTCGCTCTATTTTGATAAACGGCTTTGTTCAGGTAACATTTCATCAGGATCGCCAGCGCCGCATATTTGTTTGCGACATATGCGGGTCCTTCAGGCAACTCGCTTTTTACCGTATCAATCTCGCTGATGATATAATTCAACGCATCCATTCCTTTCCTCACCCTTGCCGGTTGTATCAAATCTTCTCCCGGGTCTCTGTAAGGAACCTGGTCGAAAAAATCCAATAACCAATACATCGCCCAGGCACGAATCAATCTTGCCTGAGCACGGTCTGATATGGCGGTATCATATCTTAACAGATCTGTTGCGGCATAAACAATGCCCCCCAGGTCATTAAAACATCCGCTGATATGGATATTATCAGCGTCCCATTTTTGTTCATGAAACGCACGCCAGACACCGTTATCATCCCAGTCGCCACCACGAGTAGGTATAATGGCTTCGTCTGTTGAAAGTTCTGCTAACGGAAATATGTCGAAAGGAAAAGTGAACGGACTTTCCATGGAATTATATACTCCCTGAAGGAGTGCGGAATTTGAAGATGGATTACTCGCCACCTGGCTTTGAGAAAGATCACCCTGAAATGTTTCATGCAGCTTTGTGCAACCAATTACCAATGCCGTTAATAGAAGTACGCCTAAAGCAAGTCTAATTTTTTTCACGTTGATCATAAGGAAAAATTTATTCCTAAATTGATTATTCGGGCAGTGGGATATTCTACATATCCAATACCCAGGGAAGGAACCCCATTATTATTTCTGTCCGCATTTACTTCCGGATCAAACCCTTTGTATTTTGTTATCACAAAAAGATTGCGTCCCGTTAAATAAATATTTGCTGCTTTACATACATTTTTTATATCGCCTAAATTATATGAGATCGTGAGATTAGCCATTTTTATATAATTACCATTTTCAACGTACCTGGATGAGGGGGTAACGGGATTGGCAATTGATTCTTTAATTGGATTATTAAATAGATCCAGTCCGATGTTCCTTCCGATGTTGATTCCACCGACATTGATTACATTAAGCGACGTATTATCAAAGATCTTTCTACCAAAAGCACCAAACATATTCATTATAAGCGAAAGTTTTTTATACCGGAATGTTGCGCTCATTCCCAACAATGTTTTTGGATTCGGATCACCTGCATAATGAAAAGTATTCCCGCTGTCAACATACATAGATTGTCCCGTAGACTTATTGATACCTTCGTATGTCCTTGTATAAATGGCATTCATAGGAAGCCCGTTTTTTATTACTTCAACCAGATCGCCGGATACGCCGCTTCCCTGCAAAGCGCCGGTATATATGGTTGCCGGCAATCCCGAAACATTGTTCTTAATAAACGTGGCATTGGCTGAAACATCCACACTAAAGTCTTTTTTGCCAACAAGGTTAATATTTATCAAAGCCTCAATTCCTTTATTAATGACTTCTCCATCAAGATTGATCCATCGAACAGTTGATTGCGGAGGTGCGGGTTGTATAGGTGGGCTCGGATATAAGAGGTTGGTGGTTTTTTTATTGAAATAATCTATTGTTCCAGAAATTTTTTTATTAAGAATTGAAAAATCAAGCCCGATATTATATTGTTTGTCAGATTGCCATTTCAGATCCGGGTTGGGATTATTTATCTGGATGATTGATGTTCCGTTTTGAAAAACATATCTTGCCTGTGCAGAACCCGGGGGGAATTCCTGATTGCCGGTTTCTCCCCATCCTGCTCTTAATTTAAGCAGGCTGATAAAATCAGAATTAAAAAACTTCTCTTTGTTAATATTCCATGCTGCGGCAAAAGAAGGGAAATAACCGTACTTATTATTTGCGCCAAATTTGCTGGAGCCATCTGCCCTGAAAGTTGCAGTCAGCAAATATTTTTCTTTAAAATTGAAAATAGTTCTTGCGAAATAAGATTGAAGTTCTGTATTCGGATTTGCGAAAGAGTACAGGCTTCGTGAACCCGGAAAAGAGTATTGAATATAATTTGTATAGTCAAGTCCGTAACTCCCAAATCCAACGTTTGGATCTCCGAAAGCAGAAAGATTATACCCTTTCATCCCGGATTTCGTGTACTCATAACCCACAAGCGCGGTGAGGCGAAGATCAGAAGACAGATTTTTATCAAATGTGAGCGTATGCGTGATTTGCGCTGTGGTCAATTCATTATTGGCAATATAAACCTGTCCACCGGGGTCATTGGAATTGTAGGGATCAAGTGCAACATCCAAAGAAAACCGGTCTATGCTCGTGCTGTAATTTATGCTGAAAAGCATGCGGTATTCAAGCCAATCCGTGAATTTATAATATGGGGAAATACTACCTAAAATAGTGGTCACTTTTAAATTGTTCTTTAAATAACTGGCAAGAGCTACCGGATTTGGGGGATCATCACCGGAATTAATACTCAATGTTCCATCTTTATTTGTCAGTGGTTTAGTTGGATTCCACTGCAGGGCTGAATATACCAGTTCGTCTGCCCCGGTGGCAGGTAATGGCACCGTCTGCAGGAACTGACTTGAGATAAGATTTATATCCAATCCAAGTTTTTTACTTTCCAAAAATTTAAAATTGGTGGAGAGGTTGATGGCATATTTTTTAAACCCGGTATGAATAATAATTCCGTCCTGGTTCAAGAGATTTCCGGATATCCTATACTTTCCGTTTTCATTGCCGCCGCTGACTGCTGCTGAATAATTTTGTTGAGAACCATTATGCAAAATTGCGTCCAGGGCATTTACACTGGATCCAAGATCATTTAAGGTACTAACATCATAATAGCCTATCGCTTTTCGATATTGAGCAGCATCCAGTACTTTTATTTTTTTCATTATTGAGGAAACGCCGATCGAACTGCCTATCTCCAGCCTAGGCTGTCCTGTTTTTCCTTTCTTTGTATTAATGATCACCACACCAAAAGATCCTCTCGAACCATATATTGCAGTGGCGGATGCGTCTTTGAGAATTTCAACAGATGCAATATCATCAGTATTCAAAAAGTTCAATGGGTTTGTCCCTGCCTGGAGTGAGCCACTGTTTTGCGGATTGGTCGCATTGTCCCCGGCAGCAATGGATCGTCCATCCAGGGGAACGCCATCGACTACATATAATGGTTGCCCGGTTCCCGTAAGTGCATCATTACCCCTGATCGTTATTGTTGCCGCACCGCCTGGCATACCGTTATTATTGATTATCTGAACTCCTGAAACCTTACCCTGAATCAATTGATCAGCAGAAGCCATATTGCCTATATTGAAATCTTTTTCTGATATAGATGTTACAGCACCGGTAAGGTCCTTTTTCTTTGATGTGCCATACCCAATAACAACAACATCGTTGAGATTTGAATAAGCTTCGCTCATCGCAATGCGCAGGTTGCTCGTTGAACTGATGCCGACGTCTACTGAATTAAAACCTTCTGCCGAAATCATCAGGGAGCCGGCAGATGCCGGAACTGTGAGCAGAAAATGTCCTTTTGTATCAGTCATTGTACCAATACGAGCGTTTTTTACAAATACAGAAACATTGGAAATGGGCAGGCTATCTTTTGCATTGATTACGATGCCTGTGATCGTTTTATTTTGTGCAGTGACGCATATATGTGAGCAAAGAGATAAAAAAATCAACAATGCGGTTGGTGTTGTTTTCAAGTCCATTATCAGTCAGATTTTGGTCGCGTGCTGTCGTTAACAATGCTTACTAAAAGTAATTTAATTAAAACTTGCAAAAAAATTAGATTGGGTCTTTAGCCCTTTTCCATTATTTCATTCGGTGATCATACTGCGATCATTCTTCTTTCAGTCCTTTCAAGATCACATTGCCAGTGCCATTGGGATCACAGGGATAACCGAATTCATTTTTCACTTTTTTTGGATTATTGATTATTGAATAGAAATCATCCAGGTATTTAAGGGTCGTTTTAATATACTTTTCCTCCAATAATGTACAACCCGAGTATAGATCGTAAATATCTTTTTTCTTCGAATTGTAAAAAGCAATTGTGCTGTCAAAGTCTGTGATGTCTCTTACACAATAACCGCGATAGCGTCTTTCCTGAACTGAATTCATTTGTAATTCTTCTGCCGGCATTGCGTACGGCGAATTTACAATACCCGCAAGGTCAAAATCGTGCGGAACTGTGATGGGCAAAGACAGGGAATCCGGCGCAACAAGATTGATGTTTTGAAGGTATTCTACAGACCAATCGGTATTGCCAATAAGATATTCAAAAACAGCCATCCTTAAAAAATCTTCTTTTTTTGTCTGCTGTGGCCTCATTTTTCTTTTCACCAATATCATATTATTGCGCTCCGACATTTGCTTTTCTTCTTCAAGCAATATGCCGTAGAAAGGACCTGTGCTTTTTTTTCTTGATTCGTCCTTCAGTGTTACCCGCACTAATCTTGCTCTGTAACTAAAAGGACTTATGATATTGTATAATTTGTAAACAAGCCATTCGTGCACAACAAATTCTTCTCCTTTGCATGGCATCACCAGTTTTAATTTTGATTGCTTTGAAAAAACAGGATTTGATACCCTGGCCTTTTTGGAAAACTGGAGTAAGAGCGGTGGATAATCGCAATTCGATTTCATCCGACGGAAATGTCCCCTGGTCTTTATGCTGATAGAAACGGAATCTTCGGCCGCTTCCTTCTCATGGTACCTCATAATAACGGGAAAGCTTTTTGCTTCTCCTGTACGGTTGTTTAATAATTCACGGATGTTACCTTTTATTGTGATGTTCAATATTCCATCAGATTCAAACAAACTTTGAGTGGCAGATCGATCAGCATTAGATTGTGAAATTCCATTGATGCAAATTATCATAGAGACGAACAAAACAGGAATGGATAATCTCATGACCAGGTATTTATAAAAATTTTTAATTTCAAAGTATATATGATCTGACGTAATATTGGCAATACCGGTAACAGATAGGATCTCTATTCTTATCCCTCCAGCCCAGCATCTGTCCATTATTTCAAAGGCAACTCAATATTGAATTTGCTGGCTGCGACTTTCATCGTTCCACATTAGTTTCTCCGCGATGTGTCTTTACAATATCTTAATTCAGACATGGACCAGTCCCACTTTGCTGAATATAACAAGCTAACTAAAGGAAAAACGCAGAGCGGGCATTTCTCCTTTTTCCAATTCAAATTCATCTGGAGCTCAACTGCCCATAAATATACCTCCTTTAGAAAATATGCTATACTTCAAATTAATTTCCTATTGTTTTAGGTAAGAACTGGCCGAGGAAAGTTCAACTATCTCAAAACTGGGATATTGAGATCTACCGTCAATACGCTCGCGGCGCCCAGGTCAGGCTCTGGTGTTTGGATACCGAAATCTAGACGGTTAACCGTAAAGTTTGACACAAAAACGCCGCCTCCCGAATTCTTAGTGAACGTAAAAGGAATCGTGAAATCTTTGGTGACCCCATGCATGGTCAAATTTCCTTTGGCAGCATAACCGCCTGGCGTTTTTGAGATGGAAGTTGACTTGAAAGCGATGTAAGGATATTTTGCTGCGTCAAACCATTTCTCACTTTTCGCATGTGTATTTTTCATGCCGCTGCCCGTATTGATCGAGGTTACATCTACAGTTACATCAAACCTGGAAGAGGACAGATCGGCATCATCAAAGATCACGGTGCCTTTCAGTCCGCGGAAAATACCCGTCGCATTATTGCCGGTAAATTTTATAGAATAATCATCACTGATCTTCCATTCCTGTGACTGAATAAATGTGAAAGAAAATATGGCGATGATCATCACTCCTGCGACCATGCATATATTTGTTTTCATGCAACAAATATACCGAAGTGCTGACATTGAACGAGAGATCATTTAAGAGCGTTATACTAACTTTAGCATTATATTCTATACCTAACATTTTTTATGAAGCCATTATCTTATATTTTGCTGCTGATGCTGTCCTATTTTGCAGCGCCGGCACAAAGCCCTGCCAAACACATGGATTTTGAAGAGTATGAACCCGTTTCAACCCTGGTGGTTCCGCAACATCTTGTGACCCATGCAAAATTTCCTTTCTATGATGTTCACAACCACCAGTGGGATGTTCCTCACCAGGACCTGAAAGAATTATTTGCCGACATGGATAAACTCAACATGGCAGTCATGAACAATCTTAGTGGAAAAAGCTATAAGGAGTCGCCGGGGAGAAACGGAGAATTCGATGTCCAGAATAATGATTACCTGGTCAGCAGCTTCAAGCATATCGCCCAAACCAATGCCAAAAGACTCACTCAGTTCACCAACCTTTCTTTCGTCGGGTTTGGCGAAAAAGGCTGGACGGAAAAAGCAGTGAAGGAACTGGAAAAAGATGTTGCCGCAGGAGCCTGCGGATTAAAGATCTATAAAGACTTCGGTCTGGTCTACAAAGATGAGAAGGACCAGTTTATCCCCGTCGATGACCCCAGGCTTGACCCCATCTGGGATAAATGCGCAGCACTGCATATCCCCGTACTTATCCATACCGCAGATCCGAAAAGTTTTTGGGACCCTGTTGATAAGAATAACGAGCGCTGGCTTGAAGTCACTACTCACCCCGATCGTAGTTATTACAAAAAGGGGCTACCTTCCTGGGAGACCTTGATCAGCGAACAACACCATCTGTTTAAAAAACATCCGCACACGACCTTCATTGCCGCGCATTTTGGATGGCTTGCCAATAATTTGTCGGCCCTGGACAGCTTACTCACCGCACTTCCCAACGTCTGTGTAGAGTTTGGTGCCATAATCGCCGAGATCGGACGACAACCCATTACTGCAAAAAAGTTTTTTGAAAAATACCAGGACAGGATATTATTTGGCAAAGACAGCTGGGTTCCTTCAGAATACAGCACATATTTTAGGGTGCTGGAGACAAAGGATGAATATTTCCCTTATCATAAAAAATACCATGCTTTCTGGCGAATGTATGGGCTAGGGCTCAGTGATGATATCTTGAAAAAGATCTATTATCGTAATGCATTGCGCATCGTTCCCGGGATCGACAGATCCTTATTCCCAAAAGACTGATCTAAATGAAATATTCATTTCCCCGAATCAAGAAACTAAAATAAAAGACTTATACTAACGGTGCCGGATACCCGAAATGCATAGAGATCTCCACAAAAATATCGACCATTCAACATCTATTAAATCATGGTGAAAAGGTCAAATACTTTTGCGTTCTTACACAAAGAAAGGAAATCAGCATTGAGTGTTTTCTAGTCTTACCAAAAGTCAGAAAGGATCATAGATTTGTCATTACAGTCATTTGTAAACCAGTCGCCTATTTTTTTTTGCGCACGGCTCACCATTAATCTGATGCAGTTGATTTTCGAATCGCATGATCATCTTTTTATCATATCGCAGAGATTATCTCATTCCACACCAACAAAAAAACCAAAATCATTGCTACTTTTTGCATAATGGTTGGTGAAAATTCCAAGAAACAAAATGGACGGTTTTGACACATACTTTGTGCCTTAATGATCGCAACGGAAAAGACAAATCCAGCGATTCTTTAGCGATACTGCCTTCCAGCCCTTGAATAAACCTTTTAAATAGTCAAAGGAGTTCCCTTCAATTTGTCTAGCATTAATATGCAGTAATTCCTTAGCTTAACTGGAGATAATGCTCCATTTTTTTTGAAATTTTCATTCTTTGTTTTATGCCTAAAACGACATGTCTTTTCATTTTTGCAATTGTCTTGCTCACTTCCTGTAATGTTCCAAAAGCGGAACAATACGGATTTTTAACAATGCTGGGGACCGATACGATCTCTCTAGAAAGTGTAACTAGAAAAGGAAATACCTTAACCAGTGATGAGGTCGACCGATTTCCTGAAGTGCGGATACGCCATGCCGTAGTTGATCTTAACGAGAATGGAAGTATAAGACATTTTGAAATGAACATAAATACACCGGCCGAGCCTTCTGGTCAGCGGGATCGAAAAGTGGTTGCGGATATTACCGGGAATAAAGTACATCTTTCTAAAACAGATAGCACGGGGACGGTCAATCGCGATTTTACAACCGGAGGCAATATCGTAGTTGCACATGTACCGCAAATGTATGGTCTCTATGAGCTTTATTTTGCTGCGGCTTTAAAAAAAGTAATGGCTTCAAAGCTTGCTCCAGGCAACCCGGTCCAGATGCAGCAGTTCTACGTTGACCGTGAATTTGACCACTTCCCTTTGGGAGATGTCCAGGTAACACCGCTTAATGGGGGCAGAATGGAGATCACACATGACTGGCTTGCGGGAACCGGGCTAGCGACAATCGATTCTGCAGGCAACCTGCTTGAGTATTCAGGCACCCGAACTACTTACGATGTCCGGGTAAAACGACTTGCCTCGCCTCCGGATGTAAAAACCGTTGCTGACCGTTTTGCTGCTACCGAGACTGCAGGAGGCAGGGTCAGGTCATTAAGCGTACGGGATACCGTCCGGGCACAGATTGGCAATGCGACTTTCACCGTTGACTATGGAAGACCCCTGGTTCGCGGACGAACCCTACTTGGTGATGTAATACCGTATGACCGGGTATGGAGAACAGGAGCCAATGCAGCTACACAATTCATCATTTCAGCGCCGATAAAGCTTGCGGGGATGGCGGTCCCTGCGGGAGCATACACGCTGTTTACCGCCCCACACACAGGGGGTGTTGACCTGATCGTTAATAAACAGACCAAAGAATGGGGCACAGATTACAACCCTACATTTAACCTGGGCTCAGTAAGTGTCACCAGCGGGGTTAACTCTTCACCGGTGGAAGAATTTACCATTTCTATAATAACAGGCGACAACCGTCACGGGGAACTTGTGCTGGCATGGGGTTCCTTCAAATGGACCGCATCGATCGAACTGCAGTGAGGCAAACTTTTGCACCTTATACGACCCGCATTTGCGCTCAGGATCTCGATGGGCAATTTGCGAAAATCCGGTCTAGTACCTTTCTGGCGGATGCAAGCTCGCTGGCGGATATCCCGCGCAAGGCATAAGCACGGTTCTTTATCGCGAGCTTTTCTATCTTTTCAAGCAGGGATCTCGTTTTGCGGTTTGCAACAAGGATAGTCTTTCTCCGGTCTTCTTCCGCGAAGCCTCGCAAGAGCAGACCCTTTTTTACGAGTAGCTCAATGATCCGGGTTACTGAAGCCCCATCTTTAAAGACGGTTTCTGCAATGGTCTTTTGCGAGACCCCGGGATTCTCAACGATCGTCCTAAGCACGATCCACTGATCGATGGTGATCTGTATGCGGGAAGCCTTAAGCTCCCCTTGCGCGAACTGGCGGTATGTTTTTATCGCTTTATCTAGGCGGTAAAAAAAGATATCATTTAATTTTTCCATATAGCGCGCCGAAGATAAGCCAATTTGCCCGTTCAGATATGAAAAAGGACAGTTAATTGATATG
This sequence comes from Chitinophagales bacterium, assembly GCA_021323755.1. Classification (GTDB taxonomy): domain Bacteria; phylum Bacteroidota; class Bacteroidia; order Chitinophagales; family Chitinophagaceae; genus Puia. The sequence goes on along the minus strand of JAJPKJ010000042.1, from coordinate 2,988 downwards.
TCATTAATTGATATATCAACAATCGTATCTTTAAAAAAAATCAAACCGCGCCATGTTCAAAAATTACCTGGTTATCGCCCTTCGCCACCTCTGGAAGCGGCGAGCATTCACCATTATAAATATCGCCGGACTTTCGGTCGGCATGACCGCCTGCTTTTTAATATTCTTATACGTTCGTCTTGAGCGCAGCTATGACTCTTTTCACCCCGCCGCCGAACGCCTCTATCGTGTAGCAGCTGATATCAAGACACCGACCGAGACGATTCGCGCGGACGGCCCGGCATGGCCCATGCTGCCTGCGATGGTGGCCCGTTTCCCTGAGATCGCTGCTTCTGTGCGCACGGTGCAGTCCAGCTTGCTCATCCGCCGAGGTGATATCAAGTTCCAGGAGGAGCATTCGTTGTTTGCAGATCCTAAATTTTTCCAAATTTTTAATTTCCCGTTAGTTAAAGGTGACCCCACGACTGTCCTGCGCGACCCCTTTAGTGTCGTTTTTTCTGAGTCAGCAGCGAAAAAATATTTTGGAACCGAAAACCCCATTGGTCAGACCCTGCTGATGGCTCAAAAAGCTTGGCCGGTCAAGGTAACCGGGATAATGAAGGACCTGCCAGAAAATACAATATTTCGTGCGGACATGGTCGTTTCCATGAGCACAGAGACCGATCATCTCAACCGGGGCGTAGCAGACAGTTGGGAATGGAATTCCTACCATCCGCTTGCTTTTGTAATGCTCAGGTCTGGCACCGACGCCAGGTCAATTGAAAAACGATTTCCGGATTTTGTTGCCGGTGTCGAGGGCAGCCAAATAAAGGAAGATAGATCCCACACCACCCTGGTACTGGAAAAGCTTACCGATATTCATTTGTATTCTACCCGTGGCGCAGGTGCGGTCCCTGCATATAAGACAGCCGGGCTGTTCTCGGTGATCGCTGCTTTTATCCTGCTGATCGCCTGCATTAATTTTGTCAACCTGGCTACTGCAAGGGCCTCTGAAAGAGCTAAAGAGACAGGGATCCGAAAAGTAGTCGGCGCAAGCCGGGGGCAACTCGCTCGCCAGTTTCTCACAGAATCTGTACTGGTCAGTCTCAGCGCCTGCCTGCTGGCGGCGATCCTTATTGCTATTTTGACCCCTGAATTTAACCAGCTCGCGGGAAAAACGATCTCTGGTGGTCTCTTTGAGCACCTCGTCTATATAGGGTATCTTTTTAGTGCTGCCCTGCTTATTGGCATAGGCGCAGGTATCTACCCCGCACTCGTGCTTACGGCATTTGAGCCAAAAGCGGTACTCAAAGGAGCCTTTTCAACCAGTGAAAGGGGGACCCGCCTCAGACGAATCCTCGTTTTTGTCCAGTTCAGTCTTTCCACGGGTTTTATCATTGCCACCCTGGTGGTACACCACCAGCTACGCTATATGCAGGAGAAAGATCTTGGTTTTGCCAAAGACCAGCTGATGGTGATCAATACTGAAGGTGATCCCGCCGGTCCTGCCTTCCAACAATCGTTAAAAGGAATGCCAGGCATCCTTTCCACCTCCCTGGCTTCCTCCGTTCCTGGCAGTGAAGACTATACGCTGGACTGCCAGATCGAAAATAAAAAAGGAGAGCTGCAGACAGCAAACCTGGACTCCTATTTTGTGGACTGGGATTATATCAGCCAATACCAGATCCGGATGCTTGCCGGCAGAGCTTTTGATCGCGCATTTTTAAGTGACACAACGCAGTCCATGATCATTAATGAAACAGCAGCAAAACTATTTGGCTACCAACGACCACAGGATGCTATCGGCAGACGATTCCGTCAGATCGGGCGTGAAGGTAGGATCATCGGTGTCATGAAGGATTTTCACTATCGCCCCCTCCAGGAAGAGATCCGACCCCTTGTAGTGAGGATTGAACCGGAAGCCTGTTTCCTGGTCTCAGTAAAATTAGCTACACAAAACCTCCGGGCAACTATAAAACAGATCAATCAAAAATGGAATGAGCTGATCCCCAAGAGACCGCTGTTATATTATTTTCTCGATGAACATTTTGAAAGCCAGTACCTGGCTGAAGAGCGCTTCAGCGCCCTTTTCTTTAATTTCACCGTGCTTGCGATCCTGGTCTCCTGCCTGGGGCTTTTTGCGCTTTCTTCCTACAGCACCCTGCAACGCAGGCGGGAAATTGCCGTCCGCAAAGTCCTGGGGGCATCTGAAAGAGGACTTGTCGGGCTGCTTGCCCGCGATTTCCTAATGCTGATTGGGATAGCTTTCCTCTTCGCCTCGCCATTGACCTGGTGGCTCATGTATGAATGGCTAAGCGGGTTTGCCTACAGGACGAGCGTGGGATGGGAGGATTTTCTAACCGCCGGCACTCTCGCGTTCATGATTGCAGCATGCACCATCTGTTTTCAGACGATCAAAGCAGCTTTGGCAAACCCAGTGAAAAGCCTAAGAACCGAATAAAAATGGGTTTTTTGGGTCTTATGCTCCCGGGTATAAATCCCGTTTGTGTTACATCAAATAAATGCTGCGCCAGCAGATTTTGCTAACTTTACTATAATGGGGATGATGTTTATTTGTCAGGGTTTCCGTGAATGAGCTGGTATACTGGCATGGTAGCAGCACAGTGGTTCTTGCCCCAGGCTCCAATGTAAACGCGAAAAACAGCATCGCAGTTTGCAATGCTGATGTATACGTCGCCAGCAATTTATGGAACAGCGCAGACTATGTTGCCGCTTATTGGAAGAACAGAGGCTACCCCATCACCCCTCCTTCAGATTCAACAGTGAATGCTTACGCAAACGATATCGTGGTGACAGCTCAGGAAATCATGGATGATAATTGCAACACTGAAAATGAAAAATACGTTTTATGTTAACTGATCAATCTATAACTACCGCAACTTATCGATCCAACGGAAAAGAGGTGAAGGTTCATGCGGTGCAAACAGGAAAGATCTCTGTAAAGAAAAATTTTAGGACAAGAAAAGGGAAGGGATTGCTTTCAAAATT
>JAJPKJ010000033.1 GCA_021323755.1 Chitinophagales bacterium | reverse complement strand
AGCCAATGTTAATGACCAATGATGCTTTATTAATTAACAAAAATTTGATCCACTTGAAATTCCCCCGCAAAATAAAAACAGCCCACCACGAATGGACAGGGCTGTCATTTTCACAAGAGTTTTGACTTATAAAAAGCACTACGAGAAATAAGTGCTTGGGGTTTCTTTATTTCTTGGACAAATCAGCAAAATATTTGATGTTATGGATAGTATTGCAATTTGGCATCGATCGCGTCCGTAATTTTTTGTAGCGAATATGAATGATGCAAACTTCCTGCTATCAGGGTCCATTGACCTTTTCGATGTTTTAAACCCTTGGTCTTAAAAATATTTCGGTTTGTCTGCAGCGTTAGTGATTTGTTCTTTGCGGTCACTTCAAATTTTTCAATGCTATCTGATTCGAAAGTTCTTTCAACTTTCAACCGGGTAAGTTTTCCTTCAATTATGGGGGAGATATAGAATTGCATCCGTAAGTCTGTAAGTCTAAGCTAAATAAATAAACCTTTAAAATAAAAGCCCTGTTAAGAATAACAAGGCCTATTTTATTGTCCTTGGAAGAAGACAACTTGAAAAAATCAAGAAAATTGATTAATCGATAAAAATATTCAAGAATGAAAATAAGAGGTTACTTTGAGTCAATTCATGATTATCGTCATGTCGCGGGAAATGCAATCCAAAATAGCTTAACCGACCTGTTTTTATCAAAATTTCAATAACTTCAAGAACTTTATTTCTTTTAAATGAAGAGCAAAATATTTAGAGCTATAATTGAAATGGGTTTTATCATATTCCTGTTTTATTCCAATCTTTTCATGGGCGAGTACGAACGTACGGGCATTGCACAAAAGCGAAACGTTTTATGGGCTTTGGAAGATGTGTTCACCGTCTCTAATTTTGCAATTGCATTAGTGACATCATTTATCGGCTATATCGTTTTTGAATTTCTGAGAAAGAAGTTCTGAATAAACCTGGATTCTGGATACCCGCTATTTTGAACTGGAAATTTGTTAAATATCGAAACCTAGTGGAAATAGCATTCGCACAAGCCATTGGCTGATTAAATTATCCCTTCGAGGCTTTTTTGAAGTTCAGGACAAAAAGAGTAACAGCTACAGAAACCAATAGAATAGCTAAGCTTATTGTACTGCCTATTATTCCATTTTTGTACAGCATCAAATCAATAACTATGATGGCAAGATTGCATATGCGAATTAAAATAGCTTTTTTCATAACCACCAAATTACAAAATTCTTTTTTAAGCGTGGCGAGCGGGCTAGCATCTGTTCAACAGAAATGAAATAATAATTTATAATTTTAGTTCTTGGGGCAAACGCGGATGCAAAATGTCTGCGGCATTTAGTGGCAGTTAAAGAGAAATATTTTTTTAAGAACAGCGACAATGGAAAAATATTACAAGAATATCGGATATTTTTTTCTTATCATATTTGTTTTTGTAGCGCTCGGATTTTATTATCCATATTTTTCATTGTTTCCGGATTTTAAATTAGTAACTCCAATTGTTCATATTCATGCAATAACATTATTCCTTTGGCTTGTTATATTAATCACCCAGCCACTGCTTATTCGCTTTCATAAATTTAGAACACATAAAATCTTAGGGAAGTTCACTTATTTTTTACTGCCCATAGTGATCATTTCAATGATTGGAGTAATAAGACAAGGTTATCTCAGGGGAATTGACGAGAAGATGACTGGTGCGCAAAGTCTTAAAGCCCAATTCACGAATATCGTGGGGATATTTTCTTTTTTGATTTATTACTCATTGGCAATAATAAATATTTTGAAAGGCAATGTTGCTCTGCATATGCGTTACATGATCTGTCTTTTTTTGGAATTCGTTCCTCCGACATTTGGAAGGACATTGGGCTATTGGCTTGATATAAGACAAATTTATACCTACAGCATTTCAATTTTCTTAAGCGCTGTAATACTTGTCTTACTAATAATAAGTGACAAGAAAAGAAGCTTGAATTACTCGCCATATATTGTTGCCCTTTCTATCTATTTTGTAGTTTATGTCACCTGGCAAGCATTAGGTCATCCTCTGTAAATCTAACAAAAATGAATTCTGTATCATGAGTTTGAATGTATAAAAATGATGATGTTTAGTTAACATCTATTGTATTTGGTATGAAGTAATCTTGATTGCAAAAGTGTTGCAACGGGTGGTGTTTATCCAATTCACTTTTACTGTGATAGGGAATCTAATATTTGCTGGAAATTTGAATATATCTTGATTGTCTATTGGGATATTCGCTGTATAAGAAGAGTCTATGAAATGAAAAAATAGATTGCCGCAAACACAAGGGCAATCAATTAAGCAAGCAGATTCACAAGGATTGCGCCCGTCTATTACTGCCAAGTTTTGAAATGGTGCTGCTATTTGAGTGTTATTTTTTTTGCATGAAAAAATCAAAAAGCAAAAGGTAAATATTATATGCACTTTCATACTTTTCATTTATCTATTGGCAAGTTCTACAGATTAAACGTTGCATCCATGCGTAGAAATCGGATCACATTTATTATGACAATATAAATTATAATAGAAAGGCGAACGCTCGACTAAATGTGTCGCGCGATGAAAATTTTGGTATTTTTCGTTAGGAGCTAACCTCTACTCGGGTTTTTATTGGATCGATGTGGTTGTCCCTTGAGCATTAAAAGCTTACTGTTTCACATAATGAAGCAGCACGCTTCCAGATCCAAAAGCCCTTGTTTCAACAAGTTTTAATTGTAATTTCTCCTGCAGATTAATGCCATCCATCAACCGTCTGCCATCTCCCGCAATTATGGGCAAAATCATGAAATAGTATTCATCAATCAGTCCAAGTTCAATGAGTTGCGAGGGAATATCTACACCGCCAACTAAAATATCTTTCCCTGGCTCATTTTTCAACGCAAGTATTTCTTCTTTTAGGCCGGTGCGAACAATTCTCGTGTTATTTCCATCAGCCTGTTCCAAGGTCCTTGAAAAAACAATTTTGTTACAGGCATCAAATGCCAGTGCATACTCGTAGTCTTCTTTGTCTTCTTTGGTCTCGCCAGGAGGATTCTTGGCGATATCGGGCCAATAGGGAACCATTAATTGATAAGTTTTCCGCCCATAGACCATTAGTCCGGTATCACGGACGAGTTTAATATAAAATTCGAACAGGTCAGCGCCAGGAACGCCGATGGTATGGTTGAAGCAGCCGTCGACGCTTAGGTTTATTGGGTAAATTAGCTTTCTCATTTGATTGCTTTTAGGATTTTGGATATAAATTTAGGAGCAAAAACCAGAAAAAAGATTTAAACTTTCAAATCGATTTCAAATTAAAACGAGAGAGTGCGCCACTAAAGATTCTTTTCGCGTATAACTCTATATCATGTTGCGAAGCGAAAAATAGGGATGTGTGCCGCAAGCGATTTTTTAAATTTTGCTACCAAAAAAATCGCAGCGGTGAGGAGTAGGGGAGATGAAGTTTTTAAATTTCTTTTTTATAACAGGAAAAACGAGCGGAACGCGAGTAAAAATATTTCATTATCTGGGTAAACGAATAAACATATCAATTCTATCGTTTAAGCCCAAAGTTGCATCAGTGATTTTGGGCGTGTGTGTGAATGGGGGTTTTTATCTTGCAGTATAAGTAGAAATATTACAAAAAAAAAATGCCAACCTGATTTTAATATCGCCCTATCATCTGTAAGCCGCTCATCTAATGATTCAATTATGTACTGGTCAAAATTGATTCCTGGTCATGTCTATGAATTTCCGTTATCTATTTTTTCAAGATGGTATTGGATCAATTTTTAATGCTTAAAAGCTTTGCAAAAACTTTATCCAATTTTGTAACTCTTCCTAATTCTAGGCTATAATTTTGAGCACTGTAAATCCCTATTAGAGAGGTTACAACTTGTGTATATTGAGTAACCCCGCTTTTTGTAACGAAACTTGAAGCTCGGATAAATACGGGAGAGCCCGACATACCCCCGCGTGTTGTGGCATCAATCCAAAACCATGAAGCGTTTACTTTTTCTAAATTTGGTTCGCTTGCAATTGTGCCTCTTTTCCAAATTGGTAATGGATTAATCTTACCCGCATCTGATGGATAACCGACAATAAATAATTCTTCGGACGGGTAGAGTAGTATTTCAGGGTGCAAATCTATATTACTTAGCCAAACTAATCTTGCTGAATTATTATTCAATGGCAAGGTGTCGATTGGTATTGCTACAACATCAAGAATTGTATTTTTATCATTGTCGTCTTCATAAAATTTTATAAATAAAGGCTCATTTTTAGGTCTGATAAGTATTTTATTAACTGACCATTGATTTAATTTTTCGGAATAACATTTTAATAAAAGAGCATCTGGAATACTATCTGGTGGTAAATCGCGATTGTATAATTGTTTGTATTCGTTTTTTTTGTATTCTTCGCCAACTATATGATTGTTTGTTATTAAATAGATTTTATTGTTTAAATCAATTAGGAAACCCGTACCACTCCATAACCCTTTATCGCCTTTATTTGCTAGTAGTTCTATGCTTGTTTGAGAGTAAATATCAACGTAATCCTTTGTAAACTGAGCGTATGAGAAATTTGAAAAAGTTATTAAAATTAAAACAGAAAAATATTTATTTGACATAGGTTTAATATTTTGCAATTAAGGTAAGAATATTTTATAATGCAAAGGGATAGGAGTTAACATCTATTGGGTGCTATGTTGTTTCGGTGTTACCTTAAGGTAAATTTAGAATTCATGCCTATTCACAAAGCAATCTATTTAAACTGCTTGATATTTTTTTCAATAACTGCTTTTTCGCAACCTTCTTCATCTGGAGAAATATATCTTTTCAAAAAATTAAACTATTTGAAATGGGGGACTGTGGTGATTCAAACAATGCATGGCAATATTGATATGCAAACCGGATCAGCTATAATTGTAAAAAAAGGCGGAAAATTATTTTTGGTTACTTGCTACCATCTTTTATCTGGGAGAAAATTCGCTGATTCATCGTAGGTTGAAGATTCAAGAGGTATAGTGCCCGACTCTGTAAAAGTTTTTTTTCATACACGAGACTTAAAAAAACCTTTTGGTATAGAATATAATTTATATAACAGTTCAGGTACTATGAGAACCTTTTATGTGATTCCAAATGATAAAGAACTAAAATCTGATAGTTTATTAAACCCAAGAGAAGTTTCTGATGTGGTATTTATGCCATTGAACTATGAATCTTTACCAGATTCCATAAAAAATATAATCAAAATTGACCCAATACCCTTATATAACAAGATGCCATCTATGATATATCGCAAAAGCACATTGTCGGTATGGGGGTTCAGACATGGAATGTTTAATGATAAGGATTTCCCAATCTGCGATACGATAACAACTTTGCCGGATTCAAATCAAACAACAAAAAATAAATATTTAAATGCATTAAGCCAAAAAGATTTAAAGGGCGATTCGGGAGCGCCTGTTTATTTGCAAAAAGGCAAGAGTACTTTTTTTATTGGGATAGAAGCCGATGGATTGCGACCGAGTATATTTTTTAGATTTCCGTATTGGAAAAACAAAAATTATAATAATACAATACAATACATTGTTTCAAAAAGCTTTATTAGATATGCTCTTGAGCGTTACGTGAAATGAAGTTTTTTGACTTTTAGTTTTTGTTGTATTCCAAGTGAGATTTTCGATATACAAAAAAGGAGAAATCGCTATTCTATGAATTTCTTTTACATTTCTATTTTTTGGATGAAAACATATGTGGAGGGGGATGGAGTCACTTTTTTGACGGCACGGTATTGGTGCAAAAGAAAGAAAAAAAATTCCATATTTTAAAAGCATCTAACTAATCAAGTGGACATTATACGCCTAACTAATTAGTATGAGTTCATCAGAGTTCTTTTCCCATTAAGTATTGCGATGAAATTAAACATAGTGCCATGATTTTATTTCGCATTTACTTATTTCTAAAAAAGGGTCATAGACCCTTTACCAGAAGCGTGGCTAAAAAAGAATTTAAAAACGCGTAGCGTTTGCTCTGTAATCCTATTTAACATAAAAGTATCTTATCGGTAAAAAAACTTCCTTGCTCGCTGAATTATTGCGCAACGAAATGAGGGGTCAATTACTAAATACATTTTGCGTTTAAATTCTTTAATATATTTCCTTTCTGTATAAGCTGTAATTCCTGCCGATTCTATTGCAACAGATTCATAACCCAGCATATTATCCTTAGAAATTAACCATGTCCAACGAAATTCTTTCGCATCATGCATAATAGGGCACACTTCTCGAAATCTTCTTACGGATATATTTAATTCATCGCAAATTAGGATGAGAGGAATTGTAAATTCTTCCGCTTTTATAAGAGTTCCTTCTGTGGCATCATAAACCTCAATGTATTTTTCATACATCACTTTTAAAATTCGATGTCTAAGCAAATCCTTCATTACTTACTAAGCTACACACAAAATGTATTCAATAGAAGCGTAGCTATGTTTTCTTAAATTACCCGCGAAGCGCTATTTAACATAAAATTACGTTATCAGCAGAACCTAACATATATGTATATGCGAACTGTTGGAATACGAGATTTTTCCCACTAAAAACAATGACCAAACTTATTGGAAAAATCTCGTATTCCAGCAGTTCGCATACCTTAGAAGGTTCTCGATTGATAACGATATATTATGTTAATGTAACTCGGCTTGCGCAGCAAGGATTTCGTAAGTTATTTTCCACGAAATCCGGCTGTGGAGGGCGAAGCGACGAGAGAGCGTTCTTTTGTTTTTTTTTAAAAGGGAAAATTCACGCGACAGCGTGAAAGAACTGTTTGAATTCGAAAAGCTGTTATACGCAGTAAAGTGAGTTTTAGTTTCTATACCGGCTATGGATTCCAAAATAGCTAAATCTAAAGAGCAGATTCAGGCAATTTCATATAAAATAGCAGAACAATTTAACGAATACGATTTATCAATAGACGAAGCGCAACAAGTAGTAGATTACTTACATAAAAGAATATTTCCTTTTCAAATTAATCGAAGCCTCACAGACGTAAATCAAACTCCAAAAAAATTTAAGGTAGTTACTCCGCAGACTTTGAGTTTATCTCAGCAGTAGTTTCTCTAACTCTGATTTCCTTTCCTTGATAGGTAATATACGATTGGTCGTGATGCCTATCTTCTTCGATTTCGCTAATTAACGATTTGTTTATAGTTATTTTCCTTGTTTGAGTATATCCAGATATGTCTTCGTACACTTCGGTTAATTCAATAAAGTCGCTCATTGTTTTTATTTACTAAGTTACACAGAGAATGTATTCAATAGAAGCCTAGCCAAAAAAAACAAATTAGAACGCGAACAGCGTTAAGGCAGGAAGCGTTACTTAACATAATATAAATTATAAGACAAATAAACATTTAATTAATATTCAAGGGCAAGCAAGAAACTTAACCTCCGTTTCGTTAGTTTGCATATTCTTCAAACACAACCACAAAATAATTGCGTTGAAAATTAAACTGTTTAGTTCGTTCTGGTTCCGGTCCGTATTTTTTACGCTACTGAGCAGGTTTTCCTTAACATTTTTTGGAGTTCTTGCATATATTATTCTGGCAAAAAAAGTCTTTCCAACTGCAATTGAAATGGGTATTTGGGGTTTGTTCCAAACCACAATTACGTTGATTGAAACTGTCAAGCAAGGTTTACTCCGTAATCCGATGATAAAATTCTTAAGTGAACCAGAATATAATAATGAGAAAAATAAAGTTCAATCTGTTTCATTTATTACCAACGTTGCGTTCTCGCTGATCATCATCTTGTTTATTATTTTTCTGGGACAAGCATTTTGTAATTGGCTTAATTCAACCAAGCTTTACCCGCTTTGCCTGTGGGGAATATTGCTCATCATTTTATTAATTCCTTTCAATCACTGTGAAGTTCTGCTGCAGGCGCATTTTCATTTCAAGCAAATTTTTTATGGTTACATATTGCGCCAGGGCGTCTTTTTGATCGGAATGCTCATCTTTCTGATCTTTTTTAAAAAAGATCTTGACCTGGTAAGACTGGTGCAATTGCAAATCGCTTCATTATTGATCGCATCGATTGCGATATCCTTTTTTGCTAAAAAATTCTTTTTTAAAGGGTTTGATGTCAATAAAAAACTGTTTATAAAAATGCTGCATTTTGGCAAGTACATTTTTGGCACCAACATATTTGCTGCGCTCTCCCGGGCGGCGGATCAGTTCATAACGGCTAATCAAATTCAGTCAGAAGCTATCGTTGCCTATTATAATATTGTTTCGCGAGTTAACAATTTAATTGATGTGCCGTCAAATGCTGTAGCAGATGTTCTCTTTCCAAAAAATGTTGAGGCAATGGCAAACAGCGGAACAGATAAAGTAAAATACTATTTTGAGCGCATGGTTGGCAGCATTATCAGCATATTAGCTCCAGTAAGCCTGGTCATTTTTTTATTGCCAAGATTGGTTATCAGAATTATTGCCGATCAAAAATATATGATGGCTGTACCGCTTTTACAGATCGTGATTTTATTCAGCGTTGTCCGTCCCTTCATTTACCAGTTTGGTGCAACAATGGATGCGATTGGAAAACCAAAGCTCAATTTTTGGGTAAACCTGCTTACCATGTGCCTGAATTTTACTTTTGTTTTTTTAGGGCTTCATTTTCTTGGCTGGAAAGGTGCAGCCTATGGTTCAGCTGTAGGAATTGTTACCACCTCTTCTATTATGTATGGTGTGTTGGTTAAGACCATTGGCATACGTTGGGATGAAATACTGGCATATATTTTTGAAACTTATGAGGATGTTTTTAAAATCGTGAAAAAATTTTTTCGTCGTGCATGAACCTGAATGAAGCATTACTCCAGGAACATTCAAAAAAGCAATGCGACAGAATTGTTGATTATATTGGTAAGGATAAAAAACGATTTGCCGCATTGATGAAATTATTTTTTGAAGGAGAATATCGCCAGACTCAGCGAGCTGCGTGGCCGATGAGTTATTGCGTTCGCAATTACCCGGAATTGATTGAACCATATTTCAAACCTCTCATTGATAATCTAAGAAAGAGAGGATTGCATAATGCCATAATCCGCAACACCGTCAGGTTATTGCAGGATGTAGAAATTCCAAAAATCTATCATGGAAAATTGATGAGTATTTGTTTTGATTTCATTCAATCGAACGAAATACCGGTGGCTATAAAAGCGTTTTCATTAACCATCTTGCAAAAACTTTCAAGGTCATACCCGGAAATATTGCCTGAGTTGAAATTGATCATTGAAGAAAGATTGCCCCATGAATCGGCAGCATTTCGCTCCCGGGCTAGAAAAATCTTAGCAGGAAAAACAAAATGATTTCCTAATAAAGCAATCTTGTTTTAATCGTGTTCCTCACTTCCTTCAGGAGTTGAAGCGCCTGATCAGATAATTTCTTGTCTACATCTAAAACAACATAACCGATTTCATCATTTGTTTTTAAATACTGGGCCAGAATATTGATGTTATGTTTTGAAAGTTGTGTATTGATTTCCGATAATACTCCCGGCACATTTTTATGTATATGTAAAATCCGATGCGTTCCTTCCTGTGGCGGTAAACTCAATTCCGGAACAGTATGTGAACCCGTCGTAATCCCCATTTCGAGAAATTGAAACAGTTTGTTGCTTACATCTTCCCCAATATTTTGTTGTGCTTCTTCAGTTGAACCGCCAATATGTGGCGTTAATATTACGTTGGAAAGATTTTGTAAGGGAGAAACAAATTTATCTCCATTTTTTTCCGGTTCAACAGGGTAGACGTCAATGGCGGCGCCTGAAATATTGCCTTCCTGGATGGCTTTGGCTAAAGCCTCAAGATCAACGACTTCTCCCCGCGCGTAATTGATTAATATTGAACCTTTTTTAAACTGTTTAATTAAATTTTTATTGATAAGATTTTTGGTTTGATTGGTCTCGGGAACATGTAAGGTAATAATGTCTGCTTCGCTTACAACCTCTTTCAGAGTTCTTCTTGCAGACGCATTACCAAGCGGTAACTTCGTAACCACATCATAGAAAATGACCTTCATGCCTAATGCCTCTGCTAAAATACTCACCTGTGTTCCAATATTTCCATAACCGATGATACCCAGCGTTTTTCCCCTAAGCTCGTAACTTCCTTTTGCCTCCTTTGCCCAAATGCCGTTGTGGGCGGCTTTATTCTTATCAGGGATTCTACGTATAAGCATAACCGATAATCCTATAACTAATTCTGCAACAGAGCGCGTGTTTGAATAAGGTGCATTGAAAACAACAACACCATGGCCAGTCGCCGTTTTCAGATCAACCTGGTTAACACCTATACAAAAGCAACCGATAGCCTGCAATTTTCTTGCAGCGTTCAAAACGGCCGGGGTAATATTGGTCTTTGAACGGATACCCAGTAAATGAACATCTTTAACCTCTTTTATCAATTCTTCTTCAGGCAAAGCGCCATTTAACTTGCGGACAGAAGTGTAACCGGCGTCTCTAAAATTCTTAACTGCAGCGTCGCTAATGTTTTCAAGAAAAAGAATATTTATTTTTTCTTTTGGATAGCTGGTGTTTTTTTTGTCTGCCATAAAATTAAGCCGGTCTTTTTGCGTTATATATTTTGTTAAAAGGAATGCAAATTTCCGCATTAATCACGCAAATAAAAAACAAATATTAAAGGCGGATATTTCGAAAGAAAGAATCGCTTATTTTTGCGCTACTAATTCTTAAAATTTTTCCTTTTGAAAACCATTATAAGCCTCTTGTTATCCGCATCATTACTTTTTGCTTGCGGGCAACAACCACAACAAAAAGCCGCTGTTGAAGTAAAACCCGATACGGCTAATACTAATGTCTCTCCTGCCCTCGCGCAACTTAGTGCGACGGAAGCAAAACATTATGCCAATTCCTCTGCTCATTTCTTTGATTCGCTCTTAGGAAGAGGGTTCAACGGCAGTATTCTTGTGGCCAAAAATAATGAGATCGTTTACGAAAAATATACGGGTTTTAAAAAATTAGAACACAGGCAGGATTCCGTTGATGCCCACACTCCTTTTCATCTCGCTTCGGTTTCAAAAACTTTTACGGCAATGGCTGTTCTAAAATTATGGCAGGATGGCAAACTGAACATAAATGATGAAGTGTCGAAATATCTTGTAAATTTCCCTTTCCCGGGAACAACAATAAAATTATTATTAAGTCATAGAAGCGGATTATTGAATTATGTTCATTTCATGGATCGATCAGGATGGAATAAAAAGAATTTTTTGACCAATAGTGATGTGTTACAATACATCATTGATCATCCGACACAGGTTCATGGCGCTCCACCCGGAAAACATTTTGAATATTCAAACACCAACTATGCTTTATTGGCCCTCATCATTGAAAAAGTTTCCGGGCAATCTTACGCTGATTATATCACCAAGACTTTTTTTCAACCGCTGCAAATGAAGGATAGTTACGTGTTCAATTTAACTGATACAGCCATCGCAGAAAAATCTTACAAACGCAATGGCCGTCCGTTTCGTTTAGAATTTCTCGACCAGGTTTACGGAGATAAAAATATCTTCAGTACAACACACGATCTTTTAAAATGGGATATAGCTCTTCGCTCAGGAAAGTTATTTACACCCGAAGTGTTGGATAGCGCTTATATGCCTTATAGTTTTGAGAGACCGGGAAAAAGAAATTATGGACTTGGGTGGCGCATGCTTTTGATGCCAAATGGGAAAAAATTAATTTATCACAATGGCTGGTGGCATGGCAACCGCACCGTTTTTATTCGCATGCTTGATGAAAACGCAACCATTATCGCATTAAGTAACAACGATTGCTCAAAAGTATATGCATCAAAAAAATTGTGCGACCTCTTTGGTGACTATAAGCAGGGAAGAGAAACTTTTGATGACAGTGAGAATGAAACTACTCCAGCGAAATATGGCGAAAATCCTCCGCCCAAAACAACACGAACTCATCATTACACGCATCGGAGAAAAAAGAAACGCATTGTTGCGTAGTTAGCCTTTTGATGTCTTTGGATAAAAGACCGAGGATATTCAGTCTGGTGATCCTTTCACATTTATTCCGTAAATTCCATCATGCAAATTTTATCTTCAGAACAGATAAGAAAATGGGATGAATTTACCATTCAGGAAGAACCAATTTCTTCTATTGATTTGATGGAACGCGCTGCCGGTAAATGTTTTGACTGGTTAGTGAATAATCATTATCATAACAGGTCGTTTTCCGTTTTCTGCGGCAAAGGAAACAATGGCGGTGATGGATTGGCGATTGCGCGAATGCTTGATGCTGCGGGATATTCCGTTAATGTTTTCATTCTTGAATTTGGTCATAAAGGTACAGACGATTTTCAGGTCAATCTAGCGCGTTTACATGAAACAAAAGTGGAAATAAAATTTATTCAGAACGAAGAAAATTTTCATGCCATTATAAAAAATGACGTGATCATTGATGCATTATTGGGATCAGGATTGAATCGACCGTTAACGGGAGTCACAAAAAATTTAGTTGAGCATATTAACCAATCTGGAAATGAAATTGTCTCTATTGATATTCCATCGGGATTATTTGCGGATATCAGCTCAAAAGGAAATACTATAATTCAGGCGACAGTAACTTTAAGTTTTCAGTGTTATAAAATTGCCTTTTTATTACCAGAAAACGCTTTATTCATTGGCGATGTTCATATTCTCAAAATTGGTTTGAGTCAATCATTTCCAATACTTGCTAATAATGACCTGGTGCTGGTAGAAAAGAAATTTGTTCAATCTTTTTTAAAATCACGAAACAAATTTTCGCATAAGGGGAATTTCGGACATGCATTACTGCTAGTAGGCAGTTATGGGAAAATTGGCGCTGCTGTTCTCGCAGCGAATGCATGTTTGCGAAGCGGTGTGGGATTATTAACTGCTCATGTTCCAAAATGCGGCTATGAAATAATGCAGATCTCGGTACCAGAAGCGATGATCAATGTAGACGATGAAGAAAACATCAACACCAATATCAGCGAAGATATAAGCAAGTACGATGCAATTGGAGTTGGACCGGGAATTGGCACCGATTATAAAACAGCCACATTGATTGATCGCATCCTCCGGCAAAATAAGATTCCAATGGTAATAGATGCAGATGCTTTGAATATTATTTCTGCTGATGCAAAATTATTAGCAGCGCTTCCACCCTACTCTATTATTACGCCACATCCGAAAGAATTTGAACGCCTTTTTGGAGCTTCTGAAAATGATTTTGAAAGAGTGAAGCTTGCCATCATGAAATCGGTTCAACTTCAATGCATCATTATATTGAAGGGGCATTATACTTTTATTGCTACTCCTTCCGGCAAGGGATATTTTAATTCAACTGGAAATGCTGGTATGGCAAAAGGTGGTAGCGGTGATGCACTAACGGGCATCATTACCAGTTTTCTGGCGCAGCATTATTCGCCTGAAAATGCAGCAATACTGGGTGTTTATATTCATGGACTTGCGGGAGACCTTGCTGCAAAAAAAAGGTCAAAGGAAAGTATGCTTGCTTCGGAGCTTATTAATAACCTGGGAGATGCTTTTTTAGATGTTCAAAGAAATTAGATTATTTACTATCTCATTTTGTTAGTTGATTGTTGAAGATTACTTTTGTTTGCAGATTGATATAAAATCTATTTATTTCGGGATGTAGCGCAGCCCGGTAGCGCACTTCGTTCGGGACGAAGGGGCCGCTGGTTCGAATCCAGTCATCCCGACAAGCGTTTGAGCAATCAGACGCTTTTTCATTTTTAAATTTGAGATAACTAAGTATTGGCTGTCTTTATCACATGAGCAGGTTTATGAACTAATCTATTTTTTGTCCAATGTTCCAATCTATAACTGATCGGTTCAAGACAAGCTGCAATAACTACAAAAATCAAAGTTTCCCAAACAGGGCCCTCGTTTGTCCAATTGCTAACGAAGGGATAAAGGAGATCGGTTATAAATTCAAAGAATAACAGCAAACCTACAATTACCAGAAACTCAATTGTGCGGCTTTTTATTT
>JAJPKJ010000068.1 GCA_021323755.1 Chitinophagales bacterium | reverse complement strand
TTGTCGGGTCAGCTATGGCTTGAAAAACGTCACGTCTTAAATTCATTGTGTAGCTATTTGACTACAAATATATGTGTAGTTATTTAACTACGCAAATTTTTTTTAGTTTTTTTTAAAATGGGGGAGAAATTATTTTCTATACCCCTGGTATTGTAGCCCCGAATGGAGGACTTTAAAGATGCAGGTAATAATCTTTCATTAATTCCACAAACTCTTCAGTGTAATTACCCAATTCATTTTTAATTATGAGTTCATAAAGAGGAGCTTTTTCATTATTATTTCTTGAAAAATGCAAAACGGCCCTGAAATGATCATGATCAGGAGTTTGTTTTATTAATAATTTTTCCCGCAGATAAAAATTGTTTTGCAAAGCGAGTTGCTCAAAATAAGGGGAGCGATCGAAAGGCAGTAAAACGCCGAAGGTCCCCGTTGGTTTAAGATTGGACAAGATCGCCTTTATTAATTCTTCCAAACTCAATTCATCACCGTGCTTTGCAATATTTTTATTTTTATTAGTTGAACGCAGATCGTTTTCAAAAAAAGGCGGGTTGGCAATTATGAAATCATATTTCTCCGGGAACGAATGTTGCCGGACATCGCCGGGAAAAACTTTCATTCTTTCTTTCCATTCATTTATGCTGATGTTTTCTTTTAATTGTCTGAAACATTCAAGCTCAATTTCGATTCCATGAATTTCAGCCCTGGTTTTTTGCGCGAGCATCAACATCAATAACCCGGTTCCGCTTCCTATGTCGAGTATTAATGAATAAGATGGAATTTTTTCAGCAAACCATGCGCCCAAAATGCAAGCGTCTGTGCAAACCTTCAAGGCGCATGTGTTTTGATGAACAATAAATCTTTTGAATTGGAAGTAGGAGTTGGACATAAAACATTACTGGTTGCTTGTATCCGGTGAGCGGCAACCGGAACTATTTTTTTACCATTCTGCACGGGCGCTTGCACTCACATTTAATGATGCAAAATCATTCGCCAGAAATTTATAGTATCCGGTGATGGCAATCATCGCCGCATTATCAGTGCAATATTCAAACTTCGGAATAAAAGTTCTCCAGTTATTTATTTTTCCCATTTCTGCAAATGCATAACGAAGACCACTATTGGCAGAAACGCCACCGGCAATACAAATATCTTTTACGCCCGTTTGTTCAGCAGCTTTTTTCAATTTGTGCAGGAGAATGGTAATGATCCTTTTTTGAATAGAAGCACAAATATCTTCCATATTTGCTTCAATGAATTTTTCATTGTTCTTTTTATTATCCTGCAAAAAATAAAGAATGGCTGTTTTTAATCCGGAAAAACTAAAATCCAGCCCGGGAATTTGTGGTTCTGGAAATTTGAATTTATCAGGATCTCCCTTCTGGGCATATTTGTCGATCAATGGTCCACCCGGATAGGGGAGGCCTAATAATTTTGCCGATTTATCAAAAGCTTCACCAGCTGCGTCATCGATTGTTTCACCGATCACAGACATGCTCAGCGGGGATTCGCACAAAACAATTTGTGTGTGTCCTCCACTTACTGTCAGGCACAAAAAGGGAAATGAAGGTTTTGGATCATCAATCAAATTTGCTAAAACATGCGCTTGCATGTGATGTACGGCGATCAACGGAATATTCAGTGATACTGCAAGCGATTTCGCAAATTGTGAGCCGACCAATAGTGAACCGATCAACCCCGGCGATTGTGTAAAGGCAATCGCATTTACGGACGATAGTTTGCAATTCGCTGTTGATAATGCATTCTCAACAACTGGTATTATATTTTGAATATGCGCCCTGCTCGCTAATTCAGGAACAACGCCACCATATTGCTCATGAACAGATTGATTAGCGATCTTATTCGATAATATCTTTCAGTCATGGAAAACAGATGCTGATGTTTCATCGCAGGAAGATTCAATTGCAAGAATGGTAGTTGACAAGTTGATGGTTTATGTTTAACGTCAAATGAATTGCAAAAATAAAGTTCTTGACAACATCATTATTCATTGATCATAATTAAACTTACTTGGTTCTGATAGCAACGACAGGATTCATACGTGCGGCGATGAATGCGGGAATGATGCCGGCCAATACGCCAACAAAAAGACAGATGACAACTGCCAAAATGATAATGCTTAACGGGATAAAAACTTTAAAGCTGAGGAATGCAGAACATATTTGCGTGAGAATAAAAACACCAAACAATCCAATTGCCCCACCAATGATACAAAGAAAGGCGGATTCCAGTAAAAATTCCGTAAGGATGGTTCCGCGTTTTGCGCCAATTGCTTTTTTTAAACCGATCTGGCTGGTGCGTTCGCGAACAGTAACGAACATGATGTTTGCTACACCAAACATACCAACGATCAGCGAAAGTGTTGCAATGGCCCATCCCCCTAAACTGATGTTACCAAAGATATCGTGCATGAATTTGCTGAAAGAATCAATATCATTCAATGCATAATTATCTTCCTGTGTCGGACTTAATTTTCTTATTGATCGCATTGCACCGGTGAGTTCATCTTTTAATTCTGGAATGGTGATGTTTGGTTTTCCTTGTGCAATGATGACTGGTTGTGCGTTTTCATCTTTAACGATCTGCTTTAGAAAGGTATAAGGCATGATCATGCTGTTATCATAATCCCACATTTGCATCATGCTTTGTCCCTGTTTTTTTATTACACCGATAATGATCGCGCGTTTATCATCTTTTAATTTTACAATATTTCCAACAGCGTTCTCGGGTTTGCCAAACATTTTTTCTGCAAGTGTATAACCAACAACTATTGAATTTGCGGATTGATCAAAATCTGCCTGCTGCAAATATCTGCCACTCATTATTTCTATCGTTTGCACATTGGCAAAATCTTCTGTAACGCCATAATAATTCAATCCGCTTAAAATGTCATCGTTATATTCTAAAGTGGAATTGAGGTTGGTTACATAAGTTGCATTCGCTAAGGTGGGCACCGTTTGTTTGAGCAATCTCATTTCTTCATATTTGGGAATTGGACGTTTGATAAAACGCCACCACGGATAATTACTGTCGTTGCGATATTCCCATTTATCAATATAGATAGCGCTTGTGCCAAGCGATTTGATATCGTTTTGAACAGCAGCTTCCATGCTGCTGATGGTCGACAATACACTGATGATGCAGAAAATACCGAAAGTTATCCCGAGTAAAGAAAGAAATGTTCGCAGTTTGTTTGAGCGAAATTCCTGCAGCGCCATTTTAAAACTTGTCCAGATGATTTCAAGATAACGAAACATAATCACCAAAAGTAGAAAATGCGTGCTGACGAGTATGCATTTATTATGTTAAGGGTAATACAAATTGTTGACTGGTCAATGAGTGATAGAAGTTTGATGTTTAAGGTTGTTCTTGGAATTGCAAAGACAAAACGGATTACTTGCTCCTTATGGCTACGACCGGATCAAGCCTTGCGGCGCTCATTGCAGGAATGATGCCTGCAAGAACACCCACCAAGATACAAATGCCAACAGCTAAAGCAATGATATCGGCTGGAACAAAAACGCGGAATGGAAAAATCGCTGAAGCAATAAATGTGACAATGAACACGCCGATCAAACCAATCAATCCGCCAATGACACACAGGAATGCAGACTCTAATAAAAATTCAGTCAATATCGTTGAACGTTTCGCGCCGATCGCTTTTTTTAAACCGATCTGACTGGTGCGTTCGCGGACGGTAACGAACATAATATTGGCTACACCAAACATCCCAACAAGCAGTGATAGTCCTGCAATTGCCCATCCGCCTTTATCCATCCATCCAATCAATGTGCCGAGACTTTGTGTCGCATTGCTAATATCAACCAGGGAAAAATTATCTTCTTGCTTCGGGCTCAATTTTCTTATTGATCTCATGTCGCCGCGCAATTCATCTTTTAATTCTTGCAGTGGGATCGCTTCACTTCCTTTGACCATAATGCTGGGACTTGCAAACGGATTGGAATCATGAATGGCATACATCTGTTTGAAAAATCCATAAGGCATTATTATAGTATGGTCATAATCCCATGCATTCAAAACACTTTGTCCTTGTTTTTCAATCACCCCGATTATTAATGCATCTTTTGCATTTTTTAATCTTACTACTTTTCCCACCGCATTTTGTGCTTTGCCAAATAATTCTTCGGCAATGACATAACCCATGATTATAAAATTAGAACCTTTCTCGAATTCTTCGTTTCTGAAATATCTGCCAAAGCCCATGTTCAAAGGTTGTATCACTGAAAACTGCTCGGAGACCCCATAATAATTTACTCCTGTCAGGACGCCATCACCATATTCAACATTATCACTGCTGTTCATGAAAAAGCAAATATTTGCAGATTCAGGCGCTTTCAATTGCACCAATTTCATTTCCTCATATTTCACTTCCGGTCTTTTGATATATTTCCACCATGGATAATCTGGTCCACCGCCATTTTCCCATTTGCCGATGAATACGGTATGAGAGCCAATCGCATTGAGATCCGATTTCAAAGCCTCCTCCATGCTGCTAATTATTGCCAGCACACTAATGATGCAAAAAATACCAAACGTAATTCCTAATAGTGAAAGGAAAGTGCGCAGTTTATTGGAGCGGAATTCCTGGAAAGCCATTTTCAAACTTGTCCAGATGATCGCAAGATTTCGAAGCATATACAAATGTAAAAAAACAAATGAATTTTATGAGTCTATTTTCATAACAAATAAATGGTTGGATCGGCGGAGTATCAACGAGCGTCATGGGTTGTGATGTTCCATGGTACTTTTTTATTTGATCGTCAGTGATAAATAATAATATTGCAATCAAATTATAAACATGTTTACCATTGAAAATGAATTGCTGCAGGTAACAATTGGCGCAAAAGGAGGGGAGCTGCAAAATATTTTTCACAAAAATCATCAGCTCCAATATTTGTGGAATGGCGACCCTTCATTTTGGGCAAAAAGATCTCCCGTGTTATTCCCAATTGTGGGTACCCTGAAAAAAGATACTTATTTCTATAAGGATAAACCATACCAATTGGGACGGCATGGGTTTGCGCGCGATATGGAATTTGAAATGGAAGCGCTCGGGCAAACCTCAATCACTTTATTGTTAAGAAGTAATGCGGTTACATTATTGAATTTCCCTTTTGAGTTTGAGTTCAGGATAAGATATGCCATCGAAAAAAATAACCTAACGGTGACATATAATGTAAAAAATAGCGGAGAAGATGAAATGTATTTTTCAGTTGGCGGTCATCCGGCTTTCAAAGTTCCATTGATCAGGGAAACCGATTACTCCGACTATTACCTAGAATTCAATGAAGATGAAACTTTGGCCCGTTGGCCAATCTCAAAAGAAGGCCTGATAGAAAAACATCCTGCAATGTTCTTGCAAAGCAGGAGTGTTTTGCCGCTTACCAAAGAATTATTTTATAATGATGCATTGGTTTTTAAGCAGCCAACATCATCCATGGTTT
This sequence comes from Chitinophagales bacterium, assembly GCA_021323755.1. Classification (GTDB taxonomy): domain Bacteria; phylum Bacteroidota; class Bacteroidia; order Chitinophagales; family Chitinophagaceae; genus Puia. The sequence continues at coordinate 66,231 of JAJPKJ010000068.1, read as the reverse complement.
CATTATTGTCAGACAAAACCGAACATGGCTTTGATTTTGATTTTTCAGGATTTCCTTACCTCGGAATCTGGGCTGCAAGAAATGCCGACTTTGTTTGCACTGAGCCATGGTGCGGCATCGCCGACAGCGTTGACAGCGATCAGCAGTTGACCGATAAAGAAGGGATCAATAAATTATCAATGAACCAAATTTTTGAAAAATGCTGGAAGGTTTCATTTTTTTAAAACTCAAATTCCTTTACCAGCGGATCATGGAGAATGTATTCTGCAAACGCTTTGTGATCATCTTCGCAACCTTTTACTGACCATTCGCCGGTAATCATGTTACCCACTTTTGCCTCTTTGCTGCGTTTGAACTTTAAATTGAATTTCTTAAAACAGGCTTCATAACGATGCATGGTTTCATCCTGATACTCGCAAACAATTTTATAATTGCGCACCTGGTTCAATTCGTCGATCCAAATTTCAAGCTTGGCAAATACAAAAAGCATGACCAGTATAATGATGGCTGAAATTACAGATACCAGCTCGTAACCCGCACCAATTCCCATTCCCAATGCAGCAGTTGCCCATATCATGGCAGCGGTGGTAATTCCATTGACACCAAAATCTCCTTTAAAAATTACCCCGGCGCCGACAAACCCGATGCCCGTCGCAATATTTGATGCAATGCGATCACGATTTCCCGGATCGCCAATCAGTTGAGAAAAAACAGTGAACAACGTGGCGCCAATACAAATCAGGGTCAATGTACGAAAGCCGGCAGACTTGCTATGGTATTCCCGTTCGGCACCAATCGCTCCGCCGACAAGCAATGATAAAAATATTTTCAGTATAATGTCTTGAGGCAAATGCATAAGCAGTTTTTGTAAAGATAAAAATCATTTGGAGAAAATTCCTTTGGCAAAGTCCTTCATATAGGCTGCATAATCTTTTTTAACCTGTTTTGCGTACTGTGTAGAAAAATCCAAAATGGATTGTTGCCAGTGATTGTCTTTTCCAAAGGCGATAAGATCATCTGCCAGCGCAGAACCTTGCCTGCCCGAACTTCTCAGTTGCGCAGAAGCCGTAAGCAGCGCCATGTCCTGGATAACACGCGAAATATCCTTGGGTTTATCTTTAATGACCATGAAATCAATTTTATCTGCAGTCGGTTGCATTTCTTTTATCACATAACAATCATCCTTAAAGATCTCTGCACTTAATAAGGCAGGTGAGATATTTTGCATGCGCTGTTGAATGGAAACAATTCTATCCGCTTCATTTTCCCATAACGGTTGCTGCACGGTTGTATAAGGTTGTAAAGAAGAGGGTTTTGCCTGTTTCATATCAACCAGGAGGAATTTTTTCGGATTGTCTATGTGTTGCAACAAGAATACATAACGCTTCACGCCGATACTACCGGTTCCGGCTATACGAAAACCTGAATCCAAGACATTAAAGCGGCTTTTGCGATTTTGCTTTAACCATAGCTTCATGAATTTTATCAATTCTCTTTTTAAAGGGTTATCTAATTTAAAAAGACGCGTTTGGTCGATGATAAAATTGAGTTTTCCATCTTTGTTGATCGTTCTTTGTTTTAATATTTGTTTCAATTTCCTGTCAGCAACTTTTTCGAGAAAAAGTTTTACGATTCCCTTTGCTGTTAGATCTTCAATATATCTGGATTTTCCTTTTGATAAAATGGATGAGTAAGTGTTCAAAAAAAGTTTGCCCATCTGCAAGGCTTCCCGGGGGCTGATTCCCAGCGCATCAAATCCTACAAAAATGCTGGTAACGATTCGCGCAACCTCCCAAGTCGCCGGTGCAAGGACCGCTTCATCAAAATCATTGAGATCAAAATAGACAAGACGGTTGTCGCCCTTATAACTTCCGAAATTTTCCAAATGCAGATCACCGCAGACCCATGTTGACGGATATTGCGGAAGTGGGTTGGCTTTACTCAGATCTTCATAAAACAAATGGCAGGTTCCACGAAAAAAGCGAAACGTATTCTGCGACATCATTTTGTACTTCAGCATGGTAAATGCAGGAACACGGTCGCTGTTGAATTCCTTAATGCGTTGGGATATGGCTTGCAAACTGATTATTTTATTTAAAGTAAAACAAGTTTAAGGAAAATAACAAAACCTTGCAGTATTTAACGAACGCTTTGCATGTCGGTTTGTATTTTGCACGATATTTATTTGACAATGATGAAAAGAATATTAGCACCGGCTTTTTGCATTTTGATCGGAATACTAATGGTGGGCGCCTGTAAACAGCCTGTGGCGCCCGATTACCGCGGACTCCAAAGCATTACGATAACGAAACTTGGATTGAATGAATCCCGCGTGGATGCGAATGTGAAATTCTATAATCCGAATAATTTTAAGTTGAAACTTAAACATGCGGATATAATTATTTTAATGAATGATAAATTTGTCGGTCATTGTGTTATTGATTCAACCATCAATATTCCAAAAATGGATAGCTTTTATATTCCTACATCAGTGAATATTGATCTGAAAAATATTATGGGCAATGCCTTTCAGTTATTGTTGAATGGAAAAGTGAGAATCAATGCCGAAGGTTTTGTAAAATTAAAAAAAGAAGGAATAGGTTTTAAAGTTCCGATTCATCTCGAGGAATATCAACAATTGGATGAATTGCTTCAGCAGATACGCTAGCAATTGATAATTGGATAACCGGATGCCGGCTGCAAATATTTAATGCGCCAATCGCCTCTTTTTTATCATCCCCCCTTTAGTGTCTTTGATCGAATGCATAATGATGAATGCTTGTGGATCGATCAATTCAACTTCAGATTTTAATTTTGAAATTTCCAGCCGCGTGACAACAGTATACAAAATATTCAATTCAAGAACATGTCCTTTCTTGCCAAAACCTTCTGTGCCTTTATAAACAGTGATCCCGCGCTGCATGATTTCGGTTACCATTTTATAAATCTCTTCTGATTTTGGTGAAATGATGGTCACACCGGTATATTCTTCAATTCCTTCGATCAAAAAGTCAATTGTTTTTGAAGCTGCGAGATAAGTAAGAATGGAATATAAAGCGGTTTCAACCGAAAATATATAGGCAGCTACAGAAAAAATAATGATGTTGAATATCATAATAATATCACCAACAGAAGCACTGAGCTTTTTGCTGAGAAAGATCGCGAGCACTTCAGTTCCGTCCAAAACCCCGCCTGCGCGCATAGCCAGCCCGATTCCCGCCCCGAGAAAAAAACCGCCAAAGACGGAAACGAGCAATTTGTCTGTGGTAACGATTGGAAAATGGATGAACGTGATGCAAATGGCTAGTCCGCAAATTGCCAGAATTGTTTTGATGCTGAACACTTTGCCGATCTGCGTAAAACCTAGTATTACAAATGGAATATTGATGATGATGAGTAATAGGGGCAAAGGCCATTTGGTGACCTCTGTTATCAATAATGAAATACCGGTCACACCGCCGTCAATAAAATTATTGGGTAATAAAAAACTTTCTAGTCCAAAACCTGCAGAAAAGATTCCGGCAATTAATAAAACAATATCTTTCGCAGTCCGGATGGTAAAAATTCTTTTGCGAAAAAACTTTTTTGCATTTCGATAGCCTGAAGGGCGAGGAATATTTTTTCCTGCATTTGTCATTAATTGAAAATAATGAATTTCGAAGGAATGTGCGAAAGAAAAAGGATTTGAAACGAAAATGCATTTGTATTACTTTGTCTTCATTCATTGCTCATCATATCTTACCTTTGCGCGCGATTTTATAATTTAATATGTTAGCTAAAAGCGCATGGCTGAAGGCTAAAAACTCGATCAATGAAATACGAAAACGAAATAAATAAACGAAGAACATTTGCGATCATCTCGCACCCTGATGCAGGTAAAACGACACTAACGGAAAAATTTCTATTGTTCGTCGGCGCCATTCAAACTGCGGGTGCTGTAAAGAGTAACAAAATAAAAAAATTTGCAACCAGCGATTTCATGGAAATTGAACGTCAGCGCGGAATTTCGGTGGCAACCTCGGTAATGAGCTTTGAATATAAAGGAATCCTTATCAACTTACTTGATACTCCCGGACACAAAGATTTTGCCGAAGATACTTACCGCACCTTAACCGCCGTTGACAGCGTAATATTAGTGATCGATAGCGTGAATGGCGTTGAAGAGCAGACAAGAAGATTAATGGAAGTTTGTCGTATGCGATTGACACCGGTGATCGTTTTTATTAATAAGATGGATCGGGATGGGAAAAACAGATTTGACTTGCTGGAGGAGATTGAAAAAGAATTGAAGATAGAATTACACCCGATGACATGGCCAATCAATAGTGGCAAAGATTTTAAAGGTGTTTATGATCTGCATAATAAAAGTTTGGTCTTATTTACAGCGAACACCAAGGCCACAGATGAAGACACCGTGAAAATTGATGATATCAATAACCCATTACTCGACGATAAACTGGGAGAAAAAGATGCCGCGCTCTTGCGCGAGGATGTCGAATTGGTTGATGGTGTTCACGGGCGATTACAAGTGGATGATTATCTATCCGGAAAAGTTGCGCCGGTTTTTTTCGGTAGCGCCATCAATAATTTTGGCGTGCGGGAAATGCTTGACACATTCATTCAGATCGCCCCAATTCCACAATGCCGCGAAACTTCGGTGAGAGAGATTTGTCCCGATGAAGAAAAACTCAGCGGTTTTATTTTTAAAATTCATGCCAATCTTGACCCGAAACATCGAGACAGGATCGCGTTTTTGCGCGTGTGCAGCGGGAAATTCGAGCGTAATAAATATTTTCATCATGTGCGGTTAGACAAAGATGTTAGATTCAGTAACCCATATACTTTTTTGGCGAGAGATAAAGATGTCATTGAAGAAGCCTATCCGGGGGATGTTGTAGGATTATTTGATACCGGTAATTTTAAGATCGGCGATACTTTAACCGAGGGGGAAGATTTTTATTTTACCGGTATTCCGTCTTTTTCTCCAGAGATATTTAAAGAAGTCCTGAACAAAGACCCGATGAAAACTAAACAATTGGAAAAAGGATTATTGCAATTGACCGATGAAGGTGTTGCGCAACTGTTCACGCAGTTTGGCGGAAATAAAAAAATAATCGGTTGCGTAGGTGAGTTGCAGTTCGAAGTTATTCAATATCGTTTATTGCATGAATATAGCGCGTCCGTTCAGTTTAATACCCTGCCATTTTATAAGGCTTGCTGGATAACGAGCAATGACCCGAAGAAATTGGACGAATTCATTCGGTTTAAACATGCAAATATTGCTGAGGACAAAGACGGGCACCTGGTTTATCTCGCCCAAAGTGAATGGTATTTGAATACGGAGAGAAATAATAACCCGGACATTGAATTTCATTTCACTTCCGAAATTCATAAATAGATCTGTATGATATTTGAAACCGAACGATTGCTGGTGCGTCATTATACAATGGATGATGCCGAAGATTTTTACCTTCTCAACAGCGATCCTGAGGTGATGAAATATATTCGTGCTCCCAAAACACGTCAGCAGGCGCTACAGTTTTTGAGAGAGAACATTGATTACTACCTGGAGTTTCCGCTCTATGGAAGATGGGCTCTGATTGAAAAAAAAGATAACCATTTTGCCGGTTCATTTATGTTGCGACCTTCCGTTGCTGTAAAAGGAAAAATTGAGTTAGGGTATGCATTATTTAAGAATTATTGGGGAAAAGGATTTGCCACAGAAGCGACAAAAGGGGGAATTGACTATGCTTTTGCGAAGTTGAAACTTCATGATCTTATTGCTATCACCCAAACAGAAAATATTTCTTCAAAGCAGGTATTGGTAAAATGCGGATTCAGGCAACTGGATGATTTGCAGGAAACGGACAGAATAGTAAATTTGTTTGCTATTGAAAGCCCGCGTCATGATTGAAACAGCACGATTGCTCATCATTCCTCTTGATCATCGTCAATTATCATTATACCTGGAAGCTGATGGAAAATTCGAAATCGAATTTGGGTTATCCCTTACCGGTCGAAGGGCCGATCCCGGCGTTAAAGAAAGGGTTATCGAATTTATTTTGCCAAGAATCACCTTGGCAACCGGAGACAGTTATCTTTTTTACACATTTTGGATCGTTATTGAAAGATCAACCCAAAGAATTGTTGCAGAGCTGGGATTTAAAGGCGAACCAAATGATAGAGGGGAAATTGAGATCGGTTATGGGACGATGCCTGGATATCGCTCAAAAGGATTGATGACGGAAGCTGTTGGCGCAGTCGTTGATTGGGCAAAAAAACGAAATGATGTAAAATACATCCTTGCCGAAACGGATGAGGACAATACTGCTTCCATCCGGGTCGTTCAAAAAAACTGGTTCACCCATTTCAATACCAAGGGAAAAATGCTTTGGTGGAAGATCGCAGTAAAATAAAAATCATTTTAGCGGAATGCCGGTATAATTATGCGGCGTAATTTTTTTCAATTCTTTTTTTAGTAATGCCGAGATCTTTAAGCCATCAATAAAATGATGAAGTGATTGTTTATTAATGGTGGAATTGCCACGAGTCAGGTCTTTCAACGCTTCGTATGGCTCGGGATAGTTTTCTCTTCGCAGAACGGTTTGGATAGCTTCAGACACAACAGCCCAATTATTTTCAAGGTCCTGATGAATCTTTTCTTCGTTCAAAACCAATTTTGCCAGGCCTTTTTCAACGGATTTAAAAGCCAGGATAGTGTGCGCAAAGGGGACACCGATATTGCGCAATACGGTGGAATCAGTAAGGTCGCGCTGTAATCTTGATATGGGAAGTTTTGCAGAAAAATGTTCAAACAAGGCATTGGCAACGCCGAGATTTCCTTCTGCATTTTCAAAATCAATCGGGTTTACTTTATGCGGCATCGCGGAAGAACCAATTTCTCCCTTTTTTGTTTTTTGTTTGAAGTATTCTGTTGAAATATATGTCCACACATCGCGACAAAAATCAATTAATATATTATTGATCCTTTTCAATGCGTCAAAATGTGCAGCAGCATTATCATAATGTTCAATTTGCGTAGTGTATTGCTGACGATGTAAACCCAATATGCCCTCAACAAATTCATCTGCTAATTTTGTCCAGTTTTTTTTGGGATAAGCAACATAATGCGCATTGAAATTTCCGGTTGCACCTCCAAACTTAGCAGAGAAAGGAATTTGTATCAATTGCTCAACCTGGTTTTCAATTCGCTCTACAAATACTAAGATCTCTTTTCCTAATATGGTTGGAGAGGCAGGCTGACCGTGTGTTTTAGCTAGCATCGCTACATCTTTCCATTGCGTGGCCAGCAATTTTAATTGTTTGTTCAGGTTTAATAATGATGGTAAATATTCCATTTCAACAGCGTGTTTCCATAGCAGTGGGATGGCTGTATTATTAATATCCTGTGAGGTTAATCCAAAATGGATCCACTCTTTAATACTGGGTACTGCGGCTTCCTCTAGTTTCTTTTTTAAAAAATATTCTACGGCTTTTACATCGTGATTGGTGATGCGTTCGGTTTCTTTTATTTGTTGTGCATCTTCTTGACTAAAATTTTCAATGATGTTTTGTAAATGTTTTTTTGCCCCTGAAGGCAATGAAAAAAACCTTTTCTGTGAAAGAAAGATAAAATATTCCACCTCAACGATCACGCGATATTTTATCAATGCGTATTCCGAAAAATATTCATCGAGATGCTGGAGCTGATGGTGGTAACGCCCGTCAATTGGTGATATCGCCGTTAGTGTATTTAATTCCATTCAACAAATAATTAAGTATTGAAATTAATTGTGCTCGCCGTACTTTTGCTGCCAAAATTAACGTAAACGAATTGGACAGAAAAATAAGGGTGGGAGCTGTAAGTTACCTCAACACAAAACCATTACTCTACGGAATTGAACATGCAGCAATTATTAATGATATCGAGCTGATCATTGATTATCCTTCGCGCATCGCCACCATGTTGCTTAATGATGAGATTGATATAGGATTGGTGCCGGTGGCTATAATCCCAAAAATGAAGGAATACCGCATCTATACTGATTATTGCATCGGCTGTGATGGAGAAGTCGCATCAGTTTGTTTGTTCAGCGAAACACCGATTGAACAGGTTGAAAAGGTTTTGCTCGACTATCAAAGCAGAACATCCGTTCAATTGGCGAAAATATTATTGAAGGAATTCTGGAAGATCGAACCTGAATTCATACAAGCAAAAGAAAATTTCCGAAATCAGATCAAAGGGAGTACCGCAGCACTGGTCATTGGTGACAGAGCGCTTGAACAGCGTAAACTCTCTCCTTATTTTTACGATCTTGGAAAAGCATGGAAAGATTTAACGGGGTTGCCTTTTGTTTTTGCTTTGTGGATCAGTAATAAAAGACTGGATGATGTTTTTATAAAAAAATTCAATGAGGCCAATAAGAGCGGAGTTGAAAATATAAGTTCATTATTGTCCACCCTGGATTATGATGTTTTCGATCTGCATCAATATTATACTCAATACATCAACTATGATTTTGATGAAGAAAAAACGAAAGGCCTGAATTTATTTTTAGAGTATTTGAAATAGAGCTACCGGATCAACAATACAACTCCCTTTTTATCGAGATTACCACAAGGAGATGTTGCCTTAATGATGTAAATATAACCGCCGGGTTCTTGTGCAATCCCTTTAAAAGTTCCATCCCAGCAGTCGGAAGGATTTTTTGTTGAGAAAACCAATTGTCCCCATCTGTTATAAATTGAAAATTGCTGAACCGTAATATCAGATCCCCAATTACGGATACCAAAACAATCATTATGTCCATCACCATTTGGTGTGAAAGCATTTGGAATTTGAAATGCATTGATACCTCTTGTACTAACGTTTACAGTAATCGTATCGGAGGCAACGCATCCATTAACATCAGTACCCTGAACAATAAAGGTGGTAGAGGTATCAAGTGTTGCAACTGGACTTTGTTTGGTCGCATCATCTAATCCAAAAGGAGGTGACCACAAATAAGTTAATGCGCCAGTTGCATTCAATGTAACAGGAAATCCAATACAAGTAATAATATCTCCACCCGCATTAACGACGGGAGTTGGATTGACCATAATGTTTCTTATCGCCGAATCTGAACATCCATCCAATGCTACAAAGGTGAAACTGATATAGTGATCGCCAGCCCCTGCTTCAACTGGAGAAAAATTTCCTGCAGAATCAACGCCGGCACCCTGATAATATCCGTAGCCATAAGCCCCGTTCTGCTCTCTTGCTTCCGTAAAAATAAATGGCGGTTGTTGGATACACACAGCCGGAAGTGAATCAAATTGCACCTGTGGTGCACCTTTGGCCGTTACTAAGGCAGTGGGTGCGGTGAAACCAGTTGTTCTTGTACAGCCATTACCATTATGATCGGTTACAGAAAGGAGCGTGATGGTTTCGGTGTTATAAGTTGGCTCAATTTGAAAAGAAGCTCCGGATTGAATTTGATAGTAGGTATTGGTCGTTGTTCCGTTCGATAATTGAATTACATAAGGAGCAACCCCGCTGCTTGCATTAAAAACAATGGTTACAGAATCGCCTGCACAGACGGTATCCCCAACAATCCCACCTTGTGGCAAAGGATTTACATTGATCACTGTTGTTGCATTCACAGTGTCGGTGCAGCCGTTTGCATCTGTTATACTGAACAAATTAAAAGTTGTTGTGTCTGTTACATTGAAAGGAACAGTAAAGGATATGTTATTGCCGATGTTTGATTGATTGTAAATATTTGCACCTACATTATAGACGATATTAAAAGGCGCAGTGCCGATGGAAGCCGTGAATGATAAAAGGGCATTGTCTCCATTGCAAATAGTTTGCCCTGATAGTTCTCCTTGAGGGGAAGGTTCTATGATCAGCGCAACTATATTTGATGCTACCCGACAATTTGGAGAGTTGATATTATTGCCTTCGGCAGTCAACAACCGGTATAGGTACAATTTTTCCAGGTTAGGAGAAGGGACTGCAAAAGGTAATTGGAGAGAATTTGAATTGGGAATATCATTCCATGTTCTTCCGCTATCAGCACTTTGCTGCCATAAATAATTTGGAGTATTATAGCCGGCAGAAACAGTTCCGTAAATGGTTGAAAAACTTGCAGCGCAGACCTTTAAAGTATCAACAGATAAAGTTTGACTAAAGGAGGCAGTGGTTGTTGGTCCACAGGCGCGGAAGGTGATATCATCCAGTGCGAAATCATTTCCACCTCCACCGCCGATATCAGAGTTGTTGTTAATCATTCTTAATACAACGGAAGATACAGTTGAAGGAGTGGTAAAATAAAATCCATAATGATTCCAGGTGAAAGTTGAATTCTCGGGAATATCTCCGGTATTATAAGTGGCTAGAATAGTTCCGTCAGTTTGTTCGATAATAAAAGTGATGTTAGGATCCACTCCAACATAAAATGCCGGATTAACAGCGTTGGCGATCCATGCAGCAAATTCGTATGTAGTGGAACCACAAAGATTATTTACCGTTTGATTATAAAATTCTCCGGGCTGTTGACTGGAATTATAAAAAGCCATAAATCCAGTTCCATTCCCTGAAGTATGATCAGGCGAGCCGGAGAACCACGGCGAAGATGACCGGTATGGAATATTATTGGTGATAGTATATTGCCCATCTTCGAGAGTCGGTGTCGCCGGATTGCCTATTACGGGAACATAAGTAAGTGTTGTTGACGCCCCCGGAACAATTGTTGACAAGGGTTGACCGGGATTACTACCGTTACCAAAAGTAATATTCACTACCGGATCGCCGAGGGAGCCTTTGCAAAGTGAACAAGTATTTACGATTACAGTCGCTGTGTCGCCAGTGATATTTGTAGGGTTGCAACCAGTTGTGTCTTTAATAGAAACTAAAACATATTTTGTAGTTGTTGGGATAGCCGAGATCGGAAATGCTATATTATTTTGTACATTATTTTGAGTGAATGTATCTACTCCGTCAGTAAAGGTTAGCGTGAATGGGCCTGTTGTTGCGGTTGTATTGAAAGTTAGTAGGGGCTGTGAACCATTACAAACAGAGCTTCCAATTAATGTTCCAGTAAGGGGGGTGCAACATGTGTCAGCAATGAAATTTGCGCAAGTTGGATTTGTTTGATTGATAGAAGCTGCACCAACTATGGCTCCATTCCATGCTGCATTTCCTTGTTTATTAGTCAAATCATTGAATTGATAATATGCAAGCAAGCCTGTTTGTGTGGGAGGGCTGGGTAAAGGGGTGTACATATAGGTTCTGATCTGCGATTGAGTTCTTGCAACATTCCAGATTCTTACCTCATCGATATACCCCAGGAAATTTGTATTGAATAACTCTGCAAAATAATAGCCTATTCTTAAAGGCCAGTCGTTTTGAATAAGGTCGCCTGTAGCAGCAACCTGGCTCATCAAAAATCCATTACGGTAAAATTTTAAAGTAGCACCATCATAGACCATTGCCACATGGTAAGTTTTATTGAGTTCAATTTCGCAGATAGGCGGAGTAATAAAATATCCATTAGTAGTTGTGATCTCGGCTTCATTTGGTCTTAGCAAATAATTGGCATCTGTCGGATCTTTATGTTTTGAAACAACATCACCGGCATATAAAGCCCCTCCGGTATACGGAACAGTGCGATTAATTAAAGCTTCAACAGTGATTTGATTACCTGAAACGTCCAAATCACCGCACTCTACAGCCGAAGGTTGGCTCGGTAAGTACAACCAATTGTTACAAGTTGACAGTTTGGGAGTACAAGAGCTATTTATGAGAACATTATTTGTTGAAGAAATAGTGCCAATTATTGAAACTCCAAAAGGATTCCATTGAGCTTCAGCTCCGGAAGGGAGATTATAATATATGCCATTGATATCCTCTTCATCAGCACATTGAATAGTTAATGTGTGCGTTCCCGGGGATAGATTTTCAGTCGTATTTATTATTAATGGGGGACTCAGGCTTGTCCCTCCTGTAGATAATACTATAGCATTAGGAGTTCCCGCATCAATAGTTATATTTAGAGTGTTATCATCAGTCGATATGCTCAAATTAAAAGTTACATCTTCATTATTACTGCTACAGATAAAAAAGCTCCTGGTTATATCCATGCCACAATTGGTGACACTTGTTTGAGGAGGTAATCGTGTATACAGAGTATTAAGAGGAAAACAGCTTACATAAGTCTGGGATTGAATCCATGGAGGAGGGAAGGTTTGCAATACAAAAGGCGATTGTCCGATTGACACTGGTGAAACTGATACCCCTGTAGGTTGTGTCGGCCCTGTAGTATTACTATTGCAAAACGCGTTTTGCATATCTGCGGTCATAGCAGTAACAATCCAATTAGTATCTTTTTGCCCGACTGGAATGGTTGTTTGCGTAGAGGCATTATAGCCTGTATTAATTACTAAACTATTAACTGCGGTACAGCCAAATGTTGCACAAGAATTCTGGGTCTGACCATAACATGTACACAAATAAATATTAAGAGAAAAAAAGAATAGCGCTTTTTTCATTAAGGTTATTAAATATAAATCAGTTGGGTAATTGAATAAGATTTATCAAATTCAATTTACTTCAACTTAACGAAAACAGAATATATTTAATTGCACATCGTAGTCTATAAGCGGATTTTTACTTCTATAAAAGGGTGTTTTATAAATTGAGGCAGCTTCTTTAATGTAAAAATGAAATCCCTCAGTTGTTATCAAAACTATCAGTTTAGATAATTCAATATTTTGATCAAAACTTCCATGATATTCAATAAACAGATTTTTTACCAAGATTAATTTGTCGGCAATGTCATTCAGCACTGCAAATTCTGCTCCTTCAATATCAATTTTCAAAAAATCTATTTCTTTATTTAATAAGTTATAGAGACGAGTTGCCTTTACGGGTGTCACATTTTTATTGTTATTGAATTCAATTTTGCTCGACATCGAACCTTCATTGGAAAATTGCAATGTAGTGTCTTCTACCCACACTGCTTCTTGTCTTAGGATCACATTATTGTAATTAAATGATTGGATATTTTTTGAAAGAAGATTGAAATTTTTTTCATCAGGTTCAAAAGCGACAATATTGGCATCGGGGTAATGTTGCTTCATGTAGATAATGCTTAGCCCAATATTAGCACCACAATCAATAATATAAGGTTGATTGGATAATTGCTGCTTATAGATTTCGTCAACAAATATTTCATCAAATGCGTGAATAAGTTCAGCGGGATTAGAAAAATAAATTGGATGATTAAATAAGTTGTGCTTTCGAATTGTTCCTGCCGGGAGATGTTTATAATATTTCAGCCTAAACCAATTGAGATTAACTTCACGATAGGGATTCTTAAAAATGCTTTGTAGTTTCTTAATTACCCCTGATGAAATTTTTTTGACAAACGAAGAATTATCCATTTATTTTTCTTAAAGCTTGCAATTTACAAATTAGTTGCAGCATCGTATTTTAGTGAGGAAAGTTTTTGTTTTGTTGGGACAGCGCAATAAATTGTTAAGTCGGTTAATAATCTGAAAGTTTTATCCAAGTTTCCGGATAGACGTCTTCGAAATATTTATCTACCATAAAATTTTTTGGAACAATAACTATCTTGTTCTTTTTTTTATTTAGCCAGGAAGACCACCAGCTAAATGAACCATTTGAATTTATATGATGCGAACAATTTGAAATAAGAAACATGTCTTTCCAACTATCATTTGCAGTATTAATATTTACGACGGTAAAATCAGGCTGATTGAAATTGTTTTTCACCCATTCAACATCGTTTGTAAAAAAAAAGAAATGTGGTTCTTTGGTCAGGGTTTTCATTTTTTTAATTGCTTCAACAAAATAATTTAATGTACAGACTGCGCCGAATTTGTTATAATTATTTGAATCCAGGAAGTCACCTCTCCTTACGTGCACAGACACACTAAGGTTTTTCTTTATTTCAGTTAAAGCGTCAACGTTTTTTGCTCCGATTTTCTCTTCGTTAAACTGGAAAGTGTTTAGGACAAGGTCTTTGATATTGCCAAAATATTTTTCTGAATGCCAACCTCCGACATAAAATTTTATTCCTTTAGAAGGTTGTAAATATTCTTGTTTAAAATTATAATCGTCACCTTCGGTAATAATTGCAATTCCCAAAAAATTGAATATGGCAATAATTGGTTTTGATATGAAAGATAATTTTTTGTAATTCACAATTTGATAAATGAAATAAAGAAGCTTGTTAACCAATGAATCTTGATATCTAATTCCAAAAACGTTCTCTAACTCGTATCCATTGTGGATTTTATACGATTTTTTTGAAAATAAAAATCTCGTAGTGCTTGATATCTGCTTTTTTTGTAAATAAAAAGCGTATTGCGACATTTGATTTCCTAAACCATTAAATATAATCACTACATCCATAGCAATAATTAATGAAAATAATTTGTAAATGTAATTATAGAATAGCTAAATTTAATCCTCTTGTTAAAGAAAACAGTTTTTTACCTGTGAATGCCAAAGTATTAGTTATTTGTTTAAAAAAGTAAACGATTTTATATTTGATTCGTAAATTCTAAAATGGCAAATTTCTCAGGTAATCTTATTAAAGGAATCAGGCATAGATTCAATAAATTATTTCATCGGCCTTATGCGGTTTTCAACATCAGTTGGACAAAAGAAAAGATTCTAAAACACCAGGTTGACAAGAAATTAAAATATCATGTATATAGAAATAGGTACAAAGTTGGGTTTACTCACGGACCTACATTCCTACTGTCAATTCAAGAATTATTTGTAAATGAATTTTATAAATTCAGAGCAGATAATGATTCTCCAACAATAATTGATTGTGGCTCTTACATTGGAACAAGCATACTCTATTTTAAAGTAAATTATCCAAATGCAAGAATAATCGGTTTTGAGCCCGACGAAACAAACTTTTCCATTTTAAAATCAAATCTTGAAAATTGGAATTTCTCAAACGCCGAAGTCGTAAACGCAGCAATTTGGATTAATAATGGCAACATTTCTTTTAATTCAGTAGGAGATATGTCAAGCAGAATTGAGGATAATTCTGTTGGAGATAACAAAAAGAATGTACAATGCGTGAGATTGAATGACCTCATTAATGATGAAGTTGATTTTTTAAAAATGGATATCGAAGGCGCAGAATATGCTGTTTTAAAAGACTGTTCTGATAATTTAAAAAATGTAAAAAATCTTTTTGTCGAATATCATGGTAAATATGATGAGATGTTTAAGCTCAACGAAATCTTGGGAATTCTGCTTCAGAATAATTTTAAATATTCAATAAAAGAAGGTGTTTCTATTTATGCAAGACCTTTCTGGGATAGGGAAAAAAAAGGTGAGTATGATATGCTCTTAAATATTTTTGCTTTCAGGGATTAGTAACCTGATTTAAATCCTTCATTTTATTCTTTTATAAATAATATCGTAATAGCTTCCTCCATTGGGATGCGTTGCAAATTTATTTCTGAAGCATTCCTGGTAACCATTAACAGAAAAAAATGATTCCAGGTCTTTTAGTTGGCAGCAACCTTTGTACGATTCGAAATCAGGGGCCTCGGTTTTGATAAATTTAAAGTTAGACAAAATGGGTAAGGCTCCTTTCAAAACCAATAATTCAGAACCTTGCGTATCCATCACTAACATGTCGTAATTAGATAGATCAATATTATGATCTTGTAATAATGTCGGAAGTGTTTTACTGAAAATTTTTATCGTTTTTTCGTAAGTCACTTCTGGCCAAATATCCTTATGAAGATTGAAATCTAAAATTGACGAGGATGCTCCGTTATTACTGGCAATATTAAACTCATACTCTTTATTATTAATGTCAGTAACAAGACCTCTAACGGCGATCTGTCTGGGAAAATTTTTAAGATTGGATTTTAATGTTTCAAAAACATCATCAATTGGTTCAATCCAAATTACATTTAGGTTGTGTTCTGCGTATAATTGTATTTCCTGACCAGTGTTTGCACCCACATGAATCACACCGGTGATCCCTTTAAAAAATTTGTCAGGATTTTTCCTGAATAATGGCGCTATTTGTTTTGCAAATACTTGTGCTATTTTATTTTTCATTCTATTAAGTAATGATCATTGAAGTGTCTATTTCAAAATTCCCAAGATAATTAAAATAGTTTTGTCCAGATTTTGAAGATAACAAATATTACTACGTATTTACGCTTATATCCCGGTAAATTTCTCTTTCTTGTTAACAAAAAACCTGAAATTGTTTTTAGATATTTACACATTTGGATCGCATATTACCAAAACTCTTAAACTGCAGGTTATGAAGAAATCTTTTTCATTTATTTTGATTGCGCTGCTTTTTTTATTTAGTGTTTCATGTTCCAAAACTGTTACAAAAACCAACACTGTAACAATTACCGATACCATTACTGTGACCAAGACTGATACAGTAACCAAACTTGATAGTAATGTTCATCTAACAAATGGTCTTATTGCTTATTATCCATTTAATGGCAATGCTAATGATGTAAGTGGGAATAATCTAAATGGGACGATAAATGGTGGTGTGAGTTTTGGCAATGATGTAAAAGGAAATGCAAATAGTGCTGTAACTTTTGATGGATCAACTGGCTACATTTTAGTATCAGATCCGTCAAATAAGTTTCAAACTAATCAAGTTTCCATTTCTTTTTTGACAAATGTCACTAATGCCTCTGTCAGAAATGCTTTTGTCGCCAGTCTTAATTTTACCAATTCAGGTGGACTGAGTTATGCAGTTCAAATAAGTCAGGCCGGTCTGAATAAGTTTCAATTTGGCGTGGTTTCTAATAGTACTGCCTGTGGAAATGCGCCATATGATCCCAATAATGCGGTTAACGGCGCAAATAATGTGACTGAAAATATTTGGCACAGTGTAGTTGCAATTTTTGCCGACTCATTGCAATCTATATATATTGATGGTATCTTAAATACCGCAATGACAAGAAGTTTTGGAACATTAAATCAATGCAGCAGCAATCAAGATTTTGTAATAGGAGGATGGTGGAGTGGTGATTTAATCTCTCTTGCGGGTTCAATGGATGAAGTGAGGGTTTACAACAGAGTTCTGAATCAAAATGAGATAGCAGAATTGGCCAGCCCTGTACAGTAAAGTATGCTAATTCTTATTGCAGCTTATATGATTTATATGCTCTTCATTATTCAATAGGACTTTTCATATTATCGGGAAGTTCGCTCTCAAGCAACATTTCCTTATTTGTTGAAGGAGGTATAAAGCCGATTGTTTTTGCATGCAATGCATGCCGAGGGCAAATGGCAAAGCAGTTTCTTTCACATTTTTTCGCCGCCTTAAGTATCATTTGCCCCAAATTGCAAATGCGCTCTTGTATGACTTTTAAAAATTCAGTACTTTGGAGAAAAATACTTCTGATGAAAACCATATTTTATTTAATTGGAATTTTCATATTAATAATTTTAAATAGTTGCAAAAAAAGCAGCTCTCCAAGCGACGTTAATTTAAATAATGGACTAATTGCTTATTATCCTTTCAATGGCAATGCCAATGACGAAAGTGGTAATAGTTTAAATGGTGCAATTAATGGCGGCGTAAGTTTTTCTGCTGATCCGGCAGGTAAGGCAAACAGTGCAGTAACATTTGACGGTTCGACGGGCTATATACTTGTTCCAGACCCAACAAATAAGTTTCAAACAAGTCAAGTTTCAATTTCCTTTTTGGTAAATCTGACGAATGCTTCGGTTAGAAATTCATTTATTTCAAATGTAAATTTTAATGATGCTAGTGGAGTAATTTATGGGGTATTAATAAGTCAGCCTGGTATCAATAAATTTCAATTTGGTGTAGAGCCAAACTCGACTGGGTGTACTCCTGTTCCTTACGATCCATCTGTTAATATTACTGCAGCTAATAATATCGTTTTAAATGAATGGCATAGTGTTGTCGCAATTTTTTCAGATTCGCTTCAATCTATTTATGTTGATGGGATTTTAAATACATCCGAAACAAGAAGCTTTGGAGTATTAAATCAATGCAATACTAATCATGATTTAGTGATTGGTGGCTGGTGGAGTGGTGATTTGGTTTCTGTCGCTGGTTCGATGGATGAAGTAAGAATTTATAATCGTGTATTAAATCAGGATGAAATAAGCCAACTTGCAAAGGCAGTTCAATAATATTATAGAGTACTTTTTTATCATTGTATAACCTCTCCATTTTTCAATAAGGTTTTTCATATCATAGGAAATTCGTTCGCAAACAATATTTCTTTGTTTATTGAAGGATGTATAAAGCCGATTGTTTTCGCAAGTAGAAGATCGTGCAAGCAAATGCTAAAACAGTCCCTTTCACAATTTTGTCGCTGCCTTAAGCGTCTTCTGTTACAAATTGTAAATGCGCTGGTCTTGTATAATTTTTAAAAATTCAGTATTTTGGAGAAAATTACTTCTGATGAAAACCATATTTTATTTAATTGGAATTATCATATTAATTATTTCTAATGGTTGCAAAAAAAGTAGCTCTCCAAGTGACGTTAATTTAAATAATGGACTTATTGCTTATTATCCTTTCAATGGAAATGCCAATGACGAAAGTGCCAATAAATTAAATGGAACTATTGCTGGTGGTGTGAGTTTTTCTTCAGACGTTTCAGGGAAGGCAAATAGTGCAGTTACATTTGATGGATCAACAGGGTATATCCTTGTACCAGACCCAACAAATAAATTTCAAACCAGCCAGGTTTCAATTTCTATCTTAATTAACTTGAGAAATGCTTCCGTAAGGAACGAATTCGTATCGAGCATAAATTTCAATGACGCGAGCGGAGTTAACTATGGATTAGGGATCAGCCAGGCCGGAACAAATAAATACCAGTTTGGCGTAGAGTCCAATATAAATGGCTGCTCATCCCCTGTGTACGATCCATCAATCAATATTACTGCTTCAAATAACATAATTACCAATCAATGGCATAGTGTGATAGCTATCTTTTCTGATTCTTTACAATCATTGTACGTTGATGGAATATTGAATAGTGCGGTCACAAGGAATTTTGCCACTCTTAATCAGTGCAGCAGCAATCAAGATTTAGTAATCGGAGGCTGGTGGAGTGGGGACTTAGTATCTGTTGCTGGGTCCTTAGATGAGTTAAGAATTTACAACAGGGTTTTAAACCAGAATGAAATTCTTCAACTTGCCAGCGCTGTCAAATAAATCGCACTATTTCAAATTTTTCGTTGTATAATCCCTCCATTTCTCAATAAGATTTTTCATATCATCGGGAAGTTCGCTCTCAAACAACATTTCTTTGTTTGTTGAGGGATGTATGAAGCCGATTGTTTTTGCGTGCAACGCATGCCGAGGGCAAATGGCAAAACAATTTTCTACAAATTGTTTGTATTTGCTGAAAACAGTTCCTTTGACAATTTTGTCGCCGCCATAAGTGTCATCATTGAACAATGGGTGACCGATATGCTGCATATGCACACGTATCTGGTGCGTACGACCCGTTTCAAGCACACACTGGACAAGCGTTACATATCCAAATCTTTCCAAAACGGTATAATGGGTAATAGCTTCTTTTCCATATTCGCCATCAGGATAGGCAGCGAATAATTTTCGAAAGCGTTTATGTCGCCCGACATGCGCAACAATTGTCCCGCTATCATTGACAATATCACCCCAAACCAAGGCAATGTATTGTCTTTTTACCGTGTGATTAAAAAATTGCTTTGCCAAACTGGTAACCGCTTTTTCTGTTTTTGCAAGAACCATCAACCCGCTTGTATTTTTGTCAATGCGATGCACCAATCCAAATCTGGGTAAAGTTTCTTCATTGATAGAACTGTTTTTTTGTTGAAGATAATAAGCCACGCCATTAATCAATGTGCCCGAATAATTTCCACTGGCCGGATGCACAACCAATCCCGCAGGCTTATTGATGATGAGTACATCATCATCTTCATAAAAAATATTCAGCGGAATTTTTTCAGGAATGATCTCTTCCCCATGTGCTTCCTTATCTGAATAAACAATGATTTCATCGGAAGCTTTTATTTTATAATTGGATTGGACAGATTTGCTGTTCACCAGCACGCGTCCGGCGTCAATTGCTTTTTGTACCTTATTGCGGGATGCATTTTCGATCCGCTGAACAAGAAATTTATCAATGCGCAAAGGTTCTTGCCCTTTGTCAACTTTGATGCTCATTCGTTCATACAACTCTTCAGATACTTCGGCTGAATCTTCTTGATTATCTTCTGGGGGTAATTTATTGCTCAATGTTCCGGTTTTTACAAAAATAAGATAGTTGCGGGTTTGTATTAAATTTGCATTATTATGATGCAGCAAGTGATATTTTCCGATTTAGGCAAGATGGAATACCAGCAGGCGTGGAATTACCAGGAAGAGTTGCTTCAGGAAAACGTTCGGATCAAGTCCGAAGTGCGGACTCAGGCGTCTGAAGTAATTCCGAACCACCAACTACAAACCACAAACTATTTACTCTTTGTTGAACATCCGCCGGTTTATACTCTAGGAAAAAGCGGTCATGCCGAAAATATATTGATGAATGATGAAGAAATGAAAGAACACGGCATTGAATTTTTTAAAACAAATCGCGGAGGTGATATTACTTTTCACGGACCAGAACAAATTGTTGCTTATCCAATTTTGGATCTTGAAAAATTTGGCACCGACATTGGAAAATATTTGCGCAACTTGGAAGAAGTGATCATTAGAACCCTGGCTGAATTTGGAATAAAAGGAGAAAGATCACCCGGTGAAACAGGAGTGTGGATCGAACCTGACATAAAATTCAAAGCAAGGAAAATTTGCGCGATCGGTGTGCGTTGCAGCCGCTGGATCACCATGCACGGATTTGCTTTTAACGTGAATACTGATCTCTCTTATTTTAACAACATCATTCCTTGTGGAATTGCGGATAAGCAGGTGACTTCTTTGGAAAGAGAATTAGGGAAAAAGATTTCCATTGACGAGGTAAAAGAAAAAATCAGGCAAAATTTTGAGAAGGTGTTTGAGTGCAGTCTTGTTTATCTTTCTTAAATCGTAGAAAAGCCCGTTTCAAAACGATAAACCCGTTAAAAATCTTTTGGAATAAAAAATTTGTTCTTTTCTTTCAGTTTTCCGTCTTCATACAATTCAAACCGAAACCAGCCTGAGTGAACAAAATTTGTTTTGTCCACAATCAACAAAACATCTTTCACTTCCTTAATATCGAAAAGGGGAGACAAGTCTAACTCTAAAAATTTCACTGAATATTTTTTTGCATGTGCATCTGGAAGCGCAATATTGATATTACCATCTTTTCCTGCATACACATAACTAGAAACCTTATAAACTTCCTTGGGAACGAATGATTTGATGAGGATCGTATCAGAATCAACGAAGGCCAGTGTATCCTTGGTTTTGCTCATTACCGAATCGCGGAAATGTTTTAATGTTTTTCCGGAGACCTGTCCGATCAATGAATCATTTCTTTTAATAAAAATTGTTTTATCAACCTCAACATTTGCGATCCCATTTATTTTTGTTGGTCCTGAAATTCTTGCGGTCTTATTATTCTGTTGATAAGTTATTCGCTGATCTTCGCCTTTTAATTTTATCTCATTGTTATCCGCAGTTTCATTTTCAGGCGGCGCCTCTGAGGAGGATGCTCTTTTTGATTTGGTAAAAAGATAACTGCCATTTTCCATTACAATAAAAAGACGATAATACATATTGGGGTTTGGCGCTTTTGCATCAACAAAACCATTTTGAGGAATGGATGGATCGGGGACGGTTAACAACGATGTGAAATTTTTCAGGCTGTCGGATGATCGCTGAATACTAATTTGGCTCACGGATTGAAAACTGTTGTGCCAGCTGATAATGACTTTTCCATTTCCTTTAGTGATTGCGGAAAATCGGGGAAGCGTATCCTGCGCGAAGATGGTTGTGGCAGATAATAAGCAAATAAAAAATAAAACCTGTCTGCAATGCATGTTTACAATAACGAATCTTTTATTAAGTTGTTTTGAAGCGGCAAAGATAAAATAATGAAATCCAATTTTCAGTTAAAAATTCAGTGTTCCTTCTGGTAATGAATCATTTCCCTGCAAACCACCACTATGTATAATAAGCAGTTTACTGCCCGCTGCAAAAAAATCATTCTTAATAAGATCGAATGCTCCGTAAAACAGCTTGCCGGTATAAACAAAATCAGTTCTTATCCCGGTTCTTTCATAAAACAAATTCATGAATTTGAAAAGCTCCGTATTTTTTTTCCCGTAACCGCCAAAATCATATGCTGTAATGATTTTGCAATAATTTATTTTTTCAGGTTGGGCAAGATAATGACTGTTTTTTTCAAGCAGATCGCTAATTCCCTTAAGCACTGAAATACCGATTATTTCCTGCGATGTATTGCTGCCATTGGCTAAACCAATGAATGTAGTTGCGGTTCCAGCAGCACACAAGATATGCGTGTATTCATTACTGTTAGCTACTGCCAATATTTCAGCGCTACCTTCTATTCCCTTTATCCCGGCGCCACCTTCAGGTATCATTAATGAGTTTGGATGAAGTTCATTAAGAATATCTTCATTATCTTTTTTTGCATAATCTGCGCGGCTGATAAATTGCAGCTTCATCCCATATTCCTTTGCGCTTTTCAATGTTGCTGATAGTATCTGTGCCTCCTCACCCCGAATTATGCCGATTGATTTCATTCCATATTCCCGGGCCGCGAAAGCGGTGGCAATAATATGGTTGGAATAGGCACCTCCAAAAGTTATTATCGTGCTGATCTTCCGGTCAACTGCATCGTCTAAATAATATTTTAGTTTGAACCATTTATTTCCTGAGATAATGGGATGAATTTTATCTAATCGCAACACATCTGCCTTAATATTCTTTTCTGTAAGTTCCGGTAATTGCAATTGATCGATCGTCGCCAGATTAATATCAATGATTTCTTTTGTGTTCAACATAAAACAAATTCTTTTTCACTCATTTTTTCTATTTTCGTGCGACAAAAATAAATTAATAATGCAGCCAACACTTTTAATTTTGGCAGCCGGGATGGCTTCGCGGTATGGTAGCATGAAACAGGTTCAGGGTTTTGGTCCGAGCGGGGAAACAATAATGGATTATTCAATCTATGATGCGATAAGAGCCGGATTTAAGAAAGTGGTGTTTATTATTCGCAAAGATTTTGCAGATGATTTTAAAGAAATATTTGAGCCGAAATTAAAAGGCAGAATGGAAACCGATTATGTTTACCAGGATCTGCATGCTTTTGTTGATGGATTTAGTGTTCCGGCAGAAAGAACAAAACCATGGGGTACCGCACATGCTGTGCTCTGCGCGGTAGATGCGATCAATGAACCATTTGCTGTTATTAACGCAGATGATTTCTATGGGCGTGATGCATTTGAAAAAGCCCATCTGTTTTTAACAACTGCCTGCAATGCGAAACTGTATTCGATCATCGGATATGAATTGGCAAAAACGCTTTCTGATAATGGTTCGGTTAGCCGCGGTGTCTGCCAGGTCGATTCAAATAATAACCTTGTCTCCATTGCCGAACGAACAAAAATCTATCGCAATGAGCAAAACATAATTACATACGAAGAAGGCGACAAGAAATTTGAAGTTCCATTCGATTCAAAAGTGTCCATGAATTTCTGGTGTTTCGATCCATCTGTTTTTGCGTTCACCAAAGACATTTTTCTTGAATTCTTGGCGGAAAATGCGGGCAATCCAAAATCAGAATTCTTTATACCGATAATCGGCGATCGGTTTATTCATGAAGGAAGAGGCGCTATTAGAGTTATTCCAACCGATGCAAAATGGTTTGGCGTAACCTACAAAGAAGATGCGCCCGAAGTGCAGCAAAGCCTGAATAATCTGATTAATGCGGGACTTTATCCCGATAACCTCTGGAAATAATGCGGTATGATATAAGATTTGTCGGAAAGGAAAATCTAAAATCCCAATTCGCAAATTTTAGTAGCTCTTTACAATAAAAATACAATCGGCTATTTTCTTAACCTGGTCAACACGATCCATTCCTTTCACCGAAGAAGAAGCAGGCATTTTAATGGAAGCATTGATGCTGGTATCTTTGCGTATATCATCAAGGGCTTTATAAATATTCCCCGACTTGCTGGAGAATACAACGCCTTCTGCAGTGGTTTGCTTGCCACTAAGAATTCCAATTACTTCTCCATTCGGATTAAAAATCGGGCCACCTGAGTTTCCAGGATTTGCAGAAATGGCGATCTGATAAGAAGTTGAGTCGCCGTTATAACCGGTATGAGCGCTTAGATAACCTTTACCATAAACGATTTCATTACGCGGAAAACCGAGCGTAAATATTTCTTCCCCCAGATCAGCGGCAGATTTTCTTATGCTATAGGGTAATGATTTTGTTTCGAAACGAGAATCCTGAATTTTAAGAATAGCGACATCCGTTGTATCATTAAAATAAACAGTGGAAGTTTTAAAATATTCTCCTTTATTGTTTTCAACATAAACAGAATCCGCCTTGCTCACCACATGTGCGCTGGTAGCAATATATCCATTGCCGTCAATTAAAAAACCAGTTCCTCCAAATTTTCCGGGTGCAAGCGGACGAATAGACGCAGATTTGAAATTATTGATCACTACTGCCTGATCTATTTGCGTGCGTTTTACTTTATTAATTTCTTGTTTCAACTGGGCAATTTCGGAAACATTGGCCTTAGGAGTAAAATATTCTATCAAGCCGCTAATACCTAATGCAGTGATACCGGCGATACAGGCAGCGATGGCAACAACACGTTTGTATTTGCGCCACAGCACTACCACTCTTGCCTCAGAAGGCTTTTTAATCGCGCCGGTTTCGAATAGTTGATTGTGTATATCCTGTAGATTTGATCTGAAATTCTTTCTTTCTCCAAATTTATTCATCTGGTTTAAGAAAATAGTATGCTCAACCACCATCTGGTCAACCTGCGGATTGCTTTTGCGCAGGTGTTCAAAAAACACCCTTTCTTCAGGAAGCATTTCACCCCTGATATAGCGTTCAATAGCATCCAACATATTAATCTCCTGCATTATTCTGTGTTAGTTTTATATTGATCGAAAAACATTTTCTTTAGCCGCATCAGGCATTTGTATTTCTGATTTTTTGCATTATCTGCGTTGGTGTATCCAAAATTGCCTGCGATTTCGACCATACTTTTCTTCTGCAGATAATAAGCCTCCAACAAACTTTTGCAAGGTTCACCCAAATGATTCATTGCCTTTTCCATCAGCAAAAAATCGCTATTGCGTTGTTCATGCAATTCCAATTCGTCCTCTATGGCAATACTCTCTTCAATATTTTCAATTTCAGGTGCAGACCGTTGAAGCTGATTTAATCTTTTTAACCAAAGCCTCCTGCAAACTGAATATACGTAAGTTTTTATCTGGCAATTCAATTCGAAAGAACCGGTTTTCACTTTTTCATACAACACGATCATTGCTTCCTGAAAAATATCTTTTGCATCATCCGGGCTTCCACTATTATTGATGATAAGTGTTTGAACCATATTATAGTTATCCTTATAAATGGTTTCAATGGCCTGCCTGTTGTTAAGCGCCAATCCGTGTAGCAATTCTTGTTCTTTTGAATCCGTCGTCACCGTTGATGCGTTATTTAATACCGAAATTTAACATTCGTAACCCAAAATTGAACCAAAATTTTATGTAAATGTTCAAATTATTTTATGGGAAGCGATCAGGAGCAAAAAAAGTAAAAAAAAATCTTTTTAACGGTGGGTTACTTTCTTAGGATAATTGTATTAACATGAAACCATTCGTTAACAAACAAAAAAAATGAACACAATGAAAAAGTTCCTCTTAGTTTTAGCAATAGGCGCGTTTGCTGCCTGCAATAGCGGCGGCAGCAGTACTGCTACAGATTCTACTGCAAAAAGTACCGATACATCTAGTAAAATGGCAGGAGACTCTAGCAAAATGAGTTCTGACACTTCAAAAATGAAAATGGATACATCAGCTAAAGCTAAGGATACAACAACTAAGAAGTAAGTTTTTTTCATATGGCAAGCAATCGTTAGAGGCCGTCCTGTTCCCAGGAGGGCTTTCTTTTTTTATCAATTGCCAGCCTCATTGCCAATTGTACTGTTATTCCACGATAATTTTCTGAACCTCTTTACCAGAATCGGTTATTACTATAGCGAGATAAATTCCTTTCGCCACATTATCCAGTGAAAGCGTGTTTTGTAATCCGTTTGTACTTATTGATTTTATAATTCTTCCGGAAACATCGCAGAGCTGAATGCTGTTGCAGTTTACGGAGGTGTTGATGTATAGTAATCCTGTTTTTACAGGATTGGGATATATGTAAATACTGAAACCATTGGCGTTGTAATATAAATTCCTGGTTTGTGAATACTCGATGTTACCGTCGGTATCCGTGATCTCCAAACGATAATAATTATTTCCATTCCACAAATTATTATCTGTGAATTGATAATTGTTGATATTGCTTTGTGCAGTAACCGTACCGATATCCGTGAAACTTATTCCATCGCTGCTTTTTTGTACCACGAATTTGATGATGCCGGACGCTGTTCCTACGCTCCATTTTAATAAACCCTGGTTATTATTTACCAATGAAGCTGTGAAATTCTCTAAGACTATCGGCAACGGCTGGTCTTGTGTAATTCCACCGCCATTGATCCAGAATTCAGAAAATCCGCCAACTTTATACTCAGCATAATAGCCATTATCATTTGGCACAATGCTTACTTGTCGTCGTGGTAAAATAAACCGGTAAGTTCCTGCTCCGTTATTATTTAATGTGCTGTCCTCATGCGGAGCATCGCCACTGTACTGCGTTACGCCGGCTTCATATGCATCACTGATTGTTGTGCAGGATGCACAACCTGTCGCATTGATCAGACTGTCTGCTTCCGCATCAGTAAAATAAAATCTTACCGAAACACTGTCGGCGGGCTGATTGGTTGGCTGAACAACAATATTTCTATCCAAATAATATTGCGTGTAAGTGTGGCGAATTCCTGTCTTGTTTATAAATACTTTCACTGTGGTGCTTCCTAAATCTTGTCCGTTCGGATTGATGGAAGCGATCTTATTATTTCCCACTCCAAAATCTATCCAATTATTACCGCTCACATTTTGCGTTATCCCCGCATCAGTATTTGCGCCGGTATAAACAGAAGCTTTATCAAACACGTGCACATCGTCAATACCAATGCCTTCATAGTTTACACCCGGATCGCTGCTCATCACAATTCTGAATCTCACTTTGCTTGCAGTGGTTGGTACATCATAACTCGAGACATGCCACTTGGTATATGATTTTTGCCATGCTTCTTTCGGGGTATAGTCATACCAGTTGGTTCCATTGCCAACAACACCCAGCTTAAACCAAACAGAATCGTTCAAACTATATTCAACCCAATGATAATCGCAATCACAATCATCTTCAGTTTGGAAAATATGACTGAATGATAATACAGGTTGTGTCAGACTGCTTAGATCGAAACAGGGAGAATAGAGATAGGACAATTCATTATCATTATAGTTCCCGGTAAGATTGGTAACCCATGCTTTATTGCCATTTGCCGCTTTATTAATGATTGTCTTTTGCGGAGCTCCCCATTGCCAGCTGTCATTGACCCCATTTGTGTACCAATAACCGTTATTATTTTCAAATCCTTCCAAATAAGGATAGGTGCTGATTACCGGTGTTGTTTGAAAATTAATATTCAATAAACTGTCGTTAGTATGGTATGTGTCAGAAGGATAACTAACCCATGTATTTAAAATATAATTTTGATAAGCCGACAGATCTGCCGTTTGCGTAAAAGTATAGACAATAGAATCATGGGCTGCAATGGAAGGGATCGTTTCCGTGATCGTATTCCCATTAATGCTATAAGAAACCGGAATATTATTTAATGCTGACGAGCTGTAGTTTTGAACTTTTACAGAAATAACTTCGGCATTGGAAAGATTGCAGAAATTTTTTAATGTCGGCGTTATCAATGCTTTCATGGCAACATCATTTGACGCCCGTGTGATGGTGATATCATCAAAAGAATACCCATCATCAAGATCTCCATCGGTAATAACAGAGTTGGCAGAAGTGTAACCCCCTTCACCAAACTTTATTTGAAAACTGCTGCTGATGGTTTGTGCTGGAGTTGCGCTTGCCAATGTTCCTGAGATATCGATGCTTGGCGATGCCTGGTATACTCCGATAGAAGCTGCATCTATGGGTAAGAGCAAGACCTGGATCCATGGAGCTTTATCATTTCCCCGGATCCAAA
Organism: Chitinophagales bacterium; assembly: GCA_021323755.1. Classification (GTDB taxonomy): domain Bacteria; phylum Bacteroidota; class Bacteroidia; order Chitinophagales; family Chitinophagaceae; genus Puia. The sequence continues at coordinate 37,877 of JAJPKJ010000068.1, read as the reverse complement.
CTTCATTTGCATAATATAAGAAATCAATTCCCTGGTTCTTATAATAAAAATTCAACCACAGCTGATCTGAGGAAGTGTAATTGGATAAATTGAAAGTGGTGATCAAACTATCTGCAGTTGCGCTGTAACTATATTGAATCTGATCCAATGTTGCACATCTATTGCCGGTTCTCGCAAACCCGGTATTGATAAAGGTTCTCACTCTTCCATTTGAATTATTTGCCAAAAAATCGCAGCGATCCAATCCGGTAAATCCCAAGGTTGGAGAAGTGTATGTTGCCGCCGCAGCACTTTCAAATCCTTCAGTAAAAGATGGATTTAATGTAAGCGGATCATTTTGTAAATTTTTAATAATGGTAGTTAATGTATCATTTCCGTGGAGGGTATCGCTCAGATAACTGACCCAAACTTTTACGTTGTAAGTTCCTGTTGCAGAAAAATCAAATGGCGTTGAAAAAGAATAGGTGTTCGTGGTGTGTGCCGGAATAGACGTTGAAATGTTTTCTGTAACAATGCTGCCATTATTGACCTGGTATGAAATGGGAATGCTACCGCTGGATGCAAGACCCCCCAGATTTTTTAATTCTGCACTAATGGTCACCGCGTTACCGAGTTGCGTTGAAGTAAACATTCTCCCGGTTGTTGGAGCAATTAATGAATCAACCGTAAAATCATTATTTAGGGTGCAGGTATTATTCCCCGTCGGAATGATATTAACAGCAACTGCGCGTCTTCCGGGCGAACCGTTATAATTTGCGCGAACGGTGAACCAATAACTGCTGTCTCTATTTAATTTCTGAACCAAAAAACTGGTGTCTGTTGTTGTGGCGATGGTTTGCATACTATCGCCGATCAATTGCATGACTTCATACTGCGAAGCTGAAGGAATCGTGTTCCATAAGAGTTTTGCATAGCCCTGGCAAGAATCTGTTACCGTTAGCGATGGTTGTCCTAGTATGGTGAAATCATAATCGCTAACATCGCTATAACCAACATTATTTCTTGTTACCCGTATCAATGCATTATTGGTTGCAACATTGGGAACAGTCCATGTATACAAATTTGTTCCGTCAGGAATGTTATTATTGATCGTTGTCCATGATCCGCCGTTATCAGTTGAATATTCAAGTGTAAAACTGTTTCCGCTTCCTCCGAATGCACTCCACCTGATATTTTCTGTTTGCCCGGGAACCCAGGTCTCGCTGCCAAAAGGATATTCAACGGTGACAGAAGGATTGATGATCTGATAAACCACAACATAATCCTGCGAAGAAGATGGAACGCTGGTTCCATTAACGTTGATGGTGAAGTCCCCGGCAGGAGGGTTATAGATTACTACCTGCTCAATATTATTTGTGTTATCAATTCCTTCAACCGCATTATTATTGACGTTTGCTGGACTTGGATCCAATATTAATGGATGATGAACCGTTGCATCGGGAGAAATTACGGTAAGATCGAGATCATTGACCAGAGAGGTTGTCGCATAGGGTGCTGCAGGCGCATCTGCCCAATACAACATGATTTTTATTTGATTTGTTCCTGCAGGAACACCATGAATGGTGTAATTTACCGAACCTCCATTGCTCATCGTTCCGCTAAAGAATTGATTCTTCTCGATCATCTCGACAGCATTTCTTCCGTTCAACCTTCCAAATCCATAACTGAAATCAGGACCCGGATTTCCTTCATCATCTGCGCCATTGCAGGTTACTGCTTTTATCAGAGCACCAGAAGGGTTTAGACCACCATGAAGCTGCCTGTAACGCTGGTACAACAATGCGAGCGTTCCGGTCACCGTGGGCGCTGACATACTTGTGCCCTGATCTGAGCCATACACGTTATTCGGATATGTTGATATAACACCAACACCGCCGGCAACCAATTCTGGTTTTATTCTTCCATCGTTAACAGGTCCGCTGCTTGAAAAACTGGCTACGACATGCGTAGTGCTGTTATCAGCACCAACCGTCAATATATTCTTGCCACATTGAAACCCGGATTTTATTGTTGCAAAAGAGCCGGTGTAAGGAGTGCAATTCGAGCTTCCGTCATTGCCCGAAGCGAATACATGAAGCATTGAATCGTACAGCGTGAGCTGCCAGTCAACATAATTGCTGAGCGGATCATATTCCCCTTCGCCAGGACAACCAGATAGCCCCGAATAATAAGAATTATTGGTGACGATCATTCCATAATCATTTATATAAGTTGGCGCGTTCACTAAAATGTCGCTGTAATATTGACTAACAATTGTTGCCCTAGGCGCCATACCTGCATACATTGGATTTAAGAGTCCGCCCCCGGCTGTGGTTCCGGTTGTATGCGTTCCATGCAAGTTTTGCGGGGCGGGAGTTCTGACAAATAATCTTCCTGTAAAATCAATATGTCCGGAAGGATCGGCGTCATCGCCTACACCCACAGTAACATTTTCCCCACGTAAATTCCTGCCTCCGGTCGCATTAAGCGCATCAATGCTATAAGCCGCATGATTGTTATAGTTCAGCGGAATATCTTTCAGGTATTGCTCACTGATATAAGTCACAAAGGGGAGCGCTGCGATTTTGTTGACGACCTCTTCGGAAGCATTTATAAATATTGTTTTTTGAGGTTGAATTTTTGTATGAACGATCTGCGCACCCAATCCTTCAACTTGTTTTATCACTTCATCCTTCGATATTGAACCATAAAAACAAACAGCGATAAGATCTTCAGTGCTGTTTTTATGCAATGAAATTTGCTGGGATAGTTTGTTTGAAATTTTATACTGCGAGTTCACTTCATATACACCATTTACTCCAAATCTTTTTAATTCAGGAATTGAAGCATTATCGCTGATCTCCGCCATGAATGCATTGTGGGGCAGATAATCAAACAACATAATTCCCTTTGAAGCGAGTTCTTTTTTTTGTGACGAATCAGGAATCTTTTCGAACTGGACCAGTGCGTAAAATTTTTTGCGAAAATGAACTTTTTGTAAACTATTGGTATTGAATTTTCCTTTTTGAATATTCAGGTTTCCGTAAAAGTCTCCGTTCTTAAAACGAACAGGTTTTGGTTTTGTTTGGGCAACAGATTCAGCAATTGAAAAAAAACAAAGCAGGGAGATGAGGTAAAAAATTTTCATTAGGCGGTAATTTAAGGTTAGCCTTTGTTTAGATTATACGGAACTTATTAACAGATGTTGATGCTGTGAAGAATAAATATTTCCTGGAGGAATAGCAGTTCAAAATTTTAGCAGCCATGGTAAAGGATTTGGATTTATGGTTTTTCTCATCACCATAAACGAATTTCTGGTGATATTAGTATAGGTTCCTGCCCTAAAATAACCTTGTTTAACGCCTATTAACAAATGACTTATATAAAAACGCTCATTATGTATTTATCTTTTTTCGGACAGGCACTTCCCATTTTACTTCTTACATAAACATTACCTTTGCACACTTCATTATGAAAGCAAGATCATTAAAGAAAGATAAAGTAAACATTATTACGCTCGGCTGCAGTAAAAATATGGTTGATAGCGAGGTATTAAGCGGTCAGCTGAATGCCAATAATATTGATGTTGTTCATGAAAATAAGAGATCAGACCACAATATTGTAGTAGTAAATACCTGTGGATTTATTGATAAGGCAAAGGAAGAATCAGTTAATACAATAATTGAACAAATTGAATTAAAGAAGAAAGGCAGATTAGACAAAGTTTATGTCACCGGTTGTTTAAGTCAGCGCTATCGTGATGACCTGGAAAAAGAAATTCCCGAAGTGGATGCCTGGTTTGGGACAATGGAATTGCCGTTGATGTTGAAACAATTTGAAGCTGATTATAAATCGGAATTGATTGGGGAAAGACTATTGGCAACCCCTAAGCATTATGCATACCTGAAGATTTCTGAAGGTTGTAATCGCACTTGTGCTTTTTGCGCTATTCCATTAATGCGCGGAAACCATATAAGCAGACCGTTTGAGGAATTGGTCAGAGAAGCAGAGCGATTAGTGAAAATGGGAGTGAAGGAAATTATGTTGATCGCGCAGGAACTTACTTATTACGGATTGGATATCTATAAGAAAAGGATGCTTCCCGATCTTTTAAAACATCTCAGCGATGTCGAAGGATTAGCATGGATCCGCCTGCATTACGCATATCCTTCGAAATTTCCTCTGGAGATCTTAGATGTAATGAAAGAACGTGAGAACATTTGCAATTATCTTGACATGCCCTTACAACATGCCAGCGATCATATGCTTAAAGCCATGCGCAGGCAAATTACCAAAACAGAAATGAATGAGTTGGTAAACGCGATTCGTGAAAAGATCCCGGGAATTTGTTTGAGAACAACATTGATTGCAGGTTTCCCGGGAGAAACAGAAAATGATGTGGATGAGCTGAAAGAATTTTTAGCACATCATCGTTTCGACAGGGTTGGGATTTTTACCTATTCGCATGAAGAAGGAACAAGCGGATTTGAATTGAAAGATGACGTGTCTCCAGCTGAAAAACAAAATAGAGCGGAAGAGATAATGGAAGTGCAGCAGGAAATTTCTTATGAAAAAAATCAAGAGAAGATTGGCCAGGTTTTTAAAACATTAATTGATAAAAAAGAGGCTGGAAGATATTTGGGCAGAACAGAATTTGATTCTGTTGAAGTAGACAATGAAGTGAACATTCATGCAGAAAAAAAATTGCCTGTTGGGGAATTTGTGAACGTAAAAATTACAAAAGCTTACGACTACGATATCGAAGGGGTTGTTATATAAATTTCTCTGATCATTATTTATGACTCATCCTGCTCCCGGCTGCAGTACCACCGGAAGGACCTCCTGGATTTGAATTTCCGCCTCCACCAAAACTCCTGCCAGTATTTTCTGTGCCAAATGCTGAGGGGAATACATTGGTTCTTGCAGGTTGAGAAAAAGAATGATTTACGCTGGCGTTATTATTACTCGAAGGATTATTGATAGGCGCACTATTCAAATTATTTCTGCTGTTCCCACCACCATTTGATGCTGTTTCATTGCTATTGAATTGTCGTAGAGCATGGTGATCGTTGGCAGTCATCATGCCATTCATATTCCCCGGGACAGAAGGATTAGATCTATTTCTGTCATTAACCGAAATGCTGTTATATCCTGCATATGGGTTAAAAGAATGTATCGGGATCTGAGTGTTATAGCTTATATAAGCCGAATTATACATTCCCGAATAATAGTAATATGGATTATAAAAACTGTTCCACATATAGTAATTATTCCAGGCATAGTAATTATGGGTGCCGGTAATTCCAAACGGGCTATAAATATCCGTATAGTAAGGGTTGCCGGAAAAAGGAAGGAAGAAAAAGCCACCAAATCCGCCCATCGAATTATAAAATCCGAAGGGGGCATCTCCCATATGATATAGAGCAATCGTCACTTCTCCACTTGTTGTTGGGTTGGAATTTCTGTCATACTCGTCAAAATAAGCCCACCGTGACCGATTGTGTGCCTTCAATAATAGATATTGATCATGAACATTTGCGTTATAATAATAGTAATTGCTTTTATCATTTTGAGTTGCGCTTTTTGAAGATGAGCAACTATTTAAACTTACTAGTGCAGGTATGAGCAGAACGTAAAAAATTTTCATAACAAGGTTTTTAGAATTTTGCAAATCGGGGAGATCAAAATCTTGCCATTTCTAAGTTACGATCATTTATTCAATCCGGGTATCAAAACCCGAATGCACGGTTTTTTACTTTTTTATAGGGGAATGCTGAAGCATCAATAAAATGTTGTCCTTCTCTCAACAAAAAATCCCGCCGGAGCGGGATTTTTCCTTCTGTCATGGCAATGGACTGTTTGTGATAAGAGAGATTTTTTATCAGTGTTTGTAATAATTTCTTTTTGCAACTTCAATGTCATTATCCCTCTCATGTTTCAGTGCACGTACTTCTTGTCTTCTTTGCTTATGCGTTAAACTTTTGTCTTGTTTTACAGAGGCGATTTTTTCACTGTAGTCATGTTTTATATCGGCAATCTGCATGTCTAATTTGGACATGGGTCTGTATCCATATCCATAAGGCGGATAACCCCAATATGGATAATAAAAGGGATATAAAGGAGCGTAAACGCCCCAGCCTGTTCCTACGATTACTCTTGGACCTCCATAATTAAAGCCACCATGCACAAATTTTTGCGAGGATGCACTGAACACCACTGCTATTGATAACACTGATATTACTAACAACTTTTTCATAAATTATAATTTTTGTTGTGTAATAATTATCCATTCATCAATGATAATGACGCAAAAAATGCACTAAAGTTTGCTTTTCATTTTTACTATAACTATTCTATAACATTATCGTTTTATTGGTTAATTGACTGTTAACCAAATTTGATTTTGTAACTTTTCGTTCACACTTTTTAAATTGATTTCTGATTAGTTTTATTCAACCAAGAAATTATGAGAAAAAAGACCTTCGCCATTTTAATTTTATTGCTCTCTTTATTAAACCTTGATGCTCAGAACAACAGATGGAGTGTTGAGATAGGGGCTGGTGCGGCATTACCGGTGGGAAAATTTGCCAGCAAAAATATTTATGATTCCACAGCGTCTTTTGCCAAAATCGGGCCTGCCCTCAATCTTGCTCTTAACTATAGATTTTCCAGCTATTTTTCCACCACTATTTTACTATCCGGCCAACAAAATAATGTTGATACAAAAAACATTGATAAAAAATGGGACGCAGCTTCACCTGGAAATTATTATCAAACCACCAGTAATAATTGGTTAATAGGAAAATTGATGGCAGGCATTACTGCAAACTTACCGGTCAATAAAAGACTCTTTCTTTCCGGCCGAGTCACTGCAGGGGCGGTGAAAACCAGTACTTACAAATTTACCACTATTGGATACACGGCTATCAATGACAGTTTAAATCTTGGTCCGGGATCATCCCCAACAACCATTACAGAAACCAATGCTAAACAAGCACTCAAATGGGAATTCACTTACCTGATCGGAACAGGAATCAAATACAGTCTAACCAAGCAGGTCCTTTTTTTATGCAATCTTGATTATTCATCATCAACACTCCGTTTCGCGCGCATCTATTATTCAAATTTGTCTACGGGTGTATTAACAGGCTCTGGAAACCCACCCCCTCAAGCTATCCGGGCTTTGCCAAAACAACCAGTTTCTTCTCTGAATCTATCGGTTGGGCTTGCAGTAAATTTGTAAAATATTTTTCGCCTTCAAATTGGTTTATGAAACAAAAATCTTTAGTCGTTATCTATTTGATGTTGATCTTCTGCAATTCATCAGGCAATGCGCAGAATGTGGAGAAGATAATTTTCAATGATAAAGACAGCGCTAACGATTATTATCTTGCCATTCGCCCCCTGTCCGGGAATATAAGGGGAGTGCAGGTATTGTTCAGAAGTTTTATCCAGCCAGAACAGGTATTACCTGAGACAAAATTGCACAATGTCGGATCCAGCAATGATATCCTCACCGTTTATGCTTCGCTAAAACAAGGTTTATGCGCCAATACAATCACACTTGAAAGAATTAATACCATTTTAAAAAATATAACACAAACCTACTCTGTTGATACCGCAAAATTTGCAATTGGCGGATTTGAATATGCTGGAAATATTGTGCTTCGATATACTGAACTTAGTTATCAAAATCCCTCGCAGTTTTTCATACAGCCCAAAGCCGTTTTTGCTATTAATTGCCCGGTTGATCTGATTGGACTATGGCATTGGAGCGAAAAAGCGATCAAAACAAATTTCTTCCCAGGAACTGCCGGAGACGGAAAATACATTATTGATGCGCTGACAAAAGAGAATGGATCACTCAAAGACAACCTAAAGAAATATATTGGGCTTTCCCCCTTTTACAAAGATGCGGAAGAAACGGGCAACGAACTATATTTAAAGAACGTTCCCCTTCGGTTATATTATGATACAGATATAAATTGGTACCTGAAGAATCGCAGACAAAGTTATTACGATACTTATTTAGCGGATGGCTCCGAACTAATTAATCGTTTGTTGTTGATGGGAAATAATGACGCAGAGTTTATCCAAGCCAGGCAACCCGGAGTGCGCAGCAATGGAATGCGAAATCCGGACTCGTGGTCGATCGTGGATGAAGTGGAATGCATTCAATGGATAAAAAGAAAACTGGATATTTTTGACCCGGATTTCTATGCGCCGGCTTACAATTTAGCTTTTCCCAAAGAATGGGATGTGGAACGTTTTCAATTTCCAATTGACTTTGCACGGCAAATTCCATATAAAGGAATTGAAGATGTTCGATTCGCGCCGGGTTGGGGAAATAAGAGCAGTGAGGAATACTGGTCCTATTGTTTTTTGTGGTGGATAGATGCAAATTCAGTTATTGATGCAGTTTCTTTACAGGAAGATCTCAAACTTTATTATACCGGATTGGTGGGAAGAAATATTGAACCCAGAAAAATTCCCAAAGAAAAATGGGTACCGGTGAAAGCCAACATTAAAAAAATAAAAACTTTGCCAGGCGATGCGGAAACCTATAGCGGAACAGTAAATATGCTCGATTATATGGAACAGCAACCCATGACATTAAATGCGTTTATCCATTTACAAAATTGCAACACAAAAAATCATAAAGCGGTGTTTATCGAAATATCGCCGCAACCTGCTACCCATATTATCTGGAAAAAAATGAACGAACTTTATTCGGGATTTCAATGTGGCAATTAAAATGCTCTCATGAAAATATTTATTACAAGATTAATTCCGGAAGCCGGAATTAAGATTTTAAAGAATGCCGGAATTGAATTTGATCAATGGTCCGAAAGGAGAGATGTGCCACAAGACGATCTCATTAAAATTTGCCAGCGTTACGAGGGGTTGATAAGCGTCGGGCAGGATAATATCGATAAAAAATTTCTGAATGCCTGCAAACATCTAAAAGTGATTGCGCAAATGGCAGTTGGTTACGATAACATAGATATTCCCGAAGCTACAAAATTAAAAATACCCATTGGCAACACACCTGGCGTATTAAGCAGCGCAACAGCAGACACCGCTTTTTTATTAATGCTTGCTGTTTCACGCAAGGCGTTTTTCATGCACCAGAAAATTATCAATAATGAATGGGGATTTTATGAGCCCACAGAAAATTTAGGAATTGAATTGCATAATAAAACACTCGGTATTTTTGGTTTGGGCAAAATTGGTTTTGAAATGGCAAAGCGTTGTGCAAAGGCCTTTGGGATGAAAATAATTTATCACAACAGAAGCAACAACATCTTGGCTGAAAAAGAATTGAATGCAAAGAGAGTCAGTTTCGATGAATTGCTTTTGCAAAGCGATGTATTGTCTGTGCATACTGCGTTAACTGCAGAGACAAAAGGCGTGTTCAATATTGATGCATTCAGCAAAATGAAAAGGAATGCTATTTTTATTAATACTGCCCGTGGAGCTATTCATAATGAGACTGATTTGATAAAAGTGTTGGATGAAAAAATGATCTGGGGCGCCGGATTGGATGTTACCAATCCTGAACCGATGCGTGCCGATAATAAATTGTTACAAATGCCCAATGTTGCCGTCTTGCCGCATATCGGCTCTGCAACTGAAGAAACACGAAATGCCATGGCAACTCTTGCTGCGGAAAATATTGATGCTGCATCAAAAGGGAAGCGATTACTTCATGCAGTAAACCCTGAGGTATTTGGATGATGAATACCGTAATATTCAGAATATAATAACGATCATAAACCATGAGGTTATATGAGTATCGGCTTCGCGTTTATTGCCTTGTTCATTTATCATGAAAGCGTTGGTCGATGCCCGTATAATTCAACCTTAAAAAAAATGATAGTGTTTGCCTCGGCAAGGATATTTTATATGTATCTTCTTCAGGTGTTCTGGCAAAAATAACTTGGTATAACGGAAATAATGCGAATGATCCAACTGAAAAAAATCCTGATTCAGATCTGGTCAGCTCAACTATTTATCAGTTAAAAGTAACCAGCAATGGTAGTTGTGAAGCAAATGGTAAGGTAACAGTTATTGTATATGAACCGCTGGCAATGCCGAATGCATTTACGCCAAATGCAGATGGTGAGAATGATGTTTTTCGCGTTCCTTATTCGATGGCAGAGGAAGTAACGAAATTTTCGGTGTACAACCGTTGGGGTGAACTCATATTCTCAACTACTAATCTCAACGAAGGATGGGATGGTACTTTCGGAGGCAAACCGCAATCTCCTGGCACATATGTATGGATGATCGAGTACAAGGATCTTTTATCAAATAAATCTGCCACTGCGAAGGGAACAGTAATTTTGATCAGGTATGGCAGAGCAATTATCAGGCATTAAAAGAATTTTTTATTTTTATTAAAAATTGATGAGCATGGCAAAATCAAAAATTTCACGCGAAGAAATGGTAGAACTCTATAATAAACTCATTGCTACCAATAATAAAATTGAATGCAAGGGAGATACGATACCGTACACTTCGCTTAACGGAAATATGTTCAGCATGCTGACAAAAGGAGATCAGGTGGCACTAAGGCTTCCGGAAGAGGAGAGGGTAAAATTTTTGGATAAATACAAAACAAAGTTACTCGAGCAATACGGAATTGTTCAAAAGGAATATGTTGTTGTGCCAGAGAATCTTTTGAAAAAAACAACAGAACTAAAAAAATATTTTGACCTGAGTTTTAAATATGTAAACTCACTAAGACCGAAACCGGGCAGTAAAAGTAAAAAGAAATAAAAAGAATTTCCGGTCACGGTTAGTGGTGACACATATTCGTAGTGAAACCTGATGACTCGCATATGCCAGAAAGATAAAATGGCTAATGGATATTACTAAAATAAACAAATTGTAAATCTCTTTACCTTAGCAACAAAAAATCATGATAGACTGGAGCGGCGTAATTCCTGCACTCACCACAAAATTCAATAAGGACGATTCACTTGATCTGCAATCATTCAAAAAAAATTTACTGGCACAGATGAATGCCGGCATTAATGGCTTGATTATTGGCGGTTCGTTGGGTGAAGCGAGCACGATATCGACTGAAGAAAAGGAAAGATTAGTAAAATTATCTGCAGAAGTAACAGCCGGGAAAATTCCGGTAATATTAAATATTGCAGAAGGCTCTACAAGAGAAGCAATTCGCCAGGCAGAACTTGCAAAGATTTGGGGCGCAAAAGGAATCATGTTGCTGCCGCCAATGCGCTACAAAAGTGATGACAGAGAAACCGTCATTTTTTTTAAAACAGTCGCGGCGTCAACATCATTGCCAATTTTGATTTATAATAACCCGGTTGATTATAAAATTGAAGTGACTGTGGATATGTTTGAGGAATTGATGGAATGTGAAAATATTCAGGCTGTCAAAGAATCAACACGTGACGTCTCGAATGTGACAAGGTTAAGAAATCGTTTTGGCAGCCGGCTGAAGATCTTATGCGGAGTAGATACGATTGCTATGGAAGAATTATTAATGGGCGCAGACGGATGGATCGCTGGATTGGTAAACGCATTTCCAAATGAAACTGTTGCCATTTATACATTGACGAAAGCGGGGCGAATTGAGGAGGCTGCAAAAATCTATCGTTGGTTCATGCCCTTACTTGAATTGGATATTCATCCGAAATTGGTTCAATACATTAAACTTGCCGAAGCATATGCAGGATTAGGAACTGAATGGGTGAGGGCCCCCAGATTAATTTTAGCAGGGGACGAAAGAAAAAGAGTTGAAAAAATCATTAAAGATGGAATTGATTCCAGACCAACCTTACCAGATTATCATTCAATAAAGATCTGAGTTGAACATTTTAAAAATATTTTATGGCTTTTCAAGACGCCACTACAGCAGAAATAGATATCTCGCTAAAGAAATCCTGGCAAGCATTTCATGAATATCGAAAATATTCTTTGAAACAGAGATCGTCATTTATGAAAGCAATTGCGACTGAACTAAATGATAATGCAAAGAAGTTGGTTGCGACGGCGATGTCAGAAACGAATTTACCCGAAGCGAGATTACAAGGTGAATTGACGAGAACAATTTTTCAATTAAATAGCTATGCCGATGCAGGTGAGCAGGGCAGTTGGCTTGAAGCAAGAATTGATACCGCAATCCCGACCAAGAGTCCGCCAAAACCTGATATACGAAAAATGCTGGTACCGATCGGGCCAGTTGTTGTGTTCGGAGCAAGTAATTTTCCATTTGCGTATTCTACCGCCGGTGGGGACACCGCTTGTGCATTAGCGGCGGGCTGCCCGGTTATTGTAAAGGCGCATCCGGCGCATGCCCAGACTTCTGAATTGGCAGCACAGGCGATTTTAAGTGCGGCAGAAAAATGTAAGATGCCTGCAGGAATTTTTACGCATATTCATGGTAGTGGGTTTGAAGTAGGGAAGAATCTGGTCATGCATGCATGTACCAAGGCAGTTGGATTCACCGGGTCTTTTGCCGGTGGGAAACAGCTATTCGATTGGGCCAATCAACGCAAAGAACCGATCCCTGTCTTTTCTGAAATGGGAAGCATCAATCCGGTTTTTTTGTTGCCGGAAAAACTAAAACAATCTGCAGGCGAGATTGCAAAAATGTATGTATCATCGATTACATTAAGCGTTGGTCAATTTTGTACTAATCCCGGGATCATTATCGGCCTTGAAAATGAAGATCTCGAAAAATTCATTTCATTATTATCATCAGAAATAAGAAATATTGCCCCAGGCACAATGTTGCATCCTGGAATTGCTAAAGCATTTGTTGAAAAAAGAATAAACGCGCTCAAGCAGGAAAATGTGGAGACCCTGGCGGTATCTGAAATAGAGCCCAAAGAAAATCAGGGAATACCAACTATCGCATCAGCTCCTGCAGCAGCTTTCTTTAAAAACCCTGTATTGCACCAGGAAGTCTTCGGTCCTTATTCAATCATTATTCGTTGTAAAAATATTGAGGAAATGATTGAAGTGGCAAAAAACCTGGAAGGTCAGCTTACCTCAACCATAATGGCAACCGAGAACGATATATTACAAAATGAACCATTGGTTGAAGCGGTAAAGAATATTTGTGGCCGGTTTATTTTAAATGGCGTTCCGACAGGTGTTGAAGTGTGTTTGAGCATGCAGCATGGCGGACCATATCCTTCGACTACGGATAGCCGTTATACTTCCGTTGGCGCAGATGGTATTAAACGTTTTGCAAGACCAATTGCTTTTCAGAACTGGACTGATAATTTATTGCCGGATGAATTAAAAAATAGTAATCCACTCAATATCTGGAGAACGATTAATAATGAATTGACCAAAGAGAAGGTCTAAAGTTTTCAAATTGGCGAACTGTCCGTTAGCTGCTTGCAATTAACCGCTGGTTTTCGCCTCGAAAAGAAAACGAAAACCATGCAGAAATAATGGTCGACAAAATAAAATAGGTGATAAAGGCATAATTGAGCATTGGGGAGATCGAGCTTATCCCAAACCAGTCCCCATTTTTTATAATCATTCCAAGTCCAAAAATATTTTTTAGCAATTCCCAAAATATCGCGTTTGGATTTCTATCCATCAATTCAGTAAAACTGTAAACGTTCAAAAAAATGAAAACTCCGTAATAAAAAATATGCGGGCTGCCGATCTTTGCTATATTGCCAAAAAGATAACTGATAATGAGCAACATGATCGAGATCTGTATCCAACTCCAGGTCGTCAGTGCATGATCAGCCTTCGGAGAATATTTTTTAAAGTCATATACATTTTCAATCTTATATACGGGATATTTCTCAGCAACATCTTCTGGCCGCCAGCCGGTTGGCATCATCCAAATCCGAAATTTGTCTTTCCAATTTTTTGTTCGCCATGCATCTTTTATCAATAACCACATATGCTGAAAATTGATCTTTATCGGGTTCCATGTTTGCGATGGCCGGGTGATGCCATACACAGGCCTTACTTCAGGTAATTCTTGTTGATAAGTTCCAAAAAATTTATCCCAGAAAATAAATATTTGCCCGTAATTTCTATCAAGGTATTCGGGGTTGATGGCGTGGTGTACACGATGATGTGATGGGGTAACAATTATCTTTTCCAAAAATCCCATCTTATTGATATGCTGCGTATGATACCAGAATTGTGCAAACAAATGCAATGGTGCAATAATTACAATTACTTTTTCCGGCACCCCTAATAATGCAGCAGGCAACAATAGAAACGCAAATATTTTTACAAATACCGAAATGCTTTGACGAAGCGCACAAGCAAGATTAAATTCCTCGCTGCTGTGATGCACGATATGATTATTCCAGAAAAAATTATACTCATGGGCAATACGATGGACCCAATAGCCGGCAAAGTCTAACGAGATAAATGCAATGACATAAACAAAAATGCTTGACTGGATATGAACGATAGCAATATGTTTAACCAACCACCCATAAGAGAGTATCGTCAAACCCAAGCCCAGCACATCTTTTGTAACATTGGTAATTCCGGAACTTAAACTGGATATCATATCCATATTGCGCACCGTATCTTTGCCTTTGCGCCATCCCCACCATTTTTCAAATAATACCAGCGCTAAAAAAGCAGGCATCGCGATCAATAAGATTTTACCGTAAGCTTCCATACTTAAACAATCTTTACAAAGTTAAAATTTCCTTTAATAACTTGCCAATATTATGTCAACAGGTCCTGTAAATAAAGAAATTGGCAGTATAATAAGTAGGATGGAAAAAAAGACCGGCAACTCTTTTTTTTGCATTGATGCCCACACTTGTGGAAATCCAGTGCGACTTGTAGCCTCCGGCGGTCCCGCATTACAGGGGAATAATATGAGCGAGAAAAGACAACATTTCTTAAAAGAATTTGATTGGATACGAAAGGGATTGATGTTCGAACCTCGCGGTCATGATATGATGAGCGGAAGTATATTATATCCTCCGCACGACGAGCAAAATGATATCGCTGTTTTATTTATTGAAACGAGCGGATGCTTGCCCATGTGCGGACATGGGACGATCGGAACGATCACCATTGGCATTGAAGAAGGATTGATAATTCCAAAAACGCCCGGGATTGTTCGCATGGAAGCACCTGCAGGATTGGTATTGATAGAATATGGACAGGAAGGTAAGAAAGTAAAATGGGTAAGACTCACTAATGTGCCTGCATTTCTTGCAGCAGAAAATATTGAAGTGGATTGCCCTGAATTAGGACCGTTGAATGTGGATGTTTCTTACGGGGGAAATTTTTATGCTATAGTCGATGTGCAGGAAAATTTTTCTGGGTTAGAAAATTATTCGGCGGATAAATTGATCAGTTGGGCACGAGCCTTGCGAAAAGCGATAAACGAAAAATACAACTTTGTCCATCCCGATGATGAAACCATAAACGGATGCTCGCATATTTTGTGGACAGGAAAAGTGATCGATGAAAATGCTACCGCGCGCAACGCTGTTTTTTATGGAGATAAAGCCATAGACCGTTCACCTTGCGGAACAGGAACTTCGGCAAGAATGGCGCAATGGTATGCAAAAGGAAAATTGAAGAGCGGAGATGAATTCATTCATGAAAGCATAATCGGTTCAAAATTTATTGGAAGAATTGAAGAAGAAACAACAGTTGCTGGAAAACCCGCCATCAGACCGAGTATTGAAGGTTGGGCAAGGATTTATGGGTATAATTATATAAATATTGACCCAGGTGATGACCCTTATGCCTATGGGTTTCAGGTGTTGTGATGATTTGATTTATTATTGTCAAAATAACATTTATTCTTACATTAGCAGATTGCCGATTTTTCGTTTTTTTCCGCTGGCAGTCGCTCAATGTATTACCAATATGCCAGTATGCGACCAAACCATGAGGGTTTGAAAAACGGAAGCAGGTAACACAAAATAAACTCTACTATTGCCATGAGAAAAAAATCATTGATCACCCTTCTTCTTTTTTCTTTTTCTTTATCAACATTTTCGCAAGATCTAAAAGCTAGAATCAAAATAGATATTGAGCGGAAGATCGGTGAGATCAATAATCTGCTTTACGGAAATTTTACAGAGCATCTTGGAAGATGTATTTATGGCGGCATTTATGATCCGAGCTCTTCACAGGCAAATGCCGATGGATTTAGAAAAGATGTGATTGACGCGACAAAAAACCTGGGGGTAAGCATTGTTCGTTGGCCGGGGGGAAATTTTTCTTCCGGTTATCACTGGATGGACGGAATTGGGCCAAAACAAAATCGTCCAAAACGAAAAGATCTTGCATGGGGTGACACCGAACCCAATATTGTTGGAACAGATGAATTCATGAAATTCGCTACAGCAGCGAATGTTGAACCATATGTATGTGTTAATCTCGGAACCGGGACATGGGATGAAGCTCGCAATTGGGTTGAATACTGTAATGCTCCTACGGGATTCTATTATTCAGATCTGCGCGCAGCCAACGGGCACCCTCAACCTTATCATGTAAAATACTGGGGACTAGGAAATGAAATAGATGGCGAATGGCAGATGGGTCATCGTAATGCGGAGGATTACAGCAAGTTTGCCCTGGAAGCGGCAAAGCTGATGAAATGGAGTGATGATAGCATTAAATTAATTGCTTCGGGCTCGAGTAACTATGGCGATGACTGGATGAATTGGAATAAAACCGTACTGACCAACCTGCATGACGTGATTGATTATATTTCACTGCACCATTACGCAGGTAATCACAATAAAGATCATTACCGGTTTATGAGTTCAACACTATTTGTTGAAAATGTGATTAAGATAACGGAAGGGCTGATAAATCAGGTGCGTCTGCAATACAAACAGCAAAAACCCATCTACATTGCATTTGATGAGTACAATGTGTGGTACCGCGCATACACCGAACAAAAATTGGAAGAACATTACAACATGCAGGATGTGCTTGTTGTTGCAATGTATCTGAATACATTTCTTCGTCATGCAAATATTGTGAAGATGGCGAATATGGCACAGCTCGTTAATGTTATAGCACCGATGATGGTAACCAATGACAAATTGTGGCTGCAAACAATTTATTATCCTTTACAATTATTTGCCACTAACTGTAAGGGATATTCCATCGATGCATTGGTTCAGTGTGATACCTATGATGAAAAAGATTATAAAGGAATTCCTTATCTCGACGTTTCTTCTTCTTACAATGATAAAACGCAAGAACTTATTATCAATGTGGTTAATCGTAACCAGGAAAAGTCAATCCAAACTGCGATCACCAATCAATTTGGAAGACTGGATAATAAAGCAAAAGTTTACGAGATCAATTCTAAAAACCTGATGGATGAAAATTCTGTGAACGAACAAAAAGTGAAGGCAGTGGAAAAAGAGATCAATATTAAAGGAGATGATTTTGATTATGTTTTTCCTGCGCATTCATTTACGATGATCAAGCTAAAAATAAAATCATAATTCAAGATGAAAAAAATTATTTTTTCTTCATTTATCACCATTCTGTTGTTGGAAGCCGACAATCTAATTGCACAAAATGTTTTGCAGAAAATATCGCCTGTGAATTTTTCGCAGGTTCAAATCAATGATGATTTCTGGAAACCAAGAATTGATAAGATTGCAACCGCAACATTACCTGCCTGTATCTATCAAACAGAAATCGCGACTCCGCGCATCCAGAATTTCATTAATGCTGCAAAAAGAAAAACTGGAAGTTTTAAAGGACTGGTTTACGATGACAGCGATGTTTTCAAAGCACTTGAAGCTATTTCTTATAGCCTTAAAGATAATCCGGATACCGCTTTGGCGCGAAAGGCAGATGAATGGATTGACATTATTGCGGCAGCACAATTGCCAGATGGATATTTGAACACTTATTATACCCTGACAGACATCAATAAACGGTGGACACAAATTCCCAATCACGAAGATTATAATGCAGGTCATTTGATGGAAGCTGCAGTCGCTTATTACAATGCAACGGGAAAACGAAAATTGCTCGAGGTTGCGGAGCGCTATGCCAATCATATTGATTCAACTTTTCGTTTAAAAAATCGCCATTGGATAAGCGGACACGAAGAAATTGAATTGGCGCTGGTAAAATTATATCATGCTACAAATAATGACCGGTATTTAAAACTTGCAGACTGGTATTTGCAACAACGCGGTCAGCAAACGGCGATGGGCTGGTTCACGCCGGCATATTGGCAGGATATAAAACCGGTGAAAGAGCAAACGAAAATTACCGGTCATGCTGTGCGCGCGATGTATCTATATACTGGCGCTGCGGATGTGGCAGCAGCTAACGGCGACACCGGTTATATGAAAGCGATGAAGGCGGTTTGGGAGGATGTGGTTGACAGAAACATGTATTTCACGGGTGGTATCGGATCAAGTGGTGACAATGAAGGGTTTTCAAAAGATTATGATCTTCCGAACGCTGATGCATACTGTGAAACATGTGCAAGCGTGGGAATGGTTTTGTGGAATCAACGAATGAATATTTTAACCGGTGACGCAAAATATATCGATGTGCTGGAAAGAAGTTTGTACAATGCTGCACTTGATGGATTATCATTAACGGGAGATCGTTTTTTTTATGGTAATCCGCTGGCCTCCATTGGCAGGGACACAAGAAGTGAATGGTTTGGCACAGCCTGTTGTCCGGCAAATATCGCCCGCCTCGTTGCTTCACTTGGCAATTATATTTACAATAAATCGGATAATGATATTTGGGTCAATCTTTTTATTGGCAGTGAAACCAATGTTCCAATTGGGAAATCAACCGTTAACATTCAGCAAAAAACAAATTATCCTTGGGATGGAAATGTGAAGATCAATGTTTCACCGGATAAAAAAACAAAAATGATCTTGCATCTGCGCATTCCCGGATGGGCACAAGGGAAACCGGTTCCGGGCGACCTTTATCGTTTTGTAAATAATGAAACACAAAAATTTTCAGTGACCGTAAATGGAAAAGATGTCGCGTTTAATATGGATAAAGGATATGCAGTGATCGATCGTGAATGGAAAAAAGGGGATGTTGTTGAATTGAACTTGCCGATGGAAGTGAAAGAAGTTATTGCCAATGATTCTGTGAAGGCGGATGCCGGAAGAGCTGCATTGCAACGAGGACCCTTGGTCTATTGTATTGAAGGCGCTGACAACAATGATAAAGCCTGGAATGTCTTATTGCCATCGAATGTAATTTTCAAAACGGATTTTCAGAAATCTTTGCTGAATGGGGTCATAACTGTATCCGCTGAACTGCCAGTTTTAACAATAGGCACGGATGGATTATCGGTAATTACCCAAAAAAGGACGATCACGGCAATTCCTTATTATTCATGGGCAAATCGGGGAGGAGATGATATGCAGGTCTGGATTCCACGAAATATAAAAGATATCAAAATAAATTTTTAGTACCGCGAATTTTAAATTAATTGCACCGATTTATCATGTTCATTTCGTGTAATTCGATTTGATTCCCATAACAAAACGCACCATGAAGAAATTTTTTTTACTCATAGCCATTGCGACCCCGCTTACCGTATTCTGCCAGATGCTGAAAGCACCGGCCTATCCATTGATCACCCATGATCCATACTTCAGTATCTGGTCTTTCTCGGATAACCTGAATCAAAGTCAAACCAAACACTGGACTGGAAAAGATCAGCCGTTACAAGGTGTAATTAAAGTTGATGGAAAATTTTATAATTTTTTAGGGACAATTAATGAATCGAAAAATATTATTGCGGCAACACAAAAAAATGTTACCATAACAGCTACTCAGACAACCTATGAGTTTTTATGCGGCCCTGTAAAGCTTGAAGTAGATTTTCTTTCCCCTTTATTAATGAATAATCTGGATCTACTTTCAACTCCGGTTACCTATATAAACTTTAAAGTAACTCCAAATGACGAGGGGATGCATGAGGTTCAGATATTTTTCAGCGCTTCGGCAACTGCTGCCAGCGACAGCGAAGATCAATTGGTCACATCGGCTTCATCGAAAAGCGAAATCCTTTCTATCATAAAAACCGGAACAACGACTCAAAAGATCCTGCAAAAAAAAGGAGATGATGTAAGAATTGATTGGGGATATCTTTATCTGGCTGCGGCAAAGGATAATTCAACATCAGTGCGAATCAGTAATATTCAAGGAGCTTTGCAATCTTTTGAAACAAATAGGGTGGTGTCAAAAATCGAAGAAGCACCTATCCGGGCAAAAGAACTTGCCTTAACGGCTACAATTGGTTTCCAGATAAGCGTGAAACCTGTTGAAAAAAGAGTTCTGCTTGCATATGATGATCTGAATGCGATACAGTACTTCGGGCAAAATCTGCAAGCCTGGTGGAAAAAAGATGGTGGCAAGATCGAAGAAGTTTTAGACCGTGCGTCTTCAGATTACCGTTTGATAAAAAATAAATGCGATGCATTCGACAAGCAATTGTATGATGACGCCGTTGATGCCGGCGGTGAAAAATATGCAAAACTTTGTGTACTCGCTTATCGTCAATCACTCGCTGCCCATAAATTGGTTCGTGGGCCAAATAATGAAATTCTTTTTCCCCAAAAAGAAAATTTCAGCAATGGTTCGATATGGACGGTTGATGTAACCTATCCTTCTGCACCACTCACATTAATTTATAATCCCGATCTTCTGAAAGGGATGTTGAATGGAATTTTTTATTATTCCGAAAGCGGTAAATGGACAAAACCCTTTCCTGCACACGATCTTGGCACATATCCGCTCGCAAACGGGCAAACCTATGGAGAAGATATGCCGGTTGAAGAAGCGGGTAATGTAATGATCCTTACGGCTGCAATTTGCAAAGCAGAGGGCAAAACTGATTACGCAAAACTGCATTGGAAAGAATTGTCGCAATGGGTCGATTTTTTAGTGAATGAAGGAATCGATCCCGCCAATCAATTGTGTACTGATGATTTTGCAGGCCATCTTGCGCGTAACGCCAATCTTTCCATAAAAGCCATAGTGGGCATCGGCGCCTATGCTCAACTTGCGGAATTGAGCGGGCAAAATGCAACTGCCGAAAAATATAAACAGATCGCGCGAAGCGCAGCCATTAAATGGATGCAATTAGCAGATGCCGGCGATCATTATGCTTTAACCTTTGATGATAAAAATACGTGGAGCCAGAAATATAATCTGGTTTGGGATAAATTGCTTGGTTTGAATTTGTTTCCGCAATCTGTTTATGATAAGGAAGTGAAATATTATCTTACCAAGCAAAACGAGTACGGATTGCCATTAGATAGCAGAAAGACATATACAAAATCGGACTGGATATTATGGACCTCGGTTTTGGCCGATAATAAAAATGATTTTGAAGCCATTATTGACCCCGTTTACAAATATGCTACAGAAACGCCAACGCGGGTGCCTTTGAGCGATTGGCATGAAACAACAAATGGCAAGCAGGTTGGCTTTCAGGCCAGGAGCGTTGTAGGCGGATATTTTATTAAACTATTGGAAAAGAAATGGAAAAACAAGTAGGTATTATTGGTGGGGGAGTTATTGGTCTGTGCTGCGCATATTATTTGCAAAAAAAAGGGTTTGATGTTACGGTTATAGAACGTGGTGATATTACTTCAGGCACTTCATTTGGTAATGCAGGTTATGTTTCTCCCAGTCATTTTACACCGCTGGCCTCTCCCGGAATTGTTGCAAAAGGGTTGCGTTGGATGTTGAGTTCATCAAGTCCGTTCTACATAAAACCCAGGCTCAATAAAGATTTGGTAAGATGGGGATTGACGTTCTGGAAATCCGCCAATGAAAAAACGATGCAAAAGAATATTCCGCATCTCAATAATATCCTTCATCTAAGCCGGGAGCTGACTTCAGAGATAAAGAATGATCTCGGAAATCATTTTCGCATGGCTGAAGTCGGCTGCTTCATGTTGTACAAAAGCGCCGCGATTGAAAAGCATGAGATTGAATTGGCAAAGCAGGCAGCAGCTTTGGGGATTGAGACAGAAATTTTTACTGCCGGGCAGATTCAGGAAATGGAATCCGAAGTTGAAGTGAATGTTCGGGGCGGAATTCTGTACCCAATAGATTGCCATCTGCATCCGGGAGATTTTATGCAAACATTAAAAGGACATTTACAAAAAGCTGGCGTCCGTCTTCAATTGAATACCACGGTCACCGGTTTTGAGAAAAATGGAGACAGTATTAATGCAATAGTTACTGATAAAGGAAAATTCAATTGTAATGAATTGATCATTGCTACAGGTTCATGGTTACCTGTTGTTACAAAACAATTAGGCATTCCCGTTATAATGCAGGCTGGGAAAGGCTATAGCATAACTTATGAAAATGTCGGGAAGAATTTACGACATCCTGCAATTTTGGTAGATGATCGCGTAGCGATGACACCAATGGGAAAAGATCTTCGCATGGGCGGAACAATGGAGATCAGCGGCATTAATGATAGGATTTTGATAAAAAGAGTAGAAGCGATTTTTAAAGCTGCTAAAAATTATTATCCAAGCCTCACCGTTCAATTTCCTGCCAAAGAAAAAATATGGAATGGCTTGCGGCCCTTGACTCCTGACGGATTGCCCTATATTGGAAGACACAGTAAATACAATAATCTCACACTTGCCGGTGGTCATGCCATGCTGGGATTATCCCTGGCTGCTGCAACAGGGAAGCTGGTGGAAGAAATCATCAATAAACAAAAAACGACTATTGATTGTTCAGCATTCGATGTGGAACGATTTGGATGAATTTGTTTAAACGGTTGAAGCTGATTTATGCAGACTTCTTACTTTTACTGTTCTTATGAATTGTAAGGCTACTAATTTATCATATCAGCAGACTGGATATTTCTCCCGGATAATAACTGATTATTTACAAAATGATGCATCGTTGCGATCATTTTATGCCCATCCTGTTTCTCTTGAAGGCGTCAAATCGGCTATATATGCCCGTGATCAATTTAAAACGAACAGAAAGATTTTGGTTGAAGAATTAACCAAACAATATCACAACCTGGAATTGTCCGTTGCTGTAAGAGATAATATTGAAAAGCTTTCGCTTGAAAACACCTACACCATCACCACTGCGCATCAACCCGCCATTTTTACCGGGACACTTTTTTTTGTTTATAAGATCCTGCACACAATAAAGATTGCAAAATACCTGTCTGCCGAATTGCCGGAAAAGAATTTCGTGCCTGTCTATTATATGGGAAGTGAAGATGCTGATCTTGATGAACTCGGATATATTTATCTCGATAATGAAAAGATAAGCTGGGAAGCAAAACAAAATGGCGCGGTGGGAAGAATGAAAACAAAGGGACTTGAAAAAATCATTGATCGTATCGAAGGGGAATTTTCTGTTCAGCCTTATGGAAAGGAATTGGCTGCCTTGTTGCGAGATTGCTATCTCAAAAGTCCGGACATACAAACTGCCACTTTTAAACTGATCGACAAATTGTTTGCTGAATATGGATTGATTGTTTTGATTCCAGATAATCCAAACTTAAAAAACCTGATGAAGCCTGTATTTGAAGATGATCTGATAAACCAGACTGCGTCATCAATCGTTGAAAAAACAATTCGGTCATTTCCTGAAAATTATAAAGTGCAGGCAAACCCGCGGGAAATAAATTTATTTTACTTAAAAGATAATATCCGGGAATTGATAGAATTTAAAAATGAGAAGTTCATCGTAAGACATACCGAAATTCAATTTACAAAAGATGAGATCCTCGCTGAACTAAAAAATTCCCCTGAAAGATTTAGCCCCAATGTAATCTTGCGAGGATTATTTCAGTCAACAATTTTGCCGGATATTGCATTCATCGGGGGTGGGGGAGAAACAGCATACTGGCTTGAACTTAAAGATCTCTTTGGTCATTATTCAGTTCCATTTCCGATTTTAATATTGCGAAATTCTTTTCTCATAATTGAAAAAAGGTGGGAAGAGAAGATTACGAATGCCGGGTTGATGGTAACAGATATTTTTAAACCTGCGGAAACATTATTAAGTGAAATAGTTAAGAATGAATCGAAGAACCAAGTGAGCCTGCAAAAGGAAATTACTGTTGCAGAAGATTATTATTCTAATTTAAAAATGATCGCCGGTAATATTGATATTACCTTGCAGCAACATGTTGAAGCCATGCGAGTAAAGGCTTTGAAGCAGCTTAAAGAATTAGAAAAAAAATTACTGCGAAACGAAAAAAGAAAATTTGAAGATATTCACCGGCAAATTCATCAAATCAAATCTTCATTATTCCCTTTAAATAATTTGCAGGAGCGGATTGAAAACTTTATGCCTTATTATGCAAAATGGGGGAAAGCATTCATTGATCTTGTCTATCAAAATTCACTTACGCTCGAACAGGAATTTACTGTGATAGAAGAAAAATAATTGATTATCGGTTATTAGGCTGGTTGGGATCGAATTCCCAAAAATCTTCAAGGGCGCCAGATTCGTTTTCACCACCACCAGTGAATCCACGATTTAATACCGAGAAACTTACACCGCCTTGTCTTGCATCACCTACAAATTGTGTTTTTGGGATCCATAAGTCATTAGCAAAATTATATTCCCATGTCCATTTATTTAATGAGCCATTTATGCCTGTGGTAAGGTAAGCGAAATCGCCACCACCCTCACTTTTAACGTTTAATATTACAAAAGCAGTTGCATTTGCTCTCATGATGGTGGTGTAGATGTCATCATAAGGAGCAGAATCGGAATTATAAATATTTCGTAGCTGTGTCCATGCGTTCGAATCAGGTTGTGAAGGATCGAATTTCCAAAAGTCACCTATCATGCTTCCATTATCTGTGAGACCGGTGACAATATATCCAAATTGATTATGAACGAAAGCTACCGCGCTCCATCTGGCATTGCCTTTTAGATCGGATTTTTGTTTCCATGTGTCCGCATCAGGATTGTATTCCCAGCAATCTCTCAAACTGCTTGTGTCGAAACCAGTTGCTATATAGCCGAGGTTCTGAATTCCAAATGCAACTGCTTCATAACGTTCGCTGCCGGCAAGATTGGACTTTTGAGTCCATGTATTATTTTCTGGATTATACTGCCAGAAATCTTTCAATATATTCGTTCCAGTGTATCCGGTTCCCAGATATCCATAGTTGCTAACAGTTAAACCTACCGCGGAACTTCGCGCAACGCCCGGTAAATTGGCTTCTTGCTCCCAGGAATTTTTCACAGGATCATATTGCCAGAGATCATTCAACCTGTTGAAATTGTTATCTACTCCGGTGCCAACATATGCATAATTACCAACAACAAATGAACTGGATTCACTTCTTGCAACTCCGGGGAAATCTGCGCGCTTGACCCATTTGCCATCATTGGTGACACCGCAACAAGAATTACGATGACATGAACTAAAAATAACTGAAATGAAAAATATAGCGCAATAGATAAAGTTTTGGTTCATGGCTTTTGATTTTTATAAAATTAAAATTTCAAAAAGCCAAAAGATGTTAAATGAATCTTGGGAGAATATAAAAATTTGTGAAAACTATTTCTGATGAAAGCTATCTCCGATAAATTGTAATGCATCTGTAATTCCCGTTCTCCAATAAGTCCAGGTGTGCGCGCCATTACGTACACGAAATTCATGCGGCACTCCTTTTTCTGTCAATGCAATATGTAAAAGACAATTTCCAACAGTTAAAAAATCATCATCGCCGCAATCGATCCAGTAACGAACTTTTTTCAGATCATCCGCAGATTTCGTTTCAACTAATTTTAAAACAGAATTGTCATACCACGTTTTGTTCAACCTGTCATTCCCTTTCAGACCTTTACCAAATAATGGCGCAAAAGTTACATCATAATCATGGTCATTGATTTCAACTAATCTTTTATCAGATATTACTGCCGCGCTTAGCGGCGCAGCGGCGGCGAACAATTCCGGATATTTTAATGAATAAATTAAGGTCCCATATCCACCCATAGATAATCCGGCAATTCCGCGATATCTCTTTTCACCCTTTATGCGATATGTTTTTTCAATTGATGGCATAAATTCTTTCACAAAAAAGTCCTCATATTTTTCCTTGCCATCATAAGAATTGATATAAAAACTGGAATCTCCGTTCGGCATTACGATGATCATTGGCGGAATTGTTCCATCTGCAATTGCTTTATCTGCATAACGATTGATCTCTCCAAACTGAAGCCAGCCTGTATTGTCATCAGTATATCCATGTAATAAATAAACAACAGGATAGCTGCGTTGCGAATAATCATAATCCGGTGGAAAATAAATTGTGTATTTCACATCCCGATTCATGACCGAACTGTGCACGGTCTTTTGCTCAATTACCTTGCCCATTGGTTGTGCAATGGCGAACATGTTAAAAATAAAAATGAATAAAAATGATGCAGATGATTTTTTGATCAGCGTATTCATGATATTAGTTTTGTGAGAATAAATGTAAACAATTTGAAAATGCAGCGGAAAGTATTTTTGGTAAAGACCAATGGCAAAATGACGGGATTAATAAATAATCCTGACGTTTAATAGTAGATCAGGGAATGGAAGTGTTGCGGCCAAAGATGCGGATAGGAGAATTAAAGCCGGAGAGAGAAAATCTTTTGCATTACCACTAAAATACCAGCGACTTCTAAAATTTATTTATCAAAATTATTTTGCCAACCCTCGCTTTTTAATTTTTCAATCTTAGATAGGACATCGCTTTCAAGATTTTTTTTGTAAGCCTCAACCTCAAGGCCAATCACTTCATCAAAAGCGCCGATAATGGAAGCCGCAAGAATGCCGGCATTTTTTGCAGCGTTTAATGCAACGGTTGCAACCGGGATTCCGTTGGGCATTTGTAAAATGGAAAGAACAGAATCCCACCCATCGATTGAGTTAGAAGACTTGATCGGAACGCCGATCACCGGCAAGGATGTAAGGGAAGCAATCATTCCTGGCAAATGCGCGGCACCACCCGCTCCTGCAATGATCACTTTTAACCCGCGCTGCTTTGCTTCGGTTGCATATTGAACCATGCGCAAAGGAGTGCGATGCGCGGACACAACGGTGAGTTCAAATTCAATAGCGAATTCTTTTAAAATATCGGCAGCAGCTTGCATGATTGGCAAGTCGCTATCGCTGCCCATAATGATACCGACTTTTAGCATTTCTTGTTTATTGTTTTTGGTTTAGCGTTTTTAGTTCAGCGTTTATGGACATAAGAACCTTTTGCAATACTAAGAAAATTTATAAATTCAAGACGACTAATTCTGTCAAAACCTTCGGCAATATCATCCATTAAAGAACCGCATGAATCATCTTTTTAGTCTTTCAGTTTATACTCTTTGCCGGACTTTTCTTCTTCAACAATTGTATAGCTCCTGCCAGGTGAATATCTTGTTTTTTTTCACAAGATTAGGTCCTTGAGTTTTTCATTGTATCCATGATACAAGGGCTAAGGCTACCCTAAAGACTCTGTATCGGAAATTAGGTACTGATGACTTTTACAATCTGCTTCACTTTATTTGTTGCGTGAATCAGGTCTATCTTATCGCGGCTTAAAATAGTAACATGTCCCATTTTCCTCCCGGGTTTAGTTCGTTTTTTCCCATAAATATGCACGAAGACATTTTCCATTTTCAACAGATCATTCAATCCTTCATAAATAGGTTCTCCATTAAATCCATCAGCACCTAACAAATTTACAATGGCAGCAGGCATGATGGCTGATGTGTTTCCGAGTGGATAACCAAGAATGATTCTCCATAGCATATCAAATTGTGAACTGAAATTTGCTTCAATGGTATGATGCCCGCTATTATGCACGCGCGGCGCCGTCTCATTAACCAAAACATCCCCATTTTTGTCAATGAATAATTCAACTGCAAAAATGCCAGGACTTTTTAAGTCTCTGGCCACTTTTAATGATACGGCTTCCACTTTCCATAAGATCTCTTTCGGTAGATCGGCAGGACTGATCTGATAATCGAGCAAATTTAGATCCTGATTAAAAACCATATCAACAGACGGAAAAAGCGCCGTTTCCCCTTTTTCATTAACAGCAACGATCTGGGAGATTTCCTTGTGAATAGAAACCAATTTCTCCAGCACACTTGGCGCATCAAAGCCTTTATCAATATCGGCTATTGTCCTAATTATTTGGACTCCGCGACCATCATAGCCACCCATTCCGATTTTATGAACCGCAGGAACAAAATCTTCCTTCGTTTTAAGCTCGGCAAGATTTTGGGTTGTAGTGAACGAAGATGTGGGAATCTGTGCCTGTTTATAGAATTCCTTTTGTGCGATCTTATTCTTAATAATGCGCAGCGCAGCTGGTTTCGGGAAAATTTTCACCCCTTCTTTTTCCAACTGCTCCAAAGCATCTTCATTTACCGACTCAATTTCGATGGTAAGGGCATTAAGTCCTTTGCCGAATTGATAAACATCATCAAAATTTTTTATATCTCCTTTTGTAAAGTGGTGGCATAAATGCGCGGCGGGACAATCTTCGTCGTTTTCCAAAACATAAGTTTCCACAGGATAATTGGCGGCGGACTGCAGCAACATTCTTCCCAATTGACCGCCGCCGAGTATTCCAACTTTTTGCATAAGGGTTTATTTGTGGTGTGAAGATAGGAAAGGGAAAACAAATGGGAATTTTGCGACAACAAATCGATAATGGTTTTTTAACATGATGTGTATTAGTTAATACTCCGATTTATGCAATAAGAATTTTATCTTTATACGAGAATATGATTCCCGATTATCCGCATAAAATATTTGAAGATAAGCGCAGTTGCTATTGCCTGTTAATGGAAGCGCTTGCCATGGGTGCGTTTCTGTAATTTCTGATGATTAATGATTTGTCGCACCTGTGTGCGACGCCAGGATGTTGAGTAAAGATTGACCACTTTAACCATAAATTTAATTCTATGACATTGATAACAGCAACAAAAAATAAACCCATCGTACAAAAAGATTTTTTGCCATTGCAAGGAACAGATTATGTTGAATTTTATGTTGGCAACGCCAAGCAAGCTGCGCATTATTATAAATCAGCATTTGGATTTCAGTCGCTGGCATATGCCGGACCTGAAACTGGAGTAAAAAATAAAGTAAGTTATGTTGTCAGACAAGACAAGCTGACTTTTGTTTTTACTACCTCATTAAGAACCGGAACGCCGATTGCCGATCATGTTTATTTACACGGGGATGGCGTGAAGATGCTCGCTTTACGTGTAGACGACGCCGTTAGTGCCTGGCAGGAAACAACAAATCGGGGCGGAAGAAGTTTCATGGAGCCGATAAGATTAACGGATGAATTCGGTGAAGTTGTATTAAGCGGGATTTTTACCTACGGGGAAACAGTTCATTTGTTTGTTGAGCGTAAGAATTATAAGGGCGCATTCATGCCAGGGTATAAGGAATGGAAAACAAACTATAATCCACCGGCAACGGGATTAAAATATGTTGATCATTGCGTAGGGAATGTCGGTTGGAACCAAATGGATCATTGGGTTCGGTTTTATGAACAGGTGATGGGATTCAGGAATATTCTATCTTTTGATGACAGTGATATTTCAACGGAATACTCTGCATTAATGAGTAAAGTGATGAGTAACGGTAATGGATATGTGAAATTCCCGATCAATGAACCCGCAGAAGGAAAAAAGAAATCGCAGGTGGAGGAATACCTGGAATATTTTAATGGCGAAGGCGTTCAGCACGTGGCGATGGCGACAGACAATATCGTAAAGACAGTTACCGAATTGCAGGATCGGGGAGTGGAGTTTTTAAAAGTGCCGACCTCTTATTATGACGATCTGTTGCTCCGTGTCGGGAAAATTGATGAAGATATCGATCCGCTAAAAGAGTTGGGCATATTGGTTGACAGGGATGATGAAGGGTATCTCTTGCAGATCTTTACAAAACCTGTTGAAGATCGACCGACGCTATTCTTCGAGATCATTCAAAGAAAGGGCGCCAAAAGTTTTGGCAAAGGAAATTTCAAAGCATTATTCGAGGCAATTGAGCGGGAACAAGCCGCCCGGGGCAATTTATAGGTAAAACTACTATTGTTTAATTCGGTAATTTTTCATTTATTAACAGTCTGTTTATATGTTAGCTGGCAGGCTTTTTGCTTTTTCGTACTACCTTTAAGCGCTTCTGAAAACCGCAGATAAAATTATTATTCGTATTGTATGAATCAAAGTTGTATGAATAAAAGCAAACAAATCTTAGCGCCGTTTTTTGTTATTGCATCTTTATTTTTTTCTGCAAGTATTTCCCATGCACAAACTTCTGTCGCTTCCGTTAATTTTTTAAATTATCAGCGTTCTTTTCCGCGCATCAGCGATATGATGAAAAGAAAAGAAGATACATTGATGAAACAATTTCAGCAAAAAGGGTTATCCTGGCCAGCTAAATATGTTTATATCCGTTCTTTCAAATACGATAGCGAAATGGAACTGTGGGTGAAGAATAAGAAGGAAGAAAAGTTTAAATTATTCAAGACCTATAAGATTTGCGCACTCGCGGGAACATTAGGCCCCAAGCGCATGTCCGGCGATTACCAGGTTCCTGAAGGATTTTATTATATAACTGAATTCAATCCAAAAAGTCTTTATCATTTGTCCCTGGAATTAAATTATCCCAATGCTTCCGACAGATTGTTAAGTGATCTTTCGCAACCAGGCGGCGATATTTATATTCATGGAAGTTGCGTAACTACAGGTTGTATTCCGATCACCGATGAACAAATTGAAGAGTTGTACATTATTGCCGCTCATGCAAAAGATCTTGGGCAGGATTTCATTCCCGTTCATATTTTCCCGGTCAATTTCAAAAATCAAAAAAGCGTAATTTATCTGAACAGGTATTTACAGAGTTTTTCTGAAAATACATCTTTCGAAAAGAATATGAAGAATGCTTTTTTCTATTTTGAAAAATACAGGCAGATACCATTGGTACTGGTGAACAATAAGGGCGATTATGTGACAGAAGAAGTAAACCTGAGCGAGCCGCAAGCCGAGATAAAACCCAAAAAGAAGATTGTCCACGCGCCACAACCTATTAAAGATGAGGACCTGCCAAAGGTTGTCGAAAAATTACCTTTATATCCAGGGGGAAATGATGCTTTCCAGGATTTTATTACAAAATTGGGGAAGGATGAAATGAAAGACCTGGAAAGCGGCCAGACCAAAACTTTTGTCCTGGTAGAATACATCATTGATAAAGATGGTTATCCGATCTATTCGCGGGTAATTCGTGGGGGGAATGATGAAATAAACGAAAAAATTGAAGCGGCATTCTTAAAGATGCCTCAATGGACACCTGCTGTCATTTCCGGTAAAAAAGTACCGATAAAACTGAAACAGACCATAATGGTTGGCGTTGATCAATGATTTAAGCTCTCCTTCATTAAGACCTGTACTGTTTCCGGTGACTGTTGTTTTAAGACGATTGCTTTTCCTTCCGTAAGTCTGGTTAATGTTGATTCGTCATAATGGCGGATCGTAAGTAAAGTTAACCCCTTCTCAATTTGCACATCAAAGATCTCCGATGCGGCAGCAGCGAGTTTGTCGAGCTTATCCGGTCTGTCGTCAATGCATACCTGTAAATTGATGGCGCCACTTTGAATAAGATTTGGCTTGATCTTTATCTCAGAAAATAAATTATACAATTGTGCCGTGAGTTTTTCTCCTACAAAAGAAAAGTCTTTTGATTGAAGATGCATCAAAGCCTGGTTTTGTTTTAATACAATGATCGGCGGCAAATGCTTAATTCCTTTCTGATGGATGACTGTCCCCGGCAAAGCCGCATCCAGGAAGCATTTCACAAAAAGAGGAATACCCTTATTCTGCAGGGGTTTGATCGTTTTTGGGTGAATTACCTGTGCGCCATAATATGCCATTTCAATGACTTCATTATAATTCAATTCACTGATGAATTGCGCATCTGGAAATTGTTTTGGATCTGCATTCATTACTCCTTCAACATCTTTCCAAATCGTTTCACTCTCTGCATTTAGCATATTGGCAAAAACAGCGGCAGAATAATCACTGCCCTCACGACCAAGGGTTGTGCTTTCATTTTCATCTGTTGATCCGATGAAACCCTGGGTTACCACGATATCAAATTCAGTAAATAAGGGATAAATGATTTCATTAACTTTTTTTTCAGTATAGTTCCAATCAATACTGGCATCCCGAAAATTGTCGTCTGTGCGGAAAATGTCGCGAACATCAACCCATTTGTTTGCTATTTTCACTTCATTCAAATATGCGCTGAGGATTGTCGTAGATAATAGTTCTCCAACACAAACGATCTGATCATAATAATAATCATAATTACGAACGGGCTTATCATGCAATAGCCATTCAGCCTCTGTAAAGATCGCTGAGAGATCTTTTTCCGTTTCGTTGTAATTTCTTACCAACAAATATTTTGCTGTGGTTATATGGTTTTGTTTTACAACATTAAAAAGCTGTAAGGCGTCCTCTTTCCTATTATCATAAAATGCATCAGCAACTTTTTCAAGTGCATTAGTGGCTTTGCCCATTGCAGAAATAACGATCAGTATTTTTTCTCCTGAGAATAATTTAATAATACCGGGAAGATGTTTTATACGCTCAATCGTGCTTGCGCTGGCTCCTCCAAATTTGAAAACTTTCATCAAAAAAATTATTAGTGGCGCAAAGATAGGAGATAGCGGTGTTACTGTTTGCAGGTTTCCATTGGAAACGATTTGGGATTACCGTGGTCTGCGTGGTCAAAATATATTACCACAGCCGGAGACCTGTAAGATCAAACTTTCTTTTATTTTTGCAGCGCGACTGTAATATTAAATCTTGCCATTATGAATGTAAACCGTAAAGTCTTAACCTTAGATGAATTCACCATTCAGCAACTTCGCAATTTTCCTCATGCTACCGGTGAACTCAGTAATCTTCTTCGCGATATTGGTCTTGCTGCAAAAAGGGTGAATGTTGAAGTTAACAAAGCGGGTTTAGTTGATATTTTAGGAGATGCCGGAACGATCAATGTGCAGGGAGAAGATGTGAAAAAGCTAGATATTTTTGCCAATAATCAATTTGTGGGCGTGTTGCGACATGGAATCAGTTGTGCGGGAATTGCAAGCGAAGAGCTTGATGATGTTGTTGTATTTGATGACGAAGTCAGTAATAACTCAAAATATGTTTGTCTTTTTGATCCGCTGGATGGCAGTGGAAATATTGATGTGAATATTTCGATTGGAACAATTTTCTGTGTGTATCGGAGAATAAGTGAGAAAGGAGGGCCATGCACCAAAGAAGATTTTTTACAAGCCGGTATTAACCAGGTCGCAGCCGGATATATAATTTACGGTTCCTCAACCATGATGGTTTACGCCACGCGCAGGGGAGTGAATGGATTTACGCTGGATCCCTCCATTGGCGAGTTTACACTGAGTCACACAGATATAAAGTGCCCGGAAAACGGGAAAATTTATTCTGTTAACCACGGTAACTTTTTTCAGTATAATGATAATGTGAAAAAGTACATTGATGGTTGTCAGAAAAAAAATAAAACTAACGGCGGACCATACACGCAAAGATATATCGGTAGTATGGTTGCCGACGTGCACCGGAATTTACTCAAAGGCGGAATTTTTATGTATCCGACAACTACGGACAAACCAAACGGCAAACTGAGGTTATTATATGAATGTAATCCCTTTGCTTTCATTGTTGAAGTTGCCGGTGGAAAGGCAACGAATGGTAAGGAAAGGATTTTAGATATTAAACCGACGGAACTTCATCAGCGTTCGGCATTTTTTGTCGGCAGTAAAAATATGATGGAAGAATTAGAAAACGCTTGCCATGAAAATTGACATCATCGAATTTGAAGAAAAATATGCAGCAGATTTTAAGAATTTGAACCTGGAATGGCTGGATAAATACAATCTTACGGAATCCCACGATCTGAAAATATTAAACAATCCCCAAAAAACGATACTCGACACAGGTGGCTATATTTATCTCGCCCTGATGAGTGGCAAGGTTATCGGTACCGCCGCCTTAATAAAAGAAGGAAATGATGAATATGAACTTGCGAAAATGAGTGTTGCTCCCGAATTTCGTGGCAAAGGTATCAGCAAGATATTGATAGAAAGATGTCTCGTCAAAGCAAAGGAAGCCGGCGCAAAAAAAATATTATTGTTTTCCAACTCTAAATTGCAAACGGCATTAAACCTTTATGCCAAATATGGCTTCAAACATGTGCCTGTTATTGATGCGCCATTTACAACTGCAGATGTAAAAATGGAATTTCAATTTTAGGTTTTTGTTCTCAATTATTGGTATAATATTCGTTTCAATAACCTTGTAAATTAAGTATAATGCCCTTTGCGAAACAATTGCGGTTCGTGCTTTGCACAACAATTTGTTTTTCTTTCTTTTCATTTACTAATATTGAATCAGAAAACGCAAAACATATTAATAACGAAGCCCCAGGGGTTTCAGTCATTAATATGACGAATGCCATTCTGTACTATGTAAATCTTCATAGAAGATCTATTGGACTGCAATCATTGCGTCTGAATAATTTCGAGTCTTCACTTGCGCTGCAGCACAGCATTAATATGGCTTCAAATAAAACGCCTTTCGGGCACGATGGTTTTCCCCAACGCGCCAAGACAATATCGCACCAGATAGGAAAGATCTCATTGGCAGCCGAAAATGTGGCAAGTGGAGATATGAGCGCCAAAGAAGTTGTGGATGGTTGGCTCCACAGTCCCGGACACAAGAGAAATATTGAAACGGATTTCACACTCACGGGAATTGGCGTTGCAAAAAATAATAAGGGTGTTATTTATTACACACAGATCTTTACAAAGTAAATTCTCTCCAAAATAAATTCGCAGAACTGATGTAAATTGCCTCATTATGGCACAAACAATCATTTCTGTAAAAAATCTTACAAAAAAATACGGCGATTTTGAAGCAGTGAAAGGCATCAGCTTTGACGTTTTCGAAGGCGAGATTTTTGGATTACTCGGACCAAATGGCGCAGGTAAATCAACCACGCTGGAGATCATTGAAACGCTTCGTGAAAAAACAAGTGGTGAAGTTATTGTCGACGGCATTAATTTGGATAAATCCCCCAACCAGATAAAAAAAATAATCGGTGTTCAGTTGCAAACCTCCGGTTATTATCCCGGGTTGAAGCTGACTGAATTGATAGAGTTATTCGGCGGATTGTATAATGAGCCGGTAAAGCCTTTGGAATTATTGGATATGGTTAATCTTCGGGATAAGGCCAAAGCAAAATTTAAGGAATTAAGCGGCGGTCAAAAACAACGCTTTTCCATAGCAACAACCTTGATCAATCATCCGAAAATAATTTTCTTGGATGAACCAACAACCGGGCTAGATCCGCAGGCCCGAAGAAATTTGTGGGAATTGGTTATAGATATTCGCAAAAAAGGAACAACAGTTATTATTACCACACACTATATGGACGAGGCAGAAGTGCTCTGCGATCGTGTCGCCATAATTGATTCCGGTAAAATTATTGCAATGGATAGTCCGGATAAATTAATTGATAAACTCGTTGCAACTGGTTTTGAACGTCCGAAGGAAGTGAAGCAAGCGAATTTGGAAGATGTATTTATCAACCTTACCGGGCATGGGTTGAGAGAAGAGAATTAATAATTAAAAAATAATGGCTAATGGCCAACAGCGGATAGCTTTTCCAAAAATCGTAAATTCTAATTCATAAATTTTATGACCGATCTTCGATACCCAATTGGCAAGTATGAAGAGCAACCTTTCTCAGAAAAACAAAAGCAAGAATGGTTGAACGACATTAAATTCTTTCCGCAGCTTGTGGAAAATGCAATTATCAATCTTGATGAAGCGCAATTGCAAACACCGTATCGCGAAGGTGGATGGACGGTTCATCAATTGGTGCATCATATTGCCGATAGTCATATGAATGCTTATGTGCGGTTTAAATTAGGATTGACAGAAGACAACCCGACAATAAGACCTTA
Source organism: Chitinophagales bacterium (assembly GCA_021323755.1). Classification (GTDB taxonomy): domain Bacteria; phylum Bacteroidota; class Bacteroidia; order Chitinophagales; family Chitinophagaceae; genus Puia. The sequence continues at coordinate 1,863 of JAJPKJ010000068.1, read as the reverse complement.
TGAAGAAAAGTTGTGGGCAGAATTGAATGACGTAAAAGCGCTGCCCATAAATATTTCCATCACATTATTATATGCGTTGCACACGCGCTGGTACACAGCAATAAAAGATCTAACTGATCAGGAATGGAAGCGGACGGTTTTTCATCCCGCAAGCCAGAAGACCATGTCATTATGGTTTTTGCTTGGAATGTACGCCTGGCACGGAAAGCATCATGTAGCACATATTACGGAGTTGCGCAAACGAAATAATTGGTAGTCCGGAGAATGTTGTGGTTGGCAGTTCATCCAATCTCAATTCCAAAGCAATTCTTGAAGCACTCTTCCACATCAACAAAATAGGAACAATATACCACAAACAATAAACTGGAAATATGCGAGATCTAAGTTGGAAAACGCTTTCCTCCGAATATTTATACAGAGAAACCTGGTTTACGATCCGAAAAGATACTTGCGAAACACAGGAAGGGAAAATCATTTCGCCTTATTATGTTTATGAATTTCCGACCTGGGTTACCGCCGTTGCATTGACAGAAGAGGGAAAAATAATCCTAGAAAGACAATATCGTCACGCGCTGAATCAAACCAATTATGAAATTCCCGGTGGTTGTGTCGATGATACTGATATAAATTTAGAATCCGCTATTGCGAGAGAACTTTTGGAAGAAACAGGTTACCGGTTTGCGAATTTTGAATATTTGGCGAAGACATCTTCCAATCCATCCACCAACAATAACTGGATGCATATTTTTTTAGCGACCGGGGGGAAACCTGTTCAACAACAGACATTAGACCATAATGAAGATATTGAAGTCCATCTATTTTCAATGGATGAGCTGAAACAATTATTGCGCGAAAATAAGATTGTTCAAAGCATGCACGTTACTGCCCTTTTTTATGCTTTGGAGAAATTGGGAGAACTGAAATATTGATGGTCGTTGGGAGCGTGTTTGTCGACATTCTATGACCAATTTTCGTTTAACTCCACTTCGCCCACCACAAAAACACTTCCGCAAACAATGATCAGGTCTTTTTTCCCTGCCTCTGAGATTGCATATCTTAATGCCGTGTTTACGTCGGGAAAATGATTCCCTTTCAAACCGGCTGCATTTGCTTTCTCCAATAGTTCAATCTCCGGCAAGGCCCGTGGGATCTGGGCCCTGGTGAAATGATAATGCGCATGTTTTGGCAATAATGATAATATCTTTTCAATATTTTTATCTTTAACTAACCCGATAACAATATGCAGCTCTTCATGATCAGTGATTTCAATTTGTTCGACTAACTGTTTTATGCCATCCTCATTATGCGCAACATCAAGGGCAATAGTTGGATGCTCGTGAACGATTTCCCATCGTCCATGAAGACCGGTCAACCTTTTCACCTGCCGTAATGCTTTTTGCAGATGCGATTCATTGATCTTCCAGTCTTTTTGTTGCATTTGATGCACAGCTTCTAAAACAGTTACCAGGTTTTTGATCTGATAAATTCCGGTAAGATCGAGATGATAATAATTCTTTTCATTATTGTGTGTGGAAGTAACTTCAGCAACCAGTTCGGTTTTGTCAAATTTCCATTCCGCAACAAATCTTTTTTTATCAGCAAATATTAGCATCGCATTTTCTTGAGCCGCTTTTTTCTCAAACACTTCATGGGTTGCATTTTGATATTCGCCGATAACAACCGGAATATTTTTCTTGATGATGCCCGCTTTCTCAAAAGCGATATTTTCTAAAGTGCTGCCAAGTAGATTCATGTGATCATAACTGATATTGGTGATCACAGATAATTCCGGAGAAATGATATTGGTGCTGTCCAATCTTCCACCCAATCCCACTTCAACAACGGCAATATCCACTTTTTGCT
>JAJPKJ010000030.1 GCA_021323755.1 Chitinophagales bacterium | reverse complement strand
TGAATGTTGCATATGGCGGAAACTGGGGTGGAGCAAAAGGCATTGATGATTCAATCCTACCAAAACAAATGCTGGTAGATTATGTTAGGGTTTATCAGAAAAAATAATTCACCTATCTCTAAAACTATTACACACTTCTAATCTTTTTACTTTTTAAAATTTGCTACATGAAAAAACTAATCGCTTTATTAATTCCCATTTCATTATTATTCTTCAATGCAGTGGCGCAACAAATAAAAACACCGCCGCCTTCACCTCCGCAATATGTAAAACAAGATTTTGGATTATCGTCCATCGAGCTCTCCTATTCACGACCGGGCGTTAAAGGCAGAACAATTTTTGGAGATCTAGTTCCATTTGGAAAAGTTTGGCGTACCGGCGCGAACTCAGCAACCACGCTTACTTTCGGCGATGATGTAACAATCGGCGGAACCAAAATTGCTGCGGGAAAATATGGTTTACTGACCATACCCGGTGAAAAAGAATGGACGATTATCGTTACCAAGCAATTGGATGTTACGAACCCCGCTGCCTATAAACAGGACCAGGATGTGGTTCGCATAACTACACAGATACAAACTCTTCCTTTTTCGATTGAAAATTTCACTATCGTCTTTGATAATATCACCAATTCTTCCTGTAATCTTATACTGTTTTGGGATAAAACAGCAGTTGCATTACCCATTCAAACAGATGTTGATTCACGCATCATGAAGCAGATCGATGAGACGATGAATAATGACAACAAACCTTATTTCAACGCAGCAATGTATTATCTGGATAATGGAAAGGATCTGAACAAAGCACTGGGCTGGTTCAATAAAGCGATCGATCAACAACCTGACGGATTTTTTATTTATTATCAAAAAGCGCGTTGCCTGGCAAAACTTGGAAAAAAGGATGACGCAATCGCTACAGCAAAAAAAGGAATTGAATCTGCGAAAATGGCAAAGAATGATGATTATGTTGCGTTGAATGAAAAGCTGATAGCTTCGTTGAAATGATTGGTACGCCTCGTTTTTGAATTTCCATAAAGCTTATGGATTGAGCAATTGGAATCTTTCCTTTATTGCTTGGGGATCTCCGTTTGCCATTGTTTCACTATAGCCAAAAGTAAGTTCTTTTTTCCCCTGTTGCAGTTGGGTGAAAATAGATTCAACAAAATCACTTACCGCCGTTTGTCCATCGTGTAATCCTTTGCCACCAAGATCCGTATTCAAAGCCGGGGGTATTATTTCTATCACTTCAATATTTTTATCTTTCATCAGGTGTCTCAAGGACATAGTAAAAGAATGAAAGAACGCCTTGGTGGCGCAATAAACAGGCACTTTTGAGAATTGCACGAATGCCAAACCCGATGTAACATTCATTATCGTATTCAGTGATGGTAATTTGGTAAACATCGTTGTTAAGTGCACAGGCGCTAAGACATTCGTGGTGATTTCATCATTGGCTCTTTTGTAAAAATCATCGTCGGATATCTTCATCCAATTTTGAATACCCGCATTATTGATCAATACATTCAAATCATTATGTTCTGCTGCGATCCAATTATACAAGGCAATGCGATCCTCTTCCGATAGCAGGTCGCAAACTTTTGTGATCACTGCCGGATATTTGTCAGCCACCTCTTTTAAAACATCGGCACGTCTGCCACAAATAATGACCGTATTCTTTTCTTTAAGAAATCTTTCTGTAAGCCCAAGTCCGATCCCGCTTGCTCCTCCTGTGATGAGAATTTTATTATTGGTTAGTTTCATTTTAGTAAAGTTGATTCTATTTGTTATCAGGAACGAATGGTCAATTCGATTTCGTCCGCCAGCATTGGACAAAACTTTTGCGGGCTGCAATATCAATCGCGCAGGGAAGCCTCGACTCCATATCGTATTGCGGCTTCAAGAATATCAATGTTTATGTCTTTTAGCGTTTTGAATTTAATGCAATATCCGGTTACGCTCGCCTTGCCTAGTTTTTTTCCACACGTCTGGACTAAGTATTTCTTATCTTTTATCCCAAGTATATATACAGAGATCCCGGTCGTGTTCGCACTCATCCCGATCTGATAAAACTCCCTGGTTGTCCCATCAGCATATTTTATGTTATAAGATCCGTATCCTACGTTAGGATTAGACACCGTTTTATTTTCACTGTTTTTCCCATCCTGGAACCATAATTTAAATCCCGGTAATACCTGCAGTATGAACCTGTGCAAAGCTTCCATTTCGCTGCGTTTGGGTTCAGGCTGGCTCGCAATATACTTTTTGATTTCTTCTTTTACGCTCATATTGAATTTATTTGTGCCGACTTTACAGGGTTTGATTGACCCCTTTTGATTTTAATTCGAAACATTCTTAGGGCAAGTGGTCACTTGAATTCCTAAAGCTAATTAAATATTTCATTGATCAATCCTCGGTTTTACCATGACCATATTGAGCAAAGCGCTCATCAATATCACGCCGATTGCCCCAACAGCATTGAGCCATAAAAAACTCAGGCTGATCAGTCCTTTTTGATTCAGGATATATAAAGAAATTATTCCTATTTCAATAATGATGGCGCTGACGAACACGGAGTTGCCGCGGATTTTTTTCATATAAAACGCAACTAGAAAAATTCCGAGTATCACGCCATAGAATAAAGAACCGAGTACATTCACCGCTTCAATCAAACTGTTGCCGATATTATAAGCAAGTTGCGCAACGGCTACACAGAAGACACCCCATAAGAACGTGTACCACTTCGACAAATTATATTCCCGTTTTTCAGATAGCTCTTTTTTTGAAAAACGTTTGTGAAAATCCACAATGGTTGCTGATGAGAGTGAATTCAGGGCGGCGGCGATCGAACCCCAGGCGGCTAAAAAAATAACAGCTATCAATAATCCAATTAATCCCTTCGGCAAATAATCAACAACGAAGCGGAGAAAAATATAGTTGGTGTCGTTATCATCGCCATTAACATCCTTATCTTTTAGCCAGCGTTTGATGGTGCTTCGATAGCTCGTTTTTTTCTTTTCGATTTCATTTAAGGAAGATTGATTCACTGAATTATTGGTATTCATCAAACTGACTTTCGCCGTTTGCAGAGAATCATACTGATTGCGCAGATACGTAACAGAATCTTTATATTTTGAATGCGATAAAAGTTCTATCTGCGATTGGTTGAAAAAAACAGGCTCTTTGGCATACTGATAAAACGCAAAAACCAAGACTCCCAATAATAATATCAAAAATTGCATGGGAATTTTTACAAGCCCGTTCATTAATAATCCCAGCCTGCTCTCGCTCACTGATTTTGCAGTGAGATAGCGACCGACCTGCGATTGATCGGTACCAAAATAAGATAATGAAAGAAAAAAACCGCCGATGATACCACTGAAAATATTATAGCGATCATTCCAGTTGAAATGATTCTTTTCAACTCCGGTCGTAATGATATTCAATTTACCGGCCTTGCCTCCAAGATGCAATACATCCGAAAGCCCAACATGAGCAGGGAGCAAATGCACAACGATATATCCTGCAGCGATCATCCCTCCAAAAATGATAATGAGTTGCAATTGCTGCGTATATGCAACTGCTTTCGCCCCACCTGTAACGGTGTAAATGATCAATAATCCCCCCATAAAAATATTAGTCCAGATAATATTCCACCCCAGTAAAGAAGATAAAATGATGGCAGGCGCTGAAATACTGATGCCCGTTGATAATCCGCGTTGTAATAAAAATAAAAAAGACGTAAGGGTTCGTGTTTTAAGATCAAATCTTTTCTCTAAAAATTCATAGGCAGTATAAATTTTCAGTTTGCGGAATGCCGGTACGAAAGTGATACACAGCACAACCATTGCAATGGGTAATCCAAAATAATATTGAACGAAACGCATTCCATCCGTATAAGCCTGCCCGGGTGCAGACAAAAATGTAACTGCGCTTGCCTGTGTTCCCATTATACTCAGTAGAACCAAATACCAGGGCATAGAACGGTTGGAAAGAAAATAACCATCAAGGTTTTTACTTGTACGACTTTTATACAAACCATAACTGATAATGGCAAGCAGGGTTACAATAAGCACTATCCAGTCGGCAAGGCTCATGAAAAGTGTTTGGTAAGAAAATAAAAGAAGATGATCAGTAATGCCAAGGCGCCAATGATAAATGCATACCAATAGCTCCATTTGGGAAATAATGGCACATGTTCATCATCCTTGGATTGCTTCGGCATTATGATTTGCGAATTACGATTTTAGATTCTTTTGACAACGGATAAGCGCTTAGCGATCAATAATTCACTACCCATTCCTGTTTTTTCTTCCGGAGATCATCAACGCGATAAAAAGTCCAAATATCAACCCGATCAATAAACCAACCGTGACTTGTTTTAAAAATCTTCCGATAACCAATCCAATTATTATCGCTGCAATCAATGCAACATCCCGTCTGTTCATTTGAATTATTTATTTACTATTCGCATTTCGTATAAACGGTTTTTAAAAACCCCGCTTATGATTCAATGCAATGATATTTGCAAATAATCTATAAGCGCCGGGAACCCCTGCAGGCAATTCACGGAAAAAAACCAATCCCGTGTACACAAATTTCCCCTTGCCATAATCAGCAATGATCAAACTTCCTTTTTGAGGAGATTCGCCGGCATCATTCATCGCCAGAACAGATTGAAAATTGGCATCTATATTTCCTGCAAAATAAATTCCGCGCTCCTGTATCCATCCTGCAAAATCCTGATCAGTGATCTTGTTTGGGAAATTCAGCACCGGATGATCGGGAAGTAAAAAATCAACCTTTGCTTCCTCATCGGTAACCCTTGCATTGGCAATACTAAAATGAAATGGACTTATTTTCCCATTATCAGTTCCAATCCTGCTGCTGCGATTGTACTGCACAATAAGATTGCCACCGTTTTTCACATAATCCATAAACACGTCGTACTTATTGAAAAGCCAGTCATGCACTTCATAAGCGCGAATACCGGTAATGATCGCATCAAACTGAGCGAGATAAGAATTATTGATGTCTTTTTCTTTCAGCAACACAACATCATAACCCATCTGCTGCAAACATTCCGGAACTTTGTCGCCTGCACCTTCAATATATCCAATGCGTTTCCCCAAAGTCTTAATATCGGCGATGACAAATCTTGCTTTGGTATTTCGGAAATAATCTATTCGCGGAATATGATCATAACTGATCGTTTTTAACTCCTTTGCCGTGTCTGCTTTTCCATTCATTTTAAATTCAAGATTAGAATAAAAAGCAGCGGTGGCTGTTGAGGCAGGTTTTGCCGAATAATTGAAGCTGGAGCCATTGATATTTGCCGGCGGAGTCAATTGCAATTTGTTAGTGTTCGTCAATAATATTTCCGGTTGAGCATCACCGTTACCATGACGTTGAGTATGCACATCGAAACTTTTTTGTTCCCCATCAGTAAAAACGATCAACCCAGGATCAAATGATGCCGTGAGCGGCGGCAATACAGTCAATGGCTGGTAAAGATCTCCTTTCACCGGATCAGTGAAACGGTATTGAATTGGTCGCGAAAAAACAAAATCCTGTCCTTCAATATTAATATGAAACTTCACTTCGAACGCAGGTTTGCTTTGCGGATCACCGATCAGTGTCTGGTCTTTTACATTAAAAGATCCGGGCGACATTTCTTCTGCAAGCCAATATGGCTGCGTTATCGGTTTGCTTGATGAAACATTGATCTGCTGGGTGAAAAAATAATTCTTATCGTGAGCGAGATTTTGTTTGTACAATGAATCATATCCATCAACGCTGATCTCAGTAACGGCAGCCCGGGTGTTCAGACGATCGAGCATAGTGAAAGTTACAGGCATAGATTCCCCCTGAACAACATATCCATTCTTCACTGTTGCTTCAAGCCATAATCCGCTGCAGTCTTCAATAAGCTGTTGGACTTCCTTCATCTTCTCATTTTTCCAGTACCCCTCTTTCAGCTTCATCATTTCTCTATATACATTTACCAATCCCGGAACAGATTGCTCCGGATTGCTTAATGAATAATTTTTTATCAGCTCATTTATGGATGCTTGAATTATTTCTCCTCCTTCCACTCTACTCCAAGACGAATTAATTCCATCCATCAGATCCGTATGCGGTGCATCGCCGGCAACGGTTGCAAAATATTCGGTCGATTCACCGCGCGTTCTTGTTAATGCAGCACCCTGACTTTTGTGGTTGGTACGACTTTCCGCTGCGATCTCACCATAACTTTTTCCAAGAATTGCATTATACACGCCATCATCAATCTTTAACTGATCCTCACTTGTTGTATTTGTGTTCCCGAAATTAAAAGTGTTCCAGAGCAAACGCTTTGCCTGCCATGGTTTCACTCCATATTTGAATTGTTCAGGAAAACGGCTGGGGTCTGCTGCTGCCGCAAACGCTTCGTGAGCCAACACAGCGGAACCAGAATGATGTCCATGACCTGCACGCGCATCCTCCGGAAATCGTGTAATGATAACATCGGGTTGAAATTTTCTTATCACCCAAACCACATCGCTCAGAATTTTTTCTTTTCCCCATGTTCGCAAAGCTTCATCGGTTGATTTAGAGAACCCAAAATCGAAAGCCCTGGTAAAAAATTGTTCAGCGTGGTCAACCCTGCGCGCAGCAAGCATTTCCTGCGTTCTTATTAATCCCAGTTCAACACCCTGCTCGTCACCTATTAAATTTTGGCCACCATCCCCGCGCGTCATGGATAAATATCCTGTGCGATACAAACGGTCTTCAGAAAGATATGCGATGAGCCTTGAATTCTCGTCATCAGGATGTGCAGCTATATATAATGCTGTTCCCAAAACGTTTAATTTCTTTAGCCTCAAAAATATTTCCGAAGAAGTGATCACTTCTGGGTTCTGCGCAAACGAGAAACAAAAAAATAAAATTGATACCAATAATAACAAGCCGGACTTTTTCTTCATTCAATAATATTTAAATAAAATAAAGCAGGGCAAATTAGCAAATCATTTTTAACTGCATCCAAAATAAACCACAATGGGCAGCTAATCCAACCGTTTGTATAATTTTTGGCTGCAAATACTTTGAACGGTTATCAATTATCGTTGCATTCCAAATAGGTGTCGCAACAATTCCGTACAGCACTTTTGAACCATAAAAACATGCGCAACTCAATGTTCTGTTTTTCAAATCACGCTATGCATTGACCTGCTGCAAACCGAAAATTCGTATTTTACACAAAATTTTTCCAATGCTTCAAAAAGTCATCCATAGATTTTTATTTATTAACCTCGTTTGTTTTTTATGTTTTACTGCCACCGCTCAAAATGCAATTGATGCATTTCATTATTCACCACAAAAAAAAGTGGAATGCACTCATGGAGCTGTTGTTTCTGCTCATCCCCTGGCAAGTAAGGTCGGCCTTCAAATCCTAAGACAAGGAGGTAACGCAGTTGATGCCGCTATTGCCACGCAACTTGCGCTGGCAGTGGTTTATCCGGGAGCAGGCAATATTGGCGGCGGCGGATTTATGGTAGCACACCTGGCAAACGGGAAAAACATTACACTCGATTTCCGTGAAAAAGCGGCCGGGCATGCCTCGCGCGATATGTATCTCGATACTAACGGTAATGTGCAACCGGGATTAAGCGAGAACGGTCATCTTTCTGCCGGCGTCCCGGGAACTGTTGCCGGAATTTTTGATGAATTAAAATATGCAAAACTTCCTTTTAAGAAATTGATTCAACCGGCGATTGATCTTGCAGAAAAAGGGTTTGCGGTTTCTGAATCCGAAGCCAGAAGTTTGAATTATACGCAAAAAGATTTTAAAAAATACAATACCATAATGCCTGTTTTTGTAAAAGCAGGTGGCTGGAAAGCCGGTGATACGCTTTATCAGAAAGACCTTGCAAGGACATTGATGCGTATTCGTGATAATGGGGCCAAAGGTTTTTATGAAGGGGAAACGGCGAAGCTGATCATTGATGAAATGAAACGTGGTAAAGGAATCATTACACTCGATGATCTTAAGGATTACGAAGCAAAGGAGCGTGAGCCGGTTTCTTTCGTTTATAAGAACAATTACACCATCATTACCATGCCCTTGCCAAGCAGTGGCGGCGTCTTATTGCCATTAATGATGAATATGGTGGAAGATCAGCCGCTGAGCAGTTACGGATATGGGACCTTGCAATCAGTGCATTTAATGACAGAAGTGGAACGACTCGCTTACGCAGACCGTGCAAAATATCTCGGCGATAACGATTTTTATAAAGTACCGATCAGCACCTTGACCAGCCGCGATTATGCAAAAGAAAGAATGAAATTATATGATCCAAACAAAGCAGGCAACAGTAAGGATATCCAGGCTGGAGAAATTCCAAAAGAAAGCACACAGACCACGCATTTCGAGGTGTATGACAGTGAGGGGAATGCGGTTTCAATCACTACCACCCTAAATAATTCCTATGGAAGTAAGACCGTTGTTGCCGGGGCCGGTTTTATATTGAATGATGAAATGGATGATTTTAGCATTAAGCCGGGCGTACCGAATATGTATGGCGCAGTTGGAGGAGATGCCAATGCGATCGCCCCTGGAAAAAGAATGTTGAGTTCCATGACGCCGACAATCGTTTTGAAAAATAATAGACCCTATATCGTTGTCGGAACGCCGGGGGGTACAACCATCACCACCTCCGTGTTTCAAACGATAGTAGATGTTTTGGAATTTGGATTGAATACGCAGGATGCAGTGAATAAACCAAAATTCCATCATCAATGGTTACCTGACCAGATATTGATGGAGCGCGATTTTGATGCGAATGTAAAATCGCAATTGCAACAAATGGGGTATAAAATTTCACCAACATCACAAATTGGAAGAACTGAACTGATTCAAATTTTTTCGGACGGAAAAATCATTGCCGTTGGTGATAAACGTGGTGAAGATACGGCAGAAGGATATTAGCAGTGGACGGATGGACCCGGCATGCGATCCAACTGTGCATGAACCAAAATTTTAAATCTAGAATCTTATATATTAAATCTTATGACGCTTGCAAAAACATATATCGATTCAGCAATAAAAAAATTAGCATCATACAAGGTTCTTGGCGATAAAACCTTTGAGCAGTTGGAGGAAAAAGACTTTCATTATTCACCAAATGAAGAATCCAACAGTATTGCCATAATTATCCAGCATGTTAGTGGTAATATGCTGAGTCGGTGGACAAATTTCTTGACAGAAGATGGAGAAAAGGTATGGCGTTTGCGCGATGAGGAATTTGAAATTCACCAATATTCAAAACAACAACTTATCGATATGTGGGAGAAAGGATGGATTTGCACTTTCAATGCGCTGCAATCATTAAAAGACGATGACCTGATGAAAACAATAACCATCCGCGATGAAGCGATGCCGGCAATCGATGCCATTAATCGCCAGTTAGCGCATTATCCTTATCATGTTGGACAGATCATCTATATCGGCAAGATTTTGAAGAATCAGGATTGGAGAAACCTTTCAGTACCAAAAAAGAAAAGTTGATCGATTATTCAATGGTTGGTGGAAAAGCAAATGGCTGGTTAAATTTCAGATAATGAATTGTTTGGTACTGATTTTGCACATCCTTCAGTGCGATTTAGTACTTTTGCAAATCCTAATTCCAATCTACTGAAAAAGGTTTTAAAAATACTCCTTGAAATAATATTGACGCTGTTGTTCTTTCTGGCAGCGCTTTGGTTAATAGCACAAACGATCAATCAAAAATCGATCCTTTATGGTCTTCTGTTTGTCGCGGCGGTTGCCTTACTCGTTAAGGTAGTAACAAAAACTTCAGCCATTACCGTTGTTTTACTGCTTATTTCCCTATGGTTCTTGGTTCAAACCTCTCCGGTACAAACCTGGCTTGTTGGAAAACTGAGCAAGGAATTTTCAAAAAGATTAAATACAAATATCAGCATCAGTCATGTTGATTTTGCCTTATTCAACAAAGTGATCTTGCAGGATGTGCTGGTTGAAGACAGAAGCAAGGACACCATTTTGTATGCCGGCGAATTGAGAATCTTAATAACAGATTGGTTTTTTCTGAAAGATAGTGCCCACCTAAGTTATCTCGGATTAAATCATGCAACAATAAAATTGCAACGCAGCGATTCGGTCTGGAATTATCAATTCATTGTCGATTATTTCGCAAAGCCACACACAGACACCAGTTCCCAGGGAATAGAGTTAAATCTTACCCGGATTGATCTGTCGAATATTCATGTGCTAAAAAAAGATGCCTGGCGCGGTGAGGACATGAATCTTGAATTGCAGTCGCTGCAGTTAGATGCCGAGAAATTTAATCTTTCCAAAAAGATTGCGCGCATCAATTTACTGCAATTCATTCGCCCGGAATTCTCCATAACCAATTATGCCGGTAAGCGCATTGCTCCTCCAAGAGATTCAAATGCGGTGATAAAAAATGATCCTCTGCATTTGCGTCTCAACTCCGCTGACTGGGATATCATGGCAAAATCGGTAGTGATCGAAGATGGATTTTTTAAAGATGATAAACTCACCGGAAAGCCAGCTACCTCTTATTTCGATGGTGAACATATTTTTTTCCACTCCGTTAACCTCGATGGAAAAAATGTTCGATTGAACCAAGACACCATTTCTGCAGAACTCACCTTAAGCACAATAGAACGAAGCGGGATACAGGTAAAAAAATTAAGCAGCCATATTAAATTCTTTCCGGAAGCGATGGAGTTTTATAAAATGGATCTCCAGACCAATAACAGCCGATTACGCAATTTTTTTGCGATGAGGTTCAAAAGTCTTGATGATATGTCAGACTTTCTTACCAAAATAAAAATGGAAGGAAATTTCACCAATGCAGATATCAATAGTGATGATATCGCTTTTTTTGCACCAGATCTGAAAACATGGAAAAAAAACATACGCATTACCGGTAGCATAAAAGGAACAGTGAGTGATCTTAATGGGAAAAATCTTATTATCACTGCGGGAAAGAATTCCTTATTGAATGGAAACATTCACATGACCGGATTGCCAGACATTGATAGAACTTATATTGATTTTCAATCGAACGATTTTCGCACCACCTATAATGATATGGTTGCTTTAATCCCTTCTTTAAAAAATATAGATCAGCCAAGAATTGATAAAATAGAATTCCTGCGATTCATTGGAAGTTTCAAAGGAACGATCCACGATTTTGTTACAACCGGAACGATTCAAACAAATCTTGGCAATATCGTTTCCGATGTAAATATGAAACTCAACAGCAGGAATTCTGTTTACTCCGGAACGATCACTACAGATAGTTTTGATCTTGGAAGATTTTTAGATAATGATGAGTTAGGCAGAATTGGTTTTCGCGGAAAGGTGAATGGTACGGGACTCAGGTCCCAGACAATCAACGCAACGCTCGATGGAACGATCAACCAACTTGACTTTAACGGCTACTCCTATCATGATATCTCAGTTAATGGAGTTATTGCCAAAAGTAAATTCAACGGGCAAATCATTTCAAAAGACACCAATCTTGATGCAACGCTGAACGGGTTGATAGATTTCAGCAAGCATCCTTACACTTTTAATTTTGATGCGCAGGTTAATAAGGCTGATTTTGCAAAACTCAATTTTATCAAACAACCGATAGAATTCAACGGTAAATTATCTTTCAATTTTACAGGCGATAATATTGATGATTTCGTAGGGACTGCCCGCGTTTACAATGCAACTATTTTAAAAAGCAGGCAACGGATCTCATTCGATTCGCTGATCGTAAATTCGACCATTAGTGATAATAATAAAACCATCACCTTGGAAAGTAATGAATTCAGCGGCGCCTTTGCCGGTGAATTCTCACTCAAAGACCTGCCTGCTGCATTTCAAACCTTTTTGAATAAATATTATCCGGCCTATATCAGTCCGGCAAAAACAATTCCTGCCAACCAGGATTTTAGTTTTGTCATCTCTACAAAAAAAATTCAGGATTATATTGACCTCTTTGATAAAAAATTAAAAGGTTTTGATAATACAACCATCAGCGGAAGAATCAGCAGCAAAGAAAACTTGCTTGATTTGAATGTGGATGTTCCCCAATTCAGCTACAACAATATTTCTTTTACCAATGTGAGCGTAAAAGCCAGAGGAAATTTAGACAGCTTATCCATGCAAACAGACATAGGCAATGTCGCTGTAAATGATAGTTTGCATTTCCCGGGAACGCATATTCATTTGCGCTCTTCGAACGATTTTTCCGATGTGCAGATCATTACGAGCGCCAATCAAACATTGAACTCAGCAAATCTTTCTGCCCAGGTGCAAACATTACCAACCGGTATGAAGATCAAATTCAATCCTTCTACTTTTGATGTCAACAGCAAGACCTGGGCCATTGATAAAAATGGAGAATTGACGATAAGCAGAAATCTGGTGGCGGCTTCCGATCTTCGAATTCATAGCGGTGATCAGCAACTATTAATAACCACACACCCATCCGCCCTGGGAAATGGGAACGACATTCACCTGGATCTTAAGAAAATAAATATGGGTGATATCACTCCGTTCCTTGTCAAGAGCGATCGCATTGAAGGGTTATTGACCGGAAGTGCCGAGATCGCTAACCCTTACGGCCAACCGGGCATTACCTTTTCCGGGCAGGCAGAACAATTTCGTTTGGATAATGATTCAATTGGAAGAATTGATGTGACCGCAGATTATGATAAAAAAACAGGAATGATCAACGGACATGTAAATTCAGACAATAAAAATTACCATTTCGATGTAAAAGGCATTTTCAATACGTCCGACAGTGCAAACACACAGCCCGTAAATGTCAGCATCAATCTAAGCGACACAAAAATTGGCCTGCTGGAAAAATACCTCAGTGGGATCTTCAGCAACATCAAAGGGCAGGCAACCGGGCTTTTGCAAATTATCAAAACAGGCAACGACACAAAATATCTCGGTAATATCCAGTTAAAGAATGGCGAATTGAAAGTCAATTATACCCAATGCACGTATCGCATTCCATTAATGAATGTCTCGCTCAAAGACAGCCTGATTGATTTTGGGACATTCAGGATCACCGATAAACTTGATTCCATCCATCACACAGCCGATATTACCCAGGCAAGATTATATCATCATGCATTCAATAATTTGCGTTTTGATTTTGCGATGAATACAAACCGCTTATTGCTGATTGATACGAAAATAAGCGACAATAACTTATTTTATGGAAGAGTGATTGGGAAAGCTTCTTTGCGATTTACGGGGCCGCAGGAAAATATGCAGTTGTATATTAAAGGGGAACCAACAGACAGTTCAAATATTTATTTACCATTAACATCGAGCAGAGAGAATGACGATGCGGATTTTATTGTTTGGAAAATATATGGCAAGGAAATGCAGTCGCAAGGTCTTGATAAGAAATCATCAAACATTACTGTCAGATTAGATCTAACCGCAAATAATTATGCCAATGTGAATGTTATCCTTGATCCATTAACCGGCGATATCATTAAAACCAACGGTCATGGACAGATGCAAATTGCCGTTGGCACGACAGAAGACATGACCATTCGCGGCCGGTATGATATCGACAGGGGAACATACAATTTTAATTTACAGTCCCTCATTCGCAAACCATTTGTTTTTAAACGAGATGCAGATAATTATATTTCCTGGACGGGCGATCCCTATGATGCAGACATCAACATACAGGCTGTTTACGAAGCGGAAAATGTGCACTTCACCGATCTGGGCATTAATCCCAATAGTTACCAGAGCGCCAATGTGAAAGCATACAGGGGTCCCATTTGGGTAATTGCCACCCTGCGGAACAAATTAGTGAAACCAGATATTTCATTTCAAATTGAATTGCCTCCGAATAGCCCGCTGAGAAATGATCTTGATGCCAATAGTATTTTGCAGACCATTGCCAATGATCCCAATGAGTTAAACAAACAGGCTTCCCTGCTCGTTGCCTTCGACCAATTCGGACCCATGTCCAATAGCACGAGCTCCTTTGATCCAACGACCGCAGTAACCGGTATTTTTGTCAATAGCATTTCCGGATTTGTATCTAACCAGCTGACAAAACAAATCAGGGGTTTTTTAAATAAGGTCGATCCTTCTTTACATTTCAATTTCAACACCAGTTTTTATAATGGCTATAATGCGGCTGCAGAAAGTGTTGGAGGAGCTACGGATCCGACAAGGGCAACTTATGATCGCACCAACCTGAACCTGTCTGTCGGGAAGAGTTTTCTTAAAGAACGCTTGACATTTACATTGGGAAGCGCATTAGATGTAGGGTTATCAGCACAACAAGCACAAACATCGTCATTTCAATTCTTGCCGGATATTACCATGGAATACAAAATAACGAATGATGGAAGAGTCACGGCAAGTTTGTTTTACAGAGATTCATACAATTATCTTTCCACGGCAAGCCATACAGAAAATCGTTCTGGCGGAAGTATTTCCTATCAGCGAACTTTTGACAGGTTCAGCGAATTATTTAGAAAGAAGAAAAAGAAAAAAGAAAAGCCAAAACCACAAACCACCGGTGCCGCTGACACCAGGACCAGTGATGACCTGAAAGTGAGTAATGATAAATGATCACATTATCACTAAGGACCCATCTGTGACGATCCGGTTTCATTTCAAGATCTCGTGTCCCAGTTTATCTCTTTTGGTCTGAAGATATTTTTCATTATGCGGATTGGGTTGCACTTCAATTGGAATGGTTTCAATGATCTCCAAACCATACCCAAGAAGCCCAGCGCGTTTTTTTGGATTATTGCTGATGAGTTTGAGTTTAGTGATACCCAGATAACGCATGATCTGCGCGCCAACGCCGTAATCCCTTTTATCCATCGGGAAACCGAGATGCAGGTTGGCTTCAACAGTATCCATTCCTTTTTCCTGGAGTTTATACGCCTTTAATTTATTTACCAGGCCAATGCCCCGGCCTTCCTGATTCATGTATAAAATAGCTCCTTTCCCATTTGCTTCCACCATTTGCATGGCCTTATGCAATTGCTCGCCGCAATCACAACGCAAGGAGCCGAGAATGTCTCCGGTGAAACAGGATGAATGAACGCGAACCAAAACTGGTTCATCTTTTTCCCACTCTCCTTTTATTAAGGCAAGGTGTTCGTTCGTGGAATTTTTTTCCGCGAATGCTATCAGTTTGAAATGACCATAACGGGTAGGCATATCCACTCTCACGATTTCTTCTATCAGCGAATCCGTCTTTAAACGATATTCAATGAGATCCTTTATTGAAACAATCTTAAAATCAAATTTTTCCGCGATCTTCATTAATTCCGGCAACCTTGCCATTGTTCCGTCTTCATTCATTATCTCCACCAGAACGCCCACTGGTTCAAAGCCGGCTAATCTTGCAAGATCAATGGTTGCTTCTGTGTGACCGGCCCTGCGTAATACGCCACCCTTTTTCGCACGTAATGGAAAAATATGTCCGGGTCTTCCCAGATCTTCTGGTTTTGTTGAATGATCAATCAATGCCTGAACCGTTTTTGCACGGTCCTGCGCTGAAATTCCGGTTGTGCAGCCATGACCCAATAAATCGACAGATACAGTAAAGGCTGTTTCGTGTAATGCCGTATTATTATTCACCATCAATTCCAATCCCAGTTCATCGCATCTTTCTTCGATCATCGGCGCACAGATCAGTCCGCGTCCGTGCTTGCTCATGAAATTGATCACTTGGGGTGTAACATTGGCAGCAGCAGTAATAAAGTCGCCTTCATTTTCGCGGTCCTCATCATCAACCACGATCACGAGTTTACCTTGTTTAATATCCTCAATCGCACTTTCTATAGAATTCAGCATCGATATTTATTTTTACAAAGTTAACAATTATCCTTTAAGCAGTAAACAGCGGGTCGCACCTTTGCATAAGTGATTCTCTATGCAACTCATAACCTGCTCCTATTCATGCTCCACCAATAACAATACGAAATAATTAAAGTTCGGTTGCGATCTTCCATTTCAAATTTTCAAATTGGCTAATTATCAAATTAGTTACATTTGCAGCGCAAAAATTTTTCTCATCATAAAATATTTTTCTCATGAAAGTTACGGTTGTAGGCGCGGGCGCAGTAGGCGCAACTTGTGCCGATAATATTGCCAGGAAAGAATTAGCGCAGGAATTGGTTTTGTTGGATATCAAAGAAGGATTGGCCGAAGGCAAAGCCCAGGACATGATGCAAACGGCGGCGCTATTGGGTTTTGATACCAAGATCACCGGAAGCACGAATGATTATGCGAAGACCGCGGGCTCTGATGTGGTGATCATTACCTCCGGATTACCGCGCAAACCAGGAATGACGCGTGAAGAATTGATTGGCACGAATGCCGGAATTGTAAAAGGGGTTACTGAAAATATTTTAAAATTTTCTCCCGACGCGATCATCATCATCATCAGCAATCCGATGGATACGATGACCTATCTCACCTTGACAACAAGCGGATTACCAAAAAATCGCATTATAGGAATGGGTGGAACCCTGGACAGCGCAAGATTCAAGTATCAACTCAGTCAGCAATTGAATTGCAGTGCCGCTGATTTAAATGCGATTGTTGTTGGCGGACACGGCGACACAACAATGATCCCATTGATAAGCATCGCAACCTGGAACAGTGTACCGGTAACAAAATTTTTAAGCACCGATCAGCAAAAACAAATCGTAGCAGATACCATGGTTGGCGGAGCTACTTTGACCAAGTTGATCGGAACCAGCGCCTGGTATGCTCCGGGTGCGGCTGGCGCGGCTTTGGTAGAGGCTATTGTTCGCGATGAGAAGAAATTATTTACTTGTTGCGTTTCACTGGATGGCGAATACGGACAGAAAGATATTTGTCTTGGCGTTCCTGTGGTGATCGGCAAAAATGGATGGGAAAAAATTGTTGAATTCAAATTGAGTGATGAAGAACAAGCCTCATTCAATAAAAGCGCTGATGCCGTGAGAAGTATGAATGATGTGTTGAAAACATTGTAGAGCTGAAGACAGGAATCAGCAGTTGGCAGCGATTAATTTTCGGTTATACATGGCTGTTATTCCCTGTTTTTGATTTTTTGATTTATCATTGATTATCAGTATTGATCCCCAATTGGACCGCAGTTTCTTTTATGATCAGGTCAATATCTTGCAAATGCATACATTTAAAATGTCCCCGCGGGCATTTTTTTGTGCCGAAATTTGAACAAGGTTGGCAGGATAATCCCGCTACAAAAATATTCTTATAAGGGCTCCTTTTTTGCGTTGATAAAAAACGATCTCCGTAAAATGGCTCTACATCAAGTTTTGGCGATGTCCCGCCCCAAACAGCCAAGGTGGGTTTATTAAACGCAGAAGCGATGTATTGCAAACCGGTATCGTGGGAAATAACCAGTTTTGCATTTTTTACGATGTGGGCAGATTCATTCAAACTAAATTTCCCGCAGGCATTATACACTTTTACATTATCTACTGCAGCAACAGCATTTCCTTCTTCTGTATCATTTTTGCCGCCAACAAGAACGATCGGATAATTCAATGTCGAACACAATTCACGCAATTTATAAACAGGAAGTTTTTTTGTATAGTAAGATGCACCGATGACAATGGCAACATATCCCATCGAATGTGATGCTGGGAGATCCTCTACGCGAACATTTTCTTTTTCCCCAATAAAATAATCCAGCCCAAACCCATCGTCTTTTACCCCAAGCCTTGCCACTGCATCCAGATTACGCAAAACAATATGACGCTTGCGCATGATATTAATATGCAGTTTGGTCAACAAGAATTTTTCAATGCTTTCTTTTTTATACGATAATGTTTTGCATCGCAGCGCCCATCGGATACGATAAGAGCGAATGTTTTTATGGAGGTCAATAATATAATCGTATTTCTCTTCTTTCAGTTCTTTTATCAATGAAACAAGATTGTCATCATAATAAAAGAACTTGTCAACGTAAGGATTATGCTCTGTAACTGTTTTGAAAGAAATCTTTGTCAAGAAATGTACTTCTGCGTTCTCCATTTGCTTTTTGACGCAACGAACCACAGGAGTTGTTAGCACAATATCACCAATTGAAGAAAAACGAATGATGAGGAATTTCATAACAGGGATTACCAGAATTTTTTTATACGAATTACATGCATTTTTGTGAATCACTTTCCGAAGGACTCAATTCAAATTTCTGTTTTGATCGCACTAAAGGCATTTGAAATGATGCATTGTCAAATACCCGTTAGCAATATTAGTCCGGTTCAATATAATTGAGGTCTTTATTGAAGGTTTCTTCGGTCAATGCCAAACAGGTAAATGCGATGACAAATACCACTATACCTGTAATCCAGCCACTTTTTAGATAGCCTTGTGAGGATTGCAATGAAACGAACAACAAAGACACCAGGTTCAAAGAACCTCTGGCCATATTCGGGGCGGTGGTGGCCACGGTTGCACGGATATTGGTTCCGAATTGTTCGGCAGCCATTGTTACAAACATAGCCCAGAATCCAGTGCCGAAACCCATCAAAGCAGCTACAATATAAACCATCGTCGCCGATTGCCCCTGCAGATTAAAATACCAGACAACAGCGATCACGGTGATAATATGAAACAGGTACAATGATTTTTTTCTGCTTTTGAACCATTGACTGATGAATCCTATAAGAATATCCCCTATGGAGATGGCCGCATAAGCCACCATGATTGCTTTGCCCGGATCTACAGGTCCGACAATATTCATTTCTTTAGAAAATTTATCAGAAAAAGTAATCAAAATTCCGATCACGTACCAATTCGGTAATGCGATCAAAATTGCAGTGAGGTATTTTTTTAAGCGTTTACCATTGGTGAACAGCATAATAAAATTTCCTTTCCTAACTTTCACACTCTGCTCAATGCTTTTGAACATCCCGGATTCCAAAACGCCCACACGAAGAAATAATAATAAAAAACCAAGCCCTCCCCCAATAAAATAGCAATTGCGCCATCCGTCGCCGGAGGCAGTTACGAATTGCTGACGAACAAAATAAGCGAACACAGCACCGCTTAATCCAATACCGGCAACTAAGGAAGTAGCGATACCTCTTTTTTCTTTTGGCATCAATTCACTGACCAACGTGATGCCGGCGCCCAATTCTCCCGCAAGACCAAGCCCTGTAATGAACCGAACCAAAGCATATTGGTCAACGCTATGCACAAAACCATTTGCAATATTTCCCAGAGAATATAATATGATGGAAGCAAACAACACTTTTAATCTTCCCTTTTTATCACCCAGAATTCCCCAGATTATGCCGCCGATCAATAACCCGATCATTTGAATATTGAGAATGTGTAAGCCTTGTCTTGCAATTTCATCTGTGCTCAAACCAAGCGATCTCAATGAAGGAACGCGGATAATGCTAAACAGCAGGAGATCGTATATATCGACAAAATAACCAAGTGCACCAACGATCACGGCGATGTTAAAAAGCGAGATTTTTTTATGCTCCATATTTTTCCAATAATTATCCGGGAGATTTTTTTTGCTTTCTGCTCGAAGCCCTCCTGCCGAAAAATAATTTTATCAAAACGGGGAATCCTGTTACCAGCGCAAGTCCTATCACAATAACTTCCAGATGATCCTTTAAATCAAAATGCCATTCCCGCAAAATTAATTTTTGTAAATAATGACCGGCAAATAACATTAAACTCACCCAGGAAACACAACCGATAACATTATAAAACGAGAATTTCTTTCTGTCCATTTTTACAACTCCGGCAATGATGGGCACGAAAGTTCTTATGATCGGTAAAAAGCGGGCGAACACAATTGCCGAGCCGCCATGTTTTTCATAAAAACCTTTTGCATCATCGATATAATGTCTTTTAAAGAAGAAAGAATCTTTGCGATGGTACAAAAACGGGCCGCTTTTTGCACCAAACCAGTACCCAACAGTATTACCAAGAACACCACAGAAGGTAACCATGACCGTTATCAATAAGAGATTGGCAAAGTCACTCCCGGTATTAAAAAAATAAGAGGCGAGTTCGTTGGTATAGATCCCTGCGACAAACAATAAGCTATCGCCGGGAAGAAAAAAACCAAGTAACAATCCGGTTTCGGCAAAAATGATAAAAAGCAAAACCCATAATCCTCCATTATTAATGTAAAATTCCGGGCTTAATAGATCTTTCCAGGTTATTGCTAAAAATTCGATCATACTTTGAGATATTAATCACAGGTTATAAGGTCCCAAGATAATAAAATTTAAATGAGCAGATCCTGACCGGTTATCACCGCCTCAAACATCGCCATGCTCCAACTCTTCTGTCAATTCTCCTTCCCATTTACTGACAACACTGGTTGCCAGGGCATTTCCCAAGACATTGGTCATGCTCCTGAACATGTCGCAGAAATGATCTATCGGTAATATCAATGCAACACCTTCAACGGGAATCTTAAACATGGTCGATGTTGCCGTAATCACAACAAGCGCTGCACGCGGTACTCCCGCAATGCCCTTGCTCATCAGCATCAACACCAATAACATGGTGAGTTGGGTTCCGGTATCCATTTTTATTCCATAAGCCTGTGCAATGGCAATACTGGCAAAGGTCATGTACATCATGCTCCCGTCTAAATTAAAACTATAACCGAGGGGAAGAATGAATGAGACGATCTTATCTCTGCATCCAAAATTTTCCAATTCTTTGGTAAGCTTTGGGAAAACAGCCTCGCTGCTGGTCGTGCTGAATGCAACCAATAAGGGCTGTGCAATTCTTTTCAACAATCCACCGATTCGTTTTTGTAGGATCAAAAAACCAACCGCAATCAATACGATCCATAATAAAGCGATCCCCATGATAAAATACAAAAGGTATTGCCCGTAAAATCCGAATACTTCTAATCCTTTGGTAGCAATGATCGCAGCGATAGCACCGAATACACCCAGCGGCGCAAATGCCATCACATAGCTCACCATTTTTAAAATGACATGCGAAACCGCATCGAGCGCCTTAACGATTGGCCTGCCCTTTTCACCGATCGCCGCTGTTGCCACACCAAAAAAAATGCTGAAGACAACGATCTGTAAAATGGAATTATCAGCCATAGCTTCAACCACACTTTTTGGGAAAACATGTTCGACAAAAGCTTCCAAAGAAAATTCCTGCGTTTTCCCGGCAAGATCTTTCGCACCAGCAACATCTGCATTACTTAGATCGATTGCAGTACCGGGGTGAAAAAAATTGACCAGCAACATGCCCAGTAAAAGACTGACAAAAGACGCAGATACAAACCACAGCAAGGCCTTCCCCCCGACTCTTCCCACTGTTTTCAGATCGCCGAGTTTTGCAATGCCGACAACCAATGTTGAAAATACCAAGGGCGCAATGATCATCTGAACAAGAAGAAGAAATATTTTGGTCAGAAGCCTTATGTTGAAAGCAAACTTGTTGATGAAAATTGCCGATGAATTGTGATGAACGATATAGCCCACAATGATGCCCATTGCCATGGCAATTAAGATCCACGCGGTGAGACCAATTTTCTTCATGAGCAGCTGAATGATGTTGCAAACAATCGAAAAATATTGATTTCACAAAACTTTGAGGCGATTAAATGATTCTTCATCAAAAGAATTCGAAGTGTATCATTAATTTGATTATTTTACAAACGGAAAATTTCTACCAACCAAACTATAACCAAATCTGTATGAGTTTATTCAGAAAAAAATCTTTAAATATCTTATTGGCACAAGCTGCCGATTCAGAAAAAGGATTAAAAAGAACGCTTGGAGCCTGGAGTCTTATAGCTCTTGGCATAGGAGCAATCATCGGAGCCGGATTATTTGTAAGAACTGCAGCAGCAGCTGGTGGAAATGCGGGACCTGCTGTTACCATATCATTTATCATTGCCGCAATTGGATGCGCTTTTGCAGGATTGTGCTACGCTGAATTTGCTTCTGTCATTCCCATTGCAGGGAGCGCATATACCTACGCGTATGCAACCATGGGAGAACTGGTAGCATGGATAATCGGATGGGCTTTAGTACTTGAGTATGCACTTGGCGCGGCAACAGTTTCTATAAGTTGGAGTGAATATGCAAACAAGCTTTTAGGAGGTTCAATTCCATATGAATGGTGCCATTCCCCTTTTGAATCCATTAAGGATGCCTCGGGCATCTTGCATCATGGAATAATAAATATTCCTGCTTTGGTTATCCTATTGGCTCTTTCATTGCTATTGATCAAAGGAACCCAGGAATCCGCAACCGTAAACGCAATCATCGTTACCATAAAAGTGGCAATCGTATTGGTATTTATTGCCATTGGCTGGAAATTCATTAACCCGGCCAATCATACACCATATTTAATTCCTGCAAATGCACCCGATGCCATTTTACCAAATGGAAAAACATATTCTTATTTGGATTTCTTCAGACATGGATGGGGGGGCGTTCTCCGGGGAGCTGGAATAGTGTTTTTTGCATTTATTGGTTTTGATGCCGTTTCCACTGCTGCTCAGGAATGCAAGAACCCAAAGAAGGATATGCCGGTAGGCATTCTTGGCTCCCTGTTGATCTGTACGATTCTGTATATTTTATTTTCATGGGTGTTAACAGGAGTTGCCCCATATACTGATTTTGTAAAAAGCGGAAAAGAAGCCTCCGTTGCTTATGCTATTTCAACTTATATGAGTGGATATGGATGGCTCGCAACGCTGGTAACTGTTGCCATCCTTGCCGGTTTTTCATCGGTGATTCTGGTGATGCTCCTTGGTCAGTCAAGGGTCTTCTATACCATGTCAACGGACGGATTGCTCCCCAAGATCTTCTCAGATCTTCACCCAAAATTCCGCACGCCTTATAAAAGCAATATCGTGTTATTTGTTTTTGTTGGATTATTTGCCGCCTTTCTTCCGGAAAGCGTAGCAGGAGATCTTACTTCAATAGGAACATTATTTGCGTTTGTGCTGGTATGCTTAGGGGTATGGATTTTGCGAAAGAAAGATCCGGGATTAGCAAGACCGTTCAAAACTCCACTTGTGCCTCTTGTTCCTATCTTAGGGATGATTATCTGTGCGACCATGATCATCAGCCTTCCGGGACAAACACTGTTAAGCGCTTTGGTATGGATGGTTGCCGGTTTGCTCATTTATTTTGGCTATAGCAAAAACAACAGCAAGTTAAAATCTTAAAGACATCTTTTATAATATTAACCGTCTTCAGTTTGAAGGCGGTTTTTTATTTCGCATAGTTCGTTTAATTTTGCAACCCTGAATTAAAAATAGAAAATCCAAAAAGGAAGATCGATCTCAGGCAAGAAAATAATATAAACTAAAAATAATGGGAAGGATTTTTGAAGTAAGAAAGTCAACCATGTTTGCGCGATGGGACCGCATGGCAAAGCAATTTACGCGCATTGGAAAAGAAATTGCGATTGCCGTTAAGACCGGCGGCCCCGATCCCAATAATAATCCCGCCTTGCGTCGTTGCTTTCAAAATGCGAAGAGCGTCAACATGCCCAAAGACCGTGTAGAAGCGGCCATTAAAAGAGCAATGGGCAAAGAGATGGACAACTTCGAAGAGATCTTGTATGAAGGCTATGCCCCACACGGTGTTGCTGTATTGATTGAAACAGCAACTGATAATCCGACAAGAACAATCGCAAATTTGCGCAGCTATTTCACCAAAGGGAATGGCAATATGGGAACCAGTGGCAGTGTGAGTTTTCAATTTAAAAAAATGGGCGTCTTTAAATTAAAAATTGAAGGATTGAACCAGGAAGAATTAGAACTTGATCTGATTGACGCAGGATTAGAGGAGATGGGCGAAGGATCCGGCGAAAATAATGAAACGATCTTGATACTGCGTACTGCTTTTAATGACTTTGGCAATATGCAGAAAGCCCTGGAAGAAAAAGGCATAACGCCAATCACTGCTGAAGTAGAGTGGATACCGACCACAACCGTTGAGCTTCCGGACAACCAGGCCGAGGATGTGTTGAAACTGGTAGATAAATTGGAACAGGATGAAGACGTGCAAAAGGTATTTCACAATCTGAAATAAGAACATTCACTGTAAGATGATTGTTATTAAGCGGACTGAGGTATCAGCCGCTTTTATTTTTTATCATGAATATTCCCAACGACAAGAAAATTGTCTTATTCGACGGACTTTGCAATTTATGCAGCCGGGGAGTTCAATTCATCATAGAGCGGGATAAGAAAAATCAGTTTCTTTTTGCCTCTCTACAAAGCAATGCAGCATCTGAAATCTTAAAAAAATTCAATCAACAGACCAATGAGCTCCATTCATTTGTGCTCATTGATGATGATAAGATCTACACACGCTCTTCAGCAACGCTACGCGTTTTAAAATATCTTTCCCGGGGTTGGAGACTCTGCTATGCATTGATCATTATTCCAAAATTCATTCGAGACGCTGTCTATGATTACATTGCCCGACATCGTTATAAATGGTTTGGAAAAAAATCAGCCTGCTGGATTCCCACAGATCAGCTGAAGCAAAAATTTCTAGATCAAATCTGAACTCTTATTTGCCTTTTCCACATCAAATTTTCCACTTATCAAGTAAGGTGCAATTTCTGTAACCATCGTTTCTTCTAAGCGTCTCATCACTCAATCGGGTCGATTATCAATAAAATTTGCCATCCAACACAAAACAATGTTCTATGTAATATACAGTACTTAATTTTGAGTTGTAATAAACAAAAGAAAGTACTAAATAAAGTATAAATTAAATAAAATGAAAAACAAAATAATCATCATAACTGCTTTAATATTAACTAGTTTATATGCATTTAGCCAGTCTTCAAAAACGAAGAATATTTCTGGTAGCTTGCAGGATGAAAGCCAGAAACCGCTGGAAGCAGCCAGTGTTTCTCTGTTAAAATCAAATGATTCATCCATTATCAAAACCATTGCCTCGGATAAAAAAGGAAATTTTGGCTTTTATGACCTAAGAAAGGGGAAGTATATCGTAAGCATTAGTTCTGTTGGTCATGTTTCATATTATTCATCAATTCTGGAAATAACTTCACCTCAAACGGCGATCAATCTTCAATCGATCGTTTTAAAATCACAAACCCAGGAACTGAAATCAGTTGCCGTGGTTGGAACAAAGCCTTTTATTGAACAAAAGGCCGACAGAATGATCGTCAACGTGGATGCCTCACCAAGCAATACCGGCTCAAGCGTGATGGATGTTTTGGAAAAATCTCCCGGAGTTACCATTGACAAAGACGGCAACATCAGTTTGAAAGGCAAACAGGGTGTTACTGTCATGATTGATGATAAACCAACGTATTTGAATGCAACGCAGCTGGCAAGTTATTTAAAGAGCCTTCCCTCCTCTGCGATCAGCCAACTGGAAATAATGACAAATCCTTCCGCAAAATATGATGCTGCCGGTAATTCGGGTATCATTAATATCAAAACAAAAAAGAACAAGACAAAAGGATTTAATGGCAGTGTTACCCTAACGCATACCCAAGGCGTTTATCCAAAACCCAGCGGAAGCATCAATCTGAATTATAGAACGGGCAAGGCCAATTTCTTTTTCAATGCAGGATATTCACACTGGGAGGGTTTTCAGGATTTGGATATCAATAGAAATTACCTGGCCCAAAATGGAAAAGATGTCACTTCTATTTTTAGCCAGCATACCGATATGAAATTTACGAATCCAGAATTGAATGCTAAATTAGGAATGGATTATTATCTCTCAGACAAAACAACATTTGGATTTGTACTGAGTGGCTTTAAAAACAATGAAGATGACAGGTCGTCAAGTACGATCTTCCTGAAAAATCCCGATAATATTATTGACTCGATTGTTTATTCTCCATCTACCAATAATGGAAAATGGAAGAATGGGGCAGTGAATTTAAATTTCAGACATCAATTTGATTCCGCAGGTACCGAAATAACAGCTGACGCGGATTTCATGAATTACACCTCCGGCAGCAGCCAATATTTCAATAACATTAATTACACCCCCGACTGGCAGGAAAAATATGCAACCATATTGACTGGAAATCTGCCGAGCAATATCAATATCTATACTTTGAAAACGGATTTTTCTCATCCATTCAAAAATCAACTAAAATTCGAAGCGGGATTTAAAACTAGTTATGTAACAACTGATAACACGGCTAATTATTTCAACATTATAAATAATACGCCCCAAGTAGATACGACAAAGACCAATCGCTTTCTTTATTATGAGAATATAAACGCTGCCTATTTGAATCTAAATAAACAATTTAAGAAAATAAGTATTCAGGCCGGGCTAAGACTTGAAAACACCAATTATAACGGGCACCAGCTTGGAAACAGTTATACCGTTAATAATAATGATTCATCATTCAAAAGAAGTTATGTAAATCTGTTCCCCACGATTTACATCAGCTACCAGGCGAATGCAAAAAATCAATTTTCCATAAATTATGGAAGAAGAATTGACAGACCCGCTTACCAGGATTTGAATCCATTCTTATTCTTTTTGGACGAATACACTTACCAGGCTGGCAATCCGTATTTACAACCGCAATTTTCAGACAATATTGAACTGTCTCATACCTATAACAATTGGCTGACGACAACCCTTAATTACAGTCACACGAACAATTTTTTTGCTGAAACATTTCAGCAGCAAGGTCAGGCAACAATCGTCCGTAACGGGAATATTGGCGTCAGAGAAAATATGGGAGTTGCAGTAAGTGCTCAAATTCCAGTTCGGAAATGGTGGACTTCCATTTGGTATGCAAACTATACCTACAATAAGTTCACCGGAATGCTCTACGGTTCTGATATTAATATCAGCTCACCAACGGTCTTACTCAATGTCAACAATCAATTTAGGTTTAGTCATGGATGGGGTGCTGAGCTTTCCGGATTTTATCGCAGCAAAGGAGTTGAAGGACAAATTCTCTTACAGCCATTCGGACAGATGTCTGCTGCGCTATCCAAACAAATCCTGAAAGAAAAAGGAAGTTTGAAACTGGGTGTTCGCGATATGCTGCATACCCAGATCATAAAAGGCACTATCGATTTTCAACAAACAGACGCAACTTTCAAAAATTCCCGCGATAGCAGACAGGTCAGCCTGACCTTTACCTATCGTTTTGGAAAGCCGATCAAAGGTAGTCAGCCCCGCAGAAATACCGGTGGCGCAAACGACGAATCAAATCGTGTAAAAACAGGTGGTAATAATTAAATCAAATCAAATTAAACATTTCATCACCAATAAAACAATCAACATGAAACAGTTCCTGATGATAATTATTTGTCTTGTTACAGGCGCAGCATCCCTAAATGCACAATGCACGAAGAAAATAACATGGACTGGAGCAAAGGCAGAATTCCTGGACGCTAGTGGAGCAGTAACCAAAACACTGGATGAAAAAGTGGTGGTAATAAGCTCAAAAACCGATGTCAAATTAATGCACAGCGATAAAGAAGATGATGCGCTGACTGGAAAAGTCAAAGATTTCTCCTGTGATTGGAGCGATGCATTCAAGAATGGGAAGACCGTCATCAAATCAGATCTGAGTGAGAATAATGGGGAAACAAAAAATAGTGTCATTACCATCGAAGCCAAAGATGGAAAAATTACTGTGCTCTTAACGATGGATGATGCGGATGCAAAAACGATCAAGCTTTATATTGACAGCTATAAAGAAAGCGACCAATAATGTTCTCCATCATCAACCAGGACGGGATATAATTTTCGTAACGTTTAAAAAGATCTTATGAGAGCAATAAGAATTAATTCATTGATGATTGTCGCCATAATAACCTGGGTATTTATTTCCATCATTATCGTTGAAAGCGTCTATGCCCAGGCAAACCCGGATTCATCAATAAATAAAAAACTGTTTAATGAACTTATTCATAAGGACAGTCTAATATTCAATACCGTATTCAACACCTGCAATCTTAGAGATCTTGAAGAAGTGTTTTCCGATGATTTTGAATTCTATCCCGACAATGGTGATGCAATATATACTTCCCATCAAACACATGCCGAATTCATCGCAAGCCTGCAAAAGAATTTTTGTGATAAAAAAGGATCTGATAAACCGAAAATGAGAAGAGAAGTTGACTTGACCAATTTGCAGATCTATCCGCTGAGCAGCAATGAAATTGTACAAACAGGAGTTCAGCGCTTTTATATTGTTAATCCAGGGGAACAGGATAAACTGGTTGAGGTTTCAAAATTCACCAGAACCTGGCAAAGAAAAAATGGCAAATGGAAAATGTCCAAAGAATTTGATGCGTTTTCAAATACCTTTTCAAATCATCCCCAGGATTCATTGTATTACACCATTGCTCAGGAAGACAGTCTGCTGTTCACCGCTTATAACGCCCATGATCTGGCGAAAATAAAAACATTTTTTACCAGCGATCTTGAATTTTATCATGATAAAGGCGGCTTGACAACCTATGTGCAGAACATGCAGGCATTCAAAGAAAATTTTGAAAAAAATAATGGAATCCAGCGGGAACTCGTTCCTGGAAGCCTAGAAGTCTATCCCGTAAAAAATTACGGAGCGATGGAAATCGGCGAGCACAAATTTTGTCATGAAGAAAATGGCAAGAAGGATTGCGGGACTTTCAAATTCGCCATGGTTTGGGAAAAAACCATCGAGGGATGGAAAATATCGCGCGTACTTAGTTACGGGCATTAATATAATATTTATCCCCCTGATGGGGAAAATATAGCCCTGAACCTTTCCGGTCAAAGACCTGTTTCAAATGAAGTTTGGGCAGGTCTTTTTGTTTTTTACATTTGCAAGATTAATCATTGTATATGCCATCATTCGATATCGTTAGTAAAGTCGATCAGCAAACCTTGGACAACGCTGTTAATGTTGTAAAAAAAGAAATAACCAATCGTTTCGATTTTAAAGATTCGCATGTAAAGATCGAACTGAATAAGAAGGATTTCCTCATTAATCTGGAGGCCGAAAGTGATATGAAGATGAAACAGATCATCGATGTTATCATCAGCCGCTCAATAAAACAAGGATTGGACCCCCTGGCTTTTGATTTTTCAAAAGAGATTCAGCCAAGTGGTAAAATTGTAAAAAAAGATGTGCCGGTGATGAACGGGTTAAAACAGGAAGATGCAAAAAAAGTGGTAAAGATCATTAAGGATTCCGGACTAAAAGTACAGGCTCAGATAATGGATGATCTGGTGCGGGTGACGGCAAAAAAAATTGATGACCTTCAGGCAGTAATTCAATTATGCAGGAATGCAAATGCCGGACTTCCATTGCAATACATCAATATGAGAAACTAAAACTTTACTAATAGACTTATAAACAAATATTTGGATAACAGACCGCCGATATTTACCTTTGCGCATTATTTTTCAAAATGTACGGCAAAATCCGTGCAGCCTTAAATTAAAATTATGAAGAAAGGTCTCCACCCCGAAAATTACCGGTTTGTAATTTTTAAAGACATGAGTAACGGCATTTCATTCATCAGCCGTTCTACGGCTCCGTCACGCGAAACAGCAAAATGGGAAGATGGTAATGAATATCCATTAATTAAGCTTGAAATTTCCAATACATCACATCCATTTTTTACTGGTAAGAATATGCTGGTAGATACTGCCGGACGTATTGACAAATTCAAAAAACGTTACGAAAAGAAAACAAAATAATTCGAATTGCTGTTTAACTATTACAGCATGCACGATTTGTTTTTCATGGCTATACTTTCCCCTTGCCGGGTTGCCGGAAGGGGATTTTTGTTTTGAAGATTGATTTGTCTTGTAATAATCATTTGTAGTTTTATTCCATGAACCTGATAACACTTAATGATAAAAATATAAAGGATGATCTTTGGCCTTTTACATTAACTCGTTCAATACTTGACATCAGGATCGGCATTCTCACGCTACGTGAAAAATGGGAATTATTATCAGGCAGCAAAATAGAAATTGACGATAAAGCGCCTTCCCTGCCAGCGAATATTATTCCAACTCCTACCACGATTGAAAGCTGGAATAATCATGATAAACGCTTCATTCTGTCTTCAGAAAATAAAATCACTTATGCCTGGGATATTCTCAAAATTAACCAGGACCAGATAAAGGAAGATTTTGCGATCATTACCAAAGGAAAAATTTCTAAGCCGATTCCATCTACCAATAAAATAATTGCTGCTGAAAATATTTTTGTAGAAGAAGGTGCGAAAATTGAGTTTGCAATGCTTAATGCCTCCGGCGGGCCGATTTACATTGGAAAGAATGCGGAAGTAATGGAGGGTTCCCTTATTCGGGGCCCTTTCGCCTTGTGCCAAAACAGTGTGGTGAAAATGGGTACAAGAATTTATGGTGCAACAACTGTTGGCAAAAATTGCGTTGTTGGAGGAGAAATAAAGAACTCCCTTATCGGTGACTATTCAAACAAAGCACACGATGGCTATTTGGGCGATTCCATGATTGGCGAATGGTGTAATATTGGCGCGGGTACTTCCAATTCAAACATAAAAAATACCGGCAGTGATGTCATGGTTTGGAATGATCCAGCAAAACAATTTATCAATGCCGGACAGAAATGTGGATTGATCATGGGAGATTATTCGCGTTGCGCCATTAATACTTCCTTTAATACCGGCACCATTGCCGGAGTTTGCAGTAACATCTTCGGCGATGGGCTAACGCCGAAGCTTATCCCAAGTTTTAGCTGGGGCTTTGGCGAATCAACCTACGAATTTGAAAAAGCAATAGAAGATATCAGAAGATGGAAAAAATTAAAGGACCAATCATTATCAGATTCCGAAATTCAGGTTTTGAAGCATATTTTTGAACAAGCAAAATCAAACAATAAATAAATGAGAAAACAAATAGCAGCTGCAAACTGGAAAATGAATCTTACTTATCCGCAAGCGGAAAACCTGCTTACGGATGTTTTAAATGCCCAAATTGAGTTAAAAGAAGATCAACAGGCAATTTTCGCTGTCCCTTCTCCATATCTCATGATGGCAAATGCTGCCGTTGCTTCAAAAGATAATTATTTTATTGCTGCCCAAAATTGCTACAACAAAGAATCAGGCGCATATACGGGAGAAATTTCTACAGAAATGCTGCACTCCCTGAATATCGAATATTGCGTCATTGGTCATAGTGAAAGAAGGGAATATTTTGGTGAAAGCAATCAGATGCTGGCAGAGAAAATCAATTTATGTCTTGAATTTGAAATCACCCCCATATTTTGTTGCGGCGAACCATTAACAATAAGAGAAGCAGCAACCCAAAATAATTATGTCGAAAATCAGCTCAGAGAATCATTATTTCATCTGACGCCTGATCAGTTACAAAAAATCGTTATCGCCTATGAACCGATCTGGGCAATAGGAACTGGCAAAACAGCCAGTACCGAACAGGCACAGGAAATGCATGCTTACCTCCGCTCCGTTCTAGCAAAACAATATGGACAAAATCTTGCGGACAATATTTCAATTCTGTATGGCGGAAGTGTAAAATCAGGCAATGCAAAAGAATTATTTAGTTGCGAAGATGTGGATGGGGGTTTGGTTGGCGGAGCTTCCTTGATCGCTGCAGATTTTATAAAAATAATTCAATCCCTTAAATAGTTGCTTTCGCTTTCAATAATGGAAACAATGTGCATTGCCAATGAAAACAATTCTCATCATTAAAACGGGCGCAGCCGGAGATATAGTAAGAACAACTGTTTTATTGAATGCACTGCAAGGCGAAATAACCTGGATAGCTGACAAAAAATATCATGCTATTCTCCCCGCCCATCATCCCCATCTCAAAAATATAATTGCTCCCGCTGATGCTGTTGAGTTGCTAAAGGAAAAGAAATTCGATCTCACGATTTCTCTTGAAGAAAATATTGAATGCGCAAACCTTGCAATCACCATCCCTACAAATAAAATTATTGGCATTTACGCGCTTCAAAATGAAATAAAATATACAGCGGATTCCTCGGGCTGGTTTGATATGAGTTTACTATCCGCAAAAGGATCTGAATACGCCAACAGGATAAAATTAGAAAATAAACTCTCCTTTCAATACTGGTTATTCAATATGCTCGGATTATCATTCAACAAGGAGGAATATTGTATCTATAAAAATGAAATAATCAGGACTAATAAAAAATTGGTTGGCATAGAAAAAAGAGCAGGAGACAGATGGCCAAATAAATTGTGGGGCGGATATGATTCATTGATAGATAAAATATCAAACCGGGGCTTCGAAATTAAAATATTATCTCAGCGTGATTCCGTAAAAGAATATCTGGATGACATCGCGGAGTGCAGTTATATAATTTCAGGCGACACGCTAGCCATGCATGCAGCAATTGCCTATAAAAAACCATGCCTGGCAATTTTCAATTGCACCAGCCCTTCGGAAATTTACGATTATGGGATTTTAAAAAAAATCATTAATCCACTATTATCACAGGCATTTTATAAAACGGAATTTAACGAGCAAATAATAAATGCTCTCGGAGTTAATGAAGTAGAAAATGTCTTTAATTCATTATTGGACTAAAAGCAGGTCCTGATTCCTTTTTCTAACGTTTTCAGCTGTGTAATTTTCTGAATTCAACAAAGCTTTTTTGCAAAGTTGATAGTACAAGGAAGGTTCATTAATAAACCGGCGTATATATTCAATGATGTCATTGGTATTTTGATAGCAGAATGAACTGGATTGTAAATACTCATCAAATCTCAATTGCGCAGGGACTATAAATGGTTTTGCGTGCTTGATTATATCAAATAAATTGCCTGACGCCATCGTTTCACCATAAATTTCTCTTACCTCATCATTGATAATGGTAGTAATTACCGAAGGGATCCAAACAAAATGAGATTCGTTCATCACTTTGTCAAATTCAGGCTGGTCAACGATTTTTGCGTTATAGAACTGAAGATTATCAAACTGCAAAATATATTTTTCACATGCTTCAATAATTCTTTTTCCTGCGTCGCCATAATATCCGCCAAGCAGGGTTATGACAATGGGTAAATCCAGGTTATTGCACGCATAAAGCAGATCAAATACTTTTTGGTAATCTCTTCTCCGAACATCAACCGTTCCCGGAACAACAATTTTCAATTGTTGTCCACGAATCAAGTTTACCGCATTTATCTTTTCTTTTTCAAATACTGCACCGGGAATACAGTGAACTTTTTTAAAAGAAGGCAATCGCTTTTGCAAACTTTCAATCATCGTAAGGGATACAACATTGAATTCCCTAGTGTTTTTTATCAGCCTTTTTTTCCCACCATTTCGTATAAATCTGCGAAGGCTAAATGCCGGTATAAATTGAAAATAATTGTTGATGTTATGGATCGTTACAATTGTCCTCACATTTTTTAGCATTTTTATCAATAGAGCATAAGAATGAAAATTATTAGAGATGGTGTTTAGATAAAGGATTTCCATTTTCCCTTTTTTAATTTCTTGATACATCCTGTATATAAAATGATTCTTTGACTCATCATCTTGTTTCACCACCCATTTATATTTGGAAAAATCTTCTTTGAATAAAAACTGAAACTGCCGGAAAGATTGCTCGTAACAAAAAACAGTGATTGCATTTTCTCCATTATCAAACAACCTGATAACGGGATAGGCTCCTTCAAAATGCTCCGTCTCAAAAATCGCGATTTTCATATTTTATTTCAGTAGCAAAGGCATTATCAAGTTCTGCTAAATATACTTATGTTTGTAACACCCGTCTGTTGCGTTTATTTTCAAAAATAACTGCCTTTGTCGAGTTTAAAGAAAAATCTGGTTTATAATTTCCTGTTATCGAGCAGCCAGCTTTTGCTGCCTTTGATTTCCATACCCTATATTTCGCGCGTATTGCATCCAGATGGCATTGGCCGGGTGAGTTTTATTGATTCGTTCACTTATTATTTTATTACCGTCGCTGAATTTGGAATAATGGTTTACGGGACCCGTGAAATTGCACGTGTAAAAGGCAATATGGAAGAAAGAAAAAAACTGGTGTCCGAATTGCTCGCCCTTCATGTCATGTCATCCCTGTGCGCGCTTGTCCTTTATCTAATATCAGTTTATTTTGTCTGGAATAAAATCAATGATGTAAGGTTATTGTTATTTTCCCTTTCATTTCTTTTGGTAAACTTTTTTGCTTGCGAATGGTATTTTTTCGGAATGGAAGAATTCAAATACATTACCCTGCGCTCTTTAATTACCCGTTTTGCAGGACTGATTTCTATTTTCATTTTGATAAAATCCTCCAACGACTATTATATTTATTATGCCATCATTGTCTTAAGTGCAATCGCAAACAGCATTTGGAATAATATTTTATTATTCCGACAACTACCCATCTCTTTTAAAGGAATTAATTGGAAAAAACATATCAAATACACATGGGTGACGTATCTGATCAGCATTATTTCCAGCATTACATTATTGCTTGATAACGTGTTGCTTCGGCTGATGAGCACGGTCGACGCAGTCGGGCTCTATGCATTTTCAATAAAGATGGCCAAAGTCTCTTCCATACTAATGACAGATACTTTGCTCGTTTTTTTCCCAAGAATTGTCATGTTGCTCAAAGAAGAAAATAAAGATGAGTTGCAAAATGTAGTCCTTAGGAATATTCAATTGCTGATTCTATTTTCATTACCCATTTGCACTGGACTTTTTCTTTTATCCGATCAACTGATAGTGGTTTTTTTAGGCAAAGGCTTTTTGCTGGCGATAACAGACCTGAAAATCTTAGCGATATATCCTTTTCTCAAATCCTATAATCTTTTTCTCAGCAAACAAATATTGATTCCGCATAACAAGGAAAGGCTTTTCTTAAAAAGCCTCGCAATAAGCGCCGTCATATTCGTTGCGTTGGCCCTCCCACTTTCTTATTATTATGCGGATAAAGGTACCTGCTATGCAATAGTGTGCTCAGAGATAATTGCCCTTGTCATCAACTATTACTATGCAAAATCAGTGAATAATTTTTTAAAAATATTTGCATGGAAAAGTTTTTTTCACGCACTTATTGGCGTCATCGTTTTTATCCCGGTTATTTATTTGATAAGAAGAGCCGGATTTTCAGAAATCGTAAGTCTTGTCCTGTCGGTCTTGACATGCTTTGTATTGTACCTTATTCTTGAAGTATTTGTCATCAGGAATGAGTTTATGGTATCTGCAAAGAATATTTTCTTTGTCTATTTTACAAAAAAAGAAAAACAGTAAGAAAGTGTTTGAAGAAAAAAGAAATATCTTTTTT
Source organism: Chitinophagales bacterium (assembly GCA_021323755.1). Classification (GTDB taxonomy): domain Bacteria; phylum Bacteroidota; class Bacteroidia; order Chitinophagales; family Chitinophagaceae; genus Puia. The sequence goes on along the minus strand of JAJPKJ010000030.1, from coordinate 23,499 downwards.
ATCCAGGAACATCTCGAAAAAAAAATCTTTCACGGGGGTATTGGCAATGTAGATATTGAGAAGATCCTGATGCAACATAATTTCAAACCGCTATTATTTCCTTATCACTATGATTTTTCCATAAGGGCAAAACTTTCAAGATTTTATTTCCTGGTAAAAACAATACTCAACTTAAAACCAGCTTCATTGATCGTTATTCAGTTTCCGCTTTATGCAAGAATGAACAAGTTGCTTGTTCAACTATTGCCATTGCTAAAGCGGGCAAAGATCATCTATATCATTGCTGATATTGATGGATTGAAAGATGATGATCATTCCCTTTTGCAAAAAGAAATCAGATCTTTTAAAAAGGTCCGCTATTTTATTGTACATAATAACAATATGAGGCAATGGTTTTTGAGTACTGTACCTGAAGGAAAATTTTCTTTGTTGTACTTCTTTGATTTTATGGCACCCTATTGTTTTAAACCAAGATCTAAGACCAACATCATTGCTTTCGCCGGTAATCTTTCAAAAAGTCTTTTTCTGGAACAACTGCATCAAATTAATAGTGAACCATTGCAATTCAATTTGTATGGTCCCGGGTTCACGGCATTAATGAACGACCAAAAAAATATTTCCTATAAAGGACAATTCGAACCATACACATTACCACAATTATTACAGGGTTCATTTGGCTTGGTTTGGGATGGAAATAGTATTGATGGAGAAGGCGGCTCAATTGGGAACTACATGAGATATATCACACACCACAAAGTGTCTTTATATATTCTAGCCGGTTTGCCGATCATTATTTATGAAAAAGCAGGAGCCGCTGAATTGATCAAACAATATAATATTGGTTTTACGATCAGCAATCTTTTTGAAATTGAGCAGAAAATAAAATTATTGACGGATAACGATTATCAGCAAATGATTCTCAATATGCGTGGTTTAGCAGAAAAGATTTCAACCGGAAAATTTCTTGAAAATGCGCTAAATGAAATCATCCGGCAAATAGTTGACTAATGCACTACTTTAATATAACCCCAGTCCTCCTTTTGTTTGCTGATGATCTCATAGATACCGTCGGGAACGATCTGGACAAAAGGCAATAGATCCTCTTTTTCGACATGATTGTTCTTCATCGCAACGGCACACACGATAAAACTGACGTTTTTATTGTCCGCCAATTTGGTGACCGCATCCCTGTAAACAGATTTGTCTTTTAAAACCAGATTAAACCCTTGTCCATACATCACGACTTCAAATTTTCCATCAGGATGCGGAATGGCAATCTCGTTAAGCCAACGAATTACCGCCCTTTGATCAAGTGTATCCTTGCTGGTAAGATCGAAGACCACTTTATAATCTTTTTGTTGCGCAGACAGCAAAACAGGGGAAAACATTAACAAAGCAGCGATAAAAAAATTGTTTTTCATCATAATTAGTTTTGGGCTAAAAAAGTTACATCTTTTAAATAATACTGAAAAATTTTTTCGCGACGGAGAATGGATACATTCTCGGATAGCTCGCTGCTTTTCATTACCTTTGCGCATCAATTTAAAGACCATAAGAAATTAATGAAGAATATCAGGAATTTTTGCATTATCGCCCACATTGATCATGGAAAATCTACCCTTGCTGACAGACTTTTGCAGATCACCAATACCATCAGTGATCGCGATATGATGGACCAGGTTTTGGATGACATGGATCTTGAAAGAGAAAAAGGGATTACGATCAAAAGTCATGCGATACAGATAAATTATAATCATAACGGCGAAGCATATACGCTAAATTTAATTGACACGCCGGGACACGTCGATTTTAGTTATGAAGTGAGCCGTGCACTTGCCGCCTGTGAAGGGGCATTATTGCTTGTCGACGCATCACAGGGAATTCAGGCGCAAACCATTTCCAATTTATATCTCGCCATTGAAAATGACCTGGAGATAATTCCGGTCATTAATAAAATTGACATGGACGGCGCAATGGTGGATGAAGTGAAGGATCAGATCATTGAACTGATTGGCTGCAAGCCCGAAGAAATCCTATTGGCCAGTGCAAGAACAGGATTGGGCGTTCAGGAAATTTTGGATGCCATAGTTGATAAGATACCAGCGCCAAAAGGAAATGCAGATGCACCATTGCAGGCATTGATATTTGACAGCGTATTCAATTCCTTTCGGGGCATTATTGTCTATTACCGGATATTGAATGGAAGCTTAAAAAAGGGCGACAAAGTAAAATTTGTTTCTACCGGGTTAGAATATGAAGCCGATGAAGTGGGTATTTTGAAACTGACATTAGAGCCAAAAAGCGAGGTACTGACTGGCGATGTCGGCTACATTATTACCGGGATAAAAAATGCAAAAGAAGTTAAAGTGGGCGACACGATAACGCTTTCGAACAATACAAACCCACAAATGATACAGGGTTTTCAGGAAGTGAAGCCAATGGTATTCGCCGGCATTTTCCCGGTTAACACGGACGATTTTGAGGAGCTTCGCGATTGCATGGACAAGTTACAGCTAAATGATGCATCCTTAACCTATGAATTGGAAACCTCTCAGGCATTGGGTTTCGGCTTTCGCTGCGGATTCCTGGGAATGCTGCACATGGAGATCATCCAGGAACGGTTGGAAAGAGAATTCAATCAAACCGTAATCACAACAGTTCCCAACGTAAGTTTTATCGCCCATACAACAAAAGGCGAAATAATAAATGTGAACAATCCAACCGAAATGCCTGATCCGGTACGCACGGAAAGGATCGAAGAGCCTTATATCAAAGCGCAGATCATTTCCAAACCTGAATATATCGGTAATATCATGACATTGTGTTTGGGCAAACGTGGCATCCTGCTCAACCAGAGTTATCTCACCACAACCCGCGTTGAATTGCTTTTTGAGATGCCGCTCACGGAAATCGTTTTTGATTTTTATGATAAATTAAAAAGTCAGACCCGCGGTTATGCTTCCTTCGATTATCATCCTATCGGTTATCGGGATAGCGATATTGCGAAGATGGATATTTTATTAAACGGCGATAAAGTGGATGCACTCAGCGCATTGATACATCGCAGTCGCGCGCAGGATTTCGGCAGAAAACTTTGCGAAAAATTGAAGGAATTATTACCGCGTCAGCAATTCCAGATTGCGATACAAGCCGCCATCGGCGCTAAAGTTATTGCCCGCGAGACCATCAGCGCATTACGCAAGGATGTAACCGCAAAATGTTACGGTGGCGATATCAGTCGCAAAAGAAAATTACTGGAAAAACAAAAAGAAGGTAAAAAGCGCATGCGCCAGATCGGTAATGTCGAAATTCCGCAAGAAGCATTTCTAGCGGTGCTGAAATTGGATGAATGACGTGTTTTATGATTTTTATGAAAAAAATCTCACTACTTATTTCGCTTATTCTTCTGTTTCAAATTCTATTCAGCCAATTGAAAAAAGATTCGGCGGTAAAAGTCATCGCACATATAAACTATCAAAGTGATGATAAAAACCTAATTCCTTTTTCTCTAAATAATCCGCTCACTTTAAATGATTTCGCCGGACCGGTAAATTCAAATGTAACTGGAGACGCTGAAACGTACAGCGGTATCCTTCTTAAATACTATTTTTCGCATGAGCATGGTCAATTATTGATTTCAGTAGATGTCTTTCCATTTTTCGATAAATCAAAATCCTGGTGCCGAAAAGAAAGCAGAAATGATAAGACATTATCGCATGAACAAATCCATTTTTACATCACGGCAATTAAAGCCTGCGAAATGATTGAGGAGATTGAAAAATATCATTTCAGTATCAGAGGCTATAAAATGGAATTACAAAAAATAAGTAACGACAAAAATCTAGAAGCCGAAGAATATCAAAATAAGTATGATTTTGAAACCAAGCATGGTCGGAAAATCGAAATGCAACAAAAATGGAATGAAAAAATAACCCAATCTTTATCAGAACAGTTGTGTTTTAAATAATTGCGTTTAATTAGCCACAAATCCTGTTCTATTCAATGCAATTATTCATTTTTCATAATTAATTACTAATTTAGTCTCATGCGCACGCCATTGCAAAAAGGAGAGAAAATATTACTGGTCACCTACACAAACTGGGTCTCATTAATTGGTCCGTCATTTTTCACTTTGATTTTTTTTGTCGGCGGATTATGGCTGATGAAATACAATAGTTACACATGGATCATCTCATTAATCGCGATAATTTACTTTTTGATAAAGTATTTTGAATGGAGAGTAAACATCTGGGTTGTCACGAGCGGCCGCGTAATTGACGAATCAGGATTATTCAGGCATTATGCAAAGGAGAGCCCGCTTGAAAAAATAAACAATGTTTCTTACGATCAAACTTTATGGGGCAGGATTTTGAATTTCGGTCATGTAGAAATACAAACCGCCGCAGAAGCTGGCGCAACGGATTATTATAATGTTAATCACCCAAAAAGATTAAAGGATACGATAACACAGGCGCAATCTGATTTTGAAAATTTTAAAGCGGTTAACCAGGCAACACAAATGGCAACAGCCCTGGGCGTTCGTGGAGGAAATTCCTCTCAAAATATTTCTGCTGAATTGGAAAAATTATTTGAACTAAAACAAAAAGGAGTTTTATCCGAAGACGAATATGCAAAAGCAAAAAATAAATTGCTGAATACCTGATTATCGTTCTTCCATAATTCGTATCCAATCTCCCGCGCTTAATTCGAACCTTATTTCTCCATTTGGTCTTTGTCCTGTCTCCTTCCATCCCGCTTTGCGGTAGAATTTTTCTGCCCTTGTATTTGGACTTGTTCCTAACCATATTGGTGTGTCGGTCTGCGCAAAATACCATTCAAGCATCTCATCGTGCAATCTTTTGCCAATCCCTTTTCCATCAAATTCAGGGTGAACAAAGAGCGCCCAAACATTATTATCTCTTAGGTCCACGATAGCAAAGCCAACAATGGCATCCTCAATTTCACAAACCCATCCTTTGCCGCGGTGCATTAAAAATTCTTCATAATCCTTTGCGCTGATCATGTTCGGGTCAGGTAAAATATTTTCCTGAACAGCAACACGCACAACGTGCATCGCATGAAAATCTTTTATTTCTGCTTCCCGAAATATCATGCCCAGGGTTTATTTATGAAAAGAAAGTACTTCATGTAAAATCGACTTTATTTTCTTTACCGGAATATCTTTATGGGGATCGATCAGTAGTATTTTCATCTTCGTTCTTTTTTCTTTTAATAATTCATCATGATTGATTTTATTCCCTTCTACAATGCCCAAATAAGGTTGCTTGAATTTTTTGTGAACCCAGAGATAACAAAATCGTTTCCCATCATAATCATAAAATGGCATTCCGTATTTCCAGGATTCAGTAATGTTTTTATCCTGTTTCATAATATACTCACGCAAAAATTGCAAACAACTTTTTACAGGTTCATCGTGGTTTAAAAAATAATCATCGATTGGCCGAAGCATGAAAATTATTTAGACGACCTCTTTTGAGGTCCGATAAGCAGTGCCTTTGAATAAACATACCAATTCATTTTTTTCGTTTGTTGTCCGTATATCATAAACACTGATCTTGTTTCCAAGGTGAATTTCCTTTGCTTCAACCCTCAATAGCTCTCCCGATTTTACGGGACGAACAAAACTGATATTTGCGTCCAGTGCGACACTGAGAATTCCGTGAGAGTTACAGGCAAAGGCAAGGGCCGAGTCAGAAGCAGAAAACAAAACACCCCCGTGGATAATATCAAATCCATTCATCATATCATCGGTCACCGTGAAATGAAGTTTGCAAAAACCTATCCCATGCTCATCAATCTTTAATCCAAGCCACTGGGTGAACTTATCTTTCTTCAACATGTTTTCAAGGACTTGTTCCGGTGATACCTTTTGTTTTTCCATAATGATTCAAGTTAATACATTATTTGGTTTCAGGAGAAATGCCAACGGTTAAAAGTTATTAGGAAAAAAATCCTATTTTCAATAAGAGAAATTCACTGATCATTCAAAAACGACTCGTGAAAAACATTTTTATCATTTTTTGCATTTGCCTTTCAAATATCTGCGGGGCGCAAAATCCACAATTCAAGGTAATCGCATTTTATACTGCAAGAAACGACCTTGCACACATCAGTTTCGTGCATGAAGCCAACCGATTCTTTCCCAAGATCGCGAAGCAATACAATTTTACCTATGATTCGACCAACAATTGGAATAATTTAAATGCAGATTTTCTCTCCCATTACCAGGTTGTTCTTTTTTTAGATACACGCCCAGACTCGCTTCCACAAAGACAGGCATTTGAAAAGTACATGAAGCAGGGCGGTGCATGGATGGGCTTTCATTTTGCGGGATTTGCACTCACCCCTTCAGATTTTCCACAGAATTGGGATTGGTATCATAATGAGTTTATAGGCGCTGGTCAATACAAAGGGAATACCTGGCATCCAACATCGGCAATTTTGAGGGTTGAAGATAGTACGCATCCAACAATGAAAAGATTGCCCCATCTTTTTAAGTCCTCACCAAACGAATGGTACAGTTGGGAAAAAGACCTAACGAAAAATCCTGACATTGATATCTTGCTTGCGGTTGATTCATCCAGTTTTCCGCTTGGTAACGGTCCGAAATTATATGAGATATGGCATAGCGGCTACTACCCTGTTGTGTGGACAAATAGAAAATATAAAATGATTTATGCGAATATGGGACATAATGATATGGACTATGACAACCATACCAATAAGGAATTGTCCTTTCAATTCGACAATGAAATATATGACAGGTTTATTGTTGATGCACTATTGTGGCTTGGCGGAGTAAAAAAATAAAATCGTTGAACTTTATTTATTTTTGATGTTCTATGGCATTATTCATCGCATCATTGAATTCAGGAAGCAACGGAAACTGTTATTATATAGGAAATGATACTGAAGCTGTTTTAGTTGACGCCGGCATTTCTTGCAGGGAAACTGAAAGACGAATGAAGAAGATCAATCTTTCCATGCAAAAAGTAAAAGGGATCTTTGTTTCTCACGAACATTCAGATCATATCACCGGAGTTCCGGGACTTTCAAAAAAGTATCAAATCCCGGTTTACATTACAGAACCTACATTAAGGTCAGGCAATATACCAATAGAAGAAAAATTGGTTTGTTCATTTCGTGCGCATGAAGAAATTAAGATCGGCCAATTGTCCATTATTCCATTTCCAAAATTTCATGATGCGAGCGACCCATATAGCTTTGTCATCAATGGGAATGAGATTAATATTGGAGTCTTTACGGATATTGGGCACCCATGCAAACAGGTAATAAAATATTTTAAACAATGCCATGCCGCTTTTCTTGAATCAAATTATTGTGAAGACATGTTAGAGAACGGAAATTATCCTTTCTTTTTGAAAAAGCGCATCAGCAGCGATAATGGGCATCTATCAAACACACAGGCTTTGGATCTTTTTCTGAAATACAGAAATAAGAATCTTAGTCATTTGATATTATCCCATCTTTCAAAAAATAATAATCGCGTATCATTAGTGAAAGAGATCTTTGAAGAACATGCAAGCAACACAAAGATTATTGTTGCCAGCAGATACAAGGAAACTGCAGTCTTTGAAATTAATGATACCCAAAAATCAAAAAAAAATAAGCAGGCTGCACAAACTCAACTTTCGCTTTTTTGAATGTATTGTCAATGTAGTTCTTTCAAAACCGCTCTCATAAATGGCAATAATTCACTTGCCAATGTTTCGTGTTCCTTCAGGGAAGGATGACCCGCACAGCCGGTTGCATTCATTGGCCTGAATTCGAAAATTTTTATTTCGTTCGGTGAAATCGAATGTTTGGAAATTGAATTTTTGATCGCCTGCAAACAGGATAATAATTTTTTGGCGTTGTATCCATTCAGCATCGCGCTAGTTAGCAATACAATTTGGGTTGAAGGGTAATGAGCATAGATTGTTTTCAGAAAACCAATGTATGTATCAACAAAAATAGTTGAATCGAAATCTTTGCGTGGGGTTTTACCATCGCCACCACTTAAATCATTCGTGCCTAAAGCAATTACAACCACATCAGGAATAAAAGTCCTGAAATTCCATCTCTCGGCACTATCTATTCGCAAATATGCACTTTCATATTGTTGCGGGACCGTAGGACCATCACTATTCCAATTCCGATAAATTCCGGTGCCGCTAATCGTACTCAACATAAAATTGGCATCAAGACTTCTCGCGACGCGCGCTGCGTAACTCCAGTAAGCATTATGCTGATCGTACCATTTGCTTCCATTACCACAGGGAATTTCCTTATCATCATCTCCAAATCCACTGGTAATGCTATTACCGATAAACTCAATCTTTTTTTTGTACAATTTTGGAGATGACCTTACTTGAAAAGCTTTAATATAACGCACACCAATTAAGCCGGTAAGCGCTTCCGTCGCTTTATAAATCCGCAACAAATGCCATTTTATCTTTTTGGTGGCAACAATTGTAAAATTTGTCGGATAATTATTGGCAACTCTGATCCTTCCTTTATATTCATTGTCCAGTTCAATAGCAGCGTAATTATAGTCGCCGGGCGTTGCGGTGTTTGTAAGAGCGACAATGCAGGAATCCCCTTCAAATTCAAATTCCGCATATGATGCCGAGCTTATCAGCTCAACTTCAGCACTTTTTTTTACAAGAGTTCTCCCATGGTAAGTGATCAAAGGATTATTAGCCGCAGTTGCACTGAATTGAGCGCGTGCGGTATCACAAAGACAAAAGATCAATACCGTATAAAAAAATAATTTCATGATTATATTTTAGTGAATTCTTTAATAAAAAAAAGTAAAGGTAAAATTTTTCCTACCTTAATATTCTAAAAACAACACAATATGAAAAGCACATTCAAATTAGCGTCATGCTGCCTGCTGATTTTTTCATTTTCTTTTTTCGCCAAGACCTATGCGCAATCGTTAAGTTCCGAAGACATTAAAGCGCAATATGTAAAAGAGTGGGAACGTGCAAAAGCTTACACCGTTGACTATCTTAACACGATGCCTGCCGGAAAGTATTCATTCAAGGCTGTCGACAGCATTCGTAGCTTTGCCCAACAAATGCTTCATCTTGCGCAAGGCAATTTGTTTTTAATGGCAAAAGCCACTGGCACTGAATCACCAGCCTGGGGCAATTCCAATCTTGAAGGAAGTGCTACTGCACAGAGTAAGGATTCAGTAATGTACTATGTCACCGCAAGCTATGATTATTGCGCCAATGCAGTTAAAAACATGGATGTAACCAAGTGGGGAGAAAATGTAAAAATATTTGGCATGGAAACAACAAGATTTGCCATGATGATAAAAACATTTGAACATCAAACTCACCATCGCGGGCAAACTACAATTTATATTCGTCTGCAAGGCATCAAACCTCCACAGGAAAGATTATTCTAATGATTATTTGCTCAAAAAAGCCGCTTCGCAATGAAGCGGTTTTTTATTTATATTCATGTGGATTGATCAGTTACTGCGAAGGGTGAAATGGGGCACCCTAACAAACCCTGCTTAACGATAAATGATGTCGCCTGTATCCATATCTAAAAAGCAATGTCTGAAATTATTTTCTTTAAATATCGGAACAGCGTTCTTCGCAGCCGACTTTTCTGTTTTTGAGTTGTTCTTTTTAATGACCTTAATGATTGACTCCACTATTACAAATGTAATCGCCACAGCTACTATCACACCAAGAAAGATCACCGCTCCTTTTGCGTCCATCCCGCTCAGAACAGGCGTAAAACCGTTACCCAGTCCTCCATAGATCGGTCCCAGTTGAATCATCGTACGCATATCGGGCATAGTTTTCGGCAGATCAAAATAAAATGTGTTGCCTCTTTTATTAAGAGGCAGAAGGTATTTGCCCAATAGCAAAAGGTACAACTGTCCATTGCAGCAAACGCCCCAGAAATGATATAAGGACTCAGATTGCCCGGTATTGTATATGCTCTGTTTTGGAAAAGCGATGTGGTAGGCACTGTCATTACCAAACTGTAAATTGAATTGAACGGACGAATCTATTTTATCTTCCCGAAAATCATTAAATGTTTTGTAAACGCCATCCTTTGTATTATCATAACTGAAGATTGAATAAGATGCCCATCCCGCCGTTACATTTCTGTCCAAATCTTTCATTGAACTTGTATCGGTATGTTTTTCCCGATAAAAGCGATCACTAAGTTGTTGTAGAAATTTATCAAGCGTGCTTGCGATTGTATGATTAAAACTTCTTCGAATCCCATATTCGTTTTTCAAAGAATAAACTTTAATCAGTTTCCCCTCCTCAGCAATATATGCATCAGCAGAAAAGAACATTTTACCGGACAAACCAGGAATATTCCCAAATCGTAATTGTTTGAGATTTATATAAAGCGTTCTTTTATCTTTCGGCAAAGGGGTAATTCTTCCTTTAATATAAAATTCGATTTCCTGTGATGCAGGTCTGGAAAAACTGTCTATTTCAACCCCATTGAAATTTAGTGCGACAAGAAAATTGGTAGTATCGAACCGATTGTCAAACACGACGACTTCATTAAATGGCACCCTTTGGATTTGTTTTAGTTTCTTTTTGTTTGTAATCGCAATGGAGCCATAAGAAAATTGTGCTTGCGGGGAGAATACTTCCAGTAATGCAAGAAGGAGTAAAATGTACTTCATTTTGTTAAGGGTTTATTTCCGAACCCCTACGTAATAAACGATAAAAAAGAAGTGCAATGATTTTGTTAATTTCTTTTAAAGAAGCGGAGGTATGATATAATGATATCAGGGGCGAATTATTTCCTTTTTTTTATTTTTTTATAGTAAGCACATACCGTGTTCATCACACATATTTCACATTTTGGATTTGTTGGTCGGCAAATTTCTCTCCCCAAAAAGGACATGGCCATGCCGGCTTTCCATTCCTTTTGCGGGAGCGCATCCATTATTTGTTTTTCAATTTTCTTAGGATCCGCACCTGAGGCAATTCCCAATCGTGGTGCAACACGAACTACATGCAGATCTACGATCACCCCTTTGGCAGGTTTTCCGGCTTCCCGCAAAATTACATTTGCAGATTTTCTTCCAATACCAGGCAATGCGACTAATTCATCAAGTCTAAGCGGGATATTTTTATCGGATTTCACCTTTTCCCCGATCTCTGAAAGCCATTTTGCTTTATTAACAAAATTGCGAACGTCATTAATTGACCGGGATAAAATTTCCGGGGTTGATTTCGACAATGCTTTCATATCCGGAAATGTTTGAAAAAATCTAGGGGCTATGGCATTGATGTGCTTGTCTGAATCCTGCGCGGATAGAACAACCATCACCATCAATTGATAGATACTTTTATATTCCAGCGGGTGCTTGGTGTCTTTATATTTTTTCAGTAAGGGTTTTATTGCAAGAGACCAATTGACAGAAGCCATCAGTAATTGTTTATAACTCCGAATTTACATTAAATGATCATTTCCCGATCATAACATCATCATCGGATCATCGCAAATCCGGAAGTTTTCATTAAACCCATCAATTGCTAACATATCTTCTGCCGTTAAGGAAAAATTGAGTGAATCATAATTCTCTTGCAACCTTATTTTGTTTGAAGATTTAGGAATTGCGGAAATTCCATGGTCAATATTCCATCGCAAAACAATTTGAGCCGGCGACCGATCGTATTTATTAGCGAGTTGCAGCAATCGTTCATCATCAAATTTTTTCCCGCGTGCCAGGGGAGAATATGATTGAAGCTGAATATTTCTTTGAACACAATAATCTAAAAGATCTTTTTGAAAAAGCCATGGTGTAAATTCGACCTGGTTAACCATGGGAATTATTTTCGCGTAATCGGACAGCTCATCCAAAAAAGGAATCAGATAATTCGCTACCCCAATTGCTTTCACCCTTTTTTCATCGTATAACTTTTCAAGGGCAAGCCAGGTTTGCTTTCTTTTATTTTTTATAGGCCAATGGATTAGATAAAGATCAATGTAATCAACGTTGAGTTTTTTCAGGCTCGCGTCAAAGGCGCGCAAAGTTGGATCATAACCCTGGTCAATATTATTCACTTTCGTGGTGACAAAAATTTCGCTGCGTGGAACATTGCTTTTTCTAATGGCATTGCCGATTTCTTTTTCGTTCCCATACATGGATGCAGTATCAATCAACCGATAACCGATTGCCAACCCATCAATCGTTGCTTGTTCGGCCTCTTTGCCATACATATCCCATGCACCCAAACCAAGCATCGGCATTTTAACTCCATTATTTAATGTTGCGAAATGCTGAGAATGATTCATAATTAGATCGCATTACCATTTTTCCAATCCCAATAATTTTTTTCCCAGATCGGACAATTGAGCTGTTGCATATTTTGTTTTTTCCCAATTACGCGGATCACCGGGAAATGCATAACCTTCCGGAGCAATTCTATCCCGCCACGAATTGATTCGCCACTCACGCAATGCACCATTATCCTCTTCAGCAGGCATCATTGAAATATATTGGGCGATGCGAACTTTATTGCCACTCAGATTTGGCCTTATCCCATGCGGCTGTAGGCTGTTAAAGATCAGCAAATCGCCGGCTTCCATTTTCACTTTCTTTAATTCAAAACCACTTATATCTGGTTTGAAATGATCACGATCTTCAGGTTGCGTTAATTTCCAACTATCGTAATTGCGAAATAATTCAGGCACGCACTGAAATCCACCCATATTCTCATCCGTCTGATCTGCGAGTGCGAGCACACCCTGAACATTAACTGGTTTTGTTTCCGGATCATAATCCCAATGAATAAATCCTTTGTATTCAAAACCCGGGCGAATGGGGAAATTCAAATTCGCACGATCAATGGTAACCCACAATTTTTCTGTTCCCCAAATATCAACAAAAGCATCGTAGACACGCGGCATCTGGCGGTTATTCCATAGAAATTGATTATTATATACTTCGACCATTCCGGTATTGGTTAGTTCCTTCATTTGCATTTCTGCTCGCGGGGGCGCGTACCATGTTTCGGCATCATTCGGATCTTTTTCTTCAAACTCCCACAAGAATTTTGCCGTTGCCTGCGCTTGCTCCCGCGACACTGCATTCTTAATAACGATGTAACCGTTCTCTTTCCAAAATTTCCAATCTTCTTCGCTCAACACGCGCAGAGGTTTGCCATTACTGCGGTCATTTAGTTTTGTTGCACTGCTTTTTGCAGTGGAGGGATTGCCGGGAATATCTTTATGAGCATTACTCAGCGCCATCGTCGGCGTCATGGTGGGAGCCATTGTTTTTTGTTCCATATAGCATTCGTTTTAATGAATGATCAAAATTAGCTTATTGAAATAGCGCTTTTCTACATTTATACTATCCAGTTTTTGTTCTGTATTGATATTTTTTAGGAAATTTAGCCATAATAAGAATAATAAGAGACAAATGAAGGTAAAACATGAAGCCATCAAGCCCGATGCCGACAGCTCATTTAAGATTTTACTTACCCCCAATCTGAATGATTTGTTTTACTGGCATTTTCACGCCGAATATGAAATTGTGTACGTGGAAGCAGACAAAGGCATCCGGCATATTGATCACCATATTTCTCAATATAAAGAAAGCGACCTGGCTTTTATTGGTCCAAATATTCCACATTTGAATTTTGACTACGGCGTGAAAGCAACCGCAGAAACCGTTGTAGTGCAGATGAAAGAAAATTTTTTGGGAGAAGTATTTTTTGCCTTACCTGAAATTTCTCCGATACATGATTTGTTCGAACGGGCGAAAAAAGGACTTGCGTTTCATGGTATTACAAAAAAGATAGTCGGTGAAAAATTAAAGCAGCTTGTATCAATGCCACATTTTGAGCAGTTGATCTCTTTGTTACAAATATTTCAATTGCTCGCAAATAGTAAAGAAGTCGTGGAGCTAAAAAGTGAACCTGTCACTAACGCAAAGATTTTTAAAGAACAACAGCGTCTTCAGAGAATATATCAATTCATCGAAACGAATTACCAGGGAAAGATTGATATCAATGAAGTGGCGAAAATTGCTTTTCTTACCAAGCCTGCATTCTGCCGGTATTTCAAAAAAGCAACTCACCTTACCTTTACTCATTTTGTTAACCAATTTCGCATTAATCAATCAAAAAAAATATTGCTTCAAAACAAAACAATTACGGAAGCCTGTTATGATTGTGGTTTTGAAAATCTATCCTATTTCAATAAAACATTTAAAAGGATCTGCGGAGAAAATCCTTCTTCTTTTAAAAGAAGGATCAGCAATAAAAACGTTCCCGCAAATTGAACTTAATTGCGGGAACAAGGTTGGTATTAATGGAATAATGGTTACCGGATATCTACATTGAAGTCAACACCAGCAGGAGGTGGCGTATGATGACGATCGTACCAGTCACGCGTATGGTGATGATATCGATGATAATAATGCGTTTCATAACAGCTGGAGAAAAATACCGCCATAGCCAGACAAAGAATTAAGCTGAGCTTGTTTTTAATAATGTACTTCATGTTGTATTGATTTTCCTAAAGGAAAATCCAAAACCCTGCCAATAAAAAAGGCAGGCGATCGCCATTTTTTTACCTAAAAAATCAACAAATTGTGGAGATAATTACCCGGCTTTATAATTATTTAGCCGGAGTGATAATGATATTACGGTAATCAACCGGTCCATGATCTCCCTGTATCAATAATGGTCCGGGGTCTTCTTCTCTGCTATTAATTGCGCCTCCGGTAATGCCGGGGATCTCCCGGTTACATATCACCGTTATACCGTTGGCAACAACAGTGACCATTCTTCCTGTTAAAGTAATATCGTAAGATTGCCATTCCCCGGGATCTTTTGCAACCTGCTCTGTCGGCGCAATAAAGCCGTAAATCGCGCCGAGATAATCCTTTGTGGCCTCCTTGCCTTTGCTGTCTTCTATTTGGACTTCGTATCGACCACGAAGATATACACCGCTATTACTTTCTTTTGGATAACGAAATTCTATGTGCAATTTAAAATCGGTAAAAGTTAGATCTGTTAAAAGATTTGATCCGGAGTGCGGGCTTCGTAAAATGCCATCTTCTGCTATCCACTGATTTTGTTTTCCTTCTGCATGCCATCCGGTTAAATCTTTTCCATTGAACAATTGAATGGGATCTCCCCAAACTGGTTCTTTGGTGCGTTTGAGTTTTGGCGCTCGATGCGCAGTCCAGGTGAAACTTTTCCCATCGCTGGTAACGCCGCTGCCGGATAAACTGTCGCCTTGAAAACTGGCTTCAAAAGTGAAATCGCCATCACCCCTATCCCACTGTGGTGGGATGGTAAAACTCATTTTATTATCCTTGAAATTTACTTTTGAGATCGGGCGTGCACTTCCCCCCGGACCAACATATTGTCCAACCAACGCACGAGTACCGGAATGTGTTACCTCCAACCATGATGGCATGTCCCTTCCGCCATTTGCAGAATGCAATGTCATATCCCATCTCCCTTCGAGTGGTGAACCTTCCTGCGCAAACAAATTATTTTTTGTTGAAAATGAAATAAAAAAAATCATGACTGTTGCCACTATTAAATGGCGATGCATCTTTAGCTTCTTCATATGACTCTATTTGTGTTGAAAGAATTATTACTGAACTAATGTACTAAAGAAATGGATATACAAATACTGATTTATTACTTAAATTGTAACACCATAAATTTACGCTTATGAAAAAGCTGGTCGTTTCTGCTATATTATTATCTTTTAGCTTCTTTCTTTTTGCACAACCTGCTGGGGATATAATCCAGAAAATAAAGGATGAGGAAAAAACAAATTCACAAATAGTGATGATCGCCCATAACATCACCGATGTTTGCGGGCCAAGATTGACAAACTCGCCAGGCTATAGACGTGCGCTGGCATGGGTAACACAGACATTAAAAGAATGGGGTTTACAAAATGCGGGACCAGAAGCATGGGGCGAATTTGGTAGAGGCTGGAGTACTGAGACATCTTATCTTGCTATGAAAGAACCCTATTATCAACCATTGATAGCCTATCCTGTTGCATGGACAAACGGAACCAAAGGACAAATAACTGCGCAGGTTGTTCTTCTGGATAAATTAGATTCATCGACAATTGATAAAGCAGGCGACCTGACCGGGAAAATTGTGATGGAAAAAGCGACCAGCACAAGAATCAAAGATGCA
This sequence comes from Chitinophagales bacterium, assembly GCA_021323755.1. Lineage (GTDB taxonomy): Bacteria > Bacteroidota > Bacteroidia > Chitinophagales > Chitinophagaceae > Puia. The sequence continues at coordinate 7,297 of JAJPKJ010000030.1, read as the reverse complement.
TTCAAAGCTTATGCAACAAGGTATGAAGATTCAGTTCTAAACAAACTGCCAAACTCCTATATGCTAGGCAAACAAATGCTCGATTATTATCTCCCGATTTTATTGCACGAATATCAAACATCAATGTATCTGCAATCAAAAGGCGCAGCAGCGCTTTTAAAAGAGGTAACGGCGGGAAGGGACGGAACATTATTTGTTGACGGCACTCAGGGATATGCAAAAGGATATGGAGCACCATTACCTGAAATGGTTGTATCAACAGAAGACTATTTACGATTGCAACGTTTGCTGCAAGACAATAAGCCCGTACAGCTTGAAATAAATGTGCAGAATAAATTTTATGATGACGACCTTACCGGTTATAATGTGGTGGGCGAAATCCCCGGAACTGATCCAAAATTGAAAAGCCAGGTGGTGATGCTTGGCGGCCATTTAGACTCATGGCATAGCGGAACAGGCGCAACTGATAATGGAGCAGGATGTATCGTGATGATGGAAGCGATTAGGATACTAAAAGCATTAAACATCCAGCCACGCCGCACGATCCGCATCGCTTTATGGGGCGGTGAGGAAGAAGGTTTGTATGGTTCATTCGGTTATGTAAAAAAACATTTCGGTGATCCAAAAGACATGAATCTAAAACCCGAGCAAAAATTAGTATCTGCCTATTATAACCTTGATAACGGTTCAGGGAAGATCCGGGGCATTTATTTACAGAATAATGAAAAAGTGCGCGATATATTTACGCAATGGCTCGCACCCTTTGCAGATATGGGCGCAACGGGAGTTACAAGCAGCAATACCGGTTCAACAGATCATCTTTCTTTTGATGCAGTGGGAATTCCAGGATTTCAGTTCATACAGGACCCGCTGGAGTATGAAACGCGCACGCACCACAGCAACATGGATAACTATGATCATCTATCCATAGAAGATCTAAAACAGGCTGCTGCAATTGTTGCAGCATTCGTTTATAACACAGCCATGCGCGATGAAATGCTCCCACGTAAACCGTTGCCGAAACCGGAAAGATTTATTTTTGATACGGATATACCATTGTAGGTTGAGCGGTTAAAAGAAGAATTTTGAAGAATTTCTCGGCTATCATTCCTCCATTCTTTTGTAAAACCAGGATAACTATCATTGAGGGTAAATATTTATCCATCCACATTGGTATATTATTCCTTATATCTTTTCTCCGAAGCAATAACACAATCCATCGGGTGCAACAACAAAAAAAACTTTCCATTTTGTTTCTCCGTACTGCTGGATATCGATATCAGCAATTTCTTTTTGCAAACCCCTTTCCTTTAATTCCGCAAAAGTTGTTTCCACATTATCTACCTCAAAAAAACATCCTTCCTGGGATGGGTCGCCGCCATTTTCTGATAATCCGATCTGCATTCCATCTTTTTCCAAAATAACAGAATTGAATGGTTCATTCTTTCGCATCACCAATGCGAAGCCCATGATGTTTTGATAAAATGGAATAGCAGTTTCTACATCAGCAACAGGCAAATTCATTTTGTCTTGCTGATAAGGGCTGGCATTTTTGATCATCGTTTATTTTTGATTGACTCAAATATAATGGAAGAAACTTTAAAAATTCGAAAAGTCATTTTGCCCAGCAACATCTAATTGTTGTGGTCGCTGCATAAAAAAAGCATCGGTGTTCCGATGCTTTTTTCGCTTTAACTATTGCGTTAATTATTTAACCATGACATAGAGATTACCATTGCCTACTACCGAACTATTTCTTAACACAGAGTAAGGCAAATAAAAATGTCCATAGTAACCCCATGGTGTGCCCCATGAATTTTGAACGATGAAATAGCCACCGCCGGTCGCGCTTGTGGATGCAGTTCCATCGTCAACATATCCTACCAATGGGACAGCATGACCTCCAAGTAAACTTAGTCTTCTATTCAAAACATATGTCGTAGTGCCGCGAGATGTTTGTGCAACGAGCGGATTATAGATATAGCTCGTAGTATTCAACCCTTCAAATACTGTATAGGAAGAGTTATCATATACATTAAAGCCCATCATAACTGGCTTATTATTCAAGAGGGCATATTTTACATTGTTAACTTCGGCAACATCTCCCGTGCCGCTGATCGTATAATAGCCGGCAAGAGTAGTGGAGCCAGACGCAGATGTTGAACCACTTTGAGAGGCTAAAGTGAAATTAGCAGCATTGCTGATTGCAGACGAGCTTGGCGCAGTTTTGAATTGCGTTGAAGAAGAGGTAGCTATATTATAGCCCTGAGAGTTGATTTGAGAAGGATAGGGATAGAGATCTTCTGTGCATTCTCCTTTATCAGCAAGAGATTTACCTGTTCCTGTATTGTTGCTCAATCCCTGTAGGGCTTCTCCGATATTGACCATATTGGCTCCGGGGTCCGAAGTGATGGAATATTTTTCGATCAAAACTCTTTCTACATAATATAAGAAAAGAGGGGAAAGCGCTCCATCAGTACCAAAATAACTTGTTGCACTTGAGAATTTATTATTGTTGACTGCTGATATGCCGCTAGCCACTGTCAAAGAGGTTTGAGGATAAACTGAACCTCCACCGGCATAATATTTCAGGATCTCATTTGTCTCTGTACCGCAAAAGCCAGTACAGGCACCCATTTGGCCTTGATCCCTGATCGGCGGGGTAGTTAATAAATAGCTTGAAGGAAGAGTTCCTGAATAAGTTAATCCAAGATTTGTTCTTTCGCCGTTGAATATCTCTGGCGTAAATACCGGAATGCTTTGCAACTCTTCTGGTGATACTGGCAACAAACCATATTTGTGCGGCGTGATGGAATTCGTTCCAGTTGACGGGGGAACATTGTTCAAGTTTGATTTTTGGCAGCTGTAAAGTATTACAGCAATAAAAAGCAGGTAGACAACAGGGTTGATAGTTGTTCTCATATGTGATTAAGTTTTATTGAAAATAAGAAAAAATTTAATTCGGTCAAAAAATCGCTTACTCACATCAATGTTCACAAACCGGTTTTCACTCTGTCGCTATCAGATCAGGTTCAATGAACAGATGCGCCAATTTTAAAAAAGTGGCGGGATTTGTTCAGCTTTTTTTACTTTCGGGAATGAGAATCATTATCGCTTCGTTTTTATTAATCGCATTATCTACCACCATTTGTTTCGCCCAGTTAAAAACTTATTATATCGATCCTGACAGTACTTATGCAGGAATCAAAAAAATTCATACAGGTCATTACATCACCATTAATACAAACAACAGATCCCCGAAAAGATTACTCATCAGCATTCCCGGAACTACAGGGCCGGGTGATGTAATGAGATCTTTCGACAGTGTTGCCGCATTGGAGGGGTATCACACAGTCAGCATTGATTATCCCAACAACCGCAACACCGCGACCTTTATTAACAGTGTCGATAAACAAGCTTTTGATAAATTCAGGCAAGAACTCGATTTCGGAACGCCCGTTTCAGATTCCGTAGATGTAGATTCACTGAACAGCATCGTCAATCGCATTACCCAACTCCTTGTTTATCTGGCAAAAACAAGACCGCAGGAAGGATGGAATAATTTTTTGAATAAAGGAAAAATAATCTGGGCGCGTGTCACGCTTGCGGGTCACTCCCAAGGCGCGGGACATGTAAGTTATATCGCGCATGTTTTCAGCGTTCATCAGGTAATTATGCTTTCCGGTCCGCAGGATTTCTTACAAAATTATGATATACCCGCGCCATGGTTATCGGCCGCATCAAAAACAGCGTATAACAATTATTATTCATTCCTACACGAAGATGACGCCTACAACACATCCCACCAGATACGTAACGACCTTGCCTCGATGCGTGCAGATACATCGGTCATTTATCATTTTCAAAACATGAATGCATTTCCAAAACAGGCAAGGATATTTATTTCAAGCATTCAAATAACACCGACTCAAAAAAATACCGGCATGCAAAATCACATGTCAACCATAATGCCGATGCATACCAAAGTTTGGAAATTCTTATTGAAGAATTAGTAAAACCAATTAATTTACATAAGCAATAAACGAATGATGAAGTTTACATTAACAAACAAAACAAAAATTGTTATCGTAGTAATCTGTTTTATTGTTTCTGTAATTGGCTTTCTTGCAAAATTACCTTCCGCGTTCAGGCATATTGATAAGGAGCTTCATTTTGCTTATTATTTTCTGGCTGCAGCATTTCTGAACATTTTATTCAATATCAGAAATTTCTTGAAGCATGTCTTGGTTTCAGCAGCTCTCTATTTATTTGGAATCCTTATTGAATTTGCACAGGAAAATTATAACAAAGTATTTCATGTAAGGTTTCATGGCCGTTTTGACCCAAAGGACGTAAGGGCGAATCTTACCGGGTTGATCGCTTTTTCAATATTGTGGGCATTAATAATATTGTTTACACTCGCGTTTCAATCCGTTAAAAAAACAACCCAGAGTTCCTGAACTATTAATTCTGTTGAGCAGGCTTGTTTTGCAATTGATATATCGGGACATTATAAGATTCTCCAAAAAATATTTCACTTAAAAAAATAGATATTGAAATTGAATTGTTACATTTAACAGATACAAGGTTTCCTTTCCCTTTTATTTTCTCTTACGACAATTAGAAACAGTAACACCGCACTTTATTGAAACTAAATTACCACGGCCTTTTCCTATAATACCAGATATCAAACAACACCCTGAGATTAATTCTTTGGAACGGGTAAGCCGAAAACCGAAAAGAGTAGGCACAATAAAAATCATCATTACAAATGAAACAAACATTTTTAGCCGCTGCAATTTTGGCTATGCTTGCCATTTTGAGCTGTAATGGCTCGGGTGGAAGTACATCTGCCACTGACAGCACAAAAACATCATCTGTCGACAGCGCAAAAGCAGACAGTACAGCAAAAGCGAAAGTACCTGAATTTAAACCGTTCGATGTGGCAGAAATTAAACATGCGGTGAAGAGCTATGAAAAATGGAAACCAGGCTTTGATACTGATTCTACCGCCCGCAAAGCAAGCGGTTTGGAACTTCTCGTGATCGGAAGGGCCATAGATAATCCCAATAATTTATTGGTTGTGCTGCAGGCATCTGATGTGGCAAAGGCAAAGGCTTTTGCAAAGGATCCAAGATTAAAACAAGTGATGCAAAAAAATGGCGTTTCATCAAAGGCAGAAGTGAACTATTATCATGTGGTGCGGTTCAACCCGAATTCGAATGAAAAACAGTGGGTAGTTATAAACCATAAAGTAAAAGACTTTGATGCATGGCTTAAAGTATTCGATTCAGAAGGCACGGACAAAAGAGCAACGTTCGGACTTGTAGACGTGGCATTGGCGCGCGATATTGATGACTCCAGTATGGTGCATATTGTTTTTGATATTAAAGACATGGCAAAAGCAAAAGCAAGAATAAATGACCCTGAACTTAAGAAATTAATGATGGACGGAGGCGTGATCGGTGCGCCGAAAATTGAATTCTATACTTCCGCTCAATAAGAATAGAAGTGATAATTTGATACTAACACGAAGGGCGCATGAACATGCGCCCTTTTTTATTTGGCAAAAAATAACCCTCATTACCATTGAGCAATGAGGGTCTGGGCAATTGGTTATTACTTCCTATTTCTGAGGCCGGTTTACTTCCACCAGCAATACTTTGGTAGTTTCTTTACTCATATTTTTTACGCTGTGGGTAGAGGCAGGTGTAACGGAAGCCATCCCGGACTTCATTTGCATCATTTGTTTCTTTCCATCCTTACCTGTAAATTCCGTATTGCTCCCTCCTGATATGACATACAATGCAAGATCAGGATGCGAGTGCATTACAGATGATTCACCGGGTTTGTAAGTTGCTTCAATAATGCGTAAGCCCAAAGAATCCTTAATAAGTTTGTAGCGGTTGGCTGCAACCTTGGTCGCATCCAAAGGATCGGCGACGGGGGCGGCGCCTTGTGGCCGGGTAGTCTCTACAAGCAAAACCTTTACTGTTGTTTTGCCAACATTTTTTACGCTGTGCACTTCTGCAGCTCTTATATTTTCCATGCCGGTCTTCATGTCCTGTGTCATTTTTGTGCCGTCTTTTCCGGTGAATTCTGCGGTACCTCCTTCGATCACATAAATGGCATAATCTGCATGTGAATGCAATGCAGATGAATCGCCGGGATTATAAGTGGCCTCAATAATTTGAATGCCCATTGTGTCTGTCAAAAGTTTGTAGAGATTTGGCGCGACTTTAACCGCTCCGCCAACAGTTTCTTGCATGGCTGGTTTTGTGCTGTCCATTTTTGTAGCGCTGCTGTCGGCAGTGCTGTCTGCTTTTTTCTCATTCGATCCGCAGGCAGTAAAGATGAATGAAATGGCAATTGCCAAAATAAATTGGCTCGTTAGCTTGGTGTTCATAAATTGTTTTTTTAAAGATTGAAGAAAATGGAAACAGGGCAAGAAGTTTTGCGCAGGTGCAAATTGTAACTAAATATAAGATTAATTAATTTACCGCAAGAAATAGATTTGCGCAGAATTGGCTTGGAGGGGCTTTTCATTGGAATTAGAATCATTAATCCGAAGTTTATTTTATTTAATTGTAACTTGAAGCATCTCACTTGCATTAATGAGTTATCACTAATTGATTTTTATTGCTCACTACCAAACTAAAAGTTTATGAAAAAGTTTATTCCCGCAATCTTTCTATGCATCATCTTTTTTAGCTGCAGCAATCCGGCAAAAACAGACGATGTCAAAACCGACAGCACCGCCAAAAAAGAAGTATTAAATTATCCTTTCACCCCCAAATATTCCATCAACTGGCAACCAGGTGATGAAAAAAATGCAGTGATCGCCCTCACTTCTTTTAAAAAATATCTCGATGGCGATGTAAAAGGATGTTTCGATTCCTTTGCCGACTCGATTGAATTCATCGCAGATAAATTTCATTACAAGGGAAAGAAAGACAGCCTGATGGCAATGATGATTCCGATGCGCGCATCCTTAAGTTCCACGTCTGCAGTGGTAGACACATGGCTCGCTGCTTATTATCCTGATCAAAAAGATACATGGGTCACAGTCTGGTCAACCCAAACATGGACAGACAAAAAAGGGAAGACTGATTCCGTCTATTTAGTTGACGATATCCAGCTAAAAGATGGAAAGATATTGCAGATAGATGAAAAACAAAGATTGTTTCCGGAAGCACCGAAGAAAAAATAATTACTTTATCCCTTAAATAAAAAGGTCCTGTCAGTAACGACAGGACCTTTTATTTATGAATGATTTGATATATCAGATAGCCCGATC
>JAJPKJ010000038.1 GCA_021323755.1 Chitinophagales bacterium | reverse complement strand
TGCCGCAGCCATTCCTTTTTCATACCATTCGGTCGCTAGTTTTATTTCATTGTTTCGCTCCAGCAATTTTGCCAAATGATAATAGGAGCCAACATAATCCGGATTATTGATCAAAATTTCTTCAAATAGTTTTCTGGCTTCTTTGTTATTGTCAATCTTAATATACTCCAGCGCCAGTGCGTGTTTCAAAAAATCATCATCCGGCGTTAGTTTTAAAAATTCTTTTATTTTATCGATGCGCTCCGACATTTTTGGATAATTTTTCTACGAATTTTCTTGCACTATCTTTATTAATATTATCTTTGTTTTTAGTTGCATAAACAACCTTATTCATTACCTCAAAATGTAAATAATGAAGATCTTAATTTGTATCAGTAAAACGCCGGATACAACGGCAAAAATAGCTTTCAGGGATAACAATACGAAATTCGTTGCCGATGGCGTGCAGTGGATCATTAATCCTTACGATGAATGGTATGCTTTGGTGCGTGCAATCGAATTGAAAGAAAAAGACCCGTCCACTATTTTGCATTTGGTTACGGTTGGAATTGCAGATGCCGATCCGATAATCCGCAAAGCGCTGGCATTAGGCGGCGATGAGGCCATTCGGATCAATGCGGATAGTCAGGATAGTTTTTATATCGCTGCTCAAATTGCAGAAATAGCAAAGCAAGGCGCTTATGATCTGATCTTTACCGGTAAAGAGACGATTGACTATAATGGGTCATCGGTTGGTGGCATGTTGGCGGAGTTACTTGATCTGCCTTATATTTCTCTAGCCACAAAATTTGAATTGAATAATCTAACGGCGACGGTTACCCGACAAATTGAAGGTGGCGAGGAAACTGATGAAGTAAATCTTCCGGTTGTGGTGAGTTGTCAAAAGGGTGTTGCTGAGCAGCGCATTCCGAATATGAAAGGCATCATGAGCGCAAGAACAAAACCGTTAAAAACAGTTGAGCCTGCAGCTATCGAGCCGCTTACATCCGTTGTGTCGTTTGAATTACCACCGGCAAAAGCGGGAGTGAAGCTGGTTTCACCAGATAACCCTGAAGAATTAATACAATTATTACACGAAGAAGCGAAAGTAATTTGACAATTTGAAAATTCGCGATTACTCAATCGGGGTATTGAATAATTGTTGAATCGAGAAATAAAAAAATCAATTATTATGTCAGTTTTAGTTTTTATAGATCACGCAGATGGGCAAATAAAAAAATCTTCTCTTGAAGCATTGTGCTATGGAGCAAAAATTGCTGAACAACTAAATATAGCCGCTGAAGGTATTTTGTTGGGAACAGTCAGTGATAACCTGGCTGACTTGGGAAAATATGGCGCAAAGAAAGTTCACCAGGTTAGTAATGATTCGCTGAATCAATTAGATTCGCAATCGTACACAAAAATTATTGCTGAAGCTGTTCATGCAAGCGGCGCGAAGGTCATCATCTTTTCAAATAACATTAGCGGGAAAGCAATCGCTCCGCGATTGTCTGCAAGACTCAAAGCAGGACTGGTTTCCGGGGCCATTGCATTGCCGGACACTGCAAATGGTTTCAACGTTAAGAAAACTGTTTTTTCCGGAAAAGCGTTTGCAAATATTGCGTTGAACACGGATGTAAAGATCATTTCGCTCAATCCAAATTCATATAAGGTCAGTGCTGGCAGTGGCGGAGCAGCAGAGGTCGTCGCACTTAATGCTGTTGTCGATGCGCCAAAAATAAAAGTTGCCGGTGTTACCAAGACTTCCGGCGAAGTGCCACTAACGGAAGCGGAAATTGTGGTGAGTGGAGGTAGGGGATTAAAGGGCCCTGAAAATTGGGGAATGATTGAAGAACTCGCCAAATTACTTCATGCAGCAACAGCTTGTAGCCGCCCGGTTGCGGATGCGCATTGGCGCCCGCACAACGAACATGTTGGACAAACGGGTATTGCGATTGCTCCGAATTTATATATTGCCATCGGAATTTCCGGCGCCATTCAGCATCTTGCCGGCGTTAATCGCAGCAAGGTAATTGTGGTCATCAATAAAGATCCTGAAGCGCCGTTTTTTAAAGCCGCTGACTATGGAATTGTTGGCGATGCATTTGAGGTTGTCCCCAAACTTATTGACGCGGTAAAGAAATTGAAAGGGGTAGTTTAGCGTTCGGCCTCCCTTTTCATGGACTCATCGTTTCCTCGCAAATTGGTTCAGCAACTACTCGATCCTGCTGGTCGGTGAAGTATTGGACGCAACAATGTTTAGTAGTGAATTAATGCTGGAAACAAAATAATTCTGCACATTTTCAAATTCCCTTAAAATCCTTAGTTTCGTGCATTGGCTATGAAGAAAATAGAATTGGAAATAGTTGCACTTTCGCACAGCATTACGCAAACCCATTCCTATGCGGTGGTGCTTGGCGAAGTGAATGGTTTGCGCCGTCTACCCATCGTTATTGGTGGCTTTGAAGCGCAAGCTATTGCCGTTGCGTTGGAGAAAATGCACCCAAGCCGCCCGTTGACACATGATCTGATGAAAAATTTTATGGGGGCTTTTGAGATTGACCTGCAGGAAATCATTATTTGTGATCTCCAGGAAGGTATCTTCTATTCCAAATTGGTTTGCAATAACGAACACGATACGGTTGAGATTGATTCGCGCACTTCGGATGCGCTGGCGCTTGCCGTTCGTTTTGGATGTCCGATTTTTACTTATGAGAATATTTTAGAAAGCGCAGGAATTTTAATGGAAGATAATGCCTCAAAAAAGAAAAAAACCGTGACAACAACTACTACAACAGAAAGCTCATCGCACGAAGATCTGAAAGCATTATCATTGGAAGAATTGAATTCGCTGCTGAGCGAAGTGTTGGAACAGGAAGATTATATACGTGCGATCGCCATCCGCGATGAGATCAATAGCCGAGGGAAAAAATAATCCTTGGGTTGTCGGCTACAAGGTCCCGTTGCCGGACATAAATTCCCGGGGACTTCCCTGCAACCTGTATCTTGCAATATGAAATTTGACTATGCTTTCATTTCCCAATGGTAAAATAAATCTTGGATTGCATATTGTTGGTAAGCGCGAAGATGGTTATCACAATATCGAGACCGTTTTTTATCCTTTTCCCATTCATGACGTCGTCGAAATTATTCGGTCAGAAAAATTTACAATTTCTATATCAGGATCAGCCGTTGAAGGAAATGCGCACGATAATTTATGCGTTAAAGCATATTTATTATTAAAGGACAATTTCCCGCAAATATCTCCGGTAAATATTTATCTCCATAAATCAATTCCGATTGGAGCGGGGCTGGGCGGCGGTTCCGCCGATGGCGCGTTCACATTGATGTTGTTAAACAGGCTTTTCCAACTCAATTTATCAACCGGGCAACTAATCGGTTATGCATCGCAGTTAGGAAGCGACTGTCCTTTCTTCATAGTGAATAAACCTTCTTTTGCTTCTGGTCGCGGTGAGATTTTGAAAGAAATCCAACTTGATCTTTCCGGTTATTCTTTTCTTTTGGTTCATCCTGATATTCATATTCACACTTCCTGGGCATTTTCGCAACCGAGGATCTCAGAAAAATATTCCTCGATCAAGGAAATAATTGCTCAACCCATTTTTACCTGGAAAGAGAAATTGGCGAATGATTTTGAAAAGGTCGTTTTTGAGAAATATCCGGAATTGAAAATCATTAAAGAGCAATTGTATAGTGCAGGAGCTTTATATGCATCTATGACAGGAAGCGGTTCTGCGTTTTATGGAATTTTTGAAAAAAATAATATTCCTTCCATTAGTTTTGAAAATAATTTCGGTGTATTTGCAATAAAATAGAACCTTTTGAAAGTTTCCGGTTTCACATTTGTGCGCAATGCTGTAAAATTTGATTATCCCATTGTGGAAGCAATCAATTCCGTTCTTCCATTATGCGATGAACTGATCGTGAACATTGGCAATTCAGAAGATAATACGGAGGAATTGATACGCTCGATACAGTCTCCAAAAATAAAAATCCATCATTCTCTTTGGGATGATTCATTGAAAGAAGGGGGAAAGGTGCTGGCGATTGAAACAAATAAAGCCTTCGATAATATAGCTCCTGACGCTGATTGGTGTTTTTATTTCCAGGCGGATGAAATTATCCACGAGAAATATTATGATGTTATCCGCAAAGCGATGATGGATTATTTGGAAGACAAACGGGTTGAAGGATTGCTCTTTAAATACCTTCATTTTTATGGAAGTTATGATTATATCGGCGACTCGCGAACCTGGTACAGTCATGAAATCCGGATAATAAGAAATGATAAGACCATCCGCTCTTATCGCGATGCGCAGGGGTTCAGAAAGGATGGTCGCAAGTTGAATGTAAAAGCCATCGATGCATTTGTCTATCATTATGGTTGGGTAAAACACCCCGAACTCCAATTGCAGAAACATTTGCGATTCGAGCAATTATACAATATCAACAAATTATCCGATCAGATCTCCAACGAAGCCACTAAAGCTTTTAATTATGCGGAGATTGATTCTCTTGTAAAATTTGGCGGAACGCATCCTTTGGTGATGCAACAAAGAATAAAGAATAAAAACTGGCATTTTGATTTTGACATTACCAGGAAAAAATTCAGCATGAAAGATAGACTGCTGTACTGGGTTGAAAAGAAGACAGGAAAGCGATTGTTTGAATACCGGAACTATAAAATCGTTGACAGGGAATAATTAATGATGAATAGTTGTTTTGAAAGGGGAAAAAATTTATCTTGCAGAAAATATTTCTATCAACATATCCTGCACGATATCTCAATTTTTGAGTCAAAACCTTGACTTGCTCGATCATCGAGGATGACGATATTATCCCTTCGGGAAGAAAGAATTTCTTTCGGTTTCTAATTTTTATTTTTTCATTTTAGTTTTAATTTTTATGCAAACAGTTTCAACCATATCTAAAAAAAGCAATTATTATATTCAGCTCGAAGAGCAATTCGGTTCGCACAATTATCATCCTTTGCCGGTTGTATTAAGCAAAGGTGAAGGCGTGTTTTTGTGGGATGTTGACGGAAAACGTTACTACGATTTTTTGAGCGGATATTCCGCAGTTAACCAGGGACATTGTCATCCAAAAATAATTGCCACATTAACAGAGCAGGCACAAAAACTCACGCTTACTTCGCGCGCATTTTACAATGATCTGCTCGGCGAGTACGCAAAATTCATCACCGAATATTTTGGTTACGATAAAGTGCTTCCGATGAACACGGGTGTCGAGGCCGTGGAAACTGCAATAAAATTATGTCGTCGCTGGGGATATGTTGTAAAAGGAATTGCCGAAAATAAGGCGAAGATCATTGTGTGTGCAGATAATTTTCATGGAAGAACGAGCACGGTGATTTCTTTTAGCAGCGATCCATCTTCTTATGCGAAGTTTGGACCTTACATGCCGGGATTTGAAATAATTCCTTATAATGATCTGAACGCATTGTCAAAGGCATTACAGGATAAAAACGTTGCAGGATTTTTAGTTGAACCGATCCAGGGTGAAGCCGGAGTTGTAGTGCCAGATGAAAATTATTTGAGTAAAGCAAAACAATATTGCGAGGACGCCAATGTATTGTTTATAGGGGATGAGATACAAACCGGATTATGCCGCACCGGAAAAATGCTGGCATGTGATCATGAAAATGTTCGCCCGGATATTCTGATTCTTGGCAAGGCTTTGAGTGGCGGCACTTTGCCGGTATCGGCAATTTTAGCTGACGATGAAATTATGCTCACCATAAAACCCGGCGAGCATGGTTCAACCTATGGCGGCAATCCGCTTGCCTGCAAAATTGCGATTACATCCTTAAGCGTTTTGAAAGAAGAAAAAATGATGGAAAATGCAGAAGCGATGGGGAGATTATTAAGAGATGAATTGAAGAAACTTAATTCGCCGCATATTTCATTGATCCGCGGAAAAGGGTTGTTAAATGCCATCGTGATCGATCATCCCAGGCAAGATGCTGCCTGGGAATTATGTTTGACATTAAAAGAGAACGGATTACTCGCAAAACCCACTCACGGAGACAAAATAAGATTTGCACCGCCATTGGTTATCACAAAGGAACAAATTGAAGAGTGCGTGGAAATCATTTCAAAAAGCTTGGCGAGTATTTAAAATTGGGGGATGTTTGGATCGGAAAACCTTATTCAATGTCAAAATACTTTTTATTAATAAATCAGATAATCGCTATCTTGAATTTAGAATCTTCATTCAACTTTTCAACCAACCGATCAAATGCACGACACATTAACGCATAGTCACACCGAACACCATCTCACGAGTTCTCTGGTATTAAGAGATATCGTTATTGGCATGTCTGATGGACTGACCGTGCCATTCGCACTGGCAGCGGGTTTGAGCGGGGCTGTGCAAAACACAGGATTGATAATCATTGCGGGATTGGCAGAAATTGCTGCTGGTTCAATCGCCATGGGCTTGGGAGGCTATCTTGCCGGGAAAACGGAAGTTGATTATTATAATTCCGAATTGAAAAGAGAATATGAAGAGATTGAAAAAGTCCCACAGGTAGAGAAACAGGAAGTAAAAGATTTCTTTGCGGGATTGGGATTGAGCGCTGAAACACAGGAGCAGGCTGTTGCTGAAGTGATTAAGGATAAAGACCGATGGGCTGATTTTATGATGAAATATGAACTGGGTTTGGATAAGCCAGATCCCAAACGCGCAAGAAAGAGCGCTTTTAATATTGGGATGTCTTATGTCGTTGGCGGATTGATCCCACTTTCTCCATATTTTTTTGTTAGCAGCGGAATTGACGGATTAAAAATTTCAACGATTATCACATTGATTTGCCTTTTTATTTTCGGATATTTTAAGAGTAAGGTTACGGGTGTTAATGCGATTGCCGGTGCACTTCGTGTTACCATCATTGGTGCGCTTGCCGCGGGCTGCGCTTTTGGAATTGCGCGATTGATTCAGGGATAAGAAGGAGACAGGCAGTGATTCTTCCCAAATTTTATCCAGCGCTGGCTATTTACTGTCTCTCAGTTTCAGATCGGGAGTAACTGCAGCTATCATCATTATTACAGAAGAGATCAGGATCAGGAAAATGCCGAATTTTTTGTCGGGACAAATTCCGCGGTAACAGGCGGTGAAAAGTACATAAGATTTTACCGCATACGCGATCGTTAATGCGACCACAAGCATATTAAAACGTTTTGCCCAGATTCTTGGAATGATAAAAAGAGCGATCGAAACAACAGCAAGGAAAATGAATACTTTACCCGGTTTGCCATATGCATTTCCTTCAGAAAAAAAACCGTTAAATGTTTTATCAAGATCAGGATAATAAGCCCAGGGAATAAAACAGGCGATCAGCAAAGCAATGGCAGCGGTTATTCCGAGAAACATTGAATATTTCATAATTTAAAATTATAAAACCTAACAAGTTTAATAACCTGTTAGGTTTAAGTTTGCTGAGGTTCCGAGCAGATTCGAACTGCTGTAGAAGCTTTTGCAGAGCTCTGCCTAGCCACTCGGCCACGGAACCATTGAGGTGCGGCAAAAATAGTATATTCGGCTTAATTTCCCTAACGTTCATCTTATGCAACAAATTGCAGAAAGCGAATTAATAATTAACCCGCGCGGGGCTATTTATCATTTAGATATTAAGCCCGAGGAACTGGCCGAAAATATCATTACCGTTGGTGATCCCGATCGTGTGCAGGTGGTCAGTAAATATTTTGATAAAATAGAATCAAAGTCTCATCATCGTGAATTTGTCTCGCATTCCGGTCGCATCGGAAAAAAAAGGATCACCGTTGTTTCAACCGGCATCGGAACAGATAATATTGATATCGTTTTGAACGAGCTCGATGCCTTGACGAATATTGATTTTACAACCCGAACGATCAAAAAAGACCTGAAGCAGCTCAATATTATTCGCATAGGTACTTCCGGTTCACTACAGTCAGGCATACCCGTAGATAGTTTTGTCGTTTCCACGCACGGATTGGGAATTGATAATCTGTTGAACTTTTATCATCACCGGGAAAATGAAGAAGAAAAACAATTGCTTCACTCATTTGTTACGTTAACGCAGCTGCATAACCGGTTCTCTTATCCATACATTAACAGCGCATCGGCATCACTAATAAAACATTTTGTGAATGGATTTCATCATGGCATAACGGTCACCTGTCCGGGATTTTATGGCCCCCAGGGAAGAGTATTGCGGCTGGGGTTGAGTAATCCAAATCTAATTGACAGGTTAACGCAATTTCAATTTGGCAGTCACCGGATTGCTAATTTTGAAATGGAAACGGCAGGCATTTATGGATTGGGGAAAATATTGAACCATCATTGTCTAAGCATTAGCGCAATTGTGGCTAACCGCATTACCAAACAATTTTCAAAAGATGGAAATGCGGCGGTTGAAAAATTAATCGTCAATACGCTGGAAATAGTTTCTGATTTATAATTTGAGGTTTGTAGTATTTTTGAACCGGCGATTGGATCACTGAGATCGGGAAAAAATAATTAAATTTTCAATTCTGTATACTTGAAAATACATTTTTACAAATACCAGGGAACAGGAAACGATTTTATCATTATTGATAATCGCAACTGGAGTCTAACGGCATTGACTGTTGACAAAATAAAGTTTTTGTGCGATCGTCGGTTTGGGATCGGCGCTGACGGATTGATGTTGCTAAATCCGAAAAGTGGTTACGATTTTGAAATGAAATATTACAATTCGGACGGACGGGAGAGCAGCATGTGTGGAAATGGCGGACGCTGCATGGTGAAGTTTGCCCATTATCTCGGCATCCATAAGGATAAATATCATTTTCTTGCAGTGGACGGTGAGCATGAGGCGGAAATTGATGGTGACATTGTAAACTTAAAAATGAATGATGTTAATGACCTTAGGGAATATGATCAGGATTATGTTTTAAATACCGGCTCGCCGCATTATGTAAAAATGGTGAGCGATGTGATGGATTACGATGTGGTGCATAAAGGAATGGAGATTCGTTACAGTAGTGACTTTGCCAAAGAAGGTATTAATGTGAATTTCGTTGAGCCCAAAAAAGCTGATGAAATTGTGGTGCGCACATATGAACGTGGTGTAGAGGATGAAACGCTTTCCTGTGGCACCGGCGTTACCGCAAGCGCATTGGTTTATCATCATAATGATGTGGGCTATAATGACGTAACTGTCATCACAAAAGGCGGGAAACTAACGGTCAGGTATAACCGAAATGATGATGACACTTTTAAGGATATCTGGCTTTGTGGCCCGGCGGAAAAGGTTTTTGAAGGAGAAGTTGAAATAAAGCCTTAATAATGGATAAATCATTATGGACGCGGTCATCAATTAATTATCAACCATAAATCATCTCCGCTGCATGTTCAACGTTCGCGTTTACGGAATTCTTTTAGGGGAAGATAAAAAAGTTTTAGTAAGCGATGAATTCATCCGTGGAAATTATTATACAAAATTTCCGGGTGGAGGATTGGAATTTGGTGAAGGAACCAGAGATTGCCTGAAAAGGGAATTTAAAGAAGAGATGGACCTTGAAGTGAAGATCACCGATCATATTTATACCACGGATTTTTTCCAGATGAGCGCCTTCAATCCGGAGCACCAGATCATTTCCATTTATTATTTTGCCGAAGCATTGGAAGAGATCACCACCCCGCTTCGTGAGCAGCCTTTTGATTTTGATGAAAAACAATTAGGCGTGTATAAAACGACGGGAGAAACAGAAACTTTCAGGTTTGTCAGATGGGAAGATTTTTCAGCAGAAACGGTAACATTGCCGATTGATAAAGTCGTTGCACAGATGGTGAAGCTGAATTATTGAAGATTAGTTATTGGCCCTGCTCTCGTTTTAATTGTTAATAAACCACTTTCAATTTCTTAATCAGCTCATCACTTATCTGATCGGCAGAGATGCCAAAACCGTTTACCAGGACTCCTTTATGTCCATGCTTAGATTCAATAGCGTACACAACAGCTTCATCGGCAGGATCGCTATTTCCTTCAAAACGATAGACTTCGCTGATCTCAAATTCAGAAGGCATCAATGTTATCGGAGTTTCTTTGCAGGTGATCACTTCATTGTCAATATTAAAATCAATCGTGTATCCTCTTTGTTTTAATCCATTCACAGCTTGAGTGACGGTGTCGTAGTTGAACATATTATGGGAGATTTAAAATGTAAGATGTAATGTTTGAAACGCACATACTTAAGAGTGATTATCTTTTTAGCCAATAGCTGTAAATACATTAATCATGCCTAATAGACAAGCTGATGTGTTTGTTTGATAATGCCCATTACAAATGTACTTTGTACCTGTCCAATATTTTCAAGCTGGCTTAATTTATTAACATGAAAATCATAATAGGCATCCATATTTTCAACAACAACCTTCAGCATGAAATCAAATTCGCCGGAAATATTATAACACTCGATCACTTCTCTCAGGTCGTTCATCGTTTTAATAAATTTTGCGCCGGAACGTTTGTTATGTTCTTTCAATGAAACATAGCAAATCACCATTAGCCCTTTCTTCACTTTCGAATGATCCACCAGCGCTGCATATTGCCTGATGACTCCGGAGTCTTCCATTTTCTTGATTCTTTCGTGCACAGGGGTTGGGCTTAAATGAACATTATGCGCAATTTCGCGTACGGTAAGTTTTGCATTTTCCTGCAACAACTGTAAAATCGCGCGGTCCTTGTCATCAATTTCTGGGGTAGGCTGATTTTCTTTTTTTGCTTCTTTTTCCATAGTAAACTGATATTTTGTTCTAATAAATTGGAATAATTGTTATATCTGTTCTAAAGTTAATAATAATATTACATATTTTGTTCTTCTGTATAACTTTGTCTTTCTCAATCATTATCATTTCACTTGCTTTTTAAAAAATAAATCAATGTCAACAGTAAAAACACAAATCGATCTCAGTCTTCCTTACAAAGTGAAGGACATGAGCCTTGCTGAATGGGGACGCAAAGAAATTAAATTAGCCGAAGCAGAAATGCCGGGCTTAATGGCTATCCGCGCAGAATATGGAAAACAAAAACCATTAAAAGGTGCGCGCATTGCCGGTTGTTTACATATGACCATTCAAACCGCGGTGTTAATTGAAACGTTAATTGAATTGGGCGCAGAAGTTCGTTGGAGTTCATGTAATATTTTTTCAACACAGGATCAGGCTGCTGCCGCAATCGCCGCTGCGGGTATTGGTGTTTTTGCGTGGAAAGGACAATCGCTTCAGGAAGCTGACTGGTGCATCGAACAAACTTTATTTTTCGGAAGTACTGATCGCCCGTTGAATATGATTTTAGATGACGGCGGAGATTTAACCAATATTGTTTTTGATAAATATCCTGAACTCATCCAACATGTAAAAGGATTGAGCGAAGAAACAACTACCGGCGTTCATCGTTTGTATGAAAGAATGGAAAAAGGAACCTTACCAGTTCCGGCTTTCAATGTAAATGATTCAGTGACCAAATCTAAATTCGATAATAAATATGGCTGCAAAGAAAGTTTGGTTGATGCCATTCGTCGTGCAACTGATGTGATGATGGCTGGAAAAGTAGCCGTGGTTGGCGGTTATGGCGATGTGGGTAAAGGTTCCGCCGCATCACTAAAAGGCGCAGGATGCAGGGTAATCGTGACTGAAATTGATCCGATCTGTGCATTACAGGCTGCCATGGATGGATTTGAAGTAAAGAAAATGGCTGACGCAGTTAAAGAAGCGGATATTATTGTCACAGCTTCCGGTTGTCGCGATCTGATTACGGAGAAACATTTCCGTTCAATGAAAGACAAAGCCATCGTTTGTAATATCGGGCACTTCGATATTGAAATTGATATGGCATGGTTGAACAAGAATTATGGGAACACGAAAGATACCATCAAACCACAGGTTGATCTATACAATATTGATGGGAAAGATGTGATCGTTCTGGCAGAAGGTCGCTTGGTGAATTTAGGTTGTGCAACCGGTCATCCCAGTTTTGTGATGAGTAATTCATTCAGCAACCAAACGCTTGCTCAGATCGAATTGTGGGTGAATCACAAAAAATATGAAAATAAAGTTTACGTGTTGCCAAAGCATCTTGATGAAAAAGTTGCGCGTTTACATCTTGCAAAAATTGGTGTTGAACTCGATGAACTATCAGATGAACAATCATCTTATCTTGCCATTCCAAAGAATGGCCCGTTCAAACCAGAACATTATCGTTATTAATTAAAAAGTGAAAAATAAAATAAAAGCTCTTCCTAACCGAAGGGCTTTTTTGTTTTGTAGCCAGCGATAATCATTCTATACGACCTCGTGACACCAGTTTGCGCTTTATACATATTATTGAGCTTTTGGCAGCCCAAATCCTACAAAAAACCTTCCTCTTTTTCCACTGCATCAATTTCCGCGCTTATTTCTTCTTTAACTCTCTTGTGTTTCAAGAACCACGAGGCAACAAAACCGGTAAATACTCCCAGAAACGCTACTCCGGCTAACATTAAAAAGGATGCAATGATCCTGCCTTCGGTGGTGACAGGATATACATCTCCATAACCAACGGATGTGATCGTGCTCCATGCCCACCAGATCGCATCTTCCCCCGTTTTTATATTGCTGTTCGGCGCTTTTTCAACCTGCAGTATAGCGATGGCAGAAAAAATGACCATGCTGATAGCGGATACCGATACCGTAGTAAAGGCGCCATAAGCCTTATTGTGAAAAAGATAACTTATAAAATGTCTCACCGAACGAAACGCCCTTAAAATCCTGAAAAGCCTTACCAGTCTGAATGCTCTTCCTAAACGAAGAAAGGGAAAGGCTGGAATGCTTGATACCAGATCAATCCATCCCCAGCGCATGAATCTTAATTTATTTTTTGACATGAAGAAACGAACAAAAAATTCGAAAAGAAAAAATGCGCAGATGGAAGTATCGATCAATTCAAGCAGTTTGGAAGTTTGTGGTGGCAGTTTAAAAAAAGTATCTGCAAGCAAAGCCAGCAAAACATACACGGATAATACAAGTACAAGAATGTTAAGATAATTCAGTGAATTTCCTCTTTCTGCTTTGGAATGTGCCATTTTTATTTGTATTCAATATCAAATAAAAATACAAATGTTTGACGGATCGCGTCATCACCGATTATCTAAAAATTATGGGAACTTTGTCTACTGTGTTTTTTCAACCGATGTAACATTGCCGGCCGTATCAACAATCGCGGTTACATCATTTAGTATTTTGGTTCCGGCGCTGTCGGTGAATCTGTATTTGCAGACTACACGCATTTTGTAAATGCTTTCGGGTTGATAATTTGTTTCTTCATTTTTAAAACTCTGCGGATTCTTTATCGAAGATTGTACGTATTTTTTTAATGGTTTGCATGAACCATCTGTTGTGTCAATGAATTTTGTAACCCACATTTCCTGGAATCTTCCCATTTTTTTCCCTTTTGCCATTATTGCATCATCAAACGTGGCTTGTTGCAATGGTTTTGCAGAATCATATTGATACACATAAACCATATTGATATTGCTGTAATCATTCAGTTTATATTTCTTGTCGAAATAATTTTCAGTTCCTGATTTGCCTGGATTATCTACTGCGATCAAAATGCCGCTGTCTTTGTACAAAACATCTTTTACTGTATACAACGAATCTGCTTTAATGGTATTTTCAAGAGAAGGTATATCTGCTGCTTTTGCTGTCAGGTCCTTTTTATTGGCATCCGCGCTAAGATGCATTTTCAACAATATTAATCCGCCGAATACGATAATCGCCGCGATAATTATCAGAAATGTTTTCACTGATCTTTATTTTTATGGTTAAGCAATCTTATTCAATCCATCAATTCAATAATTCTGCCGGAATTTTTTCCTTCAACTCAATTTCGTTATTATGTTTTACCTCATTTTGTAAAAAAGATCGTCTTATCACATTTGCTGTTTTATGTTCTCCCGTATGGCTCCATCCCGGCGGCATAACGATGTACAAAAATTTATTTTTTATTCCTGGCGCCTTTATCACATCCCTGCTTAAAGCAATAATTTCTCCAAAATAAACGTCCCAAAAATTATTTGGATTCATTTTCCGGGTAATGCCGTATTCAACCGGAATATCCTCCCGTTCATAAGCAAAGGTTCCAAAAATCCTGTCCCAGACATTCAACAGGTTGCAGAAATTGGTATCCATATAGGCCGGGTTGCGCGCATGATGTACGCGGTGTGCAGAAGGGGTTAGAATGATTTTATTTAAGATACCAAGTCTGGCATTCCTTAAAATATTTTCGCCCACATGGATAAAAGCCCCCCATGTTCCGTCAATGAACATGATAAAAAATAAGAGTGGTGGATTAACACCAAGTAAAATGCATGTTGTTGTTCTGATCACATCTGCATATGGCGCTTCCAGGATAAAATGGGCAAAGCTCACGGATAAATTCATTGCCTGCGGCGCATGATGTGTAGAATGCAGACACCAGAATAAACGGACTTTGTGCGCGAAATAATGATAAAAAAAATGACCGAGTTCCCAAACTATATATCCATAGATCAACCAGTACCAGGTAAATGTGGTTTTGATTATCGCATGTTTTTCAAAAAGCCCGATACAAAATGCGATGGCAGCAATGGAAATGAATCTTGATCCAAAGCGATTAAAGACGTAGATCAAAAAAGGGATCTTGTAGCCGCCGACGTGGGATTTTTTATCAATGGCGGCGCGAATGAATTCGATGACCAATAAAAGAGGAATGATCGGTCCGATGACATTTTCAATTCCATCAAGGGTGCGCAGGCTACTGTAGTCTCCGGATTTGACCATATCAATGATAGCACTGATGCCGAAGAATCCGGTAAACTCATCGTATAAAGTTTTCAAAATATCCATAGCAATCGTTTCGGCAGTTAATCCGTGGCAATAAAATTAATGATATTCTTTGTGTATTTGAATAATGAAGTACATAAAAAAATCTTGTAAAAAGATCAGCAATAAAAGAAGAAAGCCACATTAATGCGGCTTTCTTCTTTAAATAAATAAGATAAGGAATGAAGAAGTTAATTACGAAGTCTCCTTGCCCTGCGCGCCTTATGCGCCATTGCGGGCTGCTGTATAAAATAAACTGAAATTCCTGCTGCTGTTAAAATAAAAATAATTCCTGCTACCATAGTGACGAATTTTGATGAATAATGGCGGTTGCTACCCTCTTTTCATTTTCAGTAATACCAATCAAAACATCGTGCCTGAAATGAAATGACTGTTTTTCATATAATAAGAAGGAGAAAGAGCTTACTGATGAGTAAGAATTTACCCATTGTCCAGAATTTTCCTTTATTTTCTTACTTTATTTCATCACCGGTATTTCCAGGTGCGTGGGGTATTGTGCGCTGAAATAAATGGTTTGTTCCGCTTTTGTATAATCTGATTCTTTTGCTTCAAAAATATTGGGGACAAATTTTTGAGGATTACGGTCAATAACAGGAAACCATGTGCTCTGCACTTGTATCATCATGCGATGGCCTTTTTTAAATGTGTGATTTATCTGGTGGAGATTAATAACAAATTCTTCCGGTTGATTTGGAATCAATGCCCGTGGCTTTTCAAAACTCTTATAGAATCTTCCCCGGAAAACTTCCATCGCTACCGGTAACATATAACCGCTCATGGCAAAACTTTTTTGATCGAAATTGGGATATACATCAATCAATTTCACAACCCAATCCGCATCGCTGCCTGTTGTACTTGCAAAGAGATGCGCAGTGATCTGACCGGTTACCGTTAGGTCTTCGGTCAGCGAATCCATAATAAAACTCACTACATCCGGTCGCGAATAAACAAATCGCTGATCTTCCACATGCCATGTTCGCCAATGACTTCCTCTGCCGTAAGTTGCTTCAATTGGGGGCATTCGGTAGGGAACTGGTTTTGCAGGATCGCTGATATATTTCACACTACCTGTTGCTGATGCCGGCTTGTCGAATGAGCAAGAATTATTAGGGCCAGCATATAGGTTCTTTATCGTTGCTTCTTTCGGAGGCCAAGAACTATATGTTTTCCATTGATTGCTCCCGGTTTGAAAGCAGTATGCTTCATCAAATTTTCCATCGCCGATCCCTTTCAGCCAGTAATCAAACCATTTTTTTTGCAAGTCCTGAAACCACAGACTGGTGTTGCTTTCAAAAGAAATTTTCCCGAGACTATCACCTTTTGCGCTCGCCCATTGCCCGTGATACCAGGGTCCAAGTACGATATGATTTCGATTGAAACTATCTTTTTTTTCAAGATGTGCATACATCAGTTGGGGACCGTTTAAATCTTCCTGGTCGAAATAACCACCAACATTAAGCTGTGGTATTTGCGGATACTTTATATAGTTCAGCGGAGAATTTTTTTGCCAGAAGCTATCGTAGTTAGGATGTGCGACAAAATTATTCCAGGTCGGGACTTTGCGGTGAAAATATTTTTCGTTTACATTTTTCAAAGAACCGAGTTTGATGTACCAATCGTAGAGATCAAATTGCGGAAACGGAAAATCACTGTCGGTCGTCTTATCAAACTCCACTTCATAGGAATATTCCATTCCATAGCTCAAACGAAAAGCTCCGTTATGATGAAAATCATCACCTAAGAACAGGTCTCCCATGCAAGCCTGTTCCGATGAGGCTTTCAGCGCTGGATGCGGATCAACTGCGCCAACCAGGGCAAGCCAGCCTGGATAAGAAATTCCTGCAATTCCCGCTTTACCATTATTGCCGGGAACGTTTTTTATCAACCAGTCAACGGCATCATAAGTATCCGTGCTTTCATCAATAGTGCCTTTTTTTGTTTCGTGGATCAAGGGTTGATGAATTTGCATGGTACCTTCACTTTTATATTTTCCGCGCACATCCTGGAAAACGAAGATGTATCCTTCCTTGGCCATATTATAAAACTGAAAAAACCTTGGGATAGAAAACGCAGAATCTTCGCGAACGCCAAGTTCAGCGCCATATGGAGTGCGCTCGATCAAGATCGGGACCGCATTTTTTGGGTAGGCAGGATAAAGAATGGCAGTGAATAATTTTGTTCCGTCGCGCATGGGGATCATTACATTTCTTACTTTATAAAGTGAGGAACTATCTGTTTGCGCAGATACCTTTAGGATGCACAAAGAGAGCAATGATAAGAGAAATAATATTTTTCGCATAAGCATGTTGCTATTAAAGAAGTAGAAAAATTAAAGTTATGCAAGTTTGTATATCGGCATAAGAATTATTTTTTAAACATTACATATACTGCTGCCAGTATTAGTGCAAATCCCAGCAGATAACGCCACTGAAAGGGTTCTTTGAGATAGAAGATGGCAAAGACGGTAAATACGATCAAGGTTATGGCCTCCTGCGCGATTTTTAACTGAAAGCCATTGAAGTTGCCACCGAAGTATCCCAGTCGGTTAGCCGGCACCGTTAGACAGTATTCGAAAAATGCAATTCCCCAGCTGATCAGGATAGCTTTCCACAAAGAAATGTCTTTATTATTAAGATGCCAGTACCACGCGAAAGTCATGAAAATATTGGAAGCGAATAACATTAAGATCGTTTTCATGCTATTGATTTTTGTAAAGCAATTTAAAAAATTTAAAAACCAAAAGACAGTGGCTTAGCGCTAATAATTTCCAGTTCTAATATAATTTGAAGATCAATTCAGGCTCCTGAAATCAACGGGCACTAATTTGCTCACGCCAGGTTCCTGCATGGTTACGCCGTAGATCACGTCCACCGCACTCATCGTCATTTTATTGTGGGTTACAATGATGAACTGTGAGTTGCCGCTGAATTCGCGGATCATGTTGGTGAATTTATTGACGTTGGCGTCATCGAGTGGCGCATCAACTTCATCAAGAATACAGAAAGGAGCTGGTTTGATAAGATAGATGGCGAAGAGCAATGCTGTAGCCGTTAATGTTTTTTCTCCGCCGCTTAATTGAGTGATGGAAGAAGGGCGTTTGCCCTTTGGTTTAGCAACGATATCAATCCCTGTTTCGGCCAGGTCATCAGGATTTTCCAGAATGAGATCAGCTGTATCTTCTTCGGTGAATAATGCTTTGAAAACTTTTTGAAAATTATCGCGCACTTTGTAGAAGGTATCGAGAAATTGCTGGTTGGCTGTTTGTTCAACTTCCTGGATCGTTTGTAATAAACTGTCTTTGGCAGAAACCAGGTCGTTTTTTTGTTCGAGGATGAATTCATAACGTTTTTTCATTTCCTGGAAAGCCTCGATGGCAGTGGGATTCACTTCACCCAGATTTTCCAATCGCTTTTTCATCCGATCACTTTTTTCCTGCAATTCTTCCACCGGGATTTCATTTTCCCTCGGCTGATCAATGATGTCATCAAGATTGATTCTGAATTCGACGTTCAGCCTTTCTTTCATCCCCGCCAATTGTAATTTCAGTTCGTTCAGCTTATCTTTTATTTCATTCAGTAAATGTTCAACCAGATCTTTTTCTTTTATTTTATGCCGAAGCTCGCTTTCTTTTTCATTCAATAAATTGCGCAGGTTATAATAGGCCTGGTCAGATTCATTCAATCTTCTTTCTTCCTCCTCTTTATGATGCATTAAGGTGATCAACTCATTTTCAGCAGTATTGAGCAACTGTTTATTTTCTTCAATGCTTTCATTTGTCTGAGCCAATTGCGCCGTATTCAATTCGACCTGCTTGTGCAGATCATTCAGTTGACTGTTCTTAAATTCCAGTTCCTGCTGCAAGCCATTTATTTTACTTTGCTGACGCGTTACCTGTAAATTGAAATCATTAAAATGAGTAAGCGCATTATCATAAGTTGCAGAAGCCATTTTATAATCTTCTTCAGCGAGTCTTATTTTTTCCCGCAGATCATTTGCTGCAGATACCAATTGCATCCATTCATTGCGTGTGCCTTCAATAGAAGAAGCCGTTTCCTCCAGGTTCAATTGCAATTCTTCCATTCTTTGTTGTGAAGAATATTGTTGGGCGTGAAGATTTTCGATTTTGTTTTGCAAAGAAAAAACAAGATTGGTGAGGCGATTAATATCGTCCTGTGTTTGTTTAATTGCCTGTTCTTTCAACTGCTCATTATGGCTGATCACCTCATTATGCTTTGCCTGAATTTCTGAGTTGATGGCCGAAACGATATTTTGTTGAGCAGCAATTTCTTCGCGTAATTTTTCAAGATTTTTTGCGCGTCCGATCTTTTTCCCTTCAAATAATCCAACGCTTCCGCCGGTCAATGCAAATTTTCCTTTTACATATTTGCCGGTCTTTTCCAGAACAACTGCGCCATTACTGTTTTCCAGTGCCTCATCATTTTCCGCAATGAATACATTGCCTAAAAGATGTTCTGCAAGCCGACGGTAATGATCATCCACTTCAATAACCTGCATCGCAGGGATGGTATTATCGGGTTGATGATGTGTTTGCTGCTGCTCTTCGGCAAATTTATTAAGCAGGAAAAAATTGGCTTTCCCTTTTTTATGCTCATCGAGCAAATGCACTGCCTGTAAACCTTCTCGGAGATCGTTCACTACATAATAACCAAGATAAGGTTCCAAAACATTTTCAACCGCCGCGCGAAATTCTTCTTTTACATAAATGATATCACTCAAGATGGGAGCGGAGTGATTCCAGTTGGGGTTATTATGCAAGAATTTTACGCTTTCCGGGTAACCTTCCATCGAATCGATCAAACTTTTTAACAGATCGTGCTCATTATTTTTTGAATCCAGTTTACGATTCTCATCTGCAAGCACCTGGCGGAGTTTGGTTAACTTTTCCTGCAATTGCAATATCTGCTCCTTGGTATTTTCGTGATGTTGCTGGAGTTGTTCGAGATCGGTCTTTTTATTCCTGAGATCATTTCCTTTTTGTGAATGTTCATTTTGCAATTCATGTAGTTGGGATTCACGTAAGATCTTTTCATCGTCCAACTGCTGCATTGCCTGTTGAAGGTTTTGAATGCTTGTATCAGCAACGGCCACTTTTTTTTCAGCTTCAAACTGGCTGCGCTGGATCTGCGCGCTTTCATTGCGCAGTGTTTCTGTAGCCATTCTTTTTTCGTCGAAGACCTTACGGTAATCTTCAACAGAAGACCTTAAACTATTTAATTCTGATTGCAGATCCGTTAATGTGGTTTGCTCGTCTGCCGCCTGTTGTTGGGTGAACAAAATGCTTTCGTCCAAACCCTTTACCTGACCTTCGCTTTTTAATATGAACTCCTGCAGTCCAGTTTCTTTTTCTTTCAGGAAATTCAATTTCTGCGAAACAAGATTTTTTTCATTTTCCTTGGTACGAAGATTCTGCTGCAGTTCATTGAAAGCATGCTGCATGTTCTGCAATGCCCTTTCTTTTTCTATTAATCCGGTCTTATCCTGTTCCAAAACTGCTTCTTCTGTGGCGATCACCGCTTCCAATTCAATGCGCTTGTTGGTTTCAGCGTCTGTTTGTTCATTAAGGGTCTTGTAAGTGAGATTAAATCCTTCGAGTGAAGCTTTTGCAAGCTCGATACTTAATTCGCGATATTCTCTTTTTACTTCATAGTATTTCTCCGCTTTTTTTGCCTGGCTCTCGAGTGTCTTGAGTTGATTGTTTATCTCGAATAACAGGTCTTCGATGCGGGCGAGATCCTGCTCTGTAGCATCAAGTTTTTGTTTGGCCTCTTTTTTCCTTGTTTTGTAAATGGAAACGCCGGCGGCTTGTTCAAGCATTCTGCGGCGACTATTCTCTTTGTCCTTGATAATATCATCAACCATTCCCAGTTCAATGATGGCATAGGAATCGGTGGTGATGCCGGTATCGATAAAAAGATTTTGGATGTCTTTCAGCCTGCATGAAATATCATTCAAACGGTATTCACTTTCACCGCTTTTATAAAATTTGCGGGTGATGGTTACGGTATTGAATTCGGTGGGAAGTAAATTCCGGGTATTTTCAAAAGTAAGGCTCACTTCCGCCAGACCTGAGGCAGAGCGGCTTTTGGAGCCATTGAACACAAGACTTTCCAGGTTTTCAGAACGCAGGTGACTTATTTTTTGTTCACCGATAACCCAGCGGATGCTGTCAACAATATTACTTTTACCGCAACCGTTTGGACCGATTATGCCGGTTACGCCTTCGTCAAAACTAATCTGTGTTTTATCTGCAAAGCTCTTAAAGCCTTTTATTTCTAAACTTTTTAATCGCACAATTCTCTGTATTTGGTCAACGGCAAATATAGCGGAACCCCAAAAAAGAAAAGGTTGAAAATCCGCTTTTAGCAAATCATTTATCCACCTTTTGTGAACAAAAATTTTGCCGGAAAAAATAATCGCAATAATGTGGAAAATTGTTCGTGCGTTTATTTGTGTTGCAATAAAATTTTCATAGCATTCTTTCTTCAAAGAAAATATTATTACAAAAATGTTTCAGTAAATTTCCTTTCTAATAAAACTGCTGATATGAAAAATCTAATTGTCTGCATATTATTATGCGGCGCTGCATTTTCTTCGATTGCGCAAAAATCAAATTCATTTAACGGGCTAGATATGAATCTGGGTAATCTTTTTAAATTATCAGATGCAAAAACACGTTCTATCGGTCCGGAGAGTTTAACCGGCGAACCGGGCAAAGCGGGTATGGCAACATTGGAGAATGGAAGTGCGCGGGAGGCTGCCCGTGAACTGGGCCAAGGCTGGAAAGTGAATCCATTCATCGTAATAAAACCCGGTGAAACCTTTACCATGGCTGAGATCAGCGGCCCGGGAGCCATTCAGCATATCTGGATGACACCGACCGGCAACTGGCGATTTTCCATTTTCAGAATTTATTGGGATGATGAAAACCAGCCTTCTGTTGAAACTCCTGTCGGAGATTTTTTTGGAATGGGTTGGGGCACTTATGCGCAACTGAATTCCTTGCCGGTTACGGTTAATCCGGGAAGCGCATTC
This sequence comes from Chitinophagales bacterium, assembly GCA_021323755.1. Taxonomy (GTDB): domain Bacteria; phylum Bacteroidota; class Bacteroidia; order Chitinophagales; family Chitinophagaceae; genus Puia. The sequence continues at coordinate 26,015 of JAJPKJ010000038.1, read as the reverse complement.
AATTGTTACTGGACGATGCCTTTTAGAAAAAAATGCAAAATAACGATGACGAATATCAACACGGAGAAAATGTATTTGTACTACCAGGTTGATTACACCCTAACGGAAGTGCCGCCGGATGCAGGATATTTTCATGCGCAATTCAGAAGAAAAAACCCGGTTGATAATGGCGTTTGCACCTTGGTTGACAGCATTAAGGGCAAAGGTCAATATGTTGGGACCTACCTGGCCTGGGGCGTTCATAACAATGGATGGTGGGGCGAAGGAGAAATAAAATTTTACATGGACGGCGACACCAAATTTCCAACCATTAATGGAACAGGAACGGAAGATTATTTCTGCGGGTCTTATGATTTTGAAGTGAATCATCAATATCACGAATTTTCTACTGCATATACCGGATTACCCCAGGTGATAAGACCAGACGGATTATACACTTCCCAGGAAAGATTTGGATTGTATCGCTGGCATATTATGGATCCGATAAGGTTTGAAAAAAGTTTGCGGGTAACGATACAGGATTTGGGATGGAAAAGTAATGGCGCTTATTTGGTGCAGCATTCCGACATCAGCTCTACTGTTTTTTGGTATCAGGCAGAACCGCATAATCCTTTTCCGAAACTGCCATCAAAGGACGAGCTGGAGCAGAATTGAGGATTATGGTTTTTTTCTTTTTACTGTAGATCGGTTAAAAATTTTTTATCATTCTTCCACAAAATATTTTTTTCGCAGTTTTATTCTGTAATGAAAATAAATGGTGAGCACCGGGCCAATGAGAACGTAAATAAATGGAGAGTATGCGGAAAGGGGTAATGGCAGCAATAATGCGCAAATAAATGAACATATTCCAACGACCACCATAATCAGTTGTTTGTGGATATTGGTTTTGCAATCAAACTTTTCAATAGCAGTTAATTCAAGAAAATCCGCTTTACGAAAAACATGGATATACATTAAGGTGAAAAGAAAATAAATGGCTATATAACCGGCATCATATATCTGCATGAGCAAGGGCACTTGTGCATCAGTTATTCTTAAGGGAATTTGTTTCCCGGCATATATTTCGTTACTAAATACAAGTGTAAAAAGAAATTTTAGCGGGTAAACATAAAACAATACCAAAAAAAGTAAAGCAACATTTAAAGTAATTGTCCAGTTGTCTTCCAGTCCATAATTCCTAAAAAACTTGTGTTGTTCTACCCAAATAAAAACAAGAATTAAAAAGCTGATCCCAAATGCGAAGAACCCACGCATATTGATCATCAATTCCTCAAAGTTTTTTGGAACTTCAAGCGATACAATCAAAAGCGTTACGGCAAATGCAAAAACACCATCGCTAAAAGTTTCGATCCGCTGAATTTCATAGTTCCTTTTATGCTCATTGTCCTTTTTATTTTTATGCATCAGCTTTCTTATCATGATCTTTCGGCTTGGGTCATCAAGATATTATTCATCATCACCTTTTTTGCGGTCTGCTCTTCGTTGCATTTCTTTTATGGGCATTACTGTCATACGCCCGATCGGATTGTTGCCGCGGTACGTGATCACTTTCAATTGAACAGCATCTTTTGGCGGAGTGAGTGGCTGTGTATATTTTGGATAAAAGCTATCGGGAAATGAATTATCAAAACTGTAATAGATATCGAGTCCGTCAAGTTCTGTACTCAGTTCAATTTGCAACTGACCATTTGCGTCTTTGCCCGCTTTAAAAATAGGATCGTAAACAGCCGGATCATATTTTGTTTCTGCAGCGTCAAAACGATCGAAGTGTTTTTCCACTCTACCGGCAAAATCATCCCAATTCTTTTTTTCCTTCGGCGACCAGACACTTTCGGCAATAGCAAGTCCGCGTGGCCAGGTCATATATTCTGCATGACGCATATTGTACACTTGCTCTGTCCACAGATTGGCTTGTCCGCCCATGATGAATTTTGAATCAACACTATCGGGGACCGGTTCAAACTGGTAAGCCGTTTTCAAGCGGAGCGTCGCATAGACGCGTGGTTCCATCACGGCATCAGCCTGCATGTAGTCAAGGTAAACAAAAGTTGTGGGGCTCATCACCACCTGATGTCCCTGCTTTGCCGCTTCAATGCCACCTTTGATTCCGCGCCAGCTCATCACGATCGCATCAGGCGCTAAACCGCCTTCAAGAATTTCATCCCAACCCATGAATTTTTTTCCTTTCGACTCAACGATCTTCTCTAATCTTTTTTCAAAATAACTTTGTACTTCTTCCATATTTTTTAATCCTTCTTTTTGCATCAGCGCTTTTATTGCATCGCTTTTTTCCCAATAATTTTTCGGGCATTCATCGCCGCCCATGTGTATGTAAGGGAAAGGAAATAATTGCGCAACCTCTGTTAATACTTTATCTAAAAAATCGTACACTTTTTCATTCGCAGGGCAAAGTGTATTATCAACCAATGCAACCGGCGGCTGACCGTGAGACCAATCCATGATCTCTTCACCTGAACGAACATGATAATTTTCTGCCCCAGGTGTGCAGGATAATTCAGGATAGGAGACAACCGCTGCGAGACTGTGGCCGGGAACATCTATCTCCGGTAAAATATTTACAAATCTTGCTTTAGCATATTGAACCAGTTCGCGGATATCATCCTGTGTATAAAAACCTCCATAGTTACGGGGTTCATCGGGTGTTGGGGTGGAGAAAGTTCCGAAGTAACCTACCTTTTTTACGTTATAGGCGCCAACTTTTGTAAGGTTTGGTAAACTTTTAATTTCAACGCGCCAGCCTTCATCATCGGTTAAATGCAAATGCAATAAATTGAATTTATATTTTATCATCGCGTCAATATACTGCTTCACCTGTTCTTTTGTAAAGAAATGCCGGGACACATCAAACATTAATCCGCGCCATGCAAATCTGGGATAATCTGTAATTGTTACACAGGGAGCATCCCATTTAATATTTTTTCCTGCGCTCTTGGATTCAATTTCTTTTGGAAATAATTGCCAAAGCGTTTGGATGCCATAAAATAACCCTGCAGATTCGTTGGCTTTGATCGTAATGCCGGTTGGCATTACTGTCAGTGTATAACCTTCTTTGCCGATCACATCATTCGCCGATTTATTCAATATTAATTTTATGGTACCTGCTGTACTGGATGATGGCGTTACCATTACGCTTGCACCTGTTGCCGTTTTTAATTTATCTACCAATAAATGAATGGCTTCTTTTAGATCCGCATTGGCAGGCGCCTGAACGGTGATGTTTTTGGGCAATGAAAAATGCCCCCCATTTGAGGTGATGGAAACAGGTTCAGGAATGATCGCGATTTTATTATTAGATTGACAGAAAACATTTGTGCACAGTAAAACGCACAAGATTAGTTTGAATGACTTCTTCATATAGCAGTTTGTTTTTTAAATTGCGGCTCAATTTACACATTTCTGACTATGGCAATGCAAATGAAATAAACATTTATTAGCTTTATCTGCTCAAACTTACATTATGAATACTTTCTTAGTTCCCACCGATTTTTCTGATACCTCCAAAAATGCAGCACGCTTTGCTGCGCATATCGCAAACGTTGTCGCCGATTCACAATTGATATTGTACAATGTATTCGATACCATTGAGGCCGGCAGTGATGGAACTCCCCTTGAAAGTGATGATGCGGCAAGAGGATCCGTAATGGAACTGGCGTTGGAAAGTGTAAAATCAGAATTGTCCGGCATCACCAATGTGCCCATAACATTGGTGGTGGAAGAAGAACATGATTTTGTGGGTAGCCTTGACCGTTATATCCGGCATAATAATATCCAGATGGTGATAATGGGAATTACAGGAGGAAATAAGCTGGAGCAAATATTTGTGGGCAGCAATACGCTTAGCCTGATTGAAAAACAAACGGTACCGGTAATGATCGTTCCGCCGGAAGCACAGTTTAAAGCAGCAAAAAATATTATGCTGATCTCCGATTTCGAAGACATTGAAAAAACGATTCCTGCACATGACCTCAAAACCGTATTGAATTTATTCGGCTGCAATTTGCATGTGGTGAATGTGAATGATGAACATTATGTGCAGGTGACTGCAGAATACCAGGCGGGACGTGTGCAGTTGCAGGAGATGCTGAAGGACTATAATCCTGAATTTTATTTCATTCGCATGTACAATTTTATGGATGCCATTAATCAATTTGTCACAGATAAAAATATTGATCTGATCATCACTATTCCAAAACAGCATTCATTCCTTTCTCATTTTTTTAAGACATCGCACACAAAAAAACTTGCCTACCAAAGCGTAATACCGATCATTGCTGTGCATTCTTAATTGGAGTAACAGGGGGTGAATTGTCGAGAGGTTTGCCAGATCCATTACCGGTCAAACCTCAGGTTCCTGCTGGCTCAGGCAATGAAAGCTTCCTAATCCCCAGATTATTTCGGTGGAATCAATGGCCACGATTTTTCTGCCGGGAAAACATGCTGCAATTATTTCTAATACCTTTTCATCTTTATCGGAACGATAAGTGGGTACGATGACCGATCTGTTGGCGATATAAAAATTTGCATATGATGCCGGCAATCGTTGGTCATTATAGATTATTTCATCAGGCATCGGAATTTCAATGATGTTAAGTTGTTTGCCATTTATTAATCGCATGGCCTTTAGTTCGGCGAGATTTTTCTGCAACAGCTCATGGTTTTCATCGTGCTTATTTTCTTCAACGACCGTGATAACCGTGTCTTCATTAATGAATCTAACGGTGTCGTCAATGTGACCATCGGTATCATCTCCTATAATTCCTTCACTGACCCAAAGCACTTGTTCGATCCCATAATAATTCTGTAAGTAATTTTCAATCTGTTGTTGATTCAAATGTGGATTCCTGTTCTTATTCAGCAGGCAACAAGTTGAAGTAATCAGTGTTCTTTTTCCATTAAAATCAACAGAACCTCCTTCCATTATTATTCCGGGATAATAAACGGGAATATTATATTGTTTCGCGATCAATGTTGGAATAACATCATCCAGATCATAAGGCGGATATTTATTTCCCCAGGCATTGATATTCCAGTCAACAATTATTTTCTTTTGTTCCGCGTTCGGATTTATCAAAAATGCCGGACCATGATCTCTGCACCACGCGTCATTTGTGGGATGAAAGAAGAATTCTATTTTGCCAAGATCGGCATTTGCTTCTGTCAAGCATTCCAGAGCAAAAGCTTTCATCAGTTCATCATTTACATTGATGCAAACTTTTTCGCTTTCAGAAAGCTCTTTTACAAATTTTGAATAATAAGGAAATATGGTTTGAATTTTTCCCGGCCAGGAATCTTCTTTGTGCGGCCAACTTAACCAAGTTGCAGCATGCGGAGCGAATTCGGCCGGGAAATAATAGCCGAGTTGTTTGGGGTAGCCGGAGGTCTGCGGTCGGGGGTCCTGGGCCGGAAACTGATCGTTAAACATTTTGTGAGTTGCTGAACTCATAATTGAAATTTAAGGGTTTAATTATTTTTCTTCAAAGAAATACCTGAAGAGGTGATTTATCTCTGCAATAAGATTAGGTCAAAATCAATTTTATTTTACCAATAAATATTTCCTTTTGTCTTCCGGCTTACACTTCATCAATAAACCGCTTGGTTATCGGCTCGTATGAATCAATTCTTCTGTCGCGCAAAAATGGCCAATGCGTGCGATAGCTGTCGGTTTTCGACGTATCGATTTCATGAACCACAATTTCTTCTTTATCGTGTGATGCCTGGTAAAGGATCCTTCCAAACGGATTTGAAATAAACGAACCGCCCCAGAACTTCATGGCGCCGTTTTGTTCAAAGCCAACGCGATTAACACTGACCACATGCACACCATTTGCTACAGCGTGGCTGCGCTGAATGGTCTGCCATGCATTAAATTGTTCTGTGTTTGTTGCTTCATCCTGGGATGTTGCCCAGCCGATTGCTGTTGGATAAAATAAAATTTCAGCGCCCATCAATGCCGTTATTCTCGAAGCTTCAGGATACCATTGGTCCCAGCAAATCAACACACCGATCTTGGCAAATTTTGTCTTGAACATTTTATAACCAAGATCGCCGGGTGTAAAATAAAATTTTTCATAGTAAGCCGGATCATCGGGAATATGCATTTTGCGATACTTGCCGAGGTAAGTGCCGTCTGCATCCAGCACGGCAACGGTGTTGTGGTAAATTCCCTGCGTTCTTTTTTCAAATAAAGAAGCGATGATGACAACCTGTAATTCCGCTGCCAGTTTGCTTAATCTTTCCGTTGCAGGACCAGGAATAGATTCAGCGAGTTTGAAGTTCTCATAATCTTCCACATCACAGAAATACAATGATGTGAATAATTCCTGCAAACAAATTATCTGCGCACCTTTGGCAGCGGCTTCTTTTATTTTTTCAATGGTTTGATCAAGGTTGGTCTCTTTGTCTTTTACACAAGTCGTTTGCACCAATCCGATTTTTACTGTGCTCATATTTTATAATTGAGATGCAAAAATAGGAGTTAAGCTGGAAGATGAATGCAGATTTTGCAAATCATAATTTGCAATTAATAATTCGTTGTCTTTTGCCGATGAGGCATTCGTCATTCCGTATTGTAATGTCCATTCGAGCTGGTAAAAATCGCGATAAAGTCTCTTGATATAATCGCTGTTGTCGTAAGTTATCAGCCAATGGTGTTTTGAGTTTTGAAGATTGGCAAATAATTCTTCATGATCGAATTGTGTATGCAGAATCCCACGCTTTCCATATAATTTTGATCTGGTTGCCGAATAATACGGAGGGTCCAGGAAAATGAAAACATTTTCTCCGCCTTTGTTGATGAGATAAGAATAATCTTCACAAAAAAAATCAATATTGCCAATAAGCGCCGATGCCTCATTGAGCCGGTGGATTGCTGATTGTGTAAATCTTCCTTCAAATGATCCCTGCGAAAACCCGCCACTGTCAACCACTCCGGAAAAAGTGATCCGGTTGAGCACAAAAAAATCTATCGCCCTTTCCAATTCAGAAATATTATTATTGCGCCGCCCAAGGAGTAATTTGAATAATTCTTTTCCATCATTGTTGCTCATATTTTTTTTATAAGCATGATAGAGGTGTTGAATTCCTGCGATTAGATCGTCTTTATTTTTTTGCAATTGTCTCCAGAAACAATACAATTCATAGTTCAGATCGGAAGCGAAAAACTTTTTATGCTGATAATGCTGTATCAAATAAAAAGATAAAGAGCCGCCTCCGAAAAAAGGTTCCCTGCATTCTGCAAAATCAGGAATGTATTCCTTTAAGAACTTTACAGCGCGTGATTTGCCGCCAGGATATCGTAATGGGCTTTTTTTCATTAATAAGAAAATATATCGCAACAAATATATTCCCTTTAGAATTGTTTAAGATAACTGATCTTGGCTATAACATGATCCTCGGTCTGCTTTAATTCGCTAAGCGCATTTGTAGATCCGTGATTGTAGATAATATAGATGTAAGAAAGCGGTTGATATTCCCAGGAAAAGCGAATATTATAACTCTGCACATTATTCAGTGAGTTTCTTTGATAAAAACCTACTAATTGTAATCGTGGATTCAATGCAAATCTTCCTTGAATGATATACAAGTCAACAGTTGAATTTGTTTTCGGTTGGCCGACTCCGGTAAAATGATTGCGATTGAATTCACCGGAAATGGAAATATATGGAATCGGTGCGAATTGCATTTTCAGATCTGTTGTGGTGAGGCTTCCATTAAAGTAATTCCCCCATGTATATAATGCAGAAAGGTTGATGATTTTTGATGGATCACTACCCGCCCAGACCGTTTGCTGGGTATAATAATAATCGCCGGCATTGATATTTAATCCCAAAGGTTGAAACGGAGCAGTTAAACGTTGAAAAGTGGGGGTGATGCCGAATCCAAAAAAGGCGCCACTGTGAAAATTAAGCCAGATAGGCCAAATAGGCAGATCTCTTTCGATGAATTTTCCGGTAGAGGCCTGGAAATAAAATTCGGGAAGTATGCCGGGTTCAAATGAACGGAGGATTTTCTTGAATGGTAATTTGTCCCCCCGATAATACCAGTTAACGCCAGGCGTAGTGCCGATTACATCTGTTCGAGAAACAAAACCCATTTCAGGATCGAAATCTTTGGTTACAACGGATTCTGTCCACCAAACCTTATAGTGCAACGTGGAGTAATAATATTGGGCGAACCCGGCAAAACCTTTTTTACCGGTGTTGGTAGAAATGGTTTGCGTAAGAATCGTGTTTAGCGAATGCGACTCTCCCAATCGAAAAAAGCCATCGATGGTACTTTCAATATTTGTTCCTGCGGGGCTATTTTTCACACTTACTAATCCGCCGATTCTATTTTGATCACCAAAATTCTTTGATAGTCTTCCAACAAAAAAATTTGTTGCGGGGATATTCCCTGAATCAGTTTGGCGCATTACGATTGCGCCATAATTCAGATTTGAGGAACGGTAAACAAATCTGCCACCGGCAACAATCGGTATCGGATTTCCACTTGTGTCTAATCCTATTGACCGGCTGAAGAATGGTTGTATGTGCATGCTCCCACCAGAATAATCAGGGGCTTGTGCAATATTCACTCCAAACAAAGAAGCATTCTCTAAAAAAAATTGTCTTTTCTCCGGGAAAAAAACAGAAAACCGGGTAACATTATTTACCTGCAGATCTGCATCGGCCTGAGCAAAATCGGTATTGGCAGTAAGATCCAAAACTGCATTCGGATTGATAGCCCATTTAAGATCGCCACCCACTTTGTAATGCGTTGCATGGGGCTGGTAACTTGAATCGAAGTTTTTATAATGATCATAGGAACCGAGAAAATAAGGCTGAATGCGGATGTTGGCTTTTGGAGGCGGCGGTTCGAGATTTTTTAGAATGCCCGCATAATCCATTCGACAGGAGCTGAACACACGTGGAAATGCAGAGAGTGCCGTGATCTCATTAGTGAGTCTTCTGTTTCTATAAATATTAAATCCCCAATTTTGAGTCGAGTCATTTGTTTTTCGATAACGCAAAGTTTGCCATGGAATTGCAATTTCGGCAAACCAACCTGAATCTGTTCTTGATGTGCGAACGCGCCAGAGCCCGTCCCAGTCTACATCGTAATATAAATCATCAAATGCCAGCAGATCACGTTGTACGCCATAAGCATTGGTTGCAAAGGACATCGCATTTCTCTTATCATTAAATCCATCGAAAGTAAGTGTAACGAGATCGTGCCTGGTAAAATCAAAATCGCGCATAAAATCTGTAGCATGAATTGCTTTTTTACCGAGTGAATCTTTTGCAAATATTCCGACATATAAATATTCTCGATTATAAAGCACTTTCACGTCGGTTTCAAAATTCGGCTCTTTCCCCTGGTAAGGCTCGATCTGGATAAAGCGCGGCGAGGGTTTCGCCAGTTTCCATTCAGGCTCGTTCATTGTTCCATCAACATGAATGAACGTAAAGATTTTTACCGCATCAATTTCCTTTTTGATTGAATCAGGTTTAAAAAAATCTACATCCTGCGCATATAAATGAAATGAAATAAAGGGGAGCAATAATAGTAGCAGCCGGTGTTTGTTCATTATTCAATATACAAAATATCTAAAATCGAACTGATAAACAAAATGGATAAGTGGCAATCGTGAAGATCAACCACGATTAAATATTTGCTACTAACAACAATGGGTAACTGATATTTTACTTGCTAAGAGGGTCGGTATTCCATTTTAATTTGGGATTGAAATATTCCCAAAGCAACTTTGAAAGTTTCCGGGTCAATATCCAGGCTTCATTATTATAATCCCAACTTTGATCTTTATTATTTTTTGTGAAGATGCTGAACAGATAAGGATGTGGCGCATTTGCATACATCACCTCATTTCTGCATTCATCCAGGGCGCCGGTTTTATCTGCAGCATAAATATTTGGCGGAATTTGAGAGAGCGCCGTTTCATCCCAATATTGTCGTCCCAAAATTCTCAACATGCGATCAGATGTCTGCCGATTAAAAATTTCTCCATTAATGATCTTCTGCATGATAAAGCAAATTTCTTTTGGCGTTGTTTGTCCCCAGCCATACACAGCACGGTTTGCCTCGCGACCCTGGGTTCTGCTATTGACTCTTGTATAAATACATCCAAAACTATCGAGCAGTTGATTTATGCGCATACCGCCGCCTGCTATTCCCTGCAGCCAAACGCTTGCCAGGTTATCGCTGGTAGAAATGGAAAGCATTAATAATTTACTCAGGGAGATCTTTTCGTTCGTTTTGAAGGAAGCAAGAATATCTTCGCCTTCATTAAAATACATGGAATCGTTATAGACCATCACCTGGTGATAATCGAGTTCTTTGCTGTTTATTTTACTCATTACACCGATCATTATCGGGATCTTTACAATACTTGCAGTTGGAAACAAGCTATCTTCATTAATGGCAACCATGCGATCGGATTTAAGATCGCGAACAAAAATTCCCACTTCTCCATGAAAACCGGCGATCAGTTCTTGTATTTGTTTTTGTAAATGCTCATCCGTTTTTTGTGCCTGAATGATTGTTGATGAAAATAACAGAAGAAAAAATAATTTACGCATGAAAGATTCTTTATAAAATAAAAATACGATTAATAAATTGCCGGGTAATGTTTTGAAAGCTGGCTTTTGTTTTGATGTGATAATCCTGTATCAACTAAAAATTAAACAGTGAAACTTGTATTTTCTTTACTCATTACCTTATCAGCCGGCGCTATAGCGGGGATTGCCACTGCGCAAAATATTGACACGTGGTATGTCGTCTTGAATAAACCCTGGTTCAATCCGCCAAATTGGGTATTCGCGCCGGTGTGGACGATTCTGTATATCATGATGGCAATAGCATTATCCGCGATCTGGAAATTGCCTTCTTCCAAAAGAAGAAATACTGCGCTGAGCATTTTTTTTGTTCAACTGTTGCTTAATTTTTTTTGGAGCTTTATCTTCTTTCATTTCCACCGGGTTGCCGTTGCACTGGCAGATATAATTCTGTTATGGGCAACCATTTTGCTTTGTATCCTTTCTTTTTCAAAATTAAATAAAAGAGCCGCCTGGCTTATGGTACCTTATATCAGTTGGGTGAGTTTTGCAATGGTACTTAATATCAGCATTCTTTACCTAAATGTGAAATGATACAGTAAAAAATTATTGATCTTCTATACTTTTTACCTGTTTGGCGGCAGGATGAATGCACAAATTATTCAATTGTTCTTCGGGGGCCGGTGAACCATTTTTTTACAGAAACATTCCACCAGATCCAAAGTGATATCAGGGTGAGGCCAACCAAAACAGGAGCGTAATTTACGGCAAGCCAGGTAAAATGCTTATTTCCCGGGACCGCTGCGGGTTCAAAAGGCAATATGAAATAAATGGAGATAATAATGATCTCAATTACCGCTATGAGGTTCATCCATCTATATTTTTTTCCTAAGGTCCAGGCACCAGCCTGAAAATGATTGCCGGCTCGCCATCTCAACCATAATGGAATTAAGAACGCGAGATATAAACCGATCACCCCGATTGAAACAACGGCATAAAATGCTGTTGGAATCCCTCGCGGGCTTTTCCATAAGGCGGGTAACGTAATGATGATTCCAATGATTGAAGATGCCAGCACCGCATATAACGGCACCATATTTTTATTCACTTTCGACCAATAGCGATAACCCGGAATTGCGCCATCGCGCGAAAAAGCAAACATCATTCGGGAGCATGAAGTAAGGCAAGCGATCGCACAAAAAATTTGACCGGCAGTGGAAACGATCATGATCAGTTTGAACATCATCGGTGATAATGCATTATACAAAATGGCGATCACTGAGCCGCCGCCGAAAGGGTTAATATTTGTGTCGAAGGAACTGATGGTTTCAGGCTTTGTGGCCACAAAAAGAAAAGCCATCAATAAGATATATCCGCCAATGGCAGAATAAAAAATAGATTTCCAGATTCCTTTTGCGGCGGATAAATGGGCGCCATGCGTTTCTTCTGAAAGATGCGCCGATGCATCAAAACCGGTGATGGTATATTGAGTCAATAAAAATCCTAGGGGTAAAACGTAGAGCCAGTAAGTATTTACGCCCGCGAACCCGGAATTATTTATACGCGTGGTGAACATCCATTTAGCAGTTTGATGTTCATCTGGAACAATAATGAGTATGGCAACAATTAAAATCGTTCCGCCAACATGCCACCACACGGAAGCATTATTGAATATGGCAAGGATTTGTGTGCTGAAACAATTTAGCGCGGTAATAAAGATCATGATGATCATGAACCAGAAAAATTGCTGCTTGATGTAATCGCCATCTAAAAAATTTGCGGCATAATGCGGCGAATACATACCGAGTATAATATTCAAAAATGTTGCTGCGCCGTAAACCACAGAGGCATTAATGGCAAGCAACCCGATAAAATTTAGCCATCCGGTAAAAAAACCGGCTTTCGGTCCGCCAAGTTTTGATGCCCACCAATAAATTCCGCCGGATGTCGGATATGCGGAAGCCAATTCTGCCAGGCAGAACCCAATGATTAGAATGAATGAAGATATTACAGGCCATCCAATGGAAATGGTAATAGGTCCGCCATTATTCCATGCCTGACTGAATGTGGTAAAACATCCGCTTAAAATGGAAATGCTGGAAAATGAAATGGCAAAATTTGAAAATCCCGACCACGACCTTTTCAATTCTTGTTTATAGCCCAGGGTGGCGAGCAACTGTTCATCGGTTGATGCGTTGTTTTGTGTTGATGATTTTAATTCCTGCGCCATTACTCAAATATATGAGTATTGCCAGAATAATGCCTCGTTAAAAACCAAGAAAAACGCCGGAAAATTTTATGAATATAACTACCGTCAATGTGTAGCCGAAAATTTTAAGAATTACAGACTCAATAAATTAAAGATCTGCATTGGTGTAATTAATATAATTTATTAATGAAGGGGTGTTTTTAAAGTTCAACTTTTTCAGGATCTTAGACCGGTGGACTTCAACGGTCCGGTAAGAGATTTTCAACTTTTCTGCAATTTCACGGGATGACATTCCCTGTCTTACATATCGCACAATCTTTACCTCACGCTCAGTAAGAACATTGATATCATGTTTGGGATTATCTTCTTCACCAATCATATTGGTCATTATTTCAACAATTTCGCTGCATATATAATTTTTCCCCTCACTTACAAGCACCAAGGCTTTTACGACTTCTTCTACTGATGAGTTTTTGGTAACATAACCTTTTGCTCCAAGCTGTAACATTTTTTTTGCATACGCAGGAAATGAATGCATTGATAAAGCAAGGATTTTTGATTCGGGGGAAATGCGCATGATATGTTTCACAATTTCAAAACCATCTTTTGGTTTGATACTAATGTCAAGCATAATAACATCGGGACGTTTGCGCTGAATTATTTCTATCGCCGTTTCGGAATCGCCCGCGTCTCCGGCAAGTTCAAATTCTCTGTGCTGACTGAGCAAAACGCTCCACGCTTCGCGAAGGAGTGAATGGTCATCCACCACCATTACCGAAATTTTTCTCATGCGACTATATATATTAAGTAAAAAATCAATGTAATTTAGGACAAGTCTTGTTGCAGAAATAACCTTAATGATTTTTCAAATTGCCAGTTTTAGAAACTCGCCTAAGTAGTAAAATATTGCAAAAGATAAGAAAAAAATATTTACAAAAAAGTAGTTGTGGATTTTTTTACTCGATTTGTGGATATTATAACTGTCTTCTTAACAATTAATAATAATTAATATCAAAGATTGTAACTTGTTCAGGTTTTCAGGTATATATAACCGATAGTTTTATTCATTTTTTAAATAACTTCATCGTGAAACAACTTCTTTTTTTTGCAAGCTCTTTGATGATCTTGATTGCTTGCCAAAATGCAAACACCAATAATCAATCATCATCGGATTCCACCTCGGCTAATACAAACAGCGCTGACTCAGGCTGGATCTCTTTGTTCGATGGAACTTCCCTGAAAGGCTGGCATACTTACGGCAAACCGGCACCGGGCAATGCCTGGAATGTTGACAGCAACAGTATACACCTCCAATCTGCGACAAGGAACGGGTATCAAACTTCCGGGGGCGGCGATCTGGTAACGGATAGCGCCTTTGGTAATTATGATCTGAAACTAGAATGGAAAATAAGCAAGAAGGGAAATAGCGGAATCATTTTTTATGTAAATGAAGACACAACAAAATATAAAGAAACATGGAATACCGGAATGGAAATGCAGGTTTGCGATAAAGACAGTAATGAAGATGCACACAGTTTTAAGCATGAAGCAGGCGATCTGTACGATCTGATTCCTTCGACGGTTATGTCGGCAAAAGGGTTTAACGAATGGAATAAAGTGGAGATAATCAGCAATAACGGCAAACTCGATCTTTTTCTAAATGGGGTGCATGTCATTTCAACAATGATTTGGGATGATAAATGGAAACAGTTAATTGCAGGAAGCAAGTTTAAGGATATGCCTAATTTCGGCACTTTTACCACGGGTCACATAGCGTTACAGGACCATGGTGATGAGGTCTGGTATAAAAATATTATGCTAAAAAAATTGTAGAGGGCTAATATCTTCTGCGGTCGCGGTTATTATCTCTTCCGTCCCTTCCCCGCTGATCGGAGAATCCCGGTTTTGGTGGTTGTTCTTCTGCTTGTTTGACGGCCAACTTTTTCCCTCTGCCCAATTCAGCTCCATTAAGGGTCTGTATGGCTTCGCGTGCTTCGGCATCATTTGGCATATCTAAAAATCCAAACCCGCGGCTTTTTCTGGTTTCCTTGTCCAGCGCCACTTTTGCTGAATATACCACGCCGTATAATTCAAACATTTCTTTTAGATCAATATCATCGAAATCGTAAGGGAGACCAGCAACAAAAAGCTTCATGGGTTTTTATTTAAGTCCTAAAATTAAGTGTAATACATGAAAATGATGCAGATTATATTTCTGATAATATCCACCAGTAAAATGTGGATATTTATTTTCTTTTAACCCTTAAGGATTACCGTTTTACCGATGTAATAAAAAATTCAATAATTTCATTTGTCCACAAAGTAGCCAGTTAAAATATTATGAATAACATAAAAATCGCCACAGCTCAATTTGAACATCGAAGCAATGATAAAGCGTATAATCTTTCGGTCATTGATGATCTTTCTCAAAAAGCAGCGGTTGCAGGCGCCTCCGTTATCGCGTTTCATGAATGCTCTGTTTCGGGGTATACATTTGCCCGCCATCTTTCAAAGGAACAAATGCTTGAACTTGCTGAATTTATTCCCGAGGGACATAGTATTAGACAACTAACCTTAATCGCAAAAAAAAATAAGATCACCATTCTCGCCGGATTTTTCGAAAAAGATACAGAGGACAATCTGTTCAAAGCTTATGTCTGTGTTGATGAGAACGGAATGGTAGCGAAGTTTAGAAAATTACATCCCTTTATCAATCCTTATCTCCAGCCCGGAAACGAATATTGTGTTTTTGAACTGCATGGCTGGAAGTGCGGAATATTAATTTGCTATGATAATAATATTATCGAAAATGTTCGCGCCACAGCTTTTCTTGGCGCAGATATTATTTTTATGCCCCACGTAACCATGTGTACTCCATCAACCAGGCCGGGCGCGGGTTTTGTGGATCCGAAGCTTTGGCATAATCGCGAATCTGATCCGACCTCATTGCGTATCGAATTTGATGGATTGAAAGGAAGAAGCTGGTTGATGAAATGGTTACCGGCGCGCGCTTATGATAATGGCATCTACATTGTTTTTTCAAACCCCATTGGAATGGATGATGATCAGTTGAAGAACGGCTGCTCAATGATCATTGACCCATTCGGAGATATTATTGCAGAATGTCGTACGCTCGGAAATGATTTTGTAATGGCTGTCATTACCCCGGAAAAAATTCTTCAGTCCGGGGGTTATCGTTACAGAAATGCAAGACGACCTGAACTATACCGCGACATTCTTGTTAAGGATCATCAGCCAGTGCAAAAAGTAGCCTGGCTTGATAATGGTGAGCATTAAGCATCCTCAAAAAATCATCAGGATAAATTTTTATGAGTTTATTGTTTAGCAAATTAAGGGTCAAAAACATTGAATTTAAAAACCGGATCGTCGTTTCGCCGATGTGTCAGTATTCTTCTGTTGATGGATTTGCCAACGACTGGCATTTGGTGCATTTGGGAAGCCGCGCTGTTGGCGGCGCTGCGTTGGTGATACAGGAGGCCACCGCCGTTTCAGCGGAAGGAAGAATTTCACCGGATGATATGGGAATCTATAAAGATGAGCATATTGAAAAATTAAAGCAAATAACTGATTTCATTCATTCGCAAGGCTCAGTTGCTGGGGTGCAACTTGCGCACGCGGGAAGAAAAGCGAGTAATGCGAGTCCTTGGAAAGGAGGAAAGCAAATAAAGATAGCCGATGGCGGGTGGTTGACTTTTTCCGCAAGTGATATTCCTTTTTCTGAGACTCAGGAGGCGCCTGCCTCATTAGACAGGAATGGAATTGAAAAAGTAATTAATGATTTTGCCATTGGGGCAAAACGCGCAATAAAAGCCGGATATAAATTGATCGAGATACATGCGGCGCACGGTTATTTATTGCATCAGTTTCTTTCTCCTTTAAGTAATAAGAGAAATGATGAATATGGCGGATGTTTGGTAAATCGTGCGCGATTATTAATGGAAGTTATTGAAGCCGTTAAAAAAGAATGGAGCACTGAAAACCCTTTATTTGTGCGCATTTCTGCAACTGACTGGGTTGATGGTGGATGGAGTATTGCTGATTCGGTGCAGTTATCGGAGATGATGAAAAATAAAGGCATTGATTTAATCGATTGTTCGAGTGGCGGCACTTCGCCTCATGCGAAAATTCCATTAGCGCCCGGTTATAAGGTTCCCTTTGCAGAAAGAATAAAAAAAGAAACCGGAATATTAACCGGCGCTGTCGGCCTCATTACCACCGCAAAACAGGCAGAGGAAATTTTGCAAAAGGGGGAGGCAGATTTGATCATACTTGCCCGCGAGTTTTTACGTGATCCTTATTTTCCATTGCACGCTGCGCGGGAATTACATGAAGATATTTCGTGGCCTTTACAATATGAAAGAGCGAAATTGAAATTGTAAAATACTGATTCTGCAGATCAGGTCCCGCCAGAGAGGACGGACAGGGGTTGCAAAGGAACTCAAGGGGCTCTACTAAAGCTGGCATCAAAAAGCAAATAGCTATTAGCTGTATATTGTGCCATGCAACAACCACTTCCACTTGGCAAACAAATCATTTACGCATTTGGCATGATGGGCTGGAGTGTAATGATCAATCTTATCAGCGTTATATTGGTTTATTTATACCTACCCCCAACAACAAGTGGTTTACCATTGCTCATAAGCCAGGTGGTGATTTTTGGCATTTTTAATTTGATTTCCATTATTACTGCGAGCGGAAGATTGGTTGATGCTATTGTTGATCCGCTCATTGCGCAATTGAGTGATCGCAGCACCAACAAGCAAGGCAGACGAATTCCTTTTATGAAGGTGGCTATTTTGCCTTCATTGGTATTCTGTTTTCTTGTTTTTTATCCATTAAAGAAAATGGAGAGCAGCATGAATGTAATATGGCTTGTCTTCATGCTGATCGGTTTTTATGTTTCAACTACCACTTATATAATTCCCTACAATGCACTGCTGCCGGAGCTTGCGCCGGATTCGAAAGCTAAAGTTAGACTGTCTACTTTTCAATCCTTGGGTTATGTTTTTGGAATTGCGATTGCCTCCAACACTTTTAATATCGCTGATATGCTGCAAACTTCGTTTATGCTTAGCCGTTTGGCCGCATTGCAATATACGGTTGCCATGTTTGCATTATTGGCTGCGCTGTTTATGGCTATTACGGCCTGGGGTATTAATGAAAAAAAATATTCAGTTGGTAAACCCAGCGCTGTTCCCCTTGGTAAAGCATTAAGACAAACGCTAACGAATAAAAATTTTCAATTTTTTATCGTGGCGGATTTTTCTTATTTCATCGGGGTGACCATTATCACTTCGGGATTATTATATTTTGTAACGGTGCTTTTGCGATTACCTGAAAGCATTGGCAATAAATTAATGATAACAATGGTTCTTGGTTCTTTTATTTTTTATCCTGTTGTTAATATTCTTTCACAAAAGATCGGTAAGAAACCCATTGTAACTTTTTCACTGTTGCTATTATCAATCGTTTTCGCCGGAATCTATTTTCTGGGAAAATTTGATATTAATGCAAAACTGCAGATATATGCTTTGGTTTTTTTAGCTTCCATTCCTGTTGCTTCGTTAAATATTTTACCCGTCGCCATCCTTTCTGAAGTGATAGCAAAGGACACACTGGATACAGGTTCCAATAAAGAGGCCATTTATTTTGCTGTGCGATATTTTTTTGTCAAGATCGCGCAAACACTAGGCATTGCATTGTTTGCCATGTTTCTCGTTCAAGGCAAAGATGTTGGTCATGATTTTGGAATACGACTAAATGGTATATTGGGATTTGTACTTTGCGTCATTGCAGCAATAATCTTTTCGAGATTTAAAGAAGTAAGAAATTAATTGACGATCAATCATCCCGGCATTCCTTTTCCTTCGGTTACCAATTTGTACAAGCTTTGTTTTATGTAGCCATCCCATCCTTTTTTGCAATCTTTATAACATTCTGCTGCCGGCACCAGTCCAAGATGCGTCATGCCAATTTCTGTTGAGCCATTTTGTTCTGATAGCTCAAAAACGATTTTTGTATTCATCCATTCTTTCTTGTCTTTAAGCCAATGCAAATGACAATCAGTAACAAGCCATACCACTTTTTTATCCTGAACAACTTCAACGAGTTTAAATGTTACAAAAGTTTCTCCAAAGCGAACGGTAAATACATCGTTCAGCTTCTGGGAGTTGCCTGAGAGATTTTTTGCCCACCAGGCTTTCACATGATTTATTTTTTCAAAAGCTTTTTCAGCCGTTGCTTTTACGCTGATTGCTGCGTGATAATTTTTTGTTTCCATTTTATTTTTTTTAAGTATTTAATTTTAAGGCGTTCAATATATCTTCGAGTGGAGAAAAGTCTTTGGTCTGCGATTTATTTTCTACCAGCATATAATATTCTCCTCGTATTAATTGCCTGTCAAAATCTGCACTGTTCACAGTGGTCGCAGAATAAGCCGAGACAACACGCTCACCTGCTGTTCCCTTTACATCAATCAAGATAAAATCCTGCGGAATATCCGGAAGCGGATCATTTTTCGTAAATAATATTCCTTCATATTTTCTATCCGCATTTAAAACGTAACAGAATATTCCATAACCAGGCAATCCTTTGTTTTCCGTAATTAATTTTGCCAGGCTTTCTTTGATATAATAATTCCACCCTTTTTCGCAATCGTAAAAACATTCAATTTCCGGAGTAAGCCCGATATGCGTCATGGTGATTTGGGTTTTATCATGCTGCGCAGCAATATCCCAAACCAGTTTGGTATCATCCCATTGATTCGCATGCTTAAAAAGGGGCAGGTAACTTTCCACTACATGCCATACTATTTTTTTGCCTGGGATAATTTCCAGTGTTTTAAAAATCGAAAATGTTTTTCCAAATCTCACTGTGAAAAAAGCGCCGGCCTGCAAAGGATCTCCTTCGACATTGGTTGACCACCACTCGGAGACATGCCCGATTTTATCGAATGCTTCTTCAGCAGTTGCTTTCACTGTAATGGAACTTTGAAAATTTTTGTTTTCCATCTCTCTTTGCATTTAAATAATTTCTTATTTTTTAACTTTTGTGATATAATCGTAAAACTTCTCTTTGATCACCATATCACAAACCTGGACAAGCCTGTCATTTTCATTTTCAGGAACAGGACCATTGTATGTAAAATTGAGCAGGGTCTTGTCGCCACTCGGGATTAACTCAAAAGTCATTTTTGTACCTGTCCATTCATAATTATCTGGCTTGCGTATGCTTTCGATTACAAGCCACACCACTCTTTCATTTGGCAGAAATTCTACAATCTTTTGCTTAGAATAATGCATGCTTCCGGACCGGAATGTAAACTCATCATCAAGTTTAGCACTTTGTCCTTCAACTTCTTCCGGCCACCAATCAGAAACCTCGTTGATATGTTCGAAAACAACTCCTGGGGGAAATGGAACTTCAATGCTTGTACTATATTCGCAATCTCTTATTTTCTCTTTGCTTTTATTAATGTAGTTCAACAGCCAATCTTTAATAACCATATTCCAGCCCTTGCTGCATCTTTCGTAAGATTCTTTTTCCGGTACCAGACCGTCGTGGATAAAGCGAAGCGTCGTTTTATCACCAGCAGTATTTATGTCAAAAATCATTTTTGTATTTGTCCATTCATGCTTATTTTTTTCGAGCCAATAAAGTGTGCTTTCGATAACAAGCCAGACCATTTTCTTATCTGGAACCACTTCAATCAATTTCTGCTTTGAAAAATGTGCATTGGGGTGATGAATGATGAATTCATCATTGAGCTCACTACTCTTACCTTCAAAATCTTTGCTCCACCATTTTGGAACTTCTTTGAGGCAATTAAAAATCACTTGCGGGGATTTCTCAACCTCAATTGTTGCTGTATAACTGGTATTTTTCATATTGATTTTTTCAATTTATTTTTCCAGAACGAATCAAAATAATTTATCCCATCCGGCAATGTATTGAAGGCATCCTTTTTCAGCATATAATGTCTTTCTTTGCCCATGATTACAATGAGAACAGATCCTTTTAGCCGGAATACATCAAGACCTGGTCTTGCCGTTTGATTCGGTTTTTATCAGTTCTGCAATCCTGGTAATGTTTTTCAGCCAACCTTCGTTCATGGCATTATAAATGGAAAGGTTTTCCATGATGCCGGTATGTTCCAGCAAGAGTTCAGTTCCATTGTTTTTTTCAACAAGTGTCCAAGTAACAACAGAGTCAAGATTGGTCGTGCCATCTCCAGGTCCACCCTTCCACGAGTAAACCAGTTTCTTGAAAGGAACAATTTCCAAAACCCTGCAATAAATAATCCCATCGAATTCGAATTCGGGAATTGCTTTGATCGTAAATCGGAATTCGTGTCCGGAGATCAATTGAAAATCATTGGGCATTAGCCAAAGAGCAATAAGCTCTGCTTTTGTCAAAAATTCCCAAACTGTTTCCGGTGTCTGGGAATAAAAAAACTGGTGTTTAATTGTCCTGTTCATAAAATGTAACTTTTAAGTTACCCAAATGTATAGGTAACTTTTGAGTTACCCAAATTTTTTTAAGATTTTTTTAAAAATAAATAAGTGCTGAAGTAATGATTTAATAAAGCCTAAAGGGAATGTTAGGCATTAAATTGCCGGAGATGATGGTCGGTATGCTTATAAGACCAATAGCCAGTTTGTTCTTTGGACATTCTTCCAAAAAAAGGATGAACAAAATCCGGACCTGGGAAATGTTCATACTCTTTTATTAATTCGATCCATTTTTTCCTTTCTGCAGTGATATCAATATTGCTTTCCTTGATCCTGAATGACGGTACAGCAGGTAGGTTTTTTTTCATGGGTTCATCCTTAAGCATTCCTTTTAAGGCTAATTTTCCAAACAATTTGCCGATCAATGATTGTTTATATTTTTTCTTGCCTAAGCACATCTCATCAACCTTTGTGCAGTGTTTCATCATTTGCGATACATGCATCTTTCCCCAGAGGGCTGTACTGCTTTCATTGAGTTTACTGATCCTTTCGATCAATTCATCTCTTGTTGTTTTGTCAAATACCGTTTTCATGTTCACCTAATTGTATTGTTTGGATTCACATAAATCATTTGCATCACATTGATGTTACGCATGATGAAAGCAGCTTCGCAGTAGGAGAAATAGTAATTCCATTTACGGATGAACTGGTCGTTAAACCCGAGTTCATTTATTTTGGAAATGTTTTTAGAAAATTGCTCACGCCAATGTGTAAGTGTAGTTGCATAATGTAACCCAATATCCTTCAGGTCAACCAGGGTAAGATTTGTTGTATTGTTGACAGCTTGATTAATTGCCGCTACGGATGGTAATAAAGAACCAGGGAAAATATATTTTTGAATCCAGTCAACGCCTTTGCGCAGACTTTCAAAGCGTGAATCCGGACAAGTGATGACCTGTAAGGCCAGTATGCCATTCTTTTTTAGTAACTCCCCGCATTTTTTAAAATACATATCCAAAAACTGTGCACCGACGGCCTCAAGCATTTCAATGGATACAATCTTATCAAATTTCCCGGTGATAAAACGATAATCCTTTAATAGCACCTCGACTTGTCCAGACAAGTTTTCCTGTTCAATTTTTTGTTTTGCAAGTTTATATTGCTCTTCAGAAATGGTAACCGTTGTAACCCTGCATCCATAATTCTTAGCGATAAAGATTGCATTGGCGCCCCAACCACTGCCAATTTCCAGTACATGATCTGCTGGTTGCAAATGCAATTGCTGACACAGGCGTTCATACTTTTCCAATTGTGCCTGCTGTAAACTTATATCACTTTGTTTGAAATACGCTGCTGAATAGGTCATCGTCTCATCGAGGAAGAGAGAAAAAAAATCATTGTTTAAATCGTAATGATCGGCAATATTTTTCTTTGATCCGCTTATAGAATTTATTCTTTTAAAATGATAGAGTTTGTTAGCAAATCTCAGCCCATTTAGTAAAAACGCTTTTGCCTTACTTCCCGAAACAGAAGGTGCGTTATCAATATTGAGCAAAAACCATTTGATGACATCACTGATATTATCTGTTTCCCAATATCCATTTACATAAGCTTCGCCAAATCCAACATCGCCGAATAATAAACAATGCCTGAAAAAATTATTATCACATATTTGGATATTAGCCGTAATGTTTTCGATGCCGTTGCCGAATGTAAATTCTTCGCCGGATGGTAAGGTAAGATTCAATCTGCCCAATTCCATTTTTGAAAGCAGCGACAAAACCGTTCTTTCATAAAAACTTTTTTTGTTAGCAACAGGTAAAATAATTGAATTTGACATGTTCTATATTAACTCAGTCAGGTTTTTGGTTTGTATTTTCTATATACGTCTTTCTGCAAATCCTGGTTTGCCGCTTTTGAATGATACGGAAGTTTTTTTAACCATAATAATAAGGCATTCCAATGAATTAAGGTAATCACTTTTAAGGTAATGAGCGGAAATAGCAAAAAATACTTAAACAAACTGCCGTTAGTGAGTGCCTTTTTAGTTCCGGTGAGCGAACTGATAAAGAAACGTTTTCCATTTTTGTAATCGTCAATTTTGATGTTCAGCTTTTCATCGGGGACGGTGAGGTTGAAATCAAGATCGGTATCATGATCGATGAATGGGGAAACGTAAAAATATTTTTTGGTTTGAACATGAAACTTGTTTTCTGTTAAATTTTCTTTGCCAATGAAAAATGGTTTCATTTCCCGAAATGTGTTGCTGATTTCGGCAATGCAGCAAACCACATCATCCTTTTCATCAAAGCAGAAATAAAAAGAAACCGGGTTGAAATTATAACCTAACACATTCAAATTAGTAAGGAGCATTATTCTCAGATTGTTTGATGCGATTCCATTTTGATCCAGATAATCGGCAATTTGTTCTTTGATATTTCTTGTTTTGTCCGGATCATCAATCGGTAATTGCAAGTGTTCTTGATCGCGAAAGCTGAAAAAATTAAAACGGTTATGACTAAGCATCCATAACTTTTTGTGTAGCAAATCAATTTCGTCAAGGTCAATGTAAAACATGAAAACATCATAATGGAACCGGTGCGGCTTTGGCTCCAGTCTGTTATGCATTACCATTGCTTTATAAAGACAACTATTCATATTTTATCATTAATCAGTTTTTCACAGAGTGAAACTGCACTGGCATAAGCATCTTCATGAAAGCCGTGTTTGAAATAACTACCACAAAAATATAATATGCCTTGTTGATTTAACTTGTATAATTCTTTCTGTGCCGTTATCGCGGGCAAATCAAATAATGGATGCTCGTATTCAATTTCCATGATGAATTTATCCTTATTAATGGAGCCGGGCAACGCATTAATGGAAACAAAATAATTTTTCCTTTTAGAAACCTGTTGCAGGCTGTTCATCCAATAAATGGTTGTCGGAATTTCTTCTCCTTTTTTTTCTTCTATTCTATAGTTCCAGCTGCTCCAGGTTTTTTTATTCTTTGGCATCACCGATTCATCTGAATGAACTGTCGCTATATTTTTTTGATATTTAAAATTAGACAATAATTGGTTTTCCATCTCGGTTGGCTGGGTCAATAAACGTAAAGCCTGGTCTGCATGACAGGCAAATATTACTTTATCAAACTCTTTTACTGCTCCATTGCCAGTTGCAACAATTGCTTTATTATTCTCCCTTTTTACCTTCACTGCAGGGTTATTGATTTGGATTTTTTCTCTAAAGGGGTTGATCAATATTTCGCGGTAGGACTGACTTCCATCGATTAATGTGTACCATTGATGCTGCGTCTTCAGCCCGAGAAATCCATGATTTTTAAAGAAGCGAATTAATGTTGCAGCGGGAAAATCCAGCATCTTTTCCATCGGCGTTGACCAAACTGCTGAACTCATCGGCACCAGGTATTTCCATAACATGTCTTCGCCGAAATCAAATTCATCGATAAATTCTTTTAAAGAATATTTTTCATATTGCGGATTGTCCAATATTTTCACGGATACCTTATTGAAGCGTGAAATTTGTTGCAACATTTTAATGTATGAAAGATTGAAAATATTTTTTCGTTGTGCAAATAATCCGTTCAATCCGGATCCGCAATATTCCAATCCTGAAGGAACATGCTGTACGCTGAAAGACATGTTTGTTTTTTTTATCGGCGCCTTTATCTCATTAAAAAGATTGCACAGATTAGGATAGGTTTCGAAATTAAATACCATAAAACCGGTATCAATGAAAATATTTGTCCCGGCTTCATCTACTACGACCGTATTTGTGTGGCCGCCGATATAATCATTCTGCTCAAAGATGGTAAGATCATATTCTTTATGCAAGTAATGAGCACAACCCATTCCAGCAATTCCGGTTCCTATGATGGCTAATTTTTCCATTATTTTTTTATAAATAAATAATGACTCACCATCCATTCATTGCCATTGTTGTATTTCCATAATTCGGAACAAGCCATAAAGAAGACCCTCCAATAAACCCACCATTTTACTGCATCTGTACTACCGTAAGTTTGTGTAAACAATTGGAGGATTTCTTTCTTATGGGCATCCATATTTTTTAACCATGCTTCTGCAGTCTTGCTATAATGCAATCCATTTACATGCCAGTGTCTTTCGATGCTCATTTCATTGGCGAAATATAATAACAGGTGGTCGCTGGGCATTATGCCACCGGTAAAAAAATATTTACTCATCCAATCACTTTGGTCTTTCACTTCGAATTTGTAGGCATATTCTTTATGTGTGAAAATATGTACGAATAATTTTCCGTTGGGTTTTAACAAAAAGGAGATCTTGTTCATCAACTTTTCATAATTGCGCATGTGTTCAAACATCTCGACAGAAACTACGCGATCAAATTCTTCATTGATCGAGAATATATTCATGTCGGCGGTGATCACCATTAGATTAATGATGTTTCGCTGTTGCATTTGTTCATCAATAAACATTTTTTGCGTTCGCGAATTTGAAACAACTGTAAAATGGCTTTGCGGATATTTGGCTGCCATAAAAAGAGAAAGTGAGCCCCATCCGCAGCCGAGTTCCAGCACCCGTTGCCCGTCTTCTAATCCTGCTCTTTGGCAGGTCAGTTCAAGCATATCAATTTCTGCAGCATTTAAATTATCAACATTTTCTTTCCAGTAGGCGCTGCTGTATTTTAAATGTTTACCGAGACAATATTGATAGAATAACGTCGGTACTTCATAATGTTGATCGTTGGCTTCGACCG
>JAJPKJ010000060.1 GCA_021323755.1 Chitinophagales bacterium | reverse complement strand
ATAAAAATCTTTCTAAGAAAATAAAAGGAGGCGTTAAAGCGCCTTTTTTTATTCAAAAGGTTTTCTGAAATATATTTTGTAAAATTATGATCGCGTAGTATGAAAAAATTGTCTGTTTTTACTGGATTATTTTTTTTTGTTTTTTTTCTGCAGGCACAGGAGCTTACGGTCTCCCCATATTTTCCTGTTGACACCAGTCCGATCTCGGTGATCGTTGATTGCTCCAAAGGAAATCAAGGTCTGTACAATTATGCAAATACAAGTGATGTATATGTTCATGTTGGGGTGATCACCAATTTAAGTACCAGTTCTTCGGACTGGCGATATGCTCCATTTACATGGGGGACAACAAATGCTGCAGCTCAGGCTATTTCATTGGGGAATAACAGGTATCAATACACGATAAATGATATTCGCAGTTTTTTTGCAGTTCCGGCTGGTGAAACCATTTTAAAAGTTGCCATATTGTTTCGCAATGGAAATGGCTCATCCAAGCAGGCCAACAGCGATGGCAGCGATATGTACATTAATGTTTTCAGCAGTGCGTTCTCAGGTAAATTCATTCAACCTCCGTTCCAGCCCTTGTATACACCGGCTCCGGAGCCGATCGTAAAGTCAGTTGGCAATTCCCTTCCCGTCACCTTTGTATCCAACCAAAATGGTTCGATGAATTTATATTTTAACGGCACCCCAATTAACTCCGGCAATGCGATCGATTCCATTTCAGCAACGCTCAGTATAACGGCTCCCGGAAATCAACAGATCATCGCCACGGCGAATAGTGGCACCAGCACCCTTGCCGATACCGTCAATTTTTATGTGGGAGGGGCTACAAATATCGCTCCTGTCCCGGCTGGGGCTACAGAAGGCATCAATTATCTTCCGGGTGATACCTCGGCGATCCTGGTCTTATTTGCACCACATAAAAATAAGATCGTGGTGGTTGGTGATTTTAACAACTGGACTCAGTCGACGAATTACCAGATGAATGAAACGCCCGACAGCAATTATTTCTGGATCCAAATCAATGGATTGACCGCTGGCGTGGAATATGCATATCAGTATGTGATCGATGATGCGCTGACACTGGCTGATTACAATACAGAAAAGGTTTTGGATGCAAGTGTTGACCCGTCGATTTCTCCGGCAACCTATCCAAACCTCAAGTCTTTTCCATCTGGTGCCAGCGGGACGCTGGCAAGCATCATTCAAACAGCAAAACCCCAATACAACTGGCAGGTGACCAATTTTCAAAGGCCGGCCAACAGCAATCTGAGGATCTATGAATTACTGGTAAGGGATTTTCTGGCAACAGGCAACTGGCTAACGTTGATGGATACACTAAGTTATTTAAAATCCCTCGGTATCAATGCTATTGAAGTGATGCCATTCAACAATTTTGAAGGAGCGAGCAGCTGGGGATATAATCCGAATTTTTATTTCGCTCCCGATAAGGTCTATGGGACAGCCACCGCACTCAAACAATTTATCGATGCTTGTCACCAGCAGGGATTTGCGGTCATTATGGATATGGTGTTGAATCATTCCTTTGGATCCTCGCCCATGGTGCAAATGTACTGGGATCCCACCAACAATATTCCAGCCGCAAATAATCCCTGGTTCAGCCAATATTATACGCATGATTATGATGTGGGATATCAGTTCAATAATGCAAGCGCGGCAACACAAAATTTCAGACAAAGAGTGATTGCCTACTGGCTGAAGAACTATCATATTGACGGTTATCGCTTTGATCTGGCGACCGGATTTACAAAAGTAAATTCATGCAATGCGACCGGTGGTTCATGCAATGATAATATCTGGGATGCCTATGATACGACAAGAATAAATATCTGGAATAATTTATACGCAACGGAGCAGGCTGCTTCTGCAGGTAGTTATTGTATACTGGAAATATTTTCAACAAACACGGAAAGAGCGGTATATGCAAACAGCGGGATGATGGTTTGGAATGACATGAGTTATAATTATGAGCAATCGACCATGGGTTATTCCACGGGTTGGGATCTGAGCGGATCCACTGCGGCAGCATCGGGCATTGCGCAAAAAGGCCTGATCAATTACCAGGGAAGTCATGATGATGAAAGGCTGATGTATAAGAATGAACAATATGGTAACACAAGCGGATCTTACAATATTAAAGACACCACCACAGGTTTACAGCGCAATGAAATGGCTGCTGCTTTTTGGGCGATGATTCCAGGTCCAAAAATGTTGTATGAGTTTGATGAATTAGGCTATGATTATTCTATAAACTGGTGTACCAACGGAACGGTTGATCAAACAGGTACCTGCAGGCTTGTTCCCAAACCGCCAAGATGGGATTATCTGCAGGATGCAAGAAGAAAGCATTTGCATGATGTGTATACATCTTTATTTAAGTTAAATGCAACGCATCCTTTGTTAGCAACTTCAACCAATTATACTTATTCTTTATCCGGCTCTTTCAGAACCCTGCAGCTGGCAGATACTGGGATATCCATCACCGTTATGGGCAATTTTGATGTCAATCAGGCATCTGCAAATGTCACATTCCAAACTGCGGGCACCTGGTATAACTATCTTGGAACTGATACCATTGTTGCATCCGGAAATAGCCAGAGCATTACGTTATCACCGGGTGAGTATAAAGTTTACATCAACAAGAACCTCAATGATACGTCATCAAAACCACCACCAGATACCACGACGGTAAGCAGCTTTTTGGCAAAGATCAATCCCAACCCGGTGGCAAGCAGCAGTTCCGTCATTGAATATGATCTGCCTGCACAAAGCAATATTGGGCTTTCCATATTTAATTTTGTGGGACAAAATCTGGGTTCTTTTAATTTGGGACAGCAGCCCAAGGGGAAACATACGATCAGCTTCGGTCAGCTTCCTTTTAATATTTATTCATTAAAGAACGGGGTGTATATCATGAAGATCAGCAGTACCCAGTCTGCCGCGAATATTGCTTTTGTGGTATTGCATTAGCTCATGGTATCGGTTGCCCTGGTCGCTTTTTTATGATGGCTATTTATCAATGGGGTTTCCTTTTTTATCCGAGGTGACCACCCAGCGAAAGGCGTTAATGATCAATTTATTTTGAGTAGCATCAGAAAGTATATGTGGTCCGTGTCCCATGTTAAGATATATCATGCGGTAATCCATGTTCGTCCAGACAACCGGCATGTCCCCACCGGCGATGATATCTTTGATTCCCATCGGGAAATTTTCGGGCGATAGACTCACCAGCACTCTTACTCTTTTGTTTTCCCGCGGGCTCGGCTTCCATTGGTACCATTCGCCTACCGGAGAGATGAAGGTCTGGGGGATCGCCCTGGTGACCGGATGCAAGCTGTCGTCGACAGTAAGTTTTGCCGGCAGGGGAGGCCAATTATTATTATAAAAAACAGCCCCGCCTAAAAAGTTCACGAACCACGGCCATTTGGTGGTTTTGTCATTATAGCCGGCAACATGAAAACCCAGCCAGCCGCCACCCCCTTCCATATATTTTTCAAAAGCTACCCGCTGGGAGTCGGTGTGCGGAAAATCGTTTATCCATACCAGCAGCTGGTAATCCTTGATCTTTTTTTCATTGAGATCTGCCATATTGCTTGTTGTATCAAAGACAAAGCCGTTGCCCACGGTAAGCTCTTTGAAGAACTGTATCGCATCATGGGCAAAATCCACATGCGCCTTCTCGACTGATGTACTGAAGAAAGCCAGCACTTTAAACCTGGGATAGCTTTGCGCATGCAGGGCTGAGCTCAATAATAGCATCATAATTAAACCGTAATAAATTATCTTTTGTTTCATTCATGAAAGTTATTGAAATCAGGATAGGTTTTCAAAAAATATACACAAAAAGCCCCGGAGCATTCTATTTCTTGCAATCAACGAATACCCCAGTATTACTAACGTTTATGAGTATCTAAAATATGACAACCACAATATCTGATCCTTTTGGAATTTCCCTGA
Organism: Chitinophagales bacterium; assembly: GCA_021323755.1. GTDB lineage: Bacteria > Bacteroidota > Bacteroidia > Chitinophagales > Chitinophagaceae > Puia. The sequence continues at coordinate 31,991 of JAJPKJ010000060.1, read as the reverse complement.
TCGCATCACCTCACTGGATATTCTCTCCGGGATTCAGGGTTGATCATCTACAAATGGTGAAGGCTCTGGCTTTTCATAGATTTGATTATTTAGGCGTAAATAGAAAATATCTTTAACTTTAAGCAACTCCAAAACTGCTGCCTGATGGATATTCGCCGAAAGTTTCATTGCTTTCTCATTAAGATCCTTGCGCTCATTTTTTTTATCTGCCGGCTCAGCTGGGGTTTCTCACAGGATATTCATTTCGAAAAAGTGCTTGATGGACCGCTTAACAGCGTAAGATATATAAGAGGCATTTCCCAGGACAAGCAGGGCTATATCTGGGTATGCTCTTCGGTAGGTTTATATCGTTATGATGGCACTTCTTTTAAAAGTTTTCCAAATCCAGGTGGAAATGGTGATGCAGCAACACTCAATGACCTGACCTGTATTACCATTGACTCGACAGATATGATTTGGGCAGGAACCTGGGGAGCAGGAATTGAAAAACTTGATCCCGCGACGGGTATCTATACCTCTTTTCGCCATAACGCAAGGGACGTATCTTCATTAGTCAGCGACACCATTTTATCCATAATGACCGATCATCTGGGTAATCTCTGGGTCGGCACTTTTAACGGGCTAGACAGATTAGATAGATCGACCGGAAGCTTTGTTCACTATCCCGTTGATAAAGGTGATCCAATTCATCAAACCGACAATTCTATTTTCGCTCTTTATGAGGACAGCCAAAATATTATTTGGTTCAGTTACGGGCACTTTTACCTTGGTGAGGCCTATCATAAAAAAGCGATCGGGGGATTGAACAGCCTGGACCCGGCGACCGGTAAATGCACCAATTATTTTAATAAGGACCACAGTAACAAACTAGCCAATGACATAGCCTATGCAATATCTGAAGACTCCAGCGGAAATCTGTGGCTGGGCATGGAAGAGCATGAACTCCAGATGCTGGATAGGAGAACCGGTAAATTCACGCGCTTTCCATTCGATCCATCCATGTCTGAAAAAGCCGATACTGCAATTTCAGAAGTGATGCCCTTTATTAAGACGGACAAGTTGGGATATGTATGGGTAGGCAGCGCGGGTCACGGTATTAATCGTTATGACCCGGTGAACCATAAAAGAAACCACTATGGAAGCCAGCAGAATCCCGGAGGAGTAACCTATATGAACCAGGATACCGTTTCAGGTTATGAATCACCCGATGCCTTATCGGGATTTTGCTCAAGAGATGGCACATTTTGGGTGGGGATCATTGGAGGTGATGTCTATAAGGCAATCTCATCCCATACCGGTATACCCTACTTCAATATTCGATCGGGGGCCAATTCTTTTTACGAACAAAATGACAGCATAATATGGATCGCAACTTCTGTTAAGGGGATTGACAGGAGAAATATGAAAACAGGAAAAGATCAATGGATCGCAGGTAAAAAAGGCGACCTAAGCATTCCACCCGATCATGATATAACCGGTTTGCGTGCTGATGAGTCCCGGAACTTATGGTTCTCGACATTTAACGGACTCTATAAATTCAATCCATCGGGAAATGCTTTTTCAAGGTACACGCACGATAGCAGGAACAATAATAGCGTGGCCACGGACAGCATTCAATGTATTGAGATCGATAAACAGAATCTTTGGATCGGAACTTATGGATCCGGGCTTGACAGAATGGATATATCCAATGGACATATTGAACATTATATCTTTAACAAAAATGACAGCAATAGCATCAGCAACAAAATAATAAATGTAATAACCAAAGACAATAAAGGTGATATCTGGATCGGCACATTTAAGGGATTATGTAAGTGGGATCATGCGACAAATAAATTTACACGCTATCTAAAACAATCCGAAGTATTGTGCATTTGTGTTGACAGCCGTGGAGAGATCTGGGTAGGGGCAACAGATGGTTTTTATTATTTCGATTCCATTAAGAACACATTTGCAGAATATGTCAATTATAATTCTCCGATAAAAATTTCCAACGTCCTCCACGTGCTTGAAGACAATAGCCATAACCTTTGGCTGACGACCAGTAATGTGATGATCAGGATCGACAGACAAGCCAGGATCGTAAATGTGTTCGGGAAAAACTATGGCATCCATTACAATAATTACTATGATTGCGATAATTTGAAACTCGCAAACGGACGGCTCCTGATCGGCGATCAAAATGGCTTTTATCTTCTTGATCCGGATGCCCTTCATATAAATAGCGGGGTTTTATTTCTCAATTTTACCGGTTTCCGGATCAATGACGAGGAAATTCATCCGGGGCAGGGGAGTGTCTTGAATACGGCAATATGGAAGGTTACAGAGATCAACCTAACATATAAACAGACAACTTTTTCAGTTGATTTCAGCGCAACAGATTATGCCGGCACAGGGGCTACAAGATATCTTTATATGATGGAAAATTATGACAACAACTGGCGCGAGATCGGCACTGAGCACAAAGCATATTTTTTCAATGTCCCTCCTGGTAAATATCGATTGCTTGTAAAAGCGATCAACGCTGACGGAATAAGCGTAGAAAAAGATATTTCAATCGCGATCTCTCCTCCCTGGTGGCAGAAATGGTGGGCGTATACCTTGTTCGCCATATTATTCATCAGTGCAGTCTGGTCTTTTATCTATTACCGGTCTGTGAGCTTGAGAAAGGCAAACCGGCTGCTCGAGGAAAAGGTTACTCATCGAACGGAGCAATTAAAAAGATCATTGGAAGAATTAAAAGCAACACAATCCCAGCTTATCCAGTCAGAAAAAATGGCTTCGCTTGGTGAGCTCACTGCAGGCATTGCACACGAAATTCAAAACCCGTTGAATTTCGTGAATAATTTTTCTGATGTGAATAAAGAATTGCTTGCAGAATTGAAGGAAGTGGTGGATCAGGGGAATATGGAAGAAGTAAAAGCGATTGCAAATGATGTTATACAGAATGAGGAAAAAATAAACCATCATGGCAAGCGTGCAGATGCCATTGTGAAGGGCATGCTGCAGCACTCACGGTCAAGTACAGGTCAAAAAGAGCTGTCAGATATCAACACGCTCGCGGATGAATATTTAAGATTAAGTTATCACGGTCTTCGAGCAAAAGATAAATCTTTCAACGCAACAATGAATACAGATTTTGATAGTAGTATAGGAAAGATAAATATCGTTCCGCAGGATATCGGAAGAGTGCTGTTGAATTTATACAACAATGCATTTTATGCGGTGAATGAAAAAAGTAAACAACAGATTCAAAGGTATGAACCAACCGTTTCGGTGAATTCAAAAAAGAGTGACGATAAGATCCTGCTAACGGTGATGGATAATGGAAATGGTATCTCGCAAAAAGTGATCGATAAGATCTTTCAACCATTCTTTACGACAAAACCAACAGGGCAAGGAACTGGACTGGGTCTTAGTTTAAGTTACGATATCATCAAAGCGCATGGCGGAGAGATAAAAGTAAATACAAAAGAAAATGAAGGAACTGAATTTATCATTGAATTGCCTTTGAAATCATGAACCGCAACGAAAGATTCATGTCGCTGGTCTGATGCTATTTCCTGGCAAATCAGCTAAAATCAAGGCTCTTCATTTTCTGTATAGCAAAAAGCGTTTACCATAAACCTATTGAAAGCCCGGTCGGAAGTGCATGGATCTTTTTACCCGATTGATCTTTTAGTATAGCTGTCAATTTATATAAGTATAGGTGCGAAGAAGCGTTGTAGATCCGCTCACGATCTTTTCAGTCTGCACTCTGCCATGGCTATCATAGGTATAGGTAAATGGATAATTTACGCCATTTATCCCTTCTGACTGGATAACGTCTGCATCAGGTGCACCCAGAAAAGTGAGCCCGTATTTTAATGAGTTGGGCTTGGTGCCAAAAGTGAAAGTATAGGTGGTTGTGGATGCGCCGCCGGCTGTAGTCTGAACCGTGCTGACAATATTATTATTGCTTATGGTATTTACTGTCGATGAACCGTTGGGGTTGGTTTCGTTGGTCATGAATCCATTCCCATCATATGTATAGGTATTGCCCTGGTTGTCTGATGCGGCATATCCCGCGTTATTAAGCGCATAAACTGTTGTGGTAGTGCCCTGCGTTTTTGTTACCGTATCTGTGCCGTAAGAAAAAGAAGCTGTCGGCGTGCCATCGGAAATTTGCTCCTCTATCAGGCGGTTCTGCGAATCATAGGTGAAAGTATACACCGTCGTCACTCCGGTGCTGCTGTTGTTATTGCTAAAACTGGCAACGAGGTCACTTACTGTGGTGCCGCCGCCGCCTCCGCCGCCGTTATTGCCGGATGAACTGGATTTTGAACAGCTGCTCAATAAACAGAAACAAATTGCAGTAACAAGATTCAAACTAAAGAATATCTTTTTCATAATAATGATTTTATAACGATTTAAAAGATTGGGTTTGTTTATTTAGATTGGTTGGTTTAAAAGAAAAAATAAATTTTAGCTGATGCTTTTTTAATTATGCAAAAATGCTTTTCCATTCGTGCACATTCAATACATAATTTGTAGTACAAGAGAAAAATACATGCGAAGGATCTTTCGCCCTTGGTTTAAATCTTTTTAATTTGTATAAATCAAAGGCATCATCCTATACAGATTTATGTTATCATTCCTGAAACCTTTGATGTTTTTTTATTTTCTATGTAACTTATAATGCTTTTATTCCATTGCAAATGAGAAATGCATTTATAACCTGCTTTGTTCTTGCGTTAAGCGTCGCTTCCATGTCGGATGCGCAACCGCTAAGGCGACTGAACAGTTTCACCTATAATGTCAATGACGGATTGTTGCAAAGCCATGTAATGGATATGGGTTTTGACGCCGCCGGATTTATGTGGCTGAGTTTTGAGACCGGACTTCAGCGTTACGATGGGCACAACTTTATCAATATCCCGGTACAGGAAGGATTGCCGGATAACCAATACATTGTTTTTTTAAAAAGCAGGAATGGTTTGTTATGGATGTTTCACTCAAAAGGGGTGAGCGTTTATAACGGGATTACCAATAAGTTTGTTCTTGCTTATCCCTATGCATCAAAAAGTGTTGGTCCTGATGTGTACCCGGTAGAAGAAGATGAAGGTGTTGTTTATTTTTACAGCGCCAACGGCATGGTCATCGGCATCAATACCAATTCTTTGCAGGTTGAAAGCAAAAATAAATTTCCGCTTACGGCTTATACTGTAGATCTGGATGCGGTTTTTACCACATCATCCTTGCCAGGCAGTCATGAAGTGGCCATTTGTTTTGATCAGTACACGCTGGTGATATGGAATCTGAAAAAAGGAGTTGCTACCAAGATCTGTAAATTGCCAGAATCCATTAGTGGAAATGAATTTTGCGTGATCAGCGATCATGAATGTATTTTTTTTAATAACGGGCGCTTGATCCATTACGATTTTCTAAAGGGAAACTATTCTCCATTTTTTAAACATGCCATTAACAGGCAAAACATCGATGTTTCTTCTTTTCAGCGTCTCAATGAAACTCATATCCTGGTCACTGTAGATAATGATCTGTATTCCTTCGACACCAAAACGATGCAGCTGCTTGAGCATTTTGTTAATTTTCAAAACCAATCTTTTTCTCATTTTGCCATTCAGTATATACGATTCGATGAGTTTGGAAATATTTATCTGCTCACCCGCAACGAAGGATTTGTAAAATTGCTTGCTTCCACTTTTCCCGTTAGTTATTATGGGTCGCCGCAAAAAGAATCAAATTTTGTTGCGTGTATGGAAGTGGATAAAAAAAATAACCGGGTACTTGCTGGCACTTTAAATGGAGGATTGCTTGTATTTGACACATTGCAGCAGTTGCAAAACCACGTCACTCAACTGGGAAAACTGCAAAGACCGGGTTTGCTGACCATTTCAGATATAGTTCATATCAGCGGCGATGAATACCTGTTGTTTCCAAGGTTCAATTCAAATTGTGTCTTATGGAATGCAAAGACGGGGAAGATGAAAGAAATTCCCGTGAAAATGAAATCAGCCAAAATCCCTGCTCATTCTGTTCCTTATTATTCTGCAAATGTAAAATTAAGCAGTACTAAAGAACTCGTTGCGCTGGATAACAATTTGTATGAATTGAATTTATCTCCGAGGCTGGAAATTGAATTGATGGTCCGTCCTTACCGTACCAAGGGTTTATGCCTCTTTCAAAATTATATTTTAACCGGCGCTGCGGAGAATCTTCAATTCCTGGATCGGAAAGATTATGCTGTCAGCAGAGAAATCCATCTGCCCGATTGCGGTGAGATCCGTTGCGTCACGACCCACAACAATTATATTTTTGCAGGTTGCAATCGCGGCTTGTTCAAATTGAACAGCGATGGCAAGATCCTTTCTGTTCTGACAAGAGCAGATGGACTACCTGATGATTATATTTATGCGGTTTCGATAGACAGTGCAGAAAATACCTGGTGCAGCACCAATAAAGGGATCATCAGGATCGGGAAAGACGGGAGTCTGCTTCAATTAAAAAAAGAAGACGGTCTCCAGGAAAATGAATTCAACACCAATGTAGTAAGCTCGGAAGAAGACGGAGAATTATTCTTTGGCGGCGTGAAAGGAGTGAACAGTTTCTATCCTTCTCAAATAACCAGGATAAACGATTCACCCAGGGTGGTGATTACCAATATTAAAGTGAATGACGAAGCCATTTTTAAAGATTCTTCGATATGGGATCTGAAAAAAATAATCCTGCCTTACACGGGTAACAATTTGAATTTTGAATTTACGGCGATGGGCAAACGAAATCCTGAAGAATATTTATATCAATATAAAATTGCGGAAGTCGATAAAAGCTGGATAAGAAATGATGAAGTGCGTAATGCCAGGTATGTGCTGCAACCCGGCAATTATATCTTCCAGGTACATGCAGGTAAGGTATATGAGGAGAATCCAAAAAGCATCAAGACCGTTGAAATTATCATTACCCCTCCTTTCTGGCAAACGTGGTGGTTCAAAGCGCTTATGGTACTTGTGGGAGTTATTTTTTTATTAATTCCGATATGGCAATATAACCGGCGCCTCTACATAAAAAAATTAAGAGCAATGCAGGTGCAGCAGGAAGTGCAACATGAACGGGAACGCATCAGTCGCGATCTGCATGATAATTTGGGAGCCTATGCCGCTGCGATTGCAGCGAATGTGAGCAAGGTCAAAGAAGATTCACAGGTCTCTAAAATGGTTGCCGAACTGCAGCACAATTCCCAGTCGATCATCACGCAATTAAATGATACCATCTGGACATTGAACCGTGAGGCGATCTCGCTGACTTCTATCAGCGACAGGTTCAAGATCTTTTTACAAAAAATACAACCTAGCTATCCCCAAATCAATATCAATGTTACCGAATCGATCCAGACAGATCTTAATTTTTCACCGGTACATGCGTTGCATTTGTTCAGGATCATGCAGGAGGCCACCAATAATGCGGTGCGCCACAGCGATTGCCGCGTGATGAATGTATATATCAAGAGTAATTCAAGCTGGCTGGTATGCATTGAAGATGATGGAACCGGGATAAGATATACAGACCAAAAAGGTTCAGGCAATGGTTTAAGAAATATGAAGCTGAGGGCTGCCGAAGCGGGATGGAATATTCAATGGGAGGAAGCAAGACCGCAGGGCACAAAATTCACCATAATCCCAGGATCTGACGGCGTACTATAAATTAATTATTGTAACACTTTATTTAATGTCTCATCTTAGCGGCATGCAGGAAACGGAACATATACGAATTGCACTTGTTGAGGACAATCCTGTGAACAGAAACACTTTTAAACAAAGTGTGCAGCACAATGCTAAATACAAACTGATCTTTGTTGCAACAAACGGTAACGAATGTCTTGCGGAATTAGAAGGAAGACCTCTTGCGCTTATGCCGCAGATCATTTTTGTGGATATCGAAATGCCCCTGCTTAATGGCATTGAGACCATTGGGATCGCCAAATCGATCTATCCCGACATTCATTTTGTCGTGCTCACTGTTTTTGATGATGATGAAAAAATATTTGAAGCGATCAAAGCGGGCGCATCGGGTTATTTACTCAAACATGAGGCGCAATCAGGAATCGAAGATGCCATTGTCACCGTGCTGGAACATAAGGGAGCGCCGATGAGTCCTGCCATTGCAAGAAAAGCTTTGCAGCTTTTGAACCGGGTTCAGTTGATCGGTGATAAAAAAAGATCAACCCCAATGCCTTCCATCATTACGGAGAGAGAAAAAGAAATTTTGGAGCATACCATCAATGGCAAGGATTCAAAACAAATTGCCACCATATTGAATATAAGTGTTCTCACGGTAAGAAAACATATTGCCAATATTTACGAGAAACTGCATGTGCAATCCAAGGCGCAGATCATACAAATGGCGCACAAGAACAATTGGTTTAAATTCTGATAAATTATAAAATGAGACCGGATCTTTCAGAAAAAATAAATTTCCGCCTCAACAAAGGATCATGAAAAAAATTATTTTCTTTTTCCTGGTGGTGATTTTCTGCAAGTTCAATATAGCTCAAACCAATAAGATTGACAGCTTAAAGAATTTATTAACCAACGAAAAAAAAGATACTGCCCGGGTATCTCTCTTAAGCCAGATCAGTTACGAATACGAGAACTCAAGACCCGATTCATCATTGCTGCTTGCAGACCAGGGGTTGATGCTTTCCAAAAAAAATAATTACGCCGCCGGAGAAATATCCAGTTTGAATATGATCGGGCTTGCATTCATGACAATAGGCAATTATCCCAAGGCATTGGAATATCTATTAGCGTCATTAAAAAAATCAGAAGCGATAAGCGACAAACGGGTGATTGCAACAACTCTTATCAATATCGGTGTTGTTTATTCCTCGCAAAGTGATTACCGGCTGGGCATCAATTACCAACTGCAAGCCTTACCTATTGTAAAGGAGTTGAGCCTGCAGCATAATACAGCAATTGTATTGTTGGATCTTGGCGATAATTATGAAAAGCTCGGCGTTTTGGATTCTGCCATTTTTTATACAGATCATTGTTATGTTCTTTCAAGGCAAATAAAGGACAGCAATCTGATCGGGATAGCGCTGAATAATTTCGGCAATATTTATGCTAAAATGAGCAAAGATGAGCTCGCTCTAAAAAATTACAGGGATGATTTCCTATTCCTCAGGGAGTCTGAAGACAATGATGATCTTTGCGAGACCTATCTGGGTATGTCCAGGATATTTGAAAGGACAAAAGAAATGGATTCCTGTTTATTCTATGCAAAGCGCGCATTGCAAATGGCAAAAGATGCGGGCTTCGCCGATGAGGTCATGAAGGCCTGTCATTTTCTGACGCTCTACTACAATTCGATGCATAATATCGACAGCGCATTTGTTTATCAATCGGCAGCCATAGTCGCCAAAGACAGTTTATTCAGCCAGGAAAAAGCAAAAGAAATTCAAACCCTGAAATTTGATGAGGCCATGCGGCAACAGCAGATAGAAGAAGCAAGAGAGCAGGCGCATACCCAGCTAAAGCTGAATGCGCTTTTCGGCAGCCTTGCTACCCTTTTTATCATTGCCTTTTTTTTGTATCGCAATAACCGGCAGAAGCAGAAAGCTTTTTCGACCCTGATGAAACAAAAAAAAGAGACCGACATTCAAAAATCAAAGGCCGAGCAGGCTTTATCAGATTTGAGATCCACTCAATCAAAGCTCATCCAGTCCGAAAAGATGGCTTCGCTGGGCGAACTTACTGCCGGCATTGCGCACGAAATTCAAAATCCGTTGAATTTTGTAAACAATTTTTCGGAAGTGAATAAAGAATTGATCGAAGAACTGGAAGGGGAAAGGGCAAAGGGGAATGGTGATAGGGATGAAGAGCTGGAAAATGACATACTGAAAGTGATTAAGAAGAACGAAGAAAAAATAAATCATCACGGCAAACGTGCCGACGCCATCGTAAAAGGAATGTTGCTGCACTCACGGTCAGGTATAGGTGTAAAAGAATCCACAGATATCAATGGACTTGCCGATGAATATCTGCGATTGGCTTATCATGGCTTAAGGACAAAGGACAATTCATTTCATGCAATTATCAAAACTGATTTTGATGATACTATCGGAAAAATAAATATCGTACCGCAGGATATCGCACGTGTCCTGGTAAATCTTTACAACAATGCTTTTTATGCCGTGCATGAACGGCGAAAACTGGAAGGGCAAGGATATGAACCAACAATTTCAATCAGTACAAGAAAGATAAATGAAAAAGTCTTTCTAACGGTGATGGATAATGGAAATGGGATTCCTCAAAAAGTAGTTGACAAGATCTTTCAGCCTTTTTTCACCACAAAACCCACGGGACAGGGAACCGGACTCGGATTGAGTTTGAGTTATGATATCATCAAGGCGCACGGTGGTGAGATAAAAGTGGAGACCAAAGAAAATAAGTGGACACAGTTCATGATTGAGTTGCCTTTCTAAAAATAAAATATCCGCCTGGTGTTTTACCGGGGTGATTTTGATCCGGTTCTGCGTGATGAAAAGTGCGGGCAATTATCGCGGGCAGAAAGATAAAGCTGATAAAGATTGCAGAGACCGTCTTTATCGCGCACCGATGCATATCCCGAGCTCATGATCCTGAGACCCGGATACATCTCTTCGATGATGGCAGGATCGTTTTGAAAATGGATGCAGTTCCCGCATCCTGCCTTTACTTTGACCACTTGTATTGAATCCAAGATATTCATGTCTTAATGTGTTGCGATGGATGACCAGTAATGCCCGAAAACGATGACGGAAAGAATATATCCTAAGATCACATTGACGATGACCCCTGCAGTAAATGCGATAATGGGTTTGACGCCGGACTTGGACAATTCCCGAAATCTGGTGGTGAGTCCGATACTTAAAAAGCTAAAGGTGAACGCCCATGTACGCAGTGAGGTGATGGGTGCAATGAGTGAGGGCTTCACTAATTTATTATAGTCTGTAAGCGTATTTCCATGTACGATCAGCGTGGTAAGGATAGAAGCGACAAGAAACCCGATCACAAATTTTGGGAAACGCCACCAGATCTGGCCCAGAGGCACTTTTGAATTTGTTTCATTGCGCTCCCAAACTGTGATCGCTATCAGGGCCAGGGCAAATGCCCAGATGCCGATCCAGATATCTCTTCCGATAACTTTGATCAGCGTATAGGAGGCGAGTGCCTGGTCGGGCGTCCCCGATATGCCAACACTCGTTCCGGCATAACCGCCATAGCTTTGGGCGGCAGCAAGTCCTGCGGCGTCTGCAAACTCGGAAGTCCCGATCCAGGCGCCGCCAACGCCTGTTGGCAGATGCAGCGAACGTGAAACCAGGGGTAATGCAAAAATCAGCACGATCGCCCAAAAGACTACCAGGCTTATGGCTATTGGCGGGTATTCTTTTTTTGCCCGCACAGCACCGGCAACTGCAATGGAGGCAGAGACACCGCAAACGGCGCCGCCTGCTCCCAATACGGCTGCCAGTCGTTGATCAAGACCCAGTTTTCGCGCGGTAAAAAAGATGACTAAGAAGGTAACGATGGAAACGATCGATGCTTGTAAAATCGCAATAGGTCCCGCCCAGATGATCAGGGTGAATGGAAGGGTCGCCCCCAAAAGCACAATGCCAAGCTTTATATAAAATTCAACGCGGAACCCGGCATCAAGCCATCGCGGCAAGCCGATCACATTTGAAATGATCAGACCCGTAACGAGTGCGACCAGCGGTGGCTCTAAATTATATTTACTAGCCTGGTCCCAATTGCCGATCACATAGATGATCGTTGAAAGTATGAACAGGAAAATAAAAGAAGGGATAAATGCTTTTGCTTTTTGCCCGATGAATGAAACCACGATAGAGAAAAAGAAAACAAAGGCTGCAAGCAGTGCAAGGTATCTTAGACCATTGGAAGAAAATTGCGCAGCCAGCTGCGACCAGCTCGACCATTTGGAAGGCGATACTGCGATCCAGGAAATACTTGAACCGCCGAGATAAAAAACGTAGGCCAGTATTACGATGCCCAGTCCAAGCCAGACCGCCCACCAGTCTTCTTTGGACCAGAATTCCTGCCAGCCGGATGCCTTGTTGACGGGCGTTGTTTCGATTGTACTTGCACTCATTGCAGCGGTGAGTTTAGTGGTTGTCAGCGAAAATAAGGGAATGATATTAACCTACAAAATTAGTAGACTATTAAATTTATATGAAGTGAATGGTAGTTTGATCGGCAATAAGGCGTTTGCATCGGCTTCAACAAATGCCGATTCCTGTTCAACAATCAGATCGACCACTGATTTTCGTCATGGCTGCGTTCTGATCAATGATCTTTCTTTGCCCATCGATTTTTTCTCTTAAAATTCACTGTTATGACAAAGTTTTTCCTTTTGTTTTTTACGATTGTATTTCTCAATATGGGCCTCAGCAAGGCTCAAACGGCAACAGCGATCCAACCGTATACCTCATTTCTCAAAAGCCAAAATAAAACAGCAAAGGATTATATTCTTGACCTGTTTGACAACCACGACATCGTTATTATTTGTGAAAGAAATCATGGAGAGATGTCTCAATATGATCTGATCACTGATATTATTTCTGACAAACGATTTATAGACAAGGTCGGAAATATTTTTACTGAAATAGGAGTGAGCTCATTGGATCCTGCATTGAATACGTTTTTGCATACCAGGAATATAGCTGCCGATACTGTCCTCGAGCGGATCATCAACTTTCAGCGAAACTGCAGCTTTTGGCCTTTGTGGAGCAATAAAAATTATTCCTTTCTTTTAAACACACTGTATTCGCTCAACAACAACCTTCCCGCTGACAAAGCCATCAACGCTTATCCTTCCGACCTGCCATTCACATGGGCTGGCGCTGACACGTCTAGCATGTTACAATTAAGAACCATGATCGGCAATAGAGACAGCATAATGGCATCTCAAATCATTTTAAAATTTAACCAAATAAAGAACTCGAATCAAAAAAGAAAAAAGGCACTCGTGATCATGAACTTTCGCCATGCTTTCAACCAGGAGTTTTTTATAAGTGGGCGCTCGTTAAAGAATACAGCTTATTTTCTGTTCAGGCAGTATGGAAATCAGGTTGCCAATGTAATGCTGAACACCGTTGGAATGAACAAGGACGGGTTCACCCTATTACAGGAAGGCAGATGGGATGGGGCTTTCAAAGTTCTCGACAAAGAAAATATTGGTTTCGATTTAAAAAATACTCCTTTTGGTAAAGACAGCTTTGACCTATGGCCTTTCAAAACAGACTTTACTTATTCAGATATCTTTACAGGATTCGCCTTTTTTTCTCCGATCGAAAAACATCATATGATCGAAGGATTTCCGGGACTGATTGATGGTTCATTCCGGAGTGAACTAATGAAAAGAATCGATCTTATTGGTGTGGTTGGCGGAGAGTTTTCAAAAATGGCAAACCTGAAAAAAGCATTTCAGTCAGATAGCAGTTTTCTTAATAAAGAAGAAGATAAGCGATATTTTCAGCTTGATAGCCTGATTCAAAAAAGAGATCGTTGGCGGAATTGATTTTTTTACTGAGGATAGCAGTGGTCTTTCAAATTTTGTATTGATCACCAGCAGCCATGCCGGTTTTCTTTTTGATTTTTATGAAAATATTTCGGGCGCTAACGGACAACACTGTATCAAAATCGTGCAATTCCCTCCGCTATTTTTTGGCTAATTCATTATGCAACAATCAAAAAAGATTTTGGTCTCTTTGTTGTTGAATAATAGAAATAATCCCTCTGTATGCTAAAAAATTATTTCAAAATTGCAATCCGCAGTCTGCGCAGAAATAAAACCTACTCGTTTATCAATATTACCGGGCTTGCTGTAAGTTTAGCGGTAAGTATATTGTTATTACTGTGGGTAAGCGATGAGTTGAGCTTTGACCGCTTTAACGTAAATGCTTCTAACATTTATAAGCTGGCGCCGAAGTTTGATGAACAAAATATTTGGTACATGACGCCGGCTCCGATCGCTGTGTATGCAAAAAAGGAAGTGCCTGAAGTGCAGGATGCCTGCCGCATTACAGAAAAAGGAAATGTTTCCATATTTGAATATAATGGTAAAAAATTTACTGAAACGCACAACTGCCTGGCTGATGCTTCTTTATTCAGCATGTTTACCTTCCCTTTTATTGAAGGCAATCCGCGAGAACCATTTACGGATGCGCATTCAATTGTTTTGTCTGAAACAACAGCGAAGAAATTTTTTGGTAGCGAAGATCCTATGGGCAAAGTATTAAGAGCTGACGATAAAAAATTGTATCGGGTAACAGGAATTATAAAAGACATGCCGGCCAACTCATACATTCATTACAACATCGTTTTTAATTTCAAGCAGCTCGAAGAAGAATATGATACGAGCAACCATTTTAAAACGCTCAACACCAATTGGGACATGTATAGTTACGAGACTTTTGTAATGCTGAAACCCAATGCCAACAAGGCTTTGGCGGCTCAAAAGCTGAGTCTTGTACATCGTCATAACTATAATATACAAGCTAACGAACATCTCACTTACCTGCTTGCTCCGCTCACTCAATTACACTTGTACTCTCTGGACGGCAAAGCACAGGGGATGATGGTCGTGCAGGTATTCTTGTTAGTAGCAGTGATCGTGCTGCTGATAGCCTGCATCAACTATGTGAATCTTATTACGGCAAGGGCGATGAAGCGCAGTAAAGAAATAAGTTTGCGCAAGATTGTTGGTGCGGGCAAGATGAGTTTGTTCATGCAGTTCTTGAGTGAGTCGTTGCTTACCTTTTTTATAGCATTGTTGTTGGCAACTGTCCTCATTTATTTAGTGATGCCTTTGTATAATAATATCTCCGGGAAAAATATTGTGTTTGAACCCTGGCAACCCAGTGTCCTCGCGGTTTATGGAATTACGATGCTGGCAACATTGGTGCTTGCAGGTATCTATCCAGCTTTAACGCTCTCGGCGTTCAAACCGCTCGAAGCTATGAAAGGCAAGTTGAGCGGCATTGGCAGTAAAGGCAATTTTCGAAAAGTGCTGGTAGTAGTCCAATTTTCTTTTTCCATTATACTTATTACTGCTACGATCATTATCGGTAAACAATTAAAATATATAAGGGAAAAGGATCTGGGTTATAACAAACAAAATGTCTTTATTTTTTCGGGACGCAATATGAACAGCCATTATGATGCGGCAGTTGCAGAATTACTGAAAGAGCCGGGAATATTGGGCGTTACGGGGAGTGTGGGGAACATCATAAATACCAGTTCGGGAAGCACAGATATAAATTGGGATGGCAAGCGTGCCGATCAGCAATCATTTGCGATCGGTCAATTGCCTGTTGAAAGAAATTTCTTGCAGGTGATGGGTATGCAGCTGGTAGAAGGAAAAGGTTTTACTGGTTCTCCTGCCGACAGTGCCAATTTTATATTGAATGAAACCGCGATCAAAGAAATGGGGATAGGAGAACCTGCAGTAGGAAAAAGAATCACTTTTCAGGGCACCAAAGGGATGATTGCCGGTATTGTAAAAGATTTTCAATACCAGGACATGCACTATAAAATCCAGCCTTTGCTCATGCAATACAACAAGAACTGGCGCGGATGGATATACATTAAAACTACTGGCAAAGATGCGCCGCGTGCGGTAGCTGCAGCCGAACATTTGTGGAAGGAATATAATGCTGATCACGATTTTGACTACAATTTTTTGGACAGCCAATTCGATGATCTCTACAAAACGGACACGCATCTGGGGCAGCTGTTCAATTGCTTTGCGATGGTAACCATATTAATATCCTGCCTGGGTTTGTTTGGGCTGGTAACTTTTACCGCTGAAAGCAAGGTTAAAGAGATCGGCGTGCGCAAAGTGCTCGGTGCTGATGTACTGGATATCGTTACCATGCTGTCAAAAAACTTTTTGATACTGGTGCTTCTCGCTGCTGCTATTGCTTTTCCCCTGACCTGGTATGGACTGAATAAATATTTGGAAGGTTATGCTTACCGTACAGATTTGAGTTGGTGGGTATTTGCTGTCGCCGCAATTTTGACCCTGCTGATCGCATTAATAACGGTAAGCGGGCAGGCGATCAAAGCAGCCATTGCCAACCCGGTAAAGAGCCTGAGGACGGAATGAGCAGGGATTTCAATCAATAAAGTCTCAACAGAAAATAAAGCAAAAAAATAATTGCGATTTGCAGTAACAAAAGTTTCGTTCGAAGCATCTTACAGGAAAACCATTCAATGCTTAAGAACTATCTGAAAGTGGCGATCCGGAATTTATGGAAGAACAAAGCCTTTTCCTCGATCAATATTATTGGATTATCTGCCGGATTAGGCGTCTGTCTCCTTATCGTTTTATTTGTCGTGGATGAACTGGGCTATGATAAATATGTTCCGAATGCAGACAGGATATATCGCATCGAAGCGGATCTTTATTTTAACGGGACAAGTTATTTTGCTGCCGATTCTCCGGATCCGCTGGGACCAACGCTGGTGAGCGAATCGCCACAGGTAGAGCAAATGGTAAGACTTTATTATCAAAACGATATTCTCGTAAGAAAAGACAATCAGAATATACAGGATCATCGTTCGGTTTTTGCAGACTCCACGTTTTTTAAAGTATTTGATATTCCGGTATTGGCGGGAAACAAAGCAACTGCATTGAATGAACCGAATTCCATTGTAGTCAACGAAACCACAGCCAAAAAATATTTTGGCAGCATAGATGTTGTTGGAAAATCATTATATGTTGACAACAATACCTACTGCAAAATATCCGCAGTGATAAAAGACATGCCTTCGAATTCTCATTTTCATTTCAATTTTATACGCAAGCATGGCACACAAAGAGAAAATGCGGGTGACTGGTTGAGTAATAATACCTACACTTATATCTTGGCGAGACCGACCGCTACAATGGCAACTGTTCAAAAAAGTGTGGATGGAATTATAAATATTTACGTCATGCGGGAACTGCAGACCGCCTTGCATACAACGGAAAAAGAAGTCCATCAAAACGGGAATCATTTTCTTTATCATGCGATGCCCCTTACAGATATTCATTTGCATTCAGATAAATCTTCCGAGTTTGAAGCAAATGGAAATATTAATTACGTGTATATTTTTTCCGTGATCGCTGTTTTAATTTTGCTCATTGCCTGTGTAAATTTCATGAATCTTTCTACCGCGCGTTCTGCAAACCGTGCAAAGGAAGTTGGTATAAGAAAAGTTGCCGGCTCTACAAGATCAAATCTGATCTTTCAATTCTTAACTGAATCAGTTCTAATAAGTTTCTTTTCATTATTAATTGCATTGGGATTGGCAATGGTATTACTTCCATTGTTCAACCAGCTTGCGGGAAAGCAAATGCTGGTGAGCACCTTATTCTCTTCATGGATGATGCCTGTGTTGATCGCATTGGTGTTGGTGGTGGGCTGTATTGCAGGAAGCTATCCTGCATTTTATCTTTCTTCATTTCAGCCGATTCAGGTTCTGAAAGGTTCAATAGCAAAAGGGTTCAAAAGCAGCTGGCTGCGCAGCAGCCTGGTTGTTTTTCAATTTTGCATTTCAATAATATTGATCATCGGAACCATTGTCATTTATAACCAGCTTAATTTTATACACAACCGAAAAATTGGGTTTAACCGCGATCAGGTGTTAGTCATACGCAATGCATGGTCGCTTGACAAACAAATAAGACCCTTCCGGCAGGATCTGCTGAAAATTTCAGGAGTGGAAAATGCAACAATATGTGGCGCTCTTCCTACCGCAGGCAGTTTTAATCAGAACGGATGGTTCCGCAATGCTACCCTCGATCCAAAGCAGGCTGCCATTTTAACGGAATTTGATGTTGACGAAAATTATATTCCGACACTGGGCATGCAAATGGATAGCGGAAGAAATTTTTCCCGCGATTTCCCTTCTGACTCCACTGCCATTATTTTAAACCAGGCAGCGGTAAAACTTTTAGGATATAAAGACGCACTAAATCAAATATTGTATCGCCCTATAGGGGATAATAGCGCGCTCAGGACAAAAGCATATCATATCGTGGGTATAGTGAAAGATTTTAATTTTAGTTCCATGCACGAAAAAGTAGGCCCGCTTGTAATTACAAAAGACGAATATTGGGGAGGCATCGCCGTTCGGATTAATACAAAAAATATTCCTTCACTAATTAACCAGGTTGAAGCTAAATGGAATAGCATGACTACGGGACAACCATTTAACTATACGTTTTTAGATAATGACTTCAATGATATTTACAAAGCAGAACAACAAACCGGCAAATTATTTATCACGTTTGCCGTATTCGCGATCTTCATTGCCTGTCTTGGGTTATTTGGTTTGGTAACCTATGCTGCAGAGCAGAGAACAAAAGAAATTGGCATCCGCAAAGTGCTTGGTGCAAATATCAGCGGCATCGTGACGATGATCTCAAAGGATTTTTTAAAACTGGTCTTGATCGCGGCGGTGATCGCATTCCCCATCGCCTGGTGGGCGATGAATAAATGGTTGGAGAGCTTCGCGTTCAGAACGGATATCAGCTGGTGGATCTTTATATTGGCAGCTGCGTTAACGGTCGTCATTGCATTATTAACGGTGGGTTTCCAGGCAATTAAAGCAGCCGTGGCAAACCCGGTCAAGAGTTTGAGAACAGAGTGAAAACAATTTAAAGAACGGATCTGTTCCTGCAAGTATTTCTAAAAAATATTTTGACGAAAATGGACGGGTTCATTTGCCCGATGCAACATTTTGCCTTTTTCTGCAGACCTTATCGGGACTAGCATTCACCAAAATAATTTTTATCATGATCCGCAATTTTTTCAAAGTTGCTTTCCGCAGCCTCTGGCGCAGTAAAGGGTATTCTGCCATCAACCTCATCGGACTGGCGATCGGGATGGCGAGTGCCATCATTATCCTGTTATGGTTGCAAAATGAGATCAGTTATGATCAGTTCCATGAAAAAAAAGATCGGATCTATGAGGCATGGAACAAGGCAAGGTTTGACGGAAAACTGATGTGCTGGAACACTACGCCCAAGATCCTTGCCCGGACGCTGGAGCGTGATCTTCCGGAAGTGGAGCAAGCCGTGCGGGTGAATCATTGGGGAACTTTTTTATTTAACCTGGGCGAAAAGAAATGGCTGATACATGGGAGCCAGGTTGATTCCAATTTCCTTGATGTATTCTCTTTTCCCATGATCAAGGGTAACCCAAAGACGGCACTAAAGGAATTATATTCTATTGTGATCACCGAGAAAATGGCGACCACTATTTTTGGAAAAGAGGATCCGATGGGAAAAACGATCCGTGTCAATTCCAAGGATAATCTAACGGTGACGGGTATCCTAAAAAATCTGCCCAACGATACGCGTTTTGATTTTGAGTGGCTGACGCCCTGGTCATACCTCAGAAAGAACGGTGAAGATGACAGCTACTGGGGAAATAACAGCACTACGACCTATGTTTTGTTGAAGCAGGGTGCCAGTATTGCCCACGCGCAGGAAAAAATGAAAGTGATCAAACAGCATTACGACGATGAAGCAAAACACGATAAATGGGAGATGTTCCTTTATCCGCTGAGCCACTGGCGCCTTTACTCCAATTTTGAAAATGGGGTGGAGACCGGTGGTCGCATCAGTTTTGTCCGGTTATTTACCATCGTCGCTTCCTTCATCCTGCTGATCGCCTGCATCAATTTTATGAATTTAAGTACAGCCAGAAGTGAGCGGCGTGCCAAAGAAGTAGGCATCAGAAAAGTAGTGGGTGCACAAAGATCCTCCCTCATCACGCAATTCATCGGGGAATCGGTATTGCTTGCTTTTATAGCAGGGGTCATCGCAATTGGGATCGTCCAGCTTTCCATTCCCGGATTTAACCAGCTCACGGATAAAACCCTCTATATCCCTTTCGGTAGTATCTATTTCTGGTTTTCAGGGATCGCGTTCGTTTTATTTACCGGTCTTCTTGCCGGGAGTTATCCCGCTTTTTTTCTGTCTGCTTTTAAACCGGTGAGTGTACTCAAAGGAACTTTCAAAAAAGTGAGTGCGCTGGTAACGCCGAGGAAGGTCCTTGTCGTATTGCAGTTCACCTTTGCGATCATCCTGATCATTTGCACGATCATTGTCACCCAGCAGATCGATTACGCGAAGAACAGGCAGACAGGCTATAACCGCAGCAACCTCATTTATTTTTATTTAAGTGATAATATCGAAAAAAAATATACTGCGCTGAGGACCGACCTGGTGCAATCCGGGATCGCAGCCTCGGTCACCAAGATCAGCGCGCCGCTCACGCAGAGCTGGAGCGATGGGTGGGGGCAGGACTGGGAAGGAAAGGATCCCAGTGACCGTACCGATTTCCGTCGATATAACGAAGACGGGGGTCTGGGGAAGACTGCCGGACTGACCTTTGTCGCAGGCCGCGACATTGACCCCTCCGCCTATCCCAATGATTCACTCGCGATGGTGATCAATGAGTCAGCGCTGAAGGTCATGAAATTCAAAAACCCCATTGGGCAGTTCGTTAAAGACAACGGAAAGACCTGGCATGTGGTGGGCGTGATCAAAGACTTTATTTTGGAATCTCCCTATGAACCGACAAAACCCATGCTGATCTATGGTCCCAAGGCCTGGTTTAATATCGTGCTTGTCAAACTCAATAAAGAAAAGACAATTTCCCAGTATATGGACATGACCCAAAAGCTGGTGCTCCGCTATGACCCCAACTATCTTTTTGTTAGCAATTTTGTGGATGAGGAATATGCTCGCAAATTTGAAAATGAAAAACGCACTGGAATTCTTTCCGGTCTCTTTGCCGGGCTCACCATACTTATTTCCTGTCTCGGCTTATTTGGACTTGCGACCTATATGGCATCGGCAAGGATCAAAGAAATTGGCGTAAGAAAGGTTCTGGGCGCGAGCATCACGAATATCGCGACACTCTTATCAAAGGATTTTATCATTCTTGTGCTGATCTCTTTACTGATCGCCACACCCGTCGCCTGGCTTGCCATGCACGCCTGGCTTGAGAGTTATCCATACCGGATCGCGATCAGTGCATTGGTGTTTATTGGTGCAGGCCTGCTATCGATCCTTATCGCGTTGTTAACGGTCAGCTTCCAGGCGATCAAAGCTGCAATGGCAAACCCGGCGAAAAGTCTCAGAACAGAATGACTGGCAGCTGGCGCTGCTGGCATCAACCTATAATCTGGAATGCGGAACTCGCTGCAGGGCGAGCATAATGGAAGAAATATCCGCAATATGATGACATTTCTTCTTTTCTCAGTTATGCATGACCGTTATTTCCCTCTTTTTGCATTCTCCCATAGCAATGGCTGCACTGCAGGCTGATCAGGATCATGTTTTTTTCCAAATCGGTTACCGATATTTAAGTGCTGAACGTATTTATCGGTCGATTTTTATTTTGGTTTTTCAAGTTGTCTTCTTCAAGGACAATTTAGTCGGCCCCGCTATTCTTGGCGGGGCCTTAGTCTTAAAAGGAAGTTTTTTACTATTAAAAAATAGAAGGCATCCATACCTTATAAAAATGCGTAGGCCGAATACTTATCTCAACAAAAAACCCGGCTGATTTGCAAACCTGTTTCAAAATCTTTTATAAATGGCTCTTACCGGTAACATTTTCTACCCTTCCTTTTTTGGGTCTTGGCCAGGGAAATTTCAACAAAGAGGATAGCGTCAATAAAAGAGATTTGCTGGGACTGATCAGGTTGGTCTTCCATAAGCGGGCAGATCAGCATGCCACGCCGACCAATAGCAAAAAGATATATTATTCATTTTTACCCGTAAGCTCCCAGGTTCCCGGGGCGGGTATCGCCCTGATCACAACGACGACGGCCGGATTTTATATGGGAAGCAGAGAGAACACTTCGCTGTCAACTGTCGCTTTCTCCCCGTATATTACTTTTTCTGGTCGCATCGGTTTCGCCCTCCGGTCCGGTCTTTGGTTACCGGCGAATCGCTGGGAGATAATGGGTGATTCGCGATTCCTGTATTATCCGCAGTATACCTGGGGGCTCGGCGGGAATTCAGCGGACGGACATAGGCTATTGGTCAATTATCAATATGTCCGCTTCTATCAGTCATTCCTGAGGGCGATAAAACCTTATTTTCTTGCAGGCATAGGTTATTATGCGGACGCGCATTTTGACATTGATACATTCAATGACTCACCAAGCGTTGCCAAGTTCACCGGTTACCCTTATGGTACTTCAGCCAGCGAAAATTCTTTTTCTTCCGGACTTGCCCTGAATCTTTTATATGATTCAAGAAGGAACGATTTCAATCCATTTCCGGGTTTTTATGCCAATGCTGTCTACCGCTTTAATCCGCATTTTTTTGGTAGCAACCAGAACTGGCAATCCTTGTACCTGGACCTGAGAAGATATATCTCTTTCAGCCGTACGGGTCAGAATATGATCGCGGTCTGGGCTTATTATTGGACGGCACTGCAAAGTCATACGCCTTATCTTGATCTGCCCAGTATCGGGTGGGATCCTTATGGGCAACGGTCGGGCAGAGGCTTCCCGCAGAACCGTTACCGCGGGAACAGGTTGCTTTATTTTGAGAGCGAATACCGTCGTGATATCACCCGTGATGGTCTATTGGGATTTGTCCTTTTCGCAAATGTCAATAGTGTATCGGAACCGCTCACCAACCAGTTCTCCTATCTGCATCCTGCTGTCGGCACCGGTCTAAGGATAAAATTCAATAAACACTCCGGCACCAATATCTCCCTGGACTACGCTGTCAGCCTTAGTTACCGGGCGCTATACCTGAATCTTGGCGAAACATTTTAGCCATGGGGTACATGTTGCAAATGCAAAACGGACCAGCCTTGTTCTTCGAATATGCATCGACGTTATACAATTTCTGGAGGATCTGATGGTGATAAGCGGGCGTGGTGGGTTATATAATTTTTACTATATTCAAAAAAAATTCTTTTTGATGGAACTACGAGGACATAACGTAAATTCTGCCAGGCGGGTACTGGTCGCAAGCATGATCGGCACCACCATTGAGTTCTTCGATTTTTATATCTATTCCACCGCTGCCGTCCTCGTATTTCCCAAATTATTTTTTCCCGGTGCTGATCCTGCGACGGCGACACTGCAGTCTCTTGCCACTTTCGCCCTTGCTTTTTTTGCCAGACCTGTCGGCGCCCTATTGTTCGGTCATTTCGGCGACCGTATTGGCCGGAAGGCGACCCTGGTCGCTGCGCTGATGACCATGGGACCTTCTACAGTGGCGATCGGGCTTTTGCCCGGCTATCATTCCATTGGGATCGCTGCCCCCATCCTGCTCGCCGTTTTCCGCTTCGGGCAGGGACTTGGTCTTGGCGGGGAGTGGGGAGGGGCGGTACTGCTGGCGACAGAGAATGCTCCGGCAAACAAGAGAGCACGTTATGGCATGTTCCCGCAGCTCGGCGCACCCGCGGGCTTTATCCTCTCCAGCGGCACTTTCCTGGTCCTGAGTAAGACCATGAGCGATAATAGTTTTGCTGACTGGGGCTGGCGCATTCCTTTTATCGCGAGCGCTGTGCTGGTATGGGTGGGGATGTATGTCCGGCTGAGACTCACTGAAACACCCGATTTCCTGCGTGCGATGGAGAAAGAACAAAGGGTGTCCATCCCCATGAAGACGGTCTTTTCGAGATATACTCCGACGGTGATCCTCTCCACCCTGATAGCGCTGACCACTTTTTTATTATTCTACCTGATGACCGTATTTGCGCTGAGCTGGGGGACCAGCGCCCTGCATTATGATCGCTCCGGATTTCTGACAGCCCAAATGGTCGGGGTCCTGTTTTTTGCGATTGGTATTCCCCTTTCCGCCTCACTTGCTGACCGCTTCGGGAGGAATAATATCCTGATCCTTGCCACTGCAGGCATATTCCTATTCGGTTTATTTTTTCAGGTTTTGTTCCGGAGCGGTGACTGGACACTCACCGTTATTTTCCTTGTCCTGGGTCTATTCCTGATGGGGCTGACCTACGGCCCGCTAGGAACTGCGCTCGCCGAGATATTTCCAACGCCAGTGCGTTATACGGGGGCTTCTGTTTCATTCACCCTGGCGGGTATCCTGGGGGCCTCACTCGCGCCCTATTTAGCGACTTCGATCGCTACATCCCATGGACTTGCCTATGTGGGTTACTATCTATGCGCAGCGGCGATCATCACCCTGCTGGCCTTGCTTATTGCCCGTGGACGCATGAAGGAACAGTGATTCGTGCAGGTGCCGGGTGGAGGATCATGACCCAGGTCATTTTATCCCATGACAATTCTCAGGATTTTCTCCGTGGTTTTGAAGCAACTTGCCTGTCAACTTATTTGTAAACAGGTAAAAGATGGATGAACAAGTTTCAACACTAACAGAATTGTTATCCGGTCGGTCGCTCAACAGCGATCCCGCGCCCGGATCAGACGAAGAATTACGCAAATTCAAAAAGATCCAAAAAGGATTCTCCAACCAGTTTGAATTATTCTTTCCGGATAACCTGGCGCATAAAACGATCATCGTGATCCCGAGCCTGAGCCTTGACCAGCAGGTCCTGGCAAAAATTGATGGGGCATTGTATTATGAAGAGAGGCTTTTATGTCTTTTGATGCTGCTCCGGATGCCCCGCACACATGTCATCTATGTCAGCAGCATGCCCATCGATCCGGTCATCATTGATTATTATCTTTCATTGTTGCCGGGAATTACGGGTCATCATGCACGGGAAAGACTGACGATGCTCAGTTGTTATGATATGTCACCGGTATCGCTCACCGATAAGATCCTGCAAAGACCGAGCTTGGTTGAACGCATAAAAAAAAGTATCCCGGCCGATCATGTGGCCCATATCGCCTGTTTCAATACTACAGAGCTTGAACGGACCCTCGCCGTAAGGCTGGGGGTACCAGTATATGGTTGCGACCCCGCTTTGAACTATTGGGGTACCAAGAGCGGTTGCCGGAAGATCTTTTTGGATGCCTGCGTGCATATGCCACCCGGTGTCGGCGATCTTTATTCATATGAGCATATTGTGCATGCGGTGGCGGCGCTGAAGGATATGTACCCCGGACTCAGAAAGGCTATTTTAAAACTCAACGAAGGTTTTTCCGGTGATGGCAATGCCGTGCTCGAATTCCCGCAACACCTGACCAATAAAGAATTATTTGAGTGGATCCAGGTCAATCTGGATAAAAAGATCGTCCCTGTTGCCAGGGATATGACCACAGAAGTTTTTTTTAAAAAATTTGAGCAGATGGGGGGTGTGGTAGAAGCATTTATAGAAGGGGAGACCAAGTCATCGCCATCTGTCCAATGCCGGATAAATCCTTTGGGCAAGGTGGAAGTCATATCCACCCACGACCAGTTGTTGGCAGGAGAGAGTGACCAGGTCTTTGTGGGGGCGCACTTCCCCTGCAGTGAGGTTTACCAGGCAAATATCGCGGCCCTGGGAAAGACAATTGCGGAGGAATTAAAGAAAAAGGGGGTGATGGGCAGGTTCAGCATTGATTTTATCTCGGTCAAGCGGGATGAAGGCTGGGATCATTATGCCATTGAGATCAACATGCGCAAGGGCGGAACGACACACCCATACCTGATGCTCCAATTCCTGACCAATGGGTACTATGATGAAGCAGGGGGTCAGTTCCTGACCCCGCAAAACCATCTCCGTTATTATTTTGCATCGGACAACCTGCAGCGCAATGCTTATAAAGGGCTTACGCCTCCGGACCTGCTGGATATCGCCATGTTCCATGGCCTGCATTTCGACGGATCGGCGCAAAAAGGGGTGATGTTCCACATGATCGGCGCCTTATCTCAATTTGGCAAAATAGGCGTTGTATGTATCGGCGAATCCCGGGAAGAGGCCTATTCTTTTTATGAGAGAACGGTTGCAGTGCTTGATGCCGAAACAGACAATATGCCCTGCGGCCGATCAGGCAAAAATAGGATTCCTTTGGAAAAGGCCGGTATCGATTCATGAGCGGAATATCCGGCGCAGATCCTTTTCTGATATCGCGATCTTATTGAGAAGTTTTGTCCATTTTATCCAAACCCTGTATCGAAAACGAACGATACGCAAAAAAAACGTACGGTCCCGAAAAGAGGTCAATGCCTAAAATATTGATCCATAAGTGGGTGTGCTCTGGCATTATCATTGAAGCGAGTCAGTGACCAAATCTTGCAAAGATGATAAAAAACTACCTGATCGTTGCGCTGCGCAATATAAGACGCAATAAGATCTTTTCGCTGATCAACATACTTGGGCTTTCCATCGGCATCAGCGCATCCCTGGTAATTTTCCTGATCGTACAATACCATTATAGCTTTGATCGCTTTGAAAAAGATGGTGATCGGATTTTCCGTGTGGTCAGTGATATTAAAAGCCAGGATGGAGAAGGTCATACACGTGGTGTTCAGGGACCACTGGCAGAGGCGGTTAAAAAAGAAGTAAGCGGATCGGAACTGGTAGTAGCCTACCGCTATTATAACGCCCTTAAAATTGCGGTTCCGGGAAAAATAGAAAACAAACCAACGCTTTTTAAACCAAAAGACAATGTCATCTTCGCAGGCCCGGAATATTTTCAGATGTTTACGTATCATTGGCTTGCCGGCTCTGCTGTAAACGCAGTCGCATCCCCGGGTCAGGTTGTCTTAAGCGAAAGCCGCGCAAAATTATATTTTCCATCTGTCCCATTCGATCAGCTTATTGGAAAAACAATGATCTATGACGATACCGTGGAAGTGGTGGTGTCCGGAGTAGTTCAGGATTTTGATAAGCAGGGCAACACAGACTTCCAGTTCAAAGAATTCATATCTCTGTCTACCATCCTGGATAATCATAACATGAGGAAGAGCTTTTACTGGGACGAATGGGGCGCCACCACAAGCGATCAGCAGCTCTTTCTACGGCTGGGTAAAAACGTTTCGGTTGCTTCCATTGAAGCAAAACTTAAAGTACTAAACGATAAGTATAAGGGCGATGATGAAAAAAAGAATCATTATGGCTGGGTCTATCGGCTCCAGCCATTGAAGGATATTCAGTTCAACGAACAATACGGAACTTTCACCACCGCTGTTGTGAGCAGACAGATGCTTTATGGATTGATGCTGATCGCAGGCTTTCTATTGTTTTTGGGTTGTATCAATTTCATCAACCTGATGACAGCACAGGCAACTGCCCGGGCAAAAGAGATCGGCGTCCGGAAGACCCTCGGCGGCTCAAAATGGCAGCTCGTTTTGCAATTTTTAAGTGAAACATTTTTAGTGACTTGTATTGCCACTATTCTATCTCTTGCCCTCACCCCATTGTTGTTGAAGGCTTTTGCAGATTATATTCCGGAAGGATTGCATCTCACTTTTGGCCAGCCATCGCTGATTATTTTCCTGTGCCTGCTGACAATAACAGTCACTTTTCTTGCCGGCGCCTATCCCTCGCTGGTGCTCTCTTCATGGAAGGCTATTTCAGTGCTGAAGAACCAAGCTTACCGGGGTGGGGGTGGTAAAACGAGAAAGGCCCTGATGCGCCAGACGCTGACGGTCTCTCAGTTTGTGATCGCACAATTCTTTATTATGGGAACCCTGCTTGTT
The DNA here is from genome assembly GCA_021323755.1 of Chitinophagales bacterium. GTDB lineage: Bacteria > Bacteroidota > Bacteroidia > Chitinophagales > Chitinophagaceae > Puia. The sequence continues at coordinate 4,352 of JAJPKJ010000060.1, read as the reverse complement.
TCCAAACAGATCCGTTTTATGGCAGACCAGGACCCGGGATTCAGTAAGGAAGCTATTCTTAGCTTCAATACATCCAATATGGATACTTCGTATACGCATCGCCGTTATTTTGTAAGCGAATTGCAAAAGATTCCGGGTGTAGCCAAAACCAGTTTGGGCAGTGATATCATTTTTTCCTGGGGCTGGTGGGAAACATCATTCAAGTATAAGGAAGGCAAAAAAGAAATAGAGACAATCGTCGAGCTCAAAGCCGGTGACTCCAATTATCTTACGCTGTTTCATATCCCGCTGCTCGCTGGCCGCGACCTGCTGCCGGCGGACACGGTCAAAGAGGTTGTCATCAACGAGACCTACCTGCACTTGCTTGGTTTTAAGCAACCCGCGGATGCCATCGGGAAAACACTTTTCCTGGATGCTAAAAGTATTCCGATCGTTGGAGTAATGAAAGATTTTCACGCACACACCCTCAACAGTAAAATTAACCCCATGGTCTTTTGGCACGATATGTCGGGATGCCGAACCATGATCGTCGCACTTCAACCAAACCAAAAAAACGCATGGACTCCGGCTATCGCCCAAATAGAAAAAGCGTTTAAGCAGGACTATCCCCAGGAAGAGTTTAATTACACTTTTTTAGATGAGACCCTCGCCAAGGCTTATAATAATGAACAAAAGATATCGCGCCTGCTCCGGTGGGCTACCGGACTAACCATTTTGATCAGCTGCCTTGGTCTGCTTGGGTTGGTGATCTACATCACGACAAACCGCACGAAGGAGATCGGCGTTCGTAAAGTTCTCGGCGCCTCAGTTATACAGATCATATCGATACTCTCCAAAGATTTTCTCATACTGGTAGGCATCGCTTTTCTGATCGCCACACCCCTCGCGTTCTGGGCAATAAATAAATGGCTGGATAATTTCGCATTCAAAACACAAGTCAGCTGGTGGGTGTTTGCGATAAGTGGTCTTGGTATGATCCTGATCGCTCTTGCAGTGTTAAGTGTGCAAACCATAAAAGCAGCGATCGCCAATCCGGTGAAGAGTCTGAGGACGGAGTGAGATCATTGATGGTTAACAACGGATGATTGAATAGGCTGCACTGCCAACAGAAAACCGGAATTGGATGGTAACGGTGGGAGGGTTTCAAAGGCCCGTTTGAAATCCGCAACCAGTTTTTGCATGGGATAGTTCGTATTCGCACGACTTTTGTATCAAAAGCGTTCATTTTCCCTGTAGTGCTTTTTTACTAATACATTATGCAACAATAAGAAACGAGTTTGGTCTTTTTGTTGGTGTCTATCTGGAAATCTATTCTATATGCTAAAAAATTATTTCTTACTTGCGTGGCGAAACCTGCTCCGCAATAAGAGTTATTCCATTATAAATATTGCCGGACTAGGGATAGGCATGGCAGCATGTATATTGATCGGATTATTTGTCAATAATGAGATCAGTTTTGATAAAAATATTCCTGACAATAAAAATGTCTACCGGCTAAATGAATATATTCATTATCCCGGAACTGCTCCGCAACTCTCTGCAGCTATCGGACCACCGATACCATCTTTTCTAAAAGAAAACCATTCCGAAATTGAACAGTACACCCGCGTTTTTCCGGCAACACCATATATCTATCCAACCATAACATTAGAATATAATGGCAAAAAAATCACGGCCAATAACATGGCATGCACTGATTCTTCTTTTGCCAATATGTTCGGAGTTGAGATGATTGAAGGGAATAAAAGCAATTTTATTCTGAATCCAAATAGTATTGTTCTTACTCAAAGCATGGCTAATAAAATTTTCGGTAATGAATCTGCACTGAATAAAAGGATTGCCATGCATACGTTTGATACTACTCTAAATGTTTCAGTGAGCAATGTAATTGCCGATTTACCGAAAACTTCTCATCTGCAATTTGAAGGTTTGCTTCCTTTGCCCGATCATTTTAATCATAATTTAGAAACCAATTACGGAGTATTATTAGGTCCAACCTATCTACGGTTAAAACCCGGAATAAATATTCGAGACATTGAAGCAAAACTTACTAAAACAATACACACGAAAAATATCGGTATTGACATGCGATTGCAACCGATAGAAGAAGTGCACGCACATTCAACAGATATCAATTATGACTTTTTTAATTATAATAAAATTGACGGTAAATACATCAACATTTTTATCGCAATTGCCCTTGCCATATTTATCATAGCATGTATTAATTTTATAAATCTTACTATAGCAATCGCAGGTTATCGCGGCAAAGAAATAGCGGTAAAAAAAATCATCGGAGCAAAACGTTTTCATATTCTGCTGCAGGTATTATCAGAAGCATTTCTTTCCGTTTTTTTTGCGGTAGTATTTTCTATTATATTAGGTGCTGCTTTTCTGCCATTTCTCAATAATATCTTAAACCGCGAGTTAGAACCGAATATTTTATATCAACCAAAGCTGGTTGGTGTTTATATAATAATCCTCCTCGTCACAACCTTTCTCGCGGGAATTTATCCGGCGTGGTTAATTTCATCTTCTAAAGTAAACGAGATTTTAAAAAGCAAAATTTTATTCAGGGGTTCACGTGCGACTCTTCGCAATATTATGGTAACCGGTCAGTTCACTATTGCTGTAATATTTATTATCAGTCCAATTGTATTTTTAAAACAATTGCATTTTTTACAAAATAGAGACTTGGGTTACTCTTATAACCAGGTAATAAGAGTATCAATGAATCCGCAAACTGCTGAAAAATTACCGGTGTTGCGTTCTGAATTATTAAAAATCAAGGGAGTTAATGATATTACACGTGGATACATGGAATTGGGTGGTAACGGTCTGCTTTTTGGAATTGATTACGTGGCACCTGATGGCGAGAAGAAACATATATCGGTGAATACGGAAGATGCTGCAACCAATTATGTACCCTTTTTTGGAATGAAAATTATTGCTGGCCGCAATTTCAATAAAGATAACCCGGCAAATGAATACCTCATTAATGAAACGCTTGCAAAACAGATTGGCTATAATGATCCGATAGGAAAAGAGATCAATTTAGCGGGCGGTTTCCCCCCCGGTATCATAGTTGGGGTTGTAAAAGATTTTAATTACAGTTCATTACATGAAAAAATTGCGCCTTTATTAATGAGCTCCGTTGATTTTCCTATTTGGGAAACTCAATTATATATCAAACTTTCAACTACAGAAATATTTCAAACATTAAAAGAAGTTGAAGCTAAGTTAAAATCAATTTCAGGAGATACAAACATCGGTTTTCAATTCCTTGATGAGCATTTTAAAGAAGTGTACAATAACGAAAGGCAGGCGGGAACCATGGTCACTATCATTGGCGGCCTGGTCATCCTAATCGCTTGTCTCGGATTATTTAGTCTTGCCGCTTTTATTATTGTAAGACGCACAAAAGAAATTGGCATCAGGAAAGTAGTAGGCGCATCTGCAAATAATATTGCTTTAATGTTGTCGAAAGATTTTTTGAAATTGATCATTATTTCTATTCTCATTGCTTTTCCGCTTTCATGGTGGGCGATGAACAAATGGTTGCAAAGCTTTGCCTACAGAATTGATCTGAGCTGGTGGATGTTTGCGCTGGCTGCCATTGTGGTCATTATCGTTGCGCTGCTAACGGTGGGGTTCCAGGCCATCAAAGCGGCGCTTGCAAACCCGGTGAAGAGTCTGAGAACAGAATAGCAAATATAATAGTCCGGCCATGTGAGAATGAAGAAAGCTAACTGTAATGGCTAACCGAAAAATTAAGAGATCAACAATGTCCGAAACATAAATTTCTTCTTATGCTCAAAAATTATTTCAAAACCGCCTGGCGGAATGTAGTAAGGAATAAAGTTTTTTCATTCATTAATATTATCGGTTTATCGATTGGTCTTGCTACCTGCATGCTCATCATGATCTACATAGACAGTGAGACAGGGTATGATGTTCAAAATAAGAATGCCGACCGGATATTCAGGGTCGCCTACCGGGCTGATGAAAAAGTGAATGCGAAAGAAAAATCATGGGCAGCTACGGCTGCGCCGCTGGCCTGGGGTCTGAAGTCGGATATGCCTGGAGTGGAGCAAACCACGAGACTTTTAAAGTTTCCCTCTTTTGACAAAATGCTTTTGAAATATGAACATGATAAAAAGACCGGTCAATTTTATGAAACCAACGGTTATTATGTTGATTCTACTTTTTTCCAGGTCTTTACCTATGACTTTAAATATGGTGTTTCCGGAGCCGCACTCAACGAGGCCAACAGCGTGGTGATTTCGGAAGAGGTCTCTGATAAAATGTTTGGTAATGAAAATCCTGTTGGAAAAACAATAGATATCGGGCTT
>JAJPKJ010000040.1 GCA_021323755.1 Chitinophagales bacterium | reverse complement strand
CGCCGTTTGCAGCGATTTGGAATAGTTCCCGATATTCATGAATATTTTGGCGATGGAGAGGATGCAAAGTGCTTCGCCTTCTTCAAATTTTAATTCCCGGGCAAAAGCAAGCCCCTTTTGTGCAAATACCAAGGCAGAATCCGGGGCGGTAGTGTTGTGAATTTCGCTCTGATACCAGAGAAAATAGAGCTCACTATCCGCCGCTTTGGATTTGAGCAGGTGTCCTGTGATAAAATTACTGGTCGGGTCATCCTGCGCATATCCAGCAAAACAAGAGGCAATCAAGATCCATAGAAGAAAAAACAATTTCATGCTGCAGCGCTTTGGTCAATACTGGTGTGAATATAACGCTTCTGTTAATTTATTAGCTACCCGGTCTTTGCGCGAATAAAAATATTTTATTGGATGGGTTGGTTTTTTCGTAAATTCATCAGCTGGTAATTCCCCCCTAGTAAATAATGTCCTCTGATCCGCAAATGCGTTGAATTGTGCGTCACGGAAAATAGTTAGTCACATAGAGCCTTAAAACTTTAAAATAATATCATGCAAAATTTTAAGATCAGGGACCTGATGGTCACCATTCAACCCCAAAACGCTTTCGGCAACACCTTCCATAACTGTGACCAGCATTCAAAACCCGGTGACACGACCGGCTGCACCAGTTGCACCCACGTGACTTCCGGCGACGAGACCAATTGCACGAGTTGCACGCATGTGACCACCGGTGACGGCACCAATTGCACCAGCTGCACGCACCAGACATCAGTCACCTGTAAACCCCATAGCAAGCACGAACAAAAACAGGACAGCCGCGATGCTTTTAAAGTGATGGAACTAGACAAACTGAAAAAAGCAGTTGCGCGCCTGCAGGAAGAAAAATATTTCTAATGCGGGTCATCTCTTTTGCAAAAAAGAAATTCAGACCAGGGCATTCCTACCGCCTGGCGGAATGGAATCAATTACCCCCATCGGACCAGGAAATGCTTTCAGGACTATATGATGAAGAAGAAGTGTATGGAATTTTCCAACCCTTGACCTCTTCTACGCATCTTACCAAGAAAGTAGCGTATAAAGAAGTGGCTTTATTATACATGCATCTTAAAGAGACAGATCAGCTGCCCCATTACTTATTTTTAAATGGCGGTGAAAAATTAAATGAAACCATAACGCAGTTGGTCCTCGATGAGATCCTTGAAATTGAGTGTGAAGGAAATTTTGCAAGTGGGACCGCAGCCATAAAAGTAATTTTTGGAGAAACGATTTTTGATGATGGACTTATTCCGGATCATCTATCAAAATTATCCATGGACGCGATTCAATACGCGCTGCTGATCAAAAACCCGGATCTGCGTTCACTCTCACAACAGCTTTACACTTTTAACACCATACCATGGGATGCCCATACAAAATCAAAATTTTATGCGGCGCATTCCATCCCGCAATTTTTGTTCCCCGAAGAAAGTGGTAAATTGAATGATCTGCTCAGCAAAAGCTGGGAATCAAATAATGTATCAGAAAAAAAATACTGGCTTTCCTGGTGGAAAAAAAAGCGCGGAGACCCTTACGGTATTGCTTTAAATAAACCCACTTTTAAGTTGTATATCAGTTCAGTGATCGATGAACTGCCAATTTTACTTAAGATAGCGATTCCTATCCTCTCTGCTTCGCCCGCATTCAGTTTTAAGGTTGGAGGAAATATAGAAGCACTGTTAAGACCGGACAAAATGGTTGTCTATTTCGAGAATTACGAGGAGCTTATGGAAACAGCGCTCTTGCTGAAAACAGCATTATCCGGAATCTCCGCCCACGGCGTCCCCTTCACCGCACAGATCGATGAAGCAGGCATATTGTCATGGGGTGTTGACCCGGCTGGAGCGGATGTTCTTTCTATCATAGAATCCGGTAGCTGGCGCATGAAAGTGGCCGATCAGCTGGCGCTGGCGATCTTGCAGGCCAAAAAGGATGGTTTGGATTTTCAAGAGTCTATTCCATTTATCCGGGCAAAACTCTTCTCTGCCGGCATAAATATCGCAGACTGGACCGCTATTGCATTTGCAAAGATCCCTCATCATAAAATCATTTCATGAGCGATGCCCCACTTTTTATTTTGGCGCCTGATGTCCATTTTATTCCGGTCGATGCCATACATGAAAAGACAACAAGCAGTTTTCAGCACGATGAGCAGGATGTGGTACTAACGCATAGGCATACCCGAAAATCAAGTAAGGTTTTGGCGCATGAAGCAGCGGCATTGCTGAAAGAATTTGAAACGCCCAGATCATGGGCACAGGTAATATTGGATTATTCGCTGGCAAGTAAAAAGGATCCGCAGGAGCTGGCAGAAGAAGCGATCGATCTGCTGATGGAAATGCAGGAACAGGGATTTCTCGTTCCTTACCAAAATGCAGATCAACCTGCCCCGACCCCGCTTTTTGCAATCAATGATCAGTTCAAAGGATATACGATCAAAGAAAACCTACAGTTCTTTGATGATTCAGAAGTATACAGAGTGCAGGATGCAGCAGGCAATTACTGCGCGTTCAAATTACTAAAGAACGGCACCGATCAATTGGTTGCCGCCCAATTTGCCAACGAGACCCGAATCTTAGGTATACTGGACGGAAAAGTAAATCCGCGCCTCATCCAGGAAGGCGTGGAACCGGGTTTTCAATTCATCATCACCGAGTGGTGCAGTGGGGAACTCTGCGAATCCAAAGCAAAGAAGATCCGCAACCTGACGACGCGGGAAAATGTCATCAGTATGTTGGATCTCTGCATCTCTATTGTGAACGCCTACGATCATCTTCATGAACAAGGCATCATCCATGCCGATGTATATCCAAAAAATATCCTGATCACCGACTCCGGGCATTGCATGATCATTGACTATGGCATCGCTGTTTCCACCGATAGCGTAAAAATAAATGGCCGCGGAGGTGGGGTGTGCTTTTATTTTGAACCCGAATATGCGGCGGCGATGCTGGAGAAAAAAACGGCGCCGGTCGCCACGAAAAAAGGGGAACAATATGCGGTCGCGACCTTACTGTATTACCTGGTCACCGGCCGCCATTATCTTGATTTTTCCATCGAAAGGGAAAAGCTATTTCTGCAGATCCTGCAGGGGGAGCCGATTTCTTTTCAGGATCAGGATCTTGATCTGCCTGTTGTCCTGGATGATATTTTTGCAACGGCCCTTGCCAAAGACCCGGATAAAAGGTACGCTTCACTCAGCGCTTTTGCCCAAAAGTTAAGGGAAGTGCGTAATGGTCTTTACACCGGTTCCGGTCTTTTTATTGGGGGAAAAGAAAATGCACCATCTGCATTTGCGGAGTTCATCATCCACAAGTTTGGATTGGATTCCCCTTTTATCCGGAGAGGAATTATCCTTGCCCCCCATGCAAGCATAAATTACGGGTCGGCGGGTATTGCCTATATGTTCTACCGGATGGCCTGCGTGCGGGAAGAACCGAAACTGCTTGATCTGGCGCAGGTATGGGCAGATCATGCCGGCAGTTACCAGGCTGGGGACGGACTGGCGTTTTATGCCCCGGAGATGGGGTTAAGTGAGAGAACCATCGGAAAGCGGTCCATATATTATTCCGAAACGGGGGTTCACCTGCTGAAAGCGCTGATCAGTCGCGCCCGCGGAGATGATCTGTCTGTCGACAAAGCCATAGCGCAATTTCTCACAGCCGCCGTGAGACCCTGCGATAAAATCGATGTGACAACCGGAAGAGCTGGTATACTGATCGGTTGCGCCATGCTCTTAGATGAATGGAATATAAATGAGGATCAGCAGACAATCGCGATCCGGCAGCTTGCAGCCAGGATACTGGATGAATTGTGGCAGGAACTGGAGCGCTATCCGGATCTGGCGCAGCCAAACGCCATCAATTATTTTGGCATCGCCCATGGCTGGGCAGGGATATTATACGCTACCCTACAGTGGTGCCAAATATCGGGACAGAAATTGCCAGAAGATTTTATGAGACGGGTAGGAGAAATGGAAAATTTATTTGCCGTGGACGGAAAAGCTGCAAAGTACCCGGTTTCAATAACCGATAACAGCTCCTGGACCGGATGGTGCAATGGCAGTGCAGGTCATATATTTCTCTGGTCGCTTTTATACCGGTCATCTAAAGAAGAAAAATATTTATCCCTCGCGGTTCGCCTGGCAAATACGCTGGTGAATGACACCGACCATCGGATCAACAATCTTTGCTGCGGAATGGCGGGCGAAGCCTATGCCTTCCTCAATCTCTACCGGATTAGCCAGGAAAAACAATGGCTGCTCACCTCTCAACAGATCGCCCGCAAGATCATGAGCCAGATATCGATGCCGCCACTTCGTAACAACAGTCTATATAAGGGAGACCCCGGGCTTGCCCTTTTGTTCTGTGAAATGGAATTCCCGGAACGCGCTCAAATGCCGTTCTTCGAGATCAGGCAGGGATGATTTTTCTGTGGACTTATATCCTGGCTAAATACAATCATATTTTCGCTTATACATTCACGTTATATTCTATCCTTGAATAAACCCATCAAATTCAGGATACCTGGAGCCCTCCTTTACGACTTTGGAAAAATTCATTTATTCTTCCTGAATACCTTGGCACTCACTCCCACTCTCCTTCTGAACTCGAGTGAAAAATTATCGGCATGTTCATAACCGAGTGTATAGGCTATGGAAGAAATTTTTTCGTCGGTGGTGAGGAGTAATTTTTTTGCATGCTCGATCTTTAGCTGCAACTGGTACTGCCTGACGGAAACACCAAACATTTTTTTGAAACCGACCCTGAGGTTGTTCTCATTAAGCCCGGTTTTTATGCAGAGAAACCGATAAGAGATTTTTTCATCAAAATGCTCTTCAATGATCTTTTTTGCCAGCTGAAGAGATCGTTCATTTATATATATTCCCATCTCCTTTTTTGGTCAGCATCTTTTGTCAGTTTGTTTTCAGAGGGTACAGAAGATCCGGCGGTCATCAATTTTGATGACCCTGGGGATCGCACGACGCGCAATCTTTTTTTTCATGCCATGTTCACCGTATTTATTGCTGAGGCGGTATATATACATGAATACAAAACCGCCGGCAGGAAGTATAACGGCAAGGCACAGGTAAGAATTGATCCCCGCGATATACATCAGAGCAAACAGGATCAGGAGCGCAATAATGGCTCCGCCGAGCCACCAGATATACTGGGCTTTGAGTCCTTTGAACTCGATCGGCTTATTGATGCCCTTATTGATCCTGTATACACTGTTTGCCATAATGATCTCATTTATTATCTGCAGCAGGAATCCATACCCGGCGGTGGAATTGACACTGTATCTTTTTTACAACGCGGATCATCGGACTTGCCGTTACCGGGTTTTGCAGGAGCTGGAGGCCATTTACTGCAATCCACTCCCCGCAAGGGGTCATAGGTAGAGCTTGCCTGGACCATGCCGTTTGGTCTCCTGGGTTGGGGACCCAGGGCTGTCTGGGGTACATCTTTCTGGCAGGCGAAAATAGCCGCGAAGAGAACTGCGATCAAAAAGCTTTGTTTCATGATAGTATATTTTAAAGTGAATAAAAACTATAGACCGAAGAAAGATTTGAGCACCGTGGCAACGATGACAAGGAAAATGCAGGAGCCAAACCAGGCTGCTGCGACCTTGCCCGTGTCATGATCCCCATGATTCCATTTCTGGTAGACTTTGATTGCACCGATGAGCCCCAGTATCGCGCCGACCGCATACATCAGGTTTGTGCCGGCATCGAAATAACTGCGGACCGTTGTGTTCGCCTGGTTGATGCCGGCATTGCCATCCGCGGTTTGTGCCCGGGCAATACCGGCTATTATAAACTGCACGACTAACGTGCATGTATACCTGCTTATATTTCTTTTACTCCTCATATTCCTTCTTCACTGCTTTACCCCGCAGCAGCCTGCCTTTCCGTAAAAAGGCAGGACTTATTCTGCAGGGAACAAACCAACTGCTAACAACCGATGCGAACTGCTATGATGGTACCAGAGGTTCCAGCCTTGACGCTCCATTCACCCTACTACTTCCGCACTTGACTACACTGCTGTTCGACATGAATGGAGCTATTATTTATTATCGTTTATTTTTTTTACGGAGCACTCTTTTCTTTCACGCCTCGGGCATTAATTCCGGGAGTACCGGTTTTTTTCCCGGTGATCCGGTTCACAAACCGGAAAATGTCCTTGCGGTAATAGGTAATCGCGACGATCAAATAATAAATACCCAATACCATCGAGAAAAATATGATGAACTGGTTCCAGGAAATTTCTTTTAGCATCTTGCACGATTGACCATGCAAATATGCTATCACAAAAAAGGGAAATGGTTATGCTGAACGGAGAGAGAATTATGGCGGACGGAATGATTGGAGAAAGATGATCTTCCTAAATGAAAAGGATTAAACTCAAACTGACAGCAATATTTTTTTTTAATCTGGAGATAGGATTGCGATAAGTCGCTTTAATTTTTATTAGGGAGTTCAGGGCAAAAATCTAACAGCAATGAATAGGGTAAATGAACTAATCGTGTTGCTACAAATGATCATTGAATTCACCAGATCTTACCAATAATATTGCAGGACTTATCCGTTAACATTTCATTAGTGTCAGAAATTTTTTTTATTATTTCATTGAATATACCTTTCATTTATTATTTACGAACCTGCTTACATGCGAAACAATTGCTTCAAAGAAATGCTGTTTTTTTTGCTTTTCTTTTTTCTATTTGCCGCCTCCTCTTTCTCTCAAAAAAGCGAAATAGAAAAGGCGAGGATTTACACAGACGACGGAAAACGAATTTCTGTAGTTGACCTTACGATGGATTCAGTGAAAATAACTTATCACACGGAGGGATCTAGCGATCTCCGTGAAAGCGCATTGACCAATGTTTTAAAAATCGAAGAGCAATCAGGAAACGAAGCTGCGGTCTGGGGTCTTGCATTTGGAGGAAGCGCGCTGCTCGGATCATTACTGGGTGTCGCAGAAGCAAAAGCGTCCATGCCACCCGGCACGACCAGTACAGCCAAACCCGTCGTGATCGTCAGCTCCATTACCGGTGTATCTGCACTCATCGGAGTTCTTATCGGCCTTGGCCAGAAAAAATATCATACTGTTTATACCAATTCCGGTTTAAGATCCTTTTTGAATTCAAGAATGAGCTTGCAACTGGCAGGGTCGGGAAATATGCGCATGGTAGGGATAAAAATTCTGTTTTGATATGCTCTAATATAAAATCACATTTTTATGAATCAGTCTCCAAAGCGAAAACCAGTATTGATAATGATTGCAATGGTGATCGCCATTTTCTTCAGCTGTTCAACCACCAAGATTGCGCAGGATGACCTGGAAAAATTAAAAAATCTACAACCTCCTCCGGAAAAGGCACTGGTCTATCTGGCAAGACCGGGTACACTGGGCGGGCTGATCACATTTGATATTACCTGTGATGATCAAAATATCGGCAGCCTCCCCGCCAAGCGATTCATCTATGTGATGCTTGATTCAGGCGCTCATCGTTTCGTAGGCGTTGCGGAAAAAAATTCAGAGTTATTACTCAGGGTAGAACCGGGCAAAATTTATTATATTGAAGAAAGGGCGAAAATGGGAATCATGTCTGCTCGCAATGAACTTACGATCCTCACCCCTGAGGATGGACAACAGGCATTGAAGAAATGCAAGCTTTCCGGAAACTGTCCCGCTTACCAGCAATCGTCAAAATAATAATATTGATTTTAGGTCCCGATGGAGACCTCATTGGAGTGAATGTGTTTGGATGATGCATGGGAATTTGACCAGACCAAAGATTGGCAACAAAGTTCTAGCTAACGGTAATGAGTAATTGTTTTTTTACATTTATAAAATGAAAATTTTTATAAATTCATTTGAACTTTGCTTTAATCATCATATTTCTAAAAATCAAAACCTCACTCGGTCGCTCTTACGCAGCTATTTAAAAAGATAGAACAATCCAGCCTGGAAAACCCGGTTTTTCAGATCTGAAATATTGTTTGCTTCATAAATACTGTTGATCCCCAAATTATAATGAAAATCAATTCCAATTTCTTTAGATAAGAGCAACCCCGCTCCCATTTCCCATGAGTAATCGATTGCGGAAAAACCGTTTGTCCCATGAAAGGTGCTTCCATTTTCAGAGACCGCAGCGCTGATCAATATACTTGCGCGGGGTCCTGTTTGAAAAAAAATTTTTGAACTCAGATCATATCTAAGCTGAATCGGCACTGCAATGTATTGAAGGCTGAAATTGCCGTTTCCCACAAAAAAGTTGGAATTATCTGTTACCGTACCCCCCTGCATAGCATATTCAATACCCGGAGTGATTGAAAAATGCCTGCCCACGGGCAGATTAACGCAGGCGCCGATGTAAAATGATATTTTCGAAGTGGTTTGTAAACCCTGGTCTGCATTTTTGCTGCCAAAAGAAGCATCGTTGATCCCTGCTCTTGCTTCCCATGTCGACTGTCCATGGGCACCACGGATCTGAAAAATAAATAGTAAGAATAAGATAAAATATTTCAAGGCAGCAGGTATTGGTAATTAATTGAACTTTACATCGGTCTTGGTGGGGAAAAGATAAGAAAAATGATCAATAACCAGGCTTTAGGTGCGAACAGTTTTCTCAATAAGAATTTATTCACTGCACTGCTGTTTTAAGGAGAACCAGATTTCACCCGCCATTGATTCAATAACTGAAATCAACCCATGATAATCCCTCACCTTTGCATCCAGGTCCTGAAGACTTGATCCCGAATGGTCAGCCGAGAATGCGTCAATGGCCGATATCTCTATTACAATTAGGATCGATTTGGTTGGAGTCTTTTTAGAAGCATTTCTTTTCTGCTTCGTGAAACATCAATATTACTGCCATCACTCATTATAAGATAACCGCCTTCGCCTTTAACGTATTTGTCTATTTCATTTAAACTAACCATGTATGAATGATGAACACGCAGAAAAGAATATTCTTCCAGCATCTCTTCCACTTCTTTCAGGGTGCGCGATACGATAATTTTTTGTTTGTTCTTTAAATGCAGCACTGTGTAATTGCTGTCGGAAGCGCAACTGATGATCGAATCAAGCGAGATCATTTGCAAGCCATCCATGGTGGGGATGGCTATTTTTGATACAGTTGTTGCCGGCTGGTGTATCTTTTGTAATAATATTTCGAGTTGCTGTGGCAAAGTGGACTTTTGCTTTTGAGTTAATTTTTGAACTGCTTTTTGCAGTTCTTCACGATCAATGGGTTTCAACAAATAATCCAGGGCGCTGAAACGAATTGCTTTGATGGCGTATTGATCATAGCTGGTCGTGAATATCAATTCGAAATTCACCGCAGGCAGTTTTTCCAACATTTCAAAACCGTTCATGTGCGGCATTTCAATGTCTAAAAAAAGTATTTGCGGCTCCTGCTCTCGAATGGATTTTAAGGCCGCGGCAGCAGAATAGCAGATATCCAGCACTTTTACTCCAGGACAATAACGCTCCAGTAATGTCGCGAGGCTTTCACAACAAAAAGGCTCATCGTCGACGATTGTTGCGGTGATCATTTATTTATTTTTATTTAAGCAGACAGTTCCGTGAAATCCCGGTACTGAATTTTTAGGGTCACTTTTGTGCCTGCCAGGTTACCTGCTTCATCAATGATATCTTCAAAATCGAAATAGGTTTCTTGATGCATATTACTATTGACCAATGCCAGTCGTTTTGTGGTGATCGCCAGCCCCATGGATTTTTGTTTTTCTGCCGATTTACTCTTTAATAAAGCGGATTGTTTTCTGCCGATACCGTTATCTGTAATAATGCAGGTCAGTATTTTATTTTCGATGCTCAATGCAATCTCAAGATGTCCGGGTCCTTCTTTATGCATTAATCCGTGCCAGATGGCATTCTCGGCAAATGGTTGTAATAATAAGGGCGGGACAAAAACATTATTGTCATCAATTGAATTGATAAAAGTTATTTTATAATCAAAGGAATTTTTAAACCGCAGTCTTTCCATATCCAGGTATAGCTTGAACATATCCAGTTCATCTTCCAGCGTAATAAATGTTTTGTTGGAGTTGGAAAGAACCATTCTTATCAGGCGTGAGAATTTTGTGAGGTAATCTGATGCTTCTTCCGTTTCGTGTTTGAGGATAAAACGGTTGATCGAACTGAGACAATTAAAAATAAAATGCGGATTCATTTGTGCGCGAAGCGCCTGCATTTCCAGTTCTGCCGAATGCTTTTGGAGCTCAGCCTGCTTGTTCTCGTTTTGAAGCTTCTCATTTTTCCTTTGCAGCATGATGTTTCTAAATACGATGATCACGAATATCAAAAAAACAATAATGCCGGCGATGAGTATCTTTTTTATCAAAGATTCCTTTTGCAGCTGCTCCTGCTTAATCTGGTTATCCTTGTTTAGTAGATCGATCCTTGATTGTTTTTTTTCATCACTGCTCTTCATTTCTGCAACGGCAATATTTTTGGCGAGATCGTCTCTGAAAACGGAATCATTCATATCGTCAAACAGCAGCCGGTATTTGTATGCGCTGTCCGTTCTTTTTTGCTGGTCATATATTTTCCATATTAAACTATACCCGTCTTTGGTGAATTGCCTGGCATGAACTGATCTTGCTGTTTTTAGCAAGCTTGCAGAATAGCGTAAGGATGTCTCTATTTTTTTTTTGCCCAGGTACGTTTTTGCGATGTCTTCTGATAATGCCATTTCAGTATAAATATTATTCCGGCGTTTTTCTGATGCAATATCATTCATAAAGTAGGGCAATGCCTTATCATATTCTTTTTTTAGAATATACATCTCCCCCATCTTGGTATTCTTAGCGGAAGGGTTGGCTAGATGATAATAATAAATTGCAGAATCATAATTGTTACGAAGAAAATGGATGTCGCCCATTGTTTCCCAGTACTGGCAAATATTGTATGCTCTTGAATAGGGAATACTTTGGCTAAAATAGGTTAATGCCATAAGGCTGTCTCCGGCAGCAAGATACAATTCGGCAATGCGAAGCCGGATGATTATGGGATCACTATGGTATTTGATATTACTTTGAAGAATGGAAATATCTTTCAGGCAATAGCCAATTGCATCTTTATAATAGCCTTGCATGATATAACTTCTTGCGATCAGTCCATAGGCCCGCGCCTGCCTGGGTTCATTATTCATTTGCAAATAGTAAGATAAAGCTTTATGATATGCTTCTCTCGCCTCGTCAAACCTGCATTGAAACATAAGGTAATAACCCAGCCATAAATAAGACCAGTTCAGGTTTTCAAAATCATGAACCTTGATATACAGCGCAATTGCTTGTCTGAAATCATTTTCTCCTTCGTGAAAGTCATGGTTTGTTGCCATTTCACCGAGATTTTCAAAAGCATTTGCCATGCCTTCAGGGTAATTTATTCTTTTTGATTCTGTCAGCGCGAGCGCCGCAAATCGTATCGCAGAATCATTATCGACGGGATGAAATAGATTATCAGAATCACCATTTGCGTGACCATATTCAAAACTGATCTTCAGTAAAGAATCAACCCTGGCATTATCCAGAAAAGAAGGCAGATGTTTTTTTAAACCGTCAATTTTTTGAGTTCTTGGATCTTGTGAAAAAGTATGAGAAGAAAATAATGTGCTAATTGCAGAGATCATTATTATTCTTGCCAACAACATTTTTATAGGTTTGAAATTTTAGCCAGCACTGAAATGGGTTTTCTAATTTTTGTTTCCGGAAGAACATTTATTAATCGGTCTCTTTTAAAATTACCAATAATAGGCGATTAAAAATGGTTTATATGGTCAAATCTAATTTATATCTGCCTGCCGTTTTATCAATAACGAGTAAATGCATGTCTGAAAACGCAGTTTGCCAGTTTCATTGAGTACTCCGTAACTGACCTGGTCTTTTGATCATTTGGTAAGCGGCGATACCATTTCCCCCAATTACCATCCAATAACGCAAACTAATCATTCTGACTTCCTGGTTAATGCGTGTAATAATAATTTTAGAACGGGTTACCACCAGTCCTTTGGTTTTAGCGGACGATAAGGACAAAGCTTAATCTTAATTATAAAAAAACAATGACCCGAAAATAAAATATCAAAATTTAAAACTTGAACTGAAATGAGAAACTTACAAACAAGGAAGATTGTGGTTTTAATGATCATACTGGCAACGATCTTTATTTTCAACGAATGCAAAAAAACAAATGCAATGAGCACTGGCCCAGTGAATACCGTGACAGGTTCGGTTGCAGGCCTGGTGGTTGATCAGAATAATGATCCTGCGGCCAATGTTGCTGTTACTGCAGGCAAGTCCAGCACCTCCACCGGCAGTGACGGAAAATTCGACTTGCAGCACGCAGAGCTGAATTCAGATGCGGGTTTTGTAATCGTCAACAAAGACGGCTATTTCAATGGTTCGAGAACTTTTTTGGTGAATACCACGACCACCAATAATGTTAAGATCATGCTGATACCCAAAACCGTTTCCGGAATTTTTCCATCCTCCTCCGGTGGCAAGGTCAATATAGCTGGTGGCGGTTCAGTTAATTTCAGTTCCGGTGCTGTGGTCAACGCCACATCAAACAGTTCTTATAGCGGTGATGTTTCCGTATCGACTTTTTATCTCAATCCCACGGATTCAAATTTCAAAAATTATATGCCGGGCAACAAACTTGGCATCGGTCAAAATAATATGAAGGGGATCATTCGTTTTTTTGGAATGGCTACGATTGAATTAAATGATGGAAATGGCCAAAAGCTACAATTAGCCAGTGGTAAATCTGCTACGATTACATTGCCTATTCCAGCTGCGCTGCAGGCCACAGCACCGGCTAGCATTCCCCTATGGTATTTTGATGAAACAAGCGGGATCTGGAAACAGCAGGGCAGCGCAACTAAAAATGGCACTGATTATGTTGGCACAGTTGCCCACTTTTCCTTTTGGGCTGCAGGCGATCTGCTACAGGATATAACGCTTACTGCCACATTCAAAGATTCAAGCGGAAATGCGCTGGCGAACAAATTAGTTACCATTAATAGCGCGACTTATGGAGCAACAAATGGATATACGGACAGCGCAGGAATGGTGAGTGGTTTTGTTCCGGCAAATGATAACCTGGCGATCTTTTTATACAGTGATTGCGGAGTACAGATAAATTACCAGGATTTTAATACAAGTACTGTTGACATAAATCTTGGTATTATCATTGTCAGCAACAACGGTTCCTGTGCAGTGAATGATTCTTCTTACATCAATCTTACTTTTAACGGTTCCAGCTACTCATGGACATCTGCTGTTGCTTCCAGTATCGATTCTGGGTCACAGTTTATCACAGACATCACCGCCCTTAATAATAACTATATCAATCTTGGGTTCTATAGTCAGGATGTTCCCGGCACTTATATTTTAAATATGAGCATGCAGATAAATAATATAAGCTACGCCATATATTCAGACAGTTCCTATGCTACGGTATCAGACTATGGAGCGGTAGGCGGATATATATCAGGCACGGCTTCGGGTTGGGTGAGAAACTATACCGGGGGAGCTTTTTCAGGGGCTGCGCTTCCAATTTCCTGCACCTATCGGGTGACCCGAACGCAATAAGATCATTTGACAAAAAATATTTACTTTGAAAATACCCGCCTCCAGGATAGTTTATTTCTTTCCTATTCGATTCTATAATTTGTTCGTCCAGCGGGGAATTTTTTCAACCTTCTGGGGTAAGGCAGGAATAGATAACCAATAACTTAGATGTCCTGGCACCGGCAGGTCAAAACTGCGCGGTTTTTGCAACAGGTAAGCGATGAACAATTCATTTCGCCGGTGGTCAGGATTTTTTTATGGCAAAAGGTTCAGGAAGTTACTTAAATGGACCGCCCTTGCAGTACTTGTTTTTTTTGTTGTTATCATTTTATTCATCTCTCCTATCGCCAAATGGCTGATCCAAAAATATGGCGAAAAATATACAGGCAGAAAGATCACCATCGGCTGGGCCTATGTGAACCCGTTTACCGGATATGTGCACCTGGAGAACCTGAAGATCCACGAATATAAAAGCGACAGCCTTTTTCTTTCGACCAGCGGACTCAGCATAGATTTTGGGTTGACAAAATTCCTGCACCACGGTTTTGAGATCAGTTCTCTGACGCTGGATCACCCCGTGATCAAAGTGATCAAAGACGGAAAGACCTTCAATTTTGATGATGTCATTGATAAATTAAGGGGTAGCGATACCTCTGAAAAAAAACCATCAAATCAACCAAGGACAAAGGTGAATCTCTTAAATCTAAAGGTCATTGACGCCGAGATCCATTATACGGATAAGAAGATACCCTTTGACTATTTTATCAGGCAGGCAAATTTTGAGACTCACGGGAAACACTGGGACGAGGACACGATGGCATTCAGTTATTCTTTCTTATCCGGCCCGACCGCGGGCGGATTCAAGGGTCAGTTCAATATGAATTTTAAGACAAGCGATTACCTGATCAAAGCGCGGATCACCGAGCTTGACCTAAAACCCCTGGAACAATACGTGAAGGATCTGACCAATTATGGTACAGTAAGGGCAAACCTTGACGCTGATCTTGTGGCGAAGGGAAATTTTCATAGTGCGGAGAACCTGCTGGCAAACGGACGGGTGACGATCGATCATTTTCACTTTGGGAAAACGGAGAAGGAAGATTATATGGCTTTTGACAAGCTGAATATCATGATCCATGAGCTAAGCCCTTTGCGTAAGCTTTACCTGCTTGGCGATGTTTCGCTCATTCATCCCTATATCCGCTACGAGGTCTATGACCATGGAAATAACGTCCAAACGATGTTCGACAAAAATGGAGGGAGCTCATTCGGTGAAGGTAGTGGGGACAACCTCAATATCCTGGTCGCCATTGGGCGCTATATCCGTTCCCTCTCTCATGATTTTTTCCGTAGTGATTATAAGGTGGATAACCTCGCTATCCTGCAAGGAGAACTGAGGTATAATGATTTTTCCCTGGCGGAAGAATTCTCAACCGGGCTCAGCGGGCTGGACATCACCGCCGATTCCATCAATAAGCACCATGCCCGGGCAAAAGTTTTTTTAAAGGGGGGATTGAGACCCTATGGCAATCTTACAATAGGACTAAGCATCGATCCAAGGGATAGTTCCAATTTCGATCTGGATTACCACCTCCGGGACGTCCCGGTATCTATGTTCAATCCCTATACCATCACCTATACTTCTTATCCTCTGGATCGCGGTAGTCTCGAGTTCAACGGATCCTCCCATGTGCGCGGAGGGATGATCGCAAGTGATAACCATCTGCTTATCACCGATCCCCGCGCCACCAAGAGGATACGCGGCAAAGACAAAAAATGGATACCGCTGCCCCTGATATTCGCCTTCATCCGCGAGCGGGGCGATGTCATCGACTACCAGTTACCCATCACCGGCAACCTGAAAGATCCGAAATTTCATTTTCATGATGTCCTCATGCACACGCTCGAAAATATATTTGTCAAACCTGCCACGACCCCCTATCGTTTCGAAGTAAAGAATACCGAGCAGACGATTGAAAAATTGCTCATGGTGAAATGGCCGCTGATGGGGAGCGCCCTTCTTTCCAGCCAGGAAAAATTCCTCTCCCATATCTCAGATTTCCTAAAGAAAAATAAAGATGCCCACATGCGGGTTCAGCCTTTTGAGTACACGGCAAAAGAAAGAGAGTACCTGCTCTTTTTTGAAGCAAAGAAAAAATATTACCTGGATACCCATAACATGGACCCCGGATCTTTTTCAGTGGGAGACTCCCTGAACGTCGTTAATATGTCCGTTCGGGATAAGGGATTTCTGAGTTATCTGCATCATAAAGTGAGGGACACACTATTATTCACGATCCAGGAACGCTGCACGCGTCTCGTAGGTGCAAACCTCATCGAAGCGCGTTTACGCCAGCTGGGAAAAAACAGGAATACCGTATTTGAAAATTTCTTTAGCCAGAAACAGGTAGCTGATCGCCTGGAGATACTGCCCAAAAAAACGACCATCCCCTTTGACGGTTTTTCCTATTTCCAGATCGGCTACCAGGGTGTCATGCCCGCCGACCTTGCCGCTGCATACCGAAAAATGAATGAACTTGATGAAGAGAACCCGAGAAAAAAATATCTGAAAGAGCATAAAAAGACCCTTCCATAGCAAGTCCGGCTTATTCATGACCATACAATAACCAAAGAACTCCGACATAGCCGGAGTTCTTTGGTTTAATGATCAAAAAGCAGGTTGTTGTCGCCCGATAATTCTTATGCTTTTTCCAGGATCCAATAGGTGGCGTGCCCAGGACGGTAACAGCAGATATGGTCTTTTCTTCCGCTTCGGTCATAGTCAAAGGCGAATAAAAGATCCTTTGTATCAGCAAGGTTATACCCCCCTATGCCGTAGCCTTCGTCCCCCTGGTGGTAAACCGCCGTGAATACAGCGCCATTGTTCTGAAGGATCCAGATCGTTCCGGTGCCGGGTCTGTATAAGGCAAGATGGTCTGCAATTCCCGATCTGTCGAAGTCGAATGGGAATATAAGATCATCCGCAGACAGAAGGTCGTAATTGCCCACCCCGTTGAAGGATTGAAATACGGGTTGAAATACGCCATTATTATTTTTTAAAATAAATAGAACCCCGCCTCCCGGTCTGTATAAGGCCAGGTGGTCGGCCCTGCCGCTTCCGTCAAAGTCAAATGCAAAGACCTTGTCATCCGTGGACAAGAGATCATAGCCCCCGATCCCATTGAAGGTCTGGAATACGGGCTGGAAATTGCCGCCATTATTTGATAGGATGAAAAGCACCCCAGCGCCCGGTCTGTACAATACCAGGTGATCCTCTATACCAGATCCATTAAAATCAAACGCAAATATTCTGTCATCGGTGGATTTCAGGTCATAGCCCCCGATGCCATTAAAGGACTGCAGGGCAGGTTGGAAATTTCCGCCGTTATTGGCCAAAATGAAGATCACCTGCTGCCCAGGCCGGTAAAAGACAAGATGGTCAGCCTTGCCGTTGCCGTTATAATCAAAAGCAAAAGCCCTGTCATCCGTGGATTTCAGATCATATCCGCCGATGCCATTGCCCTGATCGCCTTGCGCATAGACCGCAGTGAACGTGAAGAGCGGAGGCGTTGGAAAGGTTGGGGTTTGATTTCTGCCGGTATTGCTCATGATGAAAATGGCACCGCTTCCGGGTCTGTAGCAAACCAGGTGATCGTTAAATCCGCTGCTGTCATAGTCAAAGGCGAAGGACCTGTCGGCTTCAGAAGCAAGATCATAACCACCAATGCCCAGACCTGGGTCGCCCTGCTGGTAAACTGGTCTGAATTCGCCTGTCGGTGAGTCGTTATAAAAAATTTCGACTACTCCTCCCGCATTGGCATCGCTGATGATTTTTGTACTCTCACCAAATCTAGCCCAGGGGAAATTGACAGGAGCCCAGAAGGTTGCCGGGTTTTCGTTCCCGCCAAGGGGTGATTCTATCTGTAGATTTAGGTTAAAAAAGGCGGTAAAATCAGCTCCAGGATATTCTGCCGGGGCGCTGATATTATACGCTTCCAGGGTTGCGACGCTCACAAACATTTCCGGCTGGCTGCGAACGGTCATCTCTGTTCCCGGTATACCTACGAATCGGCAGTCGTAGTCAAAACCACCATTGGTATTGCCGATAAGGGTCATGACCCCGGTCAGCAGATCGCCAGGGTTCACCCGCACATAATCCGAATGACTGCTGTCATCAGAACTCATGCCGGCATACCAGCTCGCCACCTGCCAGTAGTTTCCTCCGCTGTCGCCATTATTTCCCCATTGCAAAACAGGTTGCAGGATCTTGATGGAGTTCAATAGTCCGTTGAAAAGATAGATCAACTGGCCGTTTTGAGAAATGGGTTCAGGGGGCACCACCCACTGGCATTCAAATTGAGAGATATTCTGACCCTGTGCATTGGTGAATTGCGCAGAACTAACCCATCCGCCGTTGGGACCCGGCACCTTCAGCCTGTTGAAATGATGGATAGTATCCCGGAGTGCCAAATGTTTTGAGGTATGAACGGATGGTACTTCGCCATACTGCTCCAGGATGCGCCCGCTTTTGTGTTTTTTTACCATCCTGCCTTTTTCTGTTTCCAAGTAAGCGTCACGTTCCACGTGGTGGACCTGCGATTTTTCTCTGGGACCTCCCGGTGTGAGGATCTTGTTCTTACGGTCATGATTTTCATCAATAATGCGGTCCCCAAGGATCGCCTGACCAGGTTTTACATGATGAACTTTTGATTTTGGCTTTTCTCCGCCAGGAGCTAGAATTTTTCCAGGTGACATCGACTTACGATTGGCAATTTTTTCTGTCATAAAATTCATTTTAATTGTTAGAGAATTGAGAAGGAGTCTTGCAAGAACCTGGTAATTGTCGTAAATGATTGGATTGAAGTAAACATACCGGTGCAGGTATTATCCCCAACTAAAGGAGAACAGTTACTTTTTTGTTTATAGTGGATGATGATGCAATTCCCTCATGATCGCCCACAACATCGATTATTGATTTCCTGGTTCCCTAACAGTCATTTTCATATGCCTAAAAAGCTTTTTCATCTTTTTACGGATACCAAAACAAGTTCGATGCGAATCCCATTCATTTCCTATTTTTAATCCACTAATTGCTAAAAAATGGAAGTCCATCACCACCCCCAAGTAGAAAAGAAATCTTTCAAAGAATATTTTTTAGAATTCCTGATGATATTTCTTGCGGTGACGATGGGTTTTTTTGCCGAGAGCCTTCGCGAACATTTAGTGGATATCAAAAAAGAAAAAGAGTATATCGTTTCCTTAAAAGAAGATCTGGCAACCGACACCGCCTCTTTGGGCAGGGTAATTCCTTTGGCGCAGTTACAATATGAGAAACTGGACAGCCTTTGCCTCTTGCTCAAACTGGCAGCCAGTGGCAACATTTATAATATTCACCGGCTCTATTATCTCAATTTCAAATACAGTTTTGGTCTGATCCTGTTCGACGAGAATGAAAGAACCATTTCACAAATCAAGAGCACCGGTGCTTTTAACCTGATCGGAAATAAACAGTGCAAAGACAATATCACCGCTTATGACAATTTTTTTCGGGAAGCCATTAAGAACGAAATGGGTGACGTGGCTAATTGGATGAATGACTGCAATAAGATGTCGCAGAAGATATTTGATTATTCCCTGATTGAAGCATTCGGCTTTCGCGGAGGTGCGGAAATATTCTTGAATGATTCCCTGCCATTGAAATTAATGAGCACGGACAGTATGCTATTAAAAGAATACATCAATAAGATAAAATCACTGCGCATGATGCTGGATAGTCATTTAGGCCTGGAAACAAAACAATTGGAGGACGGTAAAAAATTGATCGGGCTCTTAAATAACGAATATCATCTGGAATAAATAATAGATCATGGAAGTACACCACCACCCCCACGTAGAGAAGAAAAATTTTAAAGAGTATTTTTTGGAGTTCATCATGATATTCCTTGCGGTAACTCTTGGTTTTTTTGCTGAGAATTTAAGGGAATATTTTAAAGATAAATCAGAAATACAAAATGATATGCAATCGATGGTTGCAGATCTGCAGGCAGACGTCTCCATGTACAATTACTACATATCTGAAAATCAATTGAGCGACCGGAAAATAGATACGCTGATAACATTATTAAAAACAAATCGCTCGAACAGTTCCGATATTTATTTTCTGGCAAGGTATATTACAGCCAGTAATAACACCTACACACCAAGCACCAAAACGTTTGATCAGATGAAAAGTTCCGCGGCATTGAAATTAATTGAGCCCAGAGACCTGCTGGACAGCATTTCGGACTACTATCAATCACTTCAATGGTTTCCGGGAGTGAACACGCTTCAAAACGAAAAGTTATCGGAAGTTCATTTAGCCAATAGCCAATTATTCGACGGATATGTTTTTCAAAAAATGTTTGAGGTTGTTTCTACGAAATTCGGGGCAAAAGGAAACTTAAAAAAACCTGAAGGTAACCCAGCATTCCTCTCAGACAATCTGAATGTTATTAATTCGGTGATCATGGCATACCACTATTTATTTTCAGTAACGGAAGTAAATAATAAAGGAGCTGTCGTGCGATATGAAAATGCCAAAAGATTAATCGATCTTTTAAAAAAAGAATATAAGCTTCAATAAACAGGGAAGTACACCACCGTCCTGAGGTGGGGAAGAAAATCTTAAAGAATATTTCCTGGAGTTCATCATGATCTTCCTGAAAATGAATAATGATCAGCACGGCAATTCAACGATGAACGCGGTACTTTCGCCCGCCGTTGAATTCACTTTTATTTCTCCGCCATGCGCTTTGATGATATCATAGCTCAGACTTAAGCCCAAACCGGTTCCTTCCCCCGTGGGTTTTGTGGTGAAGAATGGTTGAAATATTTTATCGATGATATTTTGCGGAATGCCGTTTCCATTATCAGTAATGGTAATGGATACATGATTCCCCGTTTTTTTTGTATTAACTGAAACAGCCGCTTCATAGCCTATCCTTTCTTCTTTTCGCTTTTCTGTAACCGCATAAAATGCGTTGTTGAATAAATTGATCAGCACACGAACTATGTCTTGCTGAATGAGAGAAATCTTATCAGCGCTTTCGTCAAAATTTGTTTTTAAGGCAGCATTGAAGGATTTATCTCTTGCACGGAAACCGTGGTAACTTAACCTCATGCATTCATCAGCTATGGCATTAATGTTTACAGCTTCCTTTTGACTAGCGCCCGCCCGCGAGTGCTGCAACATTCCTTTTACAATTGCATCAGCACGTTTGCCATGATGATTTATTTTTTCTGAATT
>JAJPKJ010000050.1 GCA_021323755.1 Chitinophagales bacterium | reverse complement strand
ACTTCTTTTTCATTGAAAATTCTTACGGCATTGATCGGATCTCCAACGTATTTATGATCTTTAAATTTTACCGATTTTACCAATCCGCCTTTTTGAATCAATAATGTGGGTATAACGCGTACTCTTTTCATTAATAATTTTTCACAAAGTTTTCCAACAGCTTCATTCCAAACTTGTGACTTTTTTCAGGATGAAACTGAACGCCCAAGATATTTTCGTGTTCAATTGCCGCGGCAAAACAGTATCCATAATTGGCAAATAATAAAACATCTTCAACATTTTCCGGAACCGGATGATAAGAATGCACAAAATAAAAACGCGGCTCTTCATGCATATTGTTAAAAAGCGGTGACGGTTTATATAATGTCACATCCGTCCAACCCATATGCGGAATTTTTAAATCTGCAGACAATTTTTGCTGATCAAATTTTTTTACACCACCTTGTATCCATCCCAAACCTGGTTCTCGTCCTTCTTCGCTTTTTTCAAATAACATTTGATAGCCAACGCAAATTCCAAGAACAGGTTTTTTATCTTCCATTATTTTTTGAGTAACCACTTCGCGCAAGCCGGATGCATTTAACATTTGCATGCAATTGTCAAAATGGCCAATTCCAGGAAGAATCAATTTATCGGCTTCTATAATTTCCGTTCTGTCAGAAGAAATAATGGCGTCGCTACCTGCTTTTTTCAACATGTTTTTAATGGAAGCCAAATTACCAACACCATAATTAACTATTGCAAGCATCAAATATTCAAATATTTTTTTCGGTATGCTTCAAATTCAGATGAACGGATAAATCCATTATATTCAAAATCATTTTTATATTTTATAAATTTCTCCCGAATTTTTTCATTATCACTATAATCTTGAACTATAACGGCCGGATTGCCTGCTATAACGCAATATCCCCGCTCAAAAGAATTTGTAACAATCGAACCGGCAGCTACAGTAGTAAAATCGCCCAACACAACTCCGGGAAGAATAATTGATCCCATTCCTATTCTACAATATTTTCCAATTTTAATTTCATTAATAACGTGTTTCCTGATGTCAAGCATGAAATGGTTTGAACTGATAATTCCGACATTTGGCGCAATCTGCGCATAATCATCAATAAATATTTTTCCCATTGCCTGGATGTAACAACCAGGAGAGACTCCGGGAGCAGCATCGATCCCAACATAAATATTTCTCCAGCTACCAGTAAGAGTTGAAGTTTTATGAATTGGCCAATAAGGCCCGGAGTTTTTGCCTAAAACTTTATATTTAAACCATTGTTTGAAAGCAATCGGACTTTCATTTTTTTTAGTTTCAAAAAGTGGCCGAAAAAAAGAAATATTCTTCGTGCACCAGTGATAACAACGGCCATGAAAAATAAAAATATAAATTCTGCAAAAAAAACGAAGAATACTTAACATAGTCAATTGGTCAGTGAGGAATGTTGCAAAATATAATCACACATATCACCAACATTTTCAGCCTTAAAAATGAAATCAATATCAAATTCGATCTGATATTTTTCTTCGATTGAGGAAATGATCATCAAATTATTAATAGAGTCCCATTTTTCAACAGTTTTTGCCGATGATGAATAGTCGAGTACCAAATTGTCATCACCAAGCTCCCTTCTAAAAATCTGTGTAAGATCAGCTAATATTTCTTCTTTACTATCCATTGCTTATTTGATTTTCATATACAAATTATATGTTCCTGTTTCTTTAAATCCTATCGATTGATATAACGGACGTCCAGGTTTAGTGGCCTGTAAAATACAATATCCCATTCCTTGTTTATCGATTAATTCAAAGCAAAAATTCATTATTTTTTTTGCTATCCCTTTGTTCCTATAATCTTTTGCAACACTAACCATATAGATGCCCGCAATTTTTTTTTCATCATAGTAAATCATAGCAGTGCCGATTATTTTATTTACTAATTTGGCAACTATGAACTCCACTCTGTTACTTCTTAATTTTTTGAAAATTGATGCATCAAGGTGTTTATTATTAAATAAAGATTCGGAAACTAGCGAGGTCCATTCTTCAAAATTATCATCGTTGTTAAGCATTAATATTTCTACTGAGGTAGAGTCAGGTAATAATAACCCTTGAGTAAATTTCTTATCATAATACATCCCAACCCATTGCTCAATTGGCAGAAATCCTTTTTTTCTAATTTGAGAAAGTGATCTTGCTTCATTTTTAAGAATAATAAATGGCTTTATTTTACAGTCAGTGGTTACTTCCACAATTTCATCAATAATAGCCTCTGTTATTTTTTCAGTTGCCAATCCAAAAACTGCATTGGGCCAAATCGAGTGATCAGATTTAATAAAACAAAATTCCTTTTTTTTGACAAACCTAATTTCACTAATTTTTGATGCAACTAATTTATAAAGCGAAAATAAATTGCCAAGATTTATTTCATCTTCTATGCTCATCAAGCGCTGCTTTAATTTTGTTTCTATCCGTTTTGCCACTTGAATTCAAAGGGAATTCTTTCATTGAAAATGTTGATGAAGGAATCATATACTCAGGCAATTTTCTTTTTAAATAATTTATGATTTCTTCCTCGTTATTCTCATTGTTTTCAATAGCCAGAACTAACTCTAATGTCCCCGATTTATTTTCTTTTGGAATAGCAACATTGTTTAAATTAAATTTTTCCCGAACAGAAAATTCTATTTCACTAAGTTCAACTCTGAAACCTTGAATTTTCACCTGATTATCAAACCTACCGCAATAATAAATATCTCCTTCCTCATCATAATAGCACATATCGCCTGTTTTGTAAAAGAACTTTTCGTTAGCGCTTTGAAAAATCTTTATGAAAGATGAATTGTTTTTTGACTGGTTATTTAAATATCCACTTGTGACTTGGTGCCCGGAAATACATAATTCGCCTTTCTCGTTCGCATTCACCATTTCATTATTGTCGTTGATGATAATCAATTCGACTCCCTCCATACCCTTTCCAATTGCAAATAGTCCATTATAGTTTTTTACCTTTTCCGGACTGTATTTATAGTACATGCAATAAATAGTCGCTTCCGTCGGTCCATACATATTGCAAACGTGACAATTGGGAAGACTTTTGCTCCAAGGAACAAGCAGATCAATATATGTAGCTTCTCCACCAAGAATGCAAAGTCGCACATCTGGTAAATTCACTCTTTGGAGAAGAGGTCTTAATAACTTAATAATTGATGGTACAATCTGTATAACTGTAAGGCGTCGTTCTTTTATTAACTTTAGAACGTTCAAATATTTGAGACCATTATTGGGGACCGTATAAACGCAAGAGCCATTAAGTATTGGTATTAAGAATGAGACTATAGAGAGATCGAATGTCAGCTCATACATTTGCAAGCATCTATCTAAGGAATTGATATTAAATCCCAATTTATCAAATGAGAGTATAAAGGCATTTAAATTTTTATGCGAAATCGGAACCCCTTTTGGCAATCCAGTACTTCCTGACGTAAATAAAATATAAGCTAGATCATTTTCTTTAATGTCTGGCAGTTTAAATTCTTTGGTTGAAGTTTGATCAAAGCACGGTTTGACTATTGTAAAACTTTTGTATCGTTCATCTTCCATATTCTCAGTAGAGATAATTATATCAATAGCAGCTTCCTTCAAAATTGCAAGATTTCTTTCAACAGGATTATGTAAACCAAGAGGAACATAAGCACAACCCGAAAACCATATTGCAATCAAAGATGAATACGTCCTTACGTCATCTGTGCAAAGAACAGCAACGCGCTTATTTTTTATTTTGTCGTCAAATTCGTCAATCTGTTTTTTAATTGAATAAACAATTTTTTTAATGTCAGCATAGCTATAAAATTTCTCGTCAATGCAAAAGGCATTATTTTCAGCGTATTGAATAAAACTATTTTCTATCCGTGCTGCTAAATCAATCATCTTGTTTTTAATTTCTGATCTAACTCCTAAATCTAAAAAGTCTAGATTTTATGTTAGAAGCAAATTGACGTCTTTTAATGAATTTTATTTCATTTTCACTCAAAGGACAATCCGGGTGATTTAATGCTTGTTGTATCACACGGGAACGCAAGGTTGAATACAACTTTGCATATTCTGATTTTGATTCTTGTTGCGCGTGTATTCTATTCCAATAAAGATCAAATTAGAATTTAACCATCGGAAAATATCTTGCCATTTTAAACCACAATTCATTATCACCAATCATTCGCTCACCTGAAAAACCTTTGACTTTAGTGAAAACATCCAATTTAATAATAGATGAGCCAGGTGCCCGGTCAAAATGACCAAAACCACTAAAGTGCTCTTGATAAGCCTGTACTGGATTTAAAAGAACAGGATATATTTTTTCATCACTTGGTTTTGATCCTAAACCAAAACCAGATTCTGGGAAAAGCTCCATGGCTTTTACCATAACTTCTAAGCCATAATAATAAATCATATCATCAGCATCTAAATACTTGATGTACTTCCCTTTCGCATAAGATGCCGCTTTATTGCGATTGGGATAATCGCCGAGGTTTTTTTCATTTACGTACACACGTACCCGTGTGTCCTTCAATTCATAGTTTCTTGCAATGTCAACGGTTTTATCTTTCGAGCAATCATCAACTATAATCAATTCAAAATTTTTATAAGTTGATGCCAGTACACTTTCAATGGCTTCTGCTATATAATTTTCACGGTTATATGCCGTCATCAAAACACTTACTAATGGGGCTTCGTTGCTCATGTCTTTTGTTCGTCAAATACTATTGAGGCAGGTTTCCAACTTTTGCCCGATAATATTCCAATCATAATTTTCTTTTACAAAATGAAATGCTGCTTCAGCAATGGAATTTGCCAATCGTTCATCATTTATCAATTCAACAACGGCTCTTGCAAAGGAAACTTTATCATCCGCGATCAGAATATTTTTTTTGTTGGTATAGTGAATGCCTTCTGCGCCTGCTGTAGTTGAAACAGTAGCCGTATTGCTGCCCATCGCTTCAAGTAATTTCAGTCTTGTACCACTTCCGGAAAGCAAAGGCACAACAGCAACTGCAGCTTTTCGGTAATAATCATCAACCCTGTCAACCATTCCATAGAAAATAATGGATGGATGTTTCAATAAGACAAGCAACTCCTCTCCTGGATCTCCTTTGCCTACAACCATTAGTTGGATATCAGGATTTTCGTTTATTATCAACGGAAAAACTTCCTTACAAAACCAAGTCAATCCTTCCTGGTTTGGAAAATAATCCATCGAGCCGCAAAAAAGAATTTTGTTATTTTTTTGCGAATGCTGTTTTTTTTCTAAGAATGCCGCATTTATTTTTACCCCGTTGGGAATTACAAAGCCATCTATCTTATTATCATTTAATCTTCGAAGCTCAGCCAGGTCAATATCACTGCAGGCAAATATTTTATTTACTGAATCGGCAAGCGAAGATTCTTCTTTTTGAATTAATCGCAAACCCTTTTCCGAAATTTTCCCATTTTCAAATGCTGTTTGTGCAAGCTGGCTGTCTACATTATATGCATTATAAATAATTTGTGCCTTCGGTTGATATCGCCGCACAACTTTGGCTGTGGAGCCTACGATGAACAATGCCTCCATTATTGCATAGTCAACTTTATTTTTATTTAAGAAGTCTTTCAACACCGGATAGATCATCAAAAAATGATCTTCGGAAGAATTGAACAAGGACCGGTTCCAATAACGATAACGCAAAGCTTTTTGATAGCGCAACGGCAATACCGAAAAAATATCTTTTCGCAATGAAAATGATCCGGTGCTAATGACCGTACAGTTTTTAAGAAATGGGTATTCGTCAAATGCCTGGGCAAATAATTCTTTTTTTTGATGCGTGATTATGGTAACCAGAAAATATTTTGACAGTTGGTTCAACAGACTGATGCACCGGAGCATTCCGCCGTTCATTGGCGGATAAACACCATCAAATGGAATAATAACCAATACTCGTTTCAATCTTTAAGTTTAGGGTAATGCGCCGTTAGTTCTTCATCCAAAAGAATGTCTATCATTTGTTCAGCGCTCATGGTATAGTTCCATCCTAATTGTTTTTTTGCTTTGGATGCATCGCCGAAAATATTTTCGATATCTGCCGGTCTGTACAATTCTGCTGAAACACTGTATTTGTTTTTATCAATGGATAATTTATCAAAAACGTATTCAATAATTTTTTTTAATTTGATAGAGCTGCCGGAACACAAAATATAATCAGCAGGCGTATCGGCCTGCATCATCAAATACATTCCTTCCACATAAAGTGGTGCATAACCAAAGTCTCTGCTGATCTCAATATTACCTACCAAGAGTTTATCTGCCAAACCTTTACCTATTTTAATGCTTTCGCTAATTATTTTTTTTACAAAAAAAGAAGGTCCGCGTAAATACGATTCATGATTAAATAAAATTCCGCAACAAACATACATGCCATAGCTCTCGCGATAATGAATACAACTCCAGTGCGCAGCCGCCTTTGAAACTGCATATGGACTCAGCGGATGAAGAACGCTATTTTCTGTTATCGGAAGATTATCAACCTTTCCATACATTTCACTACTGCTTGCCTGGTAAAATTTAATGTTGCGATCGGTCAGTTTTATCGCCTCTAATAAATTAAACACAGAGATAGTGTTAAAATGAAAGGTGCCGATCGGTTGTTTGAATGATAATGAAACAGAACTTTGTGCAGCGAGATTATAAATTTCCGAAGGTTTATATTGATGCAACAATTTTATGATCTGCGAAATATCCAGCAAGTCGCATTCTTCAATGATCACTTTATCGCGAATGCTAAGATGATCGAGACCTTTCAGATCAACAGTACTGTAACTTCTTACAAATCCAATTACAGTATAATTTTTTTTAGCAAGCAGCGACGCGAGATAAGCGCCATCCTGACCCGAAATACCCGTTATGATCGCGATTTTATTTTCCGACATCTTATTATTACAAAAAGTAAATTATCAAAATGCTTCAAACCAATCCCAGTTCCTATTATCTTCTCCAATTTTTTGGAAAGCGATACAATGATAATCAACGTTTAATTGATTATCGGTTTTGAAATTATGAACCGGGAACATTTTCTTTTTAAATGGGATCAGTTTTATCATACCATTATCAAAAGAGAAAAGCATCTTTCTTTTCATTGAATTCTTGTCTGCGCCAAAAGCATCCAAAACTTTGAATGACGGATGCATTGCAATAAACCGGGCGAGTTTGCGAATTCCCGGGAAAGAACAATCATCCAAAACAATTACGCCATTAATGTCCAGCATCCGAGTAATAAAAAAAAAATCAACCAGTAAAATATCGAACACTTTGGTTGAATCTATATAAGCAAATTGTAAACGCTCACCTTTTTTGCACAGATCAGGAAGGATTTCAAAAGAAAATTTTTCATAAAAAGTTACCTGCTCACCTAATCCCGATTTTTTTATGTATTCGAGTCCAATGCTATGCCAATATTTGCTCTGATATGGGTCAACTATCGTGTGATGAAATTGATTTGAAGTTGATGATAGCGCTTCTAATATGGCAAGTGTCGAAATTCCATAAGCCAATCCGATCTCAAGGCTCCTTTTAGGTTTGATCTCTTTGATAATTTTTTGAAGAAAGGCGCATTGTTCGGGTCGTGTGTGCGAATGCAAATCATACGATCTCCCCTGCTCGTCAAAAACTTTTCCAGAGTTAAATATTTCTGTCAGCAATGGGATCATCGTAATGAATTAATATTCTACTTCGTCAGAATTAATTTTAATGATTGCTTTTTGGGTAAGATCATATACATCAAATCCTTTAAGCTCTTTGATCCTGTCTTTTCCAGAGAGTCGTATACCATCGCGAATAAACTCCCGAAATTTCGATTCAACATAACCTTCCTGAGTTGACATTTTTTTAAATGTCCCCATTTTATCATTACGCAAAAAATAAGCATTCAATCCTTTGCTGTTGCTTCCTACAAAAGAATATCCTTTCGCTTCAGCCAGATCACAAAACGCGCCCAATGAAGCGCCGAAATATAATTTGTTTGATCGCTGAAATGAAGCGTCATAGGGAATGGTCCATTTTGTATTTTTTCCAAAAACACTATTGTACTCAACGATCACCATCACCGGATTAATAACATCGATCGCCTTCCAAACCCAATAATCATTACCATCAATATCAATACTCAGAATGCCAATTTCACTGTCGAAGCCCGGGATGGTCAATAAAGAATTTATGTTTTCGGAAGTAATAAACGCAGTAGCAGCATGCAATTCGCAAGCCCACGATATCATGTCTTTTTTAATGTATTGAATATTTTCATCAGATCCATCTATTACAAAACCTGCCCAATCATTATTCAACAAAAGAAATCGTGTATTTGACTGACGATAGTTTTCAACTCCAAATTCAATAAAAGTATGATTGGGAAAATCAATCTTATTGATGATGTGCTGAATAATGCCGTCGTCGCCAAATTGAGAAAATACCTGGAACTCTGCATCACTTATCTGTCTGATATCAGTGCGTTGCATGTTCAGTACGGTGTGCATTTTTCCCATAAGCAGTTTTGGACTATTCAGGTCTTCATCCCACTGTGAAATGGTTTTGTCAACTCTGTTAAGTTGTAAATTTTTTGTTTTTATGAACCTCATTAACCTGCCGAACATGTAAAAGAAATTTTTGTGGATGATTAATAAAACCGATCATCAATACTTGTCAGCAACAAATAAATATTTTCGACGACTGATTCTCAGGCGAAATAATTTAAATTTCTCCCGTAAAGTGAAAAATATTCCCGCGTTCTTCTTGATTTTTTTTTTTATTAATTCGGTTCTACTGCGTTGAGATCTTTCATTGAAGCCAATATCACCCGACACAGGTAAAGAACGTTCTCCGATCGTCGAGTGTTTATCAAGTTCTCCCGGCCAAATAATCGGTTCACCGATAATGCCTAATCTTAAATTGTATTTCGGACTGTTTGCGGTAAGAAAATCCGCAGGCATTCGCGGCAGTTTTCCATGTGTTAATAATTTTTGAGCGCCTTCTCCAGTTATTAAATATCCGATTGCAGACCAATACCAGAATACAGGAATTCCGACCTTGAAGTTTTGATCAATTTTTATATTCCCCCAAAAGGAACACACTGCTTGTTTATGATAATCCAAATCATTACGACAATAACCAAGCAAAACCAGATCAAAATTTTTTTGCAGGCTTGTATTTTCTGAAATCTTTTCAAGAAAAATTTTTAATCTCTCATCAAAACCTGCATCATCTTCCAACACCAACGAAAACGAATATTTCTTTTCAACAATCAGTTGGTACGTTTTTAAATGAGATAATGATGCTCCTGTTTCACCCAGGGTCATATCGCGTCCGTATGAAGTTTTAAAAGAACCCGGTTGATTATTGACCTTTTCAATAAAATCTTTTGATAAATCAATGCCATCTATTGCGTCAACAAATTCATACTGCAAATTAAGTGCATCCAGATTTTTTGAAATCGCTTCCCGCCTGTCGGCGCTTCTTTTTAAATTGATGATTAATATTTTTATGGAATTATTCAGAGATCGCATTGATAATTCTTTCGGAATGCTCCATTCATTTCTTTACAGCATTCTTTTTTGAAAACAAATCCTTAAGTCGTTGCAATTTTAGACCCATCTTGTATGTTCTGGATTGCTGGTATGCTTTTACAATCCTCTCCAATTTTATATTTTCTTGAATTAATGTGATCGGGTTTTCGAAATATTTATGATAAGAATCAATTTGATTATTATAAACTTTTAAATAGGCGTTGAATAATTTTTTTTTGTTTTGGACCAGATCATTGAACATGGAAACTTCTTTTTTTCTGTAATAAAAACAAACAAAAGGAAGCTGATGCGCTTTGCCATTATTCTTTAATAAGCTGATCCAGAAGTCCCAATCTTCAAGGCCGTCTTTCATGGTTTCATCGTAGCCGTTTGTTTTATCATAATCACCTTTCCTGAATAAAGAAGTACAATAAAGAAAATTTTCAACAAGCAAGGTTTTAAAATCGAACGGAGGTTGCTCCCATTCTTCGTTTGTAGTGCCAAAAAGTTGAACTTTACCATATACTACGTTAAGATCCTGCAATTCATCGAGCAGAGCAACTGCTTTTTCTAAATAGAAATCACTTATTTTATCATCTGCATCCAAAGGCAATATGTATTTGCCAGATGAATGTTTGATCCCATAATTTCTTGCTGAAGAAAGACCACCATTTGATTTGGCAACATATTTAATTCTTGAATCTTTTTTGCAATAACCTGAAGCCACCATTTCCGTATTGTCGGTAGAACCATCGTTTACGATAATGCATTCCCAGTTCGAGTAAGTTTGTGCCAATACCGAATCTAACGCTTCCGGCAAATATTGTGCATGATTATAACAAGGAACAATAACCGAAACCAAGGATGTATCGATCAATTTTTCTGGAACAGCCATAGCTGGTATATTTCTATTTCCGGAGCCTTTGATAATGGCTTTATGGAAAATCGCTTATGAGAAAGGGGTGTAAATTTTTGCGATTTAAAATATGATTCAAGCTGAGCTTCGGTTATCCAATCCTCAACCGGCTGATTTTCGTTGCAATATTTCAGCCATTCTTTTTCAACTTCCTTACGGGGAGTTGTTATGATGGCAAATCCATTTTCAGTCAATAATTCCTTTATATCATGAATAAATCCATCTTTGAATTCATCGGGCACATGTTCAATCACTTCCGACGAAACAACCAAATCGAATTTATTCTTAAACCCTCTTTGTAATAAATCCTTTGAGGTTCCATTAATAATATTCAATTCAGGAAAAATCTTGTTTGCATATTCAACAACAGGTCTTACTGGTTCAATGCCCATTGCAGTTCCATGATTGGATAATAATTTTGTTAACCATCCACGCCCACAACCCAAATCGAGGATCGCAATTTCTTTTTCTATTTTGTTTTTATAGAAATCTTTTACCTGAACAAGAAATTGTTCTATTATTCTCCATCGCGTTTCTTCTTCAGCATTGGGCACTGAGCTATTCCATAATGGATCTTCTGTAAAAAGTTTTTTATAGAATTCATCTTCAGATAATACAACATTATTTGACGCCTCATCACTTTGTTGATGTGATTTTTTTTGCTGTACAATCTGTTTTATTTTTTTAAGGATACTCATTCGTCTTTATTATTTTTTGTAATCCCAATATACTGTTTCAATAAAAGTCTTGTTTAAACGATAATCCAGCGCATTTGCTGTTTTGGTAAATGATGAATCTTCAACTGTAAAAAAAATGGCGTTCTCTACTTTTTCGATATCGGTTGCAGAATCGCCCAAAAACAAGTTTATTGAGTAGTTACCCGGCAATAAATTTAAATTGGGGAACTGAACAGAAATTATTCCTTTGTCAACTTCTTCATCATGCAATTTTGTATCGATATAATGTTTGTTGTTTATGGCAATTATTGCAGAGTCAAAAATGTCTTTGATCACTATTCCTAAAACCAGGTTTTTAATTTTTACTTTACTATCAAAGCGAACAGAAATTTGAACCGGAGAATTGTAGGTAATGATATTATCCTCGTTAAAAATCTTTGCTTCTTTTATTATTCCATCGCCTGCGTAGGATGCAGCTTTGCTGGTATTATTCAAGTTAAGATAAGAAAGGATCGTTTCTGAAACTGGACCCGCAAAATGCATTTTCCCTTTGTTTAAAACTATTCCCTTATCGCACAAAGTTTCTATTGCCGATAAATTATGGCTTACAAAAAGTATGGTTCGTCCTTCATTGGCGCTGACGTCTTTCATTTTTCCCAAACATTTTTTTTGAAATTCAGCATCGCCGACTGCAAGCACTTCATCAACAATTAAAATCTCGGGTTCAAGATGCGCCGCTACGGCAAAAGCCAATCGCACATACATCCCCGATGAATACCTTTTTACTGGTGTGTTTACATAGCGTTCAATTCCGGCAAAGTCAACAATTTCATCAAACTTTTTTTTGATCTCATTTTTTCCCATTCCCAGTATAGCTCCATTTAAAAAAATATTTTCTCTTCCGCTTAAATCAGGATGAAATCCTGTCCCTACCTCCAACAAACTCGCAATACGTCCCTTAACTTTTATCACTCCTTTTGTAGGGGAAGTTGTACGGCTGAGAATTTTCAAAAGAGTTGATTTGCCGGCGCCGTTTCTCCCGATAATACCAATTACCTCACCCTTTCTTACATCAAAACTGATATCATTTAGCGCCCAAACATATTGGCTATTCCCTGTTTTTGCGCGATCATTTTCTTCCCCAATTTTAGAATAAGGATCTTCTTTGCCTCTAACAAGATACCACCAGCGATTAACATCGTGTACCAACGTGCCGGTGCTAACTTCACCTAACTTATATTGTTTATACAGGTTTTCTGCCTTGATTACAATGTCGCTCATAATTGCGATAAAAACATTTTGCAAAAATAGGTTGAAGGAAAAACAATCGCTTGTAATTGCTAAACCGTATCCATAAAGGATCTTTCAATCCTGTTGAAAATAATTAATCCAAGAAAAAGTGTGATGAACATAAAAATCACATCATACCAAAGCCCCGATAAATACAAAGTTCCTTTATGAAATAAAATGTACCTGAATACTTCAATGACCCCGCTTAAGGGATTTAACTCAATAATCCATTTATACTTGCCGTGAGAAAGATATGATACCGGATAACCGATTGGCGTAACATATAATAATAATTGTACGATAAAGGTCATTAAAACAGTGAGGTCCCGGTATTTGGTTGTAAGCGAAGAAACAATAATCCCCAATCCAAAACCCAGGCCTGCGATCAGTAAAATCAAAAGAGGGATCCACAGCCATAAAATGCTTATTTCAATAGGGTACCCGTTGAAGGCATAATAGATCATAGCGGCAAGCAACAAACAAAATTGAATGGCGAAACGAATTATATTGGAAAGCACAACGGAGAGTGGCATTACCAATCGGGGAAAATAAACTTTACCGAATATAGATGCGTTGGCAACAAAAGTATTGGAAGTGTTGGTGAGACAGGTGGAAAAGAAATTCCAAATCGTAATTCCGCTTAAATAAAATAAAACGGGTTGTATACCGTCAGTAGGGATATTGGCAATTTTTCCAAACAAAAGCAAGAACATGCAGGTTGTTAAAACCGGCTGAATGATATTCCAAAGCGGACCTAAAATTGTTTGTTTGTATTGAGCGACAAAATCTCGTTTTACAAAAAGCACAAGCAGGTCGCGGTACTGCCAAATGTCTTTGAGATGAAGATTAAAAACCGACTCCTGCGGTTTAATGATAATGCTCCAGTGCTCTTTACTAAACTTTGATTTTTCTTTCTCCATCAATTATTTGATAAATAACTAATCCAATACTCAATGAGCAGAGAATGATTAAGTCTTATCTAAACCATCTTAAAATCCGTCGTAAAGGATTTGCTGATCTTCTCTTTCCCGGATCATCTTCAAAATACCCAGATCCGTAATCATAACCATAACCGTATCCATAGCCATAACCATAGCCACCATAATAACCGTGATAGCCATAATAACCACCACCGGCTTTTATATCGTTTAATAATAAACTTATGGATGGCAATTTTTTTTCAAGATAGAGATCATCAATAAAACGAAGTTGTTTTCGGAAAGTATGGTTTTGACGAATGATGAATAATGTACAATCGGCATATCGTCCTAAATTAACAGCATCGCTCACTAATCCAACTGGCGCCGTATCCATTATGACCACTTCAAAATTTTCTTTCACCTCTTTCATCAGATCATCCAGTCTGCTATCGAGCAATAATTCCGAAGGATTGGGCGGAACAGGTCCGCAAGGGATAATATATAAATTATCGAATCCTTCAACCGCCAATGGCAAATCCTCAAAATTCGCTTTGCCTATCATATAATTAGTGATACCCATTTTTCTTTTTAAATTCAAAGAAGAAATGATCTTAGGTTTACGAATATCAAACTCCATGATAACCGTTTTCTTTCCGGTGAGTGCCATTACCGCACCCATATTGGTACTGATAAATGATTTTCCCTCTCCGCTAAAGGAAGAAGTCACCATAATCACCGGTCTTTCTTTTTTTGCCAGGACATATTGGAGATTGCTTCGAACAATTCTGAATTGTTCTGCAATAAATCTTCTGCTGTTTTTATTGACGACCAGGTTTTGCGCTTCACCCGAATGACCTATTTCACCCAGTATTGGTGCGTTTGTTCGTTTTTCAACATCCAGGCGGCTGGTGACCTTATCGCGCAATAATTCTATGATTACAATTACGCCAATAGGCACCATCAAACCAAGTAATACATATAATGAGTAGATGCTCTTCTTGTCAGGTTTGATAGGATTGGAAGATGAAACTGCCGGCTCAATAATTTTTGAATTTGCTACACTTGCCGCTGATGAAATCTTTGTTTCATATTTTTTCTGCAACAAAAAGGAATAGAGATCCTCAAGGATCTTTTTTTGTGATTGTATATCAGATAAACCCATTGTTTTCCCGGGTAAGGATTTGATTTGCCCTTCAGCTTCGCCATTCTTTTTCAGTAGATTACTTAGCGCGATACCATAAGCCTGTTTCACTTTTATTAATGCTTCATGAATATCGTGGCGCGTTTTTTCTAAGGTTAAATTGCTACTGATGATAAGGGGATTTTCAGCCTGAGTTGTTTTAAGATGGCTTTCCCGAAAAGTTTGCATGGTATTATATTGTTCCACCAGCCTTGTTAACACCGGTTCATCAATTCCAAGATTTACCGGAACCAATTCATTCCGTTTTGAGCTGTCGTCAATATAATTTATGAGCATGTTCAATGTTCCCAGTTTCACTTCCTGCTCGGTAATATTTTTATCAGCATCACTCATTAATCCTAAATAATTCTTTGATTGTTCTTCTGCATCGAATATGTTATTCTTTAACATGAAGTCTCTGATTTCACTTTCCGAACCAGTAAGCTTTTTCTGCAGGGTATCCAGGCTTTGTTGAATAAATGTTGAAGTATTGGTAGAGACTCTTGATTTGTCTTCAACAATCAACGTGTCGTATACGGCCATTAATGTATTCAGAATGTCCTTGCCTAAAAGGCCGCTTTCTCCATCGAAAGATAAAGTAAGCGCTGTTGCTTGTTCATTGGTCTGAACGACTTTTAAACTTCCAATGATCTGACCGGCGACACTTGCTGCAGGCTGCCAGTTTACCCTGAAATTAAGATCGGGGGGATAAATGTGCAGGTCAATTTCTTTATTACGGAATAAGATGCAGCTGTTCCCATTTTTTTCGAACACCTGGCCAAATGCTATAGGCGTTTTTGAGGTACCGATGAGAAATTGGTTTTCATCAAGAATTTTTAAAAGCAGACTGAATCCAGCATTGGAATCTGACTGATGAATAATTTTAAGGTAGATAGGGGACTTGGGATATAGTATACTTGACCGAACACTTCCTTTTGAATAGTACTGGGTTTGAAAATCGAGATCTCTTACAACACGTTCAATTACGGAGCTTGATCTGAGTATAAGAATTTCATTATCCAGGTTTATGTTTGGCTGCGCAAGAAACATTTCATTGAACTGTTGATCCCGCGACATCGTGTTGTCTTTTTCGTCTTTAATGAGCATTGAAGATTCCACATGGTAAATAGGAATTGCCCAACGAATTTTTAAAAATGCAATAACCAAAGCAAAGGCCACACAAATGATCACCCAGGGCAGGTATCTCAAATATTTTAAAACAAAATCTTTCGGTCCTACCGTCCACGAATTGTCTTTTGCCGGAGCATTAATGGTAGATATTCCATTGTTTTGTTCAATCATACAAAATCTGTAAGTTGTTATTTTAAGATACTGTACACTATCGCAAGAGTTGAGACTATTGCCGTTGCAATGCTTATATTTCTAACCGTTACCTGGTCGCTTGCAACCGCCTTTTTCTTGTTCTGCTCCACATATACAATATCATTTTGCTGCAAATAAAAATATGGCGAACCCATTACTTCCGGTTTTGTCAGATCGATTCGTCCGAATTCTCTTTTACCATCTTTTTCTCTTATAACCAGTACATTATCTCTTCTTCCATAAAAAGTGAGATCGCCTGCCATTGCGATTGCTTCAAAAATATTAATGTGATCACTGGGAATGCTATATAATGAGGGTCTGCTCACTTCTCCGATCATGGTGAACCGATAATTTAAAAAACGGACAGTACAAAAAGCATTGGTAAGATATTTTGATAGTTTAGATACCAGTGTATCTTTTAGTTGGGATCTTGTTAAGCCTTCCGCATGTAGCCGATTTAATTTTTGATATTCTATATCCCCGTTTTCATCCACCAGGTAACCTCCGGAAGTTGGCGAGCTCCCCAAAGAAGCACTTTGTGAGCCACCCCCTTCCACACCGGAATTTTGACTCCCTGCTGATAGCGAAGATGAACCAGATGAGGTCTGCGCAACGATAAGTGGTTGATTAAATAGTTTTGTTGCTTCGGGATCATCGCTATACGTTACAATAGCTAAAATGTCTCCTTTCTGAATTACCGGATCTATCGGTTTTAGTTGACTAAGCTTAGCCGTATCAAATTGTCCCTGCATGTAAACAAACGGACGTGTACTTGCACATGAACTAAACATGACCGTTAGTATCACAAAAAAAGAACAATAAACAAAAGCTGATTTTCTTGCCGAAGAAGAGCTGTACATATTTTGATTAAATAATTAAACGTTCAAAACTACTATTTTAAACTATTGCAACATTGGATTTATCAATAAATGCAATTAATGAATAGCCAATGCTTTCAATAACTACCTGCACCTTGTTGTTAAGCACTTTTACAACCTTTGCTTCTTTATCCATAAATACGCCTTGCTGAATGGTCACTTTCATATCCGCTCTTAATGATAATGGTTCGGCTTTTACATTGCTGTATTCATGCAGGAATTTTTTTATCACTTCAATCTCTTTGTCTTTGACCATTGCCGGTTTCCCCTGCCAATACACAAAATTGACAACGCCGTTCGTCATTCGCACTTTTGATTTTTCTTCCTCATTTATCCGAACAAATACATAAGATTTAAACAACGGTTCCTCAACCACTTTTATTCTGTCACTCCATTTTCTTCTTACCTTGTTGAGTGGACAATAATTTTCCAAACCCTTTTCATCAAAGCTTGCATGTACTTTTTTTTCGCACCTTGGCTTGGTGTAAACAGCATACCATTTTTTTTCAGCATTCAATTTTTAACCGTTTTAAGATTTGGGCACAGCTTCGCCACATCAGTCACATTTTATTTTTAAAATGACTGCTCGCACAAATATTATTTTTCACCGCACATTCTTCACCTAAAAGAAAAAGGTACAAGTAAGTAATCTGCCGAATTACTTCTTATACCCTTCCATAATTTTAGTTTTATAACAAAAGCACGCTCAACTTCGTCTTCACAGTAACTTTTTAAATTTAATTTGCCCACATTACCGCCGATTTCGGTTGACGAAATATGCTGCAAACGCATTATTTTCCATTGTTTTTTTATAAAAACAAGGTTTTTAAAATTGCGGTA
Source organism: Chitinophagales bacterium (assembly GCA_021323755.1). Classification (GTDB taxonomy): domain Bacteria; phylum Bacteroidota; class Bacteroidia; order Chitinophagales; family Chitinophagaceae; genus Puia. The sequence goes on along the minus strand of JAJPKJ010000050.1, from coordinate 14,704 downwards.
CAAATATAGTAGATTTTACCATGCAAATTTTTTTTACTGATTGCTGAAAAACAGACTTTTACCATAATTTATTTAGGCCTGCTTTTGCCACCGTAAAATGCCCCTTTGTTTTAGCCTATTAAACAAAATAGTTTGAGTTAATCTTTCATAACAAAATGCGCCTTCAGTGTGGGTTCTTTATTATCTTCAATCTTATTATCACACAGGGTCATTAAAAGTCTAAACCCATTCTAAACCTTCAAATATGAAGCTGGACACAGTAGTTGGCGCTGCAATAATGATAACCTTAATATCATCTTGCAACAATAATCAGGATCAAAAAATTCAACCGGATTTTTTAAGTGCAAATATTGATACTTCAGTCAAACCAGGCGATGATTTCTTTTTATATGCCAATGGCCGTTGGATAAAGGACAATCCGATTCCGCCCGATGAAAGCAGCTGGGGAATTGGACAAATGGTGCAGGAAGAAATTTATAAACGATTGAAAACAGTGAACGAAAAAGCAATCGAAGAGAATGCTGTACATGGAACGATCTCGCAAAAAATTGCTGACTTCTGGAGAAGCGGGATGGACACAGATGCCATTAATAAACTGCAAATTCAACCCCTGCAAAATGATTTGACTGAAATAAAAAAGATAAATTCTGTAGCAGATATTATCAGCATAACCGGATCATTTCATAAAAAAGGAATTGGTGCATTATTTGGAGATTATGTTGCACAGGATGATAAGAATAGTAATGTAATGGCCTATCATTTATCCCAGGGTGGTTTAGGCATGCCTAACCGGGATTATTATTTTAATACAGATGAGAAGAGCGTAACCGTTCGCAATGCTTATAAAAAATACTTGTACAAAACCTTTCTTGAACTGGGAAATGATTCTATAACCGCTGTAAAAGACGAAGAATCTGTACTTGCTCTGGAAACCAAGCTGGCAAAGGCTTCCAGGAAGTTAGCTGAGTTGCGGGATCCATACAGGAATTATAATAAGATGAACATTGCGGCGCTATATAAATTAGCTGCAAATATTGATTGGAATAATTATCTCCAAAATATCGGCATTAAGAAATTGGATTCAGTAATAGTCGGTCAGCCGGAATTTTATGCTGAATTGAGCAACACGTTGAAAACATCTGGCATCAATGATTGGAAAAATTATTTGCAAGCGCATCTGATCATGTCTTCGGCATCATATTTAGACTCAACAACTTTCGACAATTTATTCGAGTACCGAAAAACATTGAGCGGAGCCTCTATCCCAAGACCAAGATGGAAAAGAGTATTGGATGTTGAAGAAAATGCAATGGGGGAAGCGCTGGGACAATTATTTGTAAAAGAATATTTCAACGAAAAAGCAAAACAACGATACAGTGATCTGGTAGAAGCCATTCGGGAAGCTTATAAAGACAGGATAAAAGCATTACCCTGGATGAGCGACAGTACCAAACAAAAAGCAATAGATAAATTGAATAGAGTTACAAAAAAAGTTGGTTATCCGGACAAATGGAAAGATTTTAGCAATATGCAAATTGATCATGTCCCTTATATCATTAATATCCAGCACGCTAATGAATGGAAACATAATTACAATATTAATAAATTGGGGAAACCAGTTGATAAAACTGAATGGGACATGAGTCCGCAGACCTACAACGCTTACTATAATCCGTCTAATAATGAAATTGTCTTGCCAGCCGGCATTTTCGCAGTCCCGGGCATTCGCGACGAAGACCTCGACGATGCTTTTGTATATGGCTATGCCGGCGCATCAACTATCGGTCATGAAATCACTCACGGTTTTGACGACCAGGGAAGACAATACAATGCTGAAGGAAATTTAAAAGGATGGTGGCTGCCAAAGGATTCCATTCAATTCGTGCAGAGAGCAGAAAAGATAATCAAAGAGTTCAACGAATTTAATCCAGTCGATACATTGCATGTTAATGGCAATGCAACACAAGGTGAAAATATTGCAGACCTCGGCGGATTAATATTGGGAATTGATGCTTTCAAAAAAACAGATTCATATAAAAAGAATAAAAAGATAAACGGCTACACCCCTTTGCAAAGATATTTTTTTGGATATGCCTATGGCTGGCTGGATCAAGAAAGAAAAGAGCTACTGGCAAATCAATTGAAAACAGATGAGCATGCCCCGGCAAAAGAAAGAGTGAACGGGCCGGTAGTAAACATTCCTGAATTCTACGAGGCTTTCGATATAAAACCAGGAGATAAAATGTATCGCGCAGACAGTCTGCGTGTAAGCATCTGGTAAAACATAATGTTCATTACTCTATAAATTTTGTGGATTAACTGTGTACATTAATAATGCGGTTACAATTCGGTAACCATAGGTTGATGTTGCGGTAAACTTCGCTTTACATCACGCCTTTACTTTCGCTGCAGCATTTTTTGTTTCATCACCAAAAATTACTGTTATATGAGTAAAGGAATTACTCTTTCCTTTAAGGTAAGAGCAATGCTGGTAATACTACTATTACCCATGTTTTCTCTGGCACAAAAAACGATCAGTGGCCAGGTTCTTTCAAAAGCAGACCAGTCGCCAATTCCAGGCGCCACAATCCTCGTTAAAGGTTCAAAAATTGGAACATCAACCGCAGTTGACGGACAATTTTCTATTAAAGCAAGAGAAGGAGATGTGTTGATCATCAGCGGTATTGGAATTACAAGACAGGAAATAACCGTCGGTACAGAATTTCCACTGATAATTCCGGTAATCGTTGACGCAAAAAATCTAAATGAGGTTGTTGTAACCGCGCTCGGCATTAAAAAAGAAGTTAAACGCCTGGGCTATTCGATCCAGGAAGTAAAAGGAGATGAATTATTAAAGGCAAGATCAGCCAATCCAGTAGATGCGATGGTGGGAAAAGTTGCAGGACTCAATGTCGGGATTTCGGGGGAGCTCTTGTCACCACCGACCTTAAACTTAAGAGGTAATAGTGTAGACCTGTTCGTGGTAGACGGTATTCCCATAAATTCAGATCTATGGAATATCAGCCCTGATGATATAGAGACTTTTACGATCTTGAAAAGTCCGGCAGCTGCGGCGCTATATGGCAACCGTGGTATCAACGGTGCCATATTGATCACCACCAAACATGCTAAAAAAAATGCGAGAGGTTTTTCCGTTGAATTCAATACGAGTAACCAGATCAATAAAGGATTTATCGCCATCCCTAAAGTTCAAAATATTTATGGTGGTGGTGACGATGATACCTATGCATTTGGTGATGGCGACGGAGGCGGCGTGAACGACGCTGACTATGATGTTTGGGGAACAAAAATGGATGGCCGCCTGTTGCCACAATACGATGGCCCGGTCACTCCCGGCCAAACTTATATCACGACTTTCCAGGACGGATCCACCTATAAAGGAGATATCCAGCCTACTCCATATGTTGTGCGCGGACCAAATAATTTGCAAGGTTATATCCAGGCCGGCATCTTGTCAACAAACAATATCAACTTATCTGCCGTAACAGATAAAAGCAATATCCGTTTCTCGGTGACCAATACTTACCAACGCGGGCTTGTTCCCAACACGCAATTGAACACGACCAATTTCAATTTTTTTGCCTCAAGCCAGATCAGCGATAGATTCAGGATCGAAGGCAATATCAATTACAACAGGCAATATTCACCCAATGTGCCGGATGTAGACTACGGACCCAATAGCATCATATATAATATAGATGTGTGGACTGGTGCTGACTGGAATATTAATGCCATGAAAAATTACTGGCAGAAGGGAGAAGAAAATTACAAATCGCTTTTTATCGAGTATAAACGTTATCAAAATCCCTGGTTCATGAGCTATGAATGGCTTCGGAGTCATGCCAAAAATGACCTTTATGGATGGCTGGCACTGACCTATAAGATAAACAGGAACCTGGATGCCATCGTGCGGACAAATGTGACCACCTATAACATTTTCAGAACGGAAAAACTTCCGTTCTCTGCGCACCCTTACGGGGAAGAATTTGACGGGGGTCACGGAGAATACAGGGAAGATCATCGTGATCTATGGGAGAATAATACAGACCTCTTGTTAAAGTATAATGCAACAGTAAGCAAAAGTGGTATAAACATCTCAGGGCTAGCCGGTGTTACAGCAAGAACCTTCAAATACAATTCAAACTTTACCACCACTACTTATTTAATCCAGCCGGATGTTTACAATTTTTCAAATTCCCTTGACCCGGTTCGTTCCTGGGATTATACGGCAAATATGTTTGTACTGAGTGCCTATTATTCAGTGGATGTCAATTTTAATAAGTACCTGACCCTTTCTACTACAGGAAGAGTGGACAAATCTTCATCCTTACCAACGGCTTACAATACTTTCTTTTATCCCTCCCTTTCCTTAAGTTCAGTCATATCTGACTATACGAACATGCCCAAAGCGATCAGCTTCTTTAAAGTGAGAGCAAGTTATGCAAACGTAAAAGGGGGCAATACCATTAACTATATCAACACAACCCCTTCCCTAACGGGTTATCCGATCGGGTACGGTACAGATTATCTATCCCCTTATAATGGGCCTGATTTTACCGCCAGTACCTCGCTGATCAAGTCGTATTCGACCGGTCCATTATATAATAACCAGGTTGCTGCCAATGCGCCAACAAGCGCCGTAAATCCGGCTTTGAAACCCTTTACCAGGGCTAATTATGAAGGAGGTTTTGACATCAGGTTCCTGCAAAATCGTCTGGGGCTGAGTGCTACTTATTTCAAATACATCAATGGACCTAACCAAACAAATGTGCCAGTATCTCAGACCTCTGGACTTACCAGCTATACCATCAACGCGAACAAGACCGACAGAAGTGGAGGTGAGATCTCCTTACAGGGAACTCCTATTCAAAGTAATGGCGCAGGAGGTTTCCGCTGGGATGTTTTGGTGAACTGGGCGACTTTCAGAGAAGTATACAAGGATCTGGACCCCCGCTCAGTCAGCATCTTTGAAAAAAACAATCAGCGCGTTGACATCATATTTGACCAGGCTGAAGCGCTTTCTCCTGATGGAAAACCTATTCATGATGCCTCTGGCTCAGCCCTGCATCTCCCCATTGCTCAAAATCTTGGCCACTCCGATCCTGATTTTACCTGGGGGATCAATAATAATTTCTCCTACAATAATTTTAGTTTCTCCTTCCAGTTTGATGGAGCTGTGGGTGGCAAAATAGAAGATTATGTGCGTAAGAAGGATTACCAGGGGGGTCGCGCCCTCGGCACGGCTACAGGAATAATCGGGCAAGCCCGTGCGATCGAAGCTGAGAACTGGGGAACGGCAGGATACAACGGCGCCTATGTAAATGGCAAACCGGTACTGGGTGCGGACGGAGTGCAGGTAAGCAACAATGTACCGATCTCCTACGATCCTGTAACGGGACAAATTAATAATTACAAGGATCTGCAGTTTGCCCCAAACACCACGGCGACCCATTATATACAGGATTACGTGGATAATTTTTATGATGACCCCAATCACATCATTACCAGCAGAACATACGCCAAATTGAGACAGGTTGTGATCGGCTACTCCCTACCGGCAAGAATCCTTCAGAAAAGCTTTATAACAAAGGTTGAGATCTCCCTGATCGGACGCAACCTTATTTACTTTTTCCACAAGGATTTTCATGATATCGATGTGGACCAATACCCGGGAAGAAGTGTATTCAATGGCACCCAGCAGGTATCCGGCCTGCAAACGCCGACTACCCGTAGCTATGGGCTAAACATAAATGTTGCCTTCTAATCAAAATGCCAATAAGCTTAACTAATAAAAAATGCAAAGTATGAAGCAAAATAAAATTTATTTAATTGCCTTATTATTTACTCTTATTGCATTTAGCAGCTGCAATAAGAAGTTCAAGGAAGATTATCAAAATCTAAATCAACCAACTTCTGTCCCCCCTTCTTTGCTGCTCAGCAGCATAGAATATAATATGTGGGACGCCCCCTTTAATCAGGACGAAAGGAACGACCAGTTCACGTGTTCAAACTATGTATACTATGATGACAACCTCTATTGGGATGGTACCTCTCATTCCCAATATGCTGGTTTACATTATGGCGACCTTGACAACGTGATCGCAATGGAAAATGGCGCGCGCCCGCTTGCGAACGGCGCCGTTTATCTGGCTCTGGCAAAGTTTTTCAAGGCATATTATTTTTATGAGATGACGATGAAAGTGGGCGATCTGCCTATGTCGGATGCATTGCAGCAACTCAAGAATCTTACGCCAAAATACAATACACAAAAGGAGATCTTCCAGCAATGCATCTTATGGCTGGATTCCGCGAATACACAAATGGACAGCATGGTAAACAGTGCCGGGGGCACTCCCGCATTTGATGGCGATATCTATTTGGTCGGAAGACCAAACAAACCCTTGTCCGCCCAACAGGCCATGACGGTATGGCAAAAAGTAGTCAATGCCTTTCGTTTGCGCGTACTGATCCAATTAAGCAACCAGTCAGCTGATGCGGATCTAAATGTCGCTGCACAATTTGCGGCGATCATCGGCAATCCCACGCAATATCCTCTCATGGCAAGCATGGATGACAATCTGCAATTTGAGTATATCAATCCTTACAACACTTATCCAAATAGTCCTAACAATTTTGGAAACGACGCGCTGCGATATAATATGGCAGCTACTTATCTCAATACGGCAGCAGGCCTAAACGACCTGCGCGCGATGATGACTGCCGAACCCGCAAGAGGGCTGGGCTTTGCCGACACTTCCTTTAGTTCATTTGTCGGTGCGCCTTCCGGACAGGCCTTGAGTGAGATGGCATCGAATGTCCAGGCCGGCAAAGTGTCGCTGATCAGCAGACACCGATATTGGGAAACCTATACAGGAGAGAATACTTTTATCATCTCCTATCCTGAAATGTGTTTCAACATTGCAGAAGCCATCAATCGTGGATGGTTAACCGGCAATTCTGAACAGTGGTATATCAATGGAATTCAGGCCAGCCAATCTTTTTATGGAATTGTCGATGGAGCAAACACCGTAACCTTTCAAATACCGAGCGGATTACTTGGACAGGATGAAAGTTATACGGTTCATTGGTACTGGTCCACATACTACGCCCAGCCATCCGTAAAATACGCCGGGGACAATGCTACCGGTCTAAACCAGATCCTCACTCAAAAGTACCTGGCGTTTTTCAGGAATTCGGGTCTTGAAGCCTATTTTCAATGGAGACGAACAGGGGTGCCGGCATTTGATGCAGGTCCCGGAACAGGAAATAGTGGCATCATTCCATTGCGCTGGCAATACCCGCTTTCCGAATCCTCAACCAACAGCGCCAATTATCTTGCCGCTGTACAAAGCCAGTATGGAAGCGGAAATGACAACATAAATGAGCAAATGTGGATATTAAAATAATTTTTTTTGCTTCGACTTTGTTTTGGTTTTTATGCAGTTAGTTTCTATCTCATAAAGCGAAACTTGTCTAAGTTTCGCTTTTTTTATCAGCGAAATCAGTTTAAATTTTCAGCATGAAAAAAATTCTTATTGCTGTTTTTATTTTTCAATCTGCAACATTGTTTGCGCAGCATCATAAAACTGAAAATATTATTATCGTTACCCTGGATGGAATGCGCTGGCAGGAGGTGTTTGGCGGAATCGATTCTGCGCTCATGATCAATAAACGCTATACGCACGATTCAGCAGCTGCGGCAAAATTCTGGAGTGATGATATCAAAGAAAGAAGAAAAAAACTATTCCCGTTTTTCTGGAACACGATCGCTGCACAGGGTCAATTATATGGCAATCGAAATATCGAAAGTAATGTCGATAATGCAAATCCATATAAATTTTCTTATCCCGGTTACAATGAAATCTTTACAGGCTATCCGGACTCGGCGGTCAATTCAAACGATAAGATCTTCAATAAGAACACGAATGTTCTTGAATTCATCAACAAACAAAAAAAATACGAAGGAAAAATAGCCGTGTTTGCAACCTGGGATGCGTATCCGTATATTTTAAATGCGCCACGAAGCGGAATTTATGTAAACGCAGATTATGACACCCTGCATTTTAATAATAACAATCTAAAACTCATTAATGATATCCAGTTCCTGGATCCGCGCAATACTGGCGAAAGACTGGATGTATTAACTTATATCGCGGGCAAAGAATATTTGAAAGCTTATAAGCCAAAAATTTTGTACATCGCTTTCGATGAAACAGATGATTACGCTCATGCCGGGCAATACAATCATTATCTCAACAGCGCACATGCAGAAGACGGAATGATCGCCGATCTATGGAACACGATTCAATCAATGTCTGAATATAAAAACAAAACAACACTAATTGTTACCTGCGATCACGGTCGCGGCGATAAAATAAAAGATCAGTGGAGAGATCATGGACAAAAAGTAGAAGATGCAGGCCATATCTGGATCGCCGTGATGGGACCCGATACGCCGCCATTTGGTGAAGTGCAAACGCAAAAAACGATTTATCAAAAACAGCTCGCGCCCACCATTGCAGCATTACTGGGATTTCATTTTATTCCTGATCACGGAAACGCAGAGGCGATTTCAACAATATTTCAATAAAAAAAATTTCATGAACAAAGAAGAAGCGCTCGAAGTAACCAATACCATAATGAGTTGTTATGAACATCACGGTGGCGAAGAATATGCCGGAGAAAAAGTTACACAACTCGAACACATGGTGCAGTCCGCACAATTGGCAGAAGAACAGGGCTATGATGAAGAAGTTATTCTCGCAGCATTTTTGCATGATATCGGGCATATTTGCGAGCCTGGTCATGGAGATAATGAAATGGATGGGTTTGGGATTAAAGATCACGAAGAAATTGGCGCAGACTATTTAAAACAAAAAGGCTTTTCAAAAAAAATTGTTCGTCTCGTGCAATCGCATGTAGAGGCAAAAAGATATCTCACATTCAAATTTCCTGAGTACTACGAGCAGTTGTCAGATGCAAGTAAAAAGACATTGGAATACCAGGGCGGGAAAATGGATGCAGATGAAGCAAATGCCTTTGAACAATATCCATTATTTGCCCTGATCATTAAAATGCGCAAATGGGATGAGGAAGCAAAAATCGAACACAAAGCCTTACCGGATTTATCGCACTATCGGGATATGATCTTTCGTCATTTGCTGTCCTGAGTGTCGAATGGTCAATGGTGAACAGGCATTTTTCATTATGAATTCGCTACCCAGGACCCACCATCCAGGATCAACCGTTCAAAAAAATAAAAGAATTGAGCACATCCATCACCACAACTCAAAAGCGAAGCCAGGCACTGGTTGCATTGTATGCTGCGATCATCACTTTTCTTACCTATGCAACGGTATATGGCTTTCGCAAGGGTTTTACGGTTTGCACTTTCGATGGCATCAGCTATGCAGGCATCAGTTATAAAACATGGTTGGTAGTAAGCCAGGTCGTTGGTTACATGCTCAGCAAATTTTATGGCATTCGTTTTATTGCTGAATTAAAACGTATCGGTCGCGGAAAATTGATTCTTCTTTTGACCGCCATTTCATGGTCGGGGTTATTCTTGTTGGCCATTGTTCCCGCACCGTTCAATATTGTCTTCATGTTCATTAACGGATTTCCCTTGGGCATGATCTGGGGAATTGTTTTTTCTTATGTTGAAGGAAGAAGGGCGACAGATTTTATCGGCGCAGCATTGGCCGTCAGTTTTATTTTTTCATCCGGGTTGGTAAAATCAGTCGCCAAAACTTTAGAGATCCAATTTCACCTGGCTGAATTGTGGGTTCCCTTTTTCACCGGGCTTGCCTTTGCTATTCCATTGATAATATTTGTTTACCTACTCGAAAAAATTCCGCCGCCATCTGAGGAAGATGTGGAACTAAGAAGTAATCGGGTGCCGATGACAAAAGATAAACGAAAAGAGTTTGTGCAATTATTTTTCCCCGGACTTGTCACTGTCGTTATCATTTATGTTTTCTCCACCATTTTCCGCGACATACGCGACAATTTTATGGCCGATATGTTGAACGAAATGGGTTTCAGTCACGATGCGTCCATATTCACAAAAACAGAAACACCCACTACGCTGATTATTCTAATAATAATCGGCAGCATGGTGATGATCAAAAATAATTTCAAAGCACTAATGTATTCGCATTGTTTTATCTTACTGGGATTCTTAATTACCGGCATAAGCAGTTTTCTTTTCATCGAAAATCAAATACAGCCAATTTGGTGGATGGCTTTGGTCGGTCTGGGTTTGTACATGACCTATATTCCATTCAATTGTATTTTTTTTGAAAGGTTGATCGCCACTTTTAAATTCCCCGGTAATGTTGGGTTCCTGATCTATGTTGCGGATTCATTTGGATATCTCGGAAGCGTTTGCGTGTTGATCACCAAAGAAATTCTTCATTTAAAATTGCAATGGACCAATTTTTATTCGCATGGGGTGATTATCTTATCCGCGATTGGCGTTGCCGGAACAATTATTTCGCTCATTTATTTTTCTTCGAAATATAAAAAAGAAAAAGCCGCATTATGGACAAGCGATCAGCTATTGTTGTAGGCGCAGGTATTGTCGGACTCGCCACCGCAAGGGCACTTGCGTTAAAAGGATTTTCCGTGAAAGTTTTTGAAAGAACACATAAAGCCGTTGGCGCTTCAATCCGAAACTTTGGCATGATTTGGCCGATTGGCCAGCCTGCCGGAAAATTGTACGATCGCGCGATCAAAAGCAGGAATATCTGGAAAAAAATAGGGGATGAAGCTAATATTGATTATTCAACAAGCGGAAGTTTGCATGTCGCATATCACACAGACGAATGGCAGGTTTTGCAGGAATTATATGAAGCATTTAAAAAAGAAGGAAGAGATGTTCATCTGCTGAATAAAGAGTCCATCGCAAAAAAATCTGAAGCCGTTGTTCAACAAAATTTACTGGGAGGATTATTTAGCAATGAAGAATTAATTGTTGATCCGAGACAAGCCATTTACGCGATGCCAGAATATTTATCAGAAAAATTTGGAGTTGAATTTTATTGGGGCAAATGTGTTACTTATATTTCAGACCAGACAATTTACATTGGCAACGAAGAAGAGCACGAAGCAGATTTGATATTTATTTGCAACGGCGCCGATTTTGAAACACTATATCCAGAAGAGTTTGATAAATTCCCTTTTACCAAATGCAAATTGCAGATGTTACGGCTTGCCGCACAACCTGATGAATGGCTCATCGGGCCAGCGCTGTGTGGCGGATTATCCCTGGTTCATTATAAAAGTTTTGCGGCTGCCCAATCATTGCCATTGCTAAAAAAACGCTATGAAACGGAAATGTCAGATTACCTGGAATGGGGAATCCATGTAATGGTCTCGCAAAATGCAAAAGGAGAGTTAACCGTTGGCGACTCACATGAATATGGTATGACGCATGATCCTTTCGATAAAGATTTTATTAATAAAATGATCCTCGATTACTTAAAAAAATTTGCCCAGCTTAAAGATTGGACATTATTAGAAACATGGAATGGGATTTATCCAAAACTCACCGATGGAGAAACTGATCTTTTCTTTTCGCCAGAACCAGGTGTACATATTATTAATGGTGTCGGGGGCGCAGGAATGACATTATCATTTGGCCTAACAGAAGAATTAGTAGAAAAGTTTTAGGCTTTACGGAGCATGCACTCAAATTTCAGATTTTTCACCCTGCACCTTAAACCTTTTGCCTTATCTCCATTCTTAACTTTCTTCTCATAAAAAGTTTTGTAGTTTTAATGTTTCATACCAGTAACTTATTCCATGAATGCGTTCGCGGGGTTTTTAAGAACTATCATTTTACTGGGCTCTTTGCAGGGTTTCATCGTCAGTACCTTACTTTTTTTCTCCCAAAAAAATAAACAATCCAATCGTTTACTCGCTACATTAATTCTTCTTATTTCATTGGCTTGTTTTAATCTTTATGCAGTTTACAAGAACTGGTTTGGCTCTGACCTGTTAAGATTTATCGGCGCTCTTGTTCCACTAATAATCGTAATGCCAATGGGGCCGCTCATTTATTTCTATATAAAATCTTCACTCGAACCCAATTTTAAGATCACAAAAAAACAACGCTTTCATTTTTATCCGGTGATCATCGACATCATTCCGCAACTCGCGGCAATAATATTTGTAATTGGTGTGCTCGGTAATTTGATAAAAAATAATTCTGGTCCCTGGGGGAATTTTATTGACACTTATGATGTTTATGCAGATATTCCGCGATGGATCTCCGTAACGTTTTATGTCTGGCTTTCTGCAAAATATTTATCGGCATTAAAAAAGAAATATAACGGGTCATTAAACGGATTAACAACAAAATTCAATTGGCTTCAACAATTCGTTCGTATTTTTCTTGTGTTTCAGTCAATCTGGTTCGTATATCTTATTCCATACATCATTCCAAAATACACTGATGTGATGCTCAACACTTTTGACTGGTATCCGATATATATTCCGATGGCAATAATTATTTACTGGCTAGGTATAAAGGGATATTTAATTTCTCAGCAGGAAAGTGTTGGTAAAAAATCAACACCTAACACCATACTTAGTAATGAGATTATTCGGCAAACGATTGTTTCTTTAAATAAATCAATGGAGCAGGATAAATTGTTTCTCAACCCCAATCTCAATCTCAATATCCTTTCTGAAAAAACGGGTATCGGCCAAAAAACGCTTTCTGCTGTCCTTAATCAACATCTGAATAAAAGCTTTAATGAGTTCATTAATGAATACCGGATCGAGGCCTTCAAGCAAAAAATCCGGGAAGCTGATATGAATCAACTCACTATTGCGGGAGTCGCCTTTGAATGTGGCTTTAATTCTCAGGCAACTTTTCAAAGGACTTTCAAGCAGGTCATGGGTATTTCGCCTTCGGAATTTAAGAGCGCTACACTACAATTGCACTGATCAATAATCATTTTCTTCAAAACTCTTCTCAAATCGCGATTTGAGAGGTGGTATTTTATATTTTCCCCTTTATTGAACTGAATTTTGCGTTATTAATTATCATAAAAACTCGGTCATGAAAACAATTATTTTTATTCTTGCTGCAACTATTGCGTCTGCATCTTCATTTGCTCAACTACAAAATACGAGCTGGACAGGAAGGATTAATGGCGATTACCCACGAAATGCAATCTTGAGTTTTAAAAAAGATAGCCTAATTCTTTATACCGTTTCTGACAGCGAGGTGGTGGAAAGAATGACCTATACCTTAAGTGGAACTACCATTACCTTAAATAAAATTGACGGGCAAAGCGACTGCGATAACTCAACTCCCGGAAAATATGGATTTGGTTTTAAGGATGGAAAAATGCTGATAAAGCTTATCAGCGATGCATGCAACGACCGGTCCTCTGCATTTGACACAACAAGATGGAGAAAATGGAAAAATCATCCGGAAGTGAAACTGAGTGAGCATATTTTAAAACAATATGTTGGGGTATATGAATTCGATGCACAACATTTGTTCACCATAACTTTAGAAAATGGCAGGTTATATATTGAGGGACCAAATAATAATCTTCCTAAATCCCTGATGACACCCGAAAGCAATACAAAGTTCTTTTTAAAGATTGCCGGGGTCGAATTTGATTTTGTGAAAGATGCGAGTGGCAAAGTGATCAAATTCATTTCACATGAAGATGAAGATCATGAATTGAAAAAAATAAAATGAAAATGAACCGGGGAAGGGTCGCTACTGATCTTCATTAGAACAGAAGAATAAAAAATCTTAGTAGGTCTATTTTAAAGCCGGAAAGAATGCGTTCAATTAAATTGACTATTTCTCAACTTACCTATTATATTTTTTTTCATTTCTGTTTTTTCCTTTTTCCATTGTGTGATGGTCTGCCCGACCCCATTTCTTTCTTCGACATTGATTTTATTGAGATAAGCCTGTTTGCCAAAAGAAAGTGAGATTCGCACATCATTGATCAAGCCAAGCTCGTGGGCAATTTCCTCGGCGTTTTTAATTTCATTTTCCGTCCATAATAAATTACCCATTGGCGTTTCGGCATCTTCTAATATCTGCGTAACATAAATAATATCCTTCAGATACTTCCTGATGCTGTGAAGACCTTCGTCATTTATTCTTTTTGCAGACAATAATGAATGGATAGATGAAATTTTCTGCTGGAAGAAATTGGTAACAGTTTCCTGTCTAATTTCTATTGGCATTTTTCTTTTCAATTCTTCTTCTTCTTTGGGAAGCTGGAGATCTTTCAGAACGGTTTGTAATTTTATTTTCCATTTGGCTTTTTCATTTTCCAAAAGATCAATGTATTGCTGAGGTTTTTTTTCGTCTTTATAATGTTTATTTATTTTACGCAAATGCAATTGTACTTCGCGGATCTTTCCGGCCAATGAATAAATTTTTTTTAATTGATGGGGTATTTTCTGATTCCGCTGCTCTTTCAGTTCTAGATTGAGTAAACGCAAAAATGCTCTCAGCTTTTTTATTTCTACCCTAAAATTGTGGAGGTCCTCTCTACCAATTTTCTTTTCAATTCGGCTAAGTATTTGCTGTAGCTGAATAAAAAAATGCCTGATTATTTCTTCGATTTCCTTTTGCTGCATGCCAACACATTAATAATTGAACGCTCAAAGCAAGATAACAAAAAAATATGTGGTCTTT
>JAJPKJ010000005.1 GCA_021323755.1 Chitinophagales bacterium | reverse complement strand
TTATTTTTTCTGATAAACCCTAACATAATCTACCAGCATTTGTTTTGGTAGGATTGAATCATCAATGCCTTTTGCTCCACCCCAGTTTCCGCCATATGCAACATTCAATAAAAGGTGCATCGGATTATCAAAAGGCCATGAATCATAACTGCTATGCTCATTTGAAAATGAAAAATATTTCTTGTCATCGATCCAAATGCTCATGCTGTCTGCATTCCACACCACCCCATAAACATGATAAGCATCAGCAAAATCCGGCACCGTAATAACAGCTGTTTTTTGGGTGTGAATGATGTGATTATATTTTTTACAGTGAATGGATGCGTGAATAACTCCGGGATCAAAGCCAACATGCTCCATGATATCTATCTCACCATCATCGGGCCATTTCAAAGGAGTTGTTGAACCAAGCATCCATATCGCTGGCCAGGTGCCCAATCCTTTCGGCAACTTAGCGCGCACTTCAATTTTTCCGTATTTCCAGTCACCTTTGCCTTTTGTTATTAATCGTGCAGAAGTATAATCTTTGTTCTCCCATTTTTCTTTTCTTAATTCAATGATCAGGTTCCCATTTTCCACACGGGCATTTTCTGCTCTTTTTTTTGTATAATATTCCAACTCATTATTTCCCCATCCATCTCCGCCAACATCATAATTCCATTTTGTTGAATCCGGCAAACCGGTATAATTGAATTCGTCGCTCCAAACCAATTTCCAATCTGATTTTTTATGTTTAGAAAAACCGGCAAATAAAATAACAATCGCAAAAAATATAAGAGCCTTTTTAATGAGATTCATCTTGAAGGATTTATTGGTGAAATTAAAAACAGAATAATTTCCAATTCCACGAAGTTATAGTATTAATTTATTCGCTTAATTCCCTAAAATTCATATTATACCATAAAAAATTTTGGCGTTACCGGTATTGACATTATTTTTGCAGCTCAATTATGAAATTCAATTTGCATATTCATCATCATCATACTTGCCCTACAAGGTAAGCCGGTGGTACGTTGTGCAAGAACAATAAACTAATAAGGGCTTACTTTGTAAGCCTTTTTTAATTGATATTATCGAAGATCTGTAAACAATAAGTATGAGCGAAAAATTAAAAATTGCGATACAAAAAAATGGAAGACTGCATGAAGGCTCGGTTAGCCTGCTCCAGGAGTGTGGCATTGATGTTGTCAACGGCGTAAATAAATTGAAGGCTGAAGCCAATAATTTTCCACTGGAAGTCTATTTCTTCCGCGATGACGATATTCCGCAATATGTTGAAGATGCCGTTGCAGATATTGGTATTGTTGGTGAAAACGTAATGTATGAGAGCAATAAGAAGGTTGTTTTTGTAGAAGAACTGGGTTTCGCAACTTGCCGGTTGAGCATTGCAGTGAGAAAAGGCGAACATTACCACAATGCTTCTTATCTGAATGGAAAAAAGATCGCTACTTCTTACCCCATTTTGTTGCAACAATTTTTAGATAAGAATAATATTAAAGCAGAGATCCACGAAATCAGTGGCAGTGTGGAAATTGCGCCGGGTATCGGATTGGCAGATGCGATCTGCGACCTTGTAAGCAGCGGTTCAACATTATTCATGAATGGATTGCAGGAAGCGGAGACAATACTAAGATCAAGAACCGTTCTTATCAAGAATAATAGATTGAGCGATGAAAAAGAAAATTTGCTGAAGAAATTATTATTCAGGATACAATCGGTAAAAAAAGCAAAGAATAATAAATATATTTTGCTCAATGCACCCAATGATAAGCTGAAAGAGATCATTGGATTGTTGCCAGGTATGAAAAGCCCGACAGTATTGCCTTTGGCTGAGCCGGGCTGGAGCAGTGTTCATAGTGTCCTGAATGAAAATGATTTTTGGGACATCATCGAAAAATTAAAATCTTCCGGTGCCCAGGGAATTTTGGTAGTACCGATCGAGAAGATGATCATTTAATCGGAATTAGAAAAATAAAATGCAGACAATAAAATATTCCAAGAATAAAGACTGGCATAAAATTTTGCAAAGACCTGCTTTGGATTCTTCGGCATTGGAAAAAAAAGTGAAGAAGATCTTGAATATCGTAAAGAAAAAAGGCGACCGGGCGGTTATAAAATTCACTGAAGAATTTGATAGCGTTAAGTTGAAAAATTTCTTGGTGACTCCAAATGAATTTAAAGAATCCGAAAAATTGATCAGTGATGAATTGAAACAGGCGATTTTGATTGCAAAGAATAATATTGAAAAATTTCATTCGGTTCAGTTGCAGCCAGCCGAAATAATTGAAACCATGCCAGGGGTTAATTGCTGGCGCAAAAATGTAGCGATTGAAAAAGTAGGATTATACATTCCCGGAGGGAGCGCGCCCCTTTTTTCCACATTATTAATGCTTGGAATACCAGCTACCATTGCGGGATGCAAAAGAATCATTGTTTGTTCACCACCGGATAAGGAAGGTAATCTTCATCCGGCGATTTTGTTTACGGCCAATTTACTCGGACTTACTGAAGTCTACAAAATTGGAGGAGTTCAGGCGATCGCGGTAATGGCTTATGGAACGGAGACCATTTCTTCTGTATATAAAATTTTTGGGCCGGGAAATCAATTTATTACTTGTGCAAAACAGTTGATTCAAAAAGGCGGTATTGCCATAGATATGCCTGCCGGCCCCAGCGAGGTTGCCGTGTTTGCTGATAAGACTGCTGATGCATCTTTTGTTGCTGCAGATTTATTATCGCAGGCAGAACATGGCCCAGATAGCCAGGTCTTGCTAGTGACCAGTTCTGAGGACATAGCACAGAGCGTCAAAAAAGAGATCAAACACCAATTGCAAAAATTGCCAAGAAGAGCAATCGCAAAAAAAGCGTTGGAGAAAAGCAAGATCATTTTGGTAAATAATGAAACCGAAGCAATGCAAATACTCAATGATTATGCTCCCGAACATTTGATATTGAGTTGTAAGAATGCAGCGGAATTGTCTGAGAAAGTGATTAATGCGGGCTCTGTTTTCTTGGGAAATTATTCGCCGGAAAGTGTAGGCGATTACGCCAGCGGTACCAATCACACATTACCAACAAATGGGTATGCCAAAAATTACAGTGGTGTAAGTGTGGATAGTTTTGTAAAGAAGATCACCTTTCAGCAGCTCTCCCCCAATGGGTTAACGGGAATTGGGAAAACCGTGGAAACGATGGCCGAAGCTGAAGGGTTGAGTGGCCACGCGAACGCGGTGAGAGTGCGAATCTTATCTAGGAAATCCTAACTTCTTTTTTCTATGTTCAATATTGAAAATTTACTCCGCCAGAACATCAAAAAACTAATCCCATATTCATCTGCGCGGGATGATTTTAAAGGTGAAGCAAAAGTGTTCCTGGATGCGAATGAAAATAGCCTTGGTTCACCATTAATGAAATGGTATAATCGTTATCCTGACCCCCATCAATGGAAATTGAAAGAGGCGATAGGCAAAATAAAAGGAGTTCCGGTTGCGAATATTTTTTTAGGAAATGGGAGTGATGAATGCATTGATATTTTATTCCGTGCATTTTGCGAACCGGGTAAGGATAATGTGATCATCAATCCGCCAACTTATGGAATGTATGAAGTGAGTGCAAACATTAATGATGTGGAGGTGCGCAGAGCAACGTTGCTGGATGATTTTCAGCTGGACCTGGTTCATCTGGAAACCTTGGTTGATGAGCACACCAAAATCATCTGGATCTGTTCGCCAAATAATCCAACGGCAAATTCAATGAACCGGGAAGATGTGGAAACAGTGTTGAATAATTTCAACGGTTTAGTCGTGATCGATGAAGCGTATATAAATTTCTCCCGGCACAGATCTTTTATCCAGGAACTCGGGGAATACCCGAATTTAATAGTAATGCAAACCCTGAGTAAAGCGTGGGGGCTTGCTGGATTGAGGCTGGGCATGTCTTTTGCAGCCGAACCCATTATTGATGTATATAATAAAGTAAAGCCGCCTTATAATATCGGTCAGGCCACGCAGGACCTTGCGCTAAAAGCGCTGGAAGAAGTTGTCCAGGTTAATGATATGATTCGTGCGCTTGTGATGATGCGAGATGAACTCAAAGAATCGTTGTCAGCATTGCCGGTCGTTAAAAAAGTTTACCCCAGCGATGCAAACTTTTTATTAGTGAAAGTTGTTGATGCAAAAGCGGTATATGATTTTTTATTGGAAAAAGAAATTGTGGTGCGAGACCGCAGCCGAGTGGAATTATGTGCGGATTGTTTGCGGATCACCGTCGGCACTGAAAAGGAAAATAAGGAATTGATAACGGCATTGGAGCAATTCTAAATATAAGATGGTGTAACTTTCAATTTCCATTTAAAACTCAATATATATTTATGTCACACTTATTTTCGAAATCTTTTTATTCAATATTAGCATTGTGCACACTTTCATTAGTTGCATGCGCGAATAATACAAGTGAAGATTCCACAAAGAAATCAGAAACAAATCCTGATGATGTTACCCTAACCCTTCCTTCCGGGTTTAAAGCCGTTGTATTTGCAGAAAATCTTGGGGGAACAAGGCATCTTACTGTCAATGCTAACGGCGATGTATATGTTAAACTATCCAGATTAAAGAACGGTAAAGGCATTTATCGCTTGCGCGATACAAACGGCGATGGTAAAGCTGAAGATATTTCCGGCTTTGGAAATTTTGGAGGAACAGGAATTGCGATAAAGAATGGTTATTTGTATGCCTCTTCGGATGAAGAAGTTTTTCGTTTCAAATTAGATGCGAATAATAATATCGTCAACCCCGATAAACCTGAAAAAGTGGTAACAGGGTTGTTGTCCCGTCATGAACATGAAGCAAAGGCGATTGCCCTTGATAATAACGGCAATCTATATGTGAATATCGGGGCTTATTCAAATGCCTGCCAGGTTGATGACAGACAAAAAGGTTCGCCAGGCATGAAACCTTGTCCCATACTGGATTCTGCAGGAGGTATCTGGCAATTCAAAGCAGATAAATTAAATCAGACTTATGGTGATGGTACTCGCTATGCCACAGGTTTGCGCAATGTTGTAGGTCTTGATTGGAATACTTCAACAAACACGTTATTCGTAATGCAACATGGTCGCGATCAATTGCACGATCTCTTCCCGGATATGTATGATACAAAACAAAGCGCAGAGTTACCGGCGGAATGCATGTACGAATTGCATAAAGGCTCAAATTGTGGTTGGCCATATATCTATTATGATCAATTACAACACAAAAAAATATTGGCTCCAGAGTTTGGCGGAGATGGCAAAAAGACGGGCGGCGAAGATGCGCAAGATCCGGTGGTTGCATTCCCCGGTCATCTGGCGCCCAATGGCTTATTATTTTATACTGGAAATCAATTTCCTGAAAAATATAAAAACGGAGCGTTTGTGGTCTTTCATGGTTCATGGAATCGAGCACCTGAGCCGCAGGAAGGTTATTATGTCGTTTTTGTTCCATTTAAAGACGGAAAACCAAGCGGTAATTGGGAAGTCTTTGCAGATGGGTTTTCAGGCGGTCCGGATTTCACTGCTTCAGGCCGTGCAAAACATCGTCCATGCGGCATTGCACAAGCGCCCGATGGTTCAATATATGTTTCTGACGATGCCAAGGGAACCATCTGGAAAATATCTTACGGGAAATAAACAGTAATTGATAATGAAAATAAATCGCTTACTAACAGTAACGGGAAGCCTATTTTTAGTCTCAATATTGATGATGTCGCAGACGAAACCTGCGCAAAATACTTTGAAGGCATCCATCGAGCGTGGTAAGAAAGTTTATGCTGATCGTTGCCTTACTTGTCATCAGCTCGACGGAGGCGGTGTTCAAAATATGAATCCGCCATTAACGAAAACAAAATGGGTGCTTGGCGATAAAGCGCAGTTAATCCAAATCGTATTGAATGGATTAAATACAGGTGTTACTATTGATGATGTTGAGTATCACAACGTGATGGCATCGCATAAAGACTTAACTGATCTCCAAATTGCCGATGTGCTCACCTATGTGCGCAATAGTTTTGGCAATAAAGCAAAGGCAATCACCGAAGCAGAGGTAAAAGCAGTTCGTGCTAAGATGAAATAATATTGTGAGTGAACGCTTTTACTATTATTGGGCTTCGGTGGTTCATGAAATTGTACGATAAACATTCTATTGGACGATGAAAAAAGTGATGGTGAGCAATAAATGCAGCAATAGTTGTTGACTCCAATATTATAAGAACCGGATGGAAGCAGCTTTGAAAAACCTGCATTCCTCTTTTTCTGATCGCCTTTGTTGCGCCCCTCTTGGCCAAGCAAAAACGGTAGGATTGAATTTATAAACCAAACTAATGAAACGGATTTTATTTATTGATCGCGATGGAACCTTAATAAAAGAATCGCCTCCAACTTACCAGATTGATTCCTTTGAAAAACTGGAGTTCTATCCCCATGTTTTTGAATATATGGGAAAAATTGCCCGTGAATTTGATTATGAATTGGTGATGGTTACCAACCAGGATGGATTAGGGACTTCTTCATTTCCCGAAAATACATTTTTGGAGGTTCAACATTTTGTGATAAAAGCATTGGAAAATGAAGGCATTCGTTTTAGTGCAGTTCATATCGACAAAACATATGCTTTGGAAAATGCGCCAACGCGGAAACCCGGAATTGGGATGTTGCTTCAATACTTGAACACGGACAAATACGATATCAAGAATTCATTTGTGATCGGAGACCGGGTTACAGACGTGCAACTCGCTAAGAATCTTGGCTGTAAAGCTTTCTGGCTTAATAATGATCCGGAGCTTGGTGGAAAGGAAATCAGTGACTCTGTTCATGAGCTCCAATCGGCGATCGCGTTGGAAACAACAGAATGGAGCAGGATCTATGAATACCTAAAATTGGGACTGCGTCAGGTTGTTCACGAGCGCAACACAAACGAAACAAGAATAAAAATCGATCTGAATATTGATGGAAGCGGGAAGGCAGAAATAAAGACCGGCATCGGGTTTTTTGATCATATGCTCGAACAAATTCCGCGACACGGGAAAATGGATATGATCATAACGGTGGATGGTGATTTGCATATTGACGAACATCACACGATAGAAGACACCGGGATCGCATTGGGCGAAACATTTGCAAAAGCGCTCGCAGACAAACGCGGCATGGAACGTTATGGTTTTGCATTGCCAATGGATGAAGCTGATGCAAAAGTGCTGATTGATTTTGGTGGAAGAAATTGGCTGGTATGGAATGCAGAATTCAAAAGAGAAAAAATAGGAGAGATGCCGACAGAAATGTTCTTTCATTTCTTTAAATCATTTTCCGATGCCGCAAAATGCAATTTGAATATTGAATGCAGAGGAGAAAATGAACACCATAAAATTGAAGCCATTTTTAAAGCATTTGCGAAGGCGATACGCATGGCTGTTAAACGTGACCCGATGAGTAATTATTTACCAAGCACGAAAGGAATCTTATAATTCATAAATCAAGATCAATATTTTTTTATGTCTCTTAAAACATCATTTATCGGCGAATTGAAAAATGAAGCTGCGAACACAAAAAGGATTCTTGCAAAAGTTCCTTTAGAAAAGGCAGAATGGAAACCCCATGAAAAATCAATGAGCATCGGAAGGCTCGCGACGCATATTGCAGAAACCAGCCATTGGATTTATGTAATTCTTGAAGGAGATGAATTTGATTTTGCCGTTCAAAGTTTCACGCCCCGTGTTGCGGCTTCTACAAAAGAACTACTGGAGATCCTGGATGATAATATTCGCAGGTCGTTGGAGGCTCTTGAAAATGCCAGTGATGAAGAATTTGAAAAAAAATGGACAGTGAAACGGGGGCAGCAAATCGTCTTTTCGATTCCCAAAAAAGTGGCTATCCGCGGATGGGGCTTTAGTCACACCGTTCACCATCGCGGACAATTATCTGTATACCTGCGCATACTTGATATTGCTGTGCCTGGAATGTACGGACCGAGTGCCGACGAAAGATGAATTCGTTAATAATGCAATCAAAAATGGTCCAATACCTGGATGGAAAGATTGAACATTTTCATATTTGCAAATTCTTTTACAGCTTAAAGAAGATTTTCTTCTTGTAAAGAAAATAACATAGCAGCCATTCCAGGGCGAACACCGATAATGAACTCAGTATTAACTTCAATGTCTCCGGCGTATTGATAATGGAAAGTAATCCACTGCTGATAGCCGTAATGTAACCGGTAAACCATCTGTCACCAACAATTTCAAAAAACAAGTAAATAAAGATCGAGTTCATCCCAACGATCGTGAAGAATCGCAAATATTTTCTGTGATCTTTAATATCAATCCACCAATAGCTTGCTGATAAAAAACACAAACACCATCCCAATGAGGCAAGCGTAAAAGATGAGGTCGCAATTCGTTTGATAATGGGCGTTATATGTGCATAATCCAATCCATAACCAACAATGAAACATACAACAGCCCAGATCAACAATATTTTGATCTTATTTTTTCCGGCAATCAATAATTTTCCAGCCAATGCTCCGGCAATGGTATGAACAGCTGTTGGAATGCAATTGATAGCGACCCATCCGCCTTTATTGATCTTATTCATTAATAAAGTGTCAACATAATTTCCAAAATTGTGCTGATCAACAAAGGGCTGATCAAAATTCGGAACCTTTGTAAATCGATATAAGATTTCTGTTAGTAATAACAATCCGATGCAGGTAATGATCTGGGCAGTTGCATTCCATCGGAAAATTAAGAATGCAACCAATGTGGTGAATGAAAGCTGCGTTAATACATCCCATAATTCAAAGGATAGTCCTGAAGGGCGAACAGCATAATCCAGCACGCCCCAAAAAAAAAGCCAAAAACATCTTTTCAAAATTTTTCTGAAAGATTGGTTCCAAGTTACGCCCTTGCCATATTGTTTAGTGAGTGAAAATGCCATGGCAACACCAGCCATAAACATGAATGAAGGTTGCACGAGATCCCAAAATCTTAAGCCGTTCCACGGATGATGGAAAAACTCCAAAAAAATATTATTTAGCAATGGCTGATCCTTGGTGGCATCGAATAAGTGTTCGTATAATCCGGTACTTTCGAGCGCGAGCAGCACCATAATAAAGCCACGCAAAAAATCAAGTGAAAGCAGCCGCGGTGAAGATTGTTGGTTGGGTTGAAGGGAAGTCATACCATTTAATTATTAAAGAAAATGTAAGAATAAAATTGGTAGTTTTCAAAAAAGCTTTCATATTTGCAGAGTAATGAAACAAATTCAAATCAATATTCAGTGGTGGTGGCATACAAACCTGATTCGGGGCTTGTAAGCAGCTATTGTTGTTTATTGAATTAATCATATTCAAGCCTCGATGTAAAATCGGGGCTTTTTTATTACCATGATTTTGGAAGGTGATTTTGAACTGAGGCTAAAGATTATCCTTCAAAGGCTTGCTTAGGGCAAATCAGATCTATAAGGCAAAGACCGGGGCAAAGAAGTTAAAGAAAGAGCAAATGATGAATAAAAACAATAAAAACTTGTACCAGAAATTCGGATATGAAAAAAATAGAAATTAAAACGGAGTATAAGAAAATTTTATCTGACGTGTACACGCCTGTCGGAATTTACCTTCGACTGCGCGATCGGTTCCGCGACACGATTTTGCTGGAGAGTACCGATTATCATGTGGCAGAAAATAGTTATTCCTTTATTGGCATTAATGCGATCGCAGGGATAGAAATTACCGACACAAAAAATATTGAATTTAAATTGCCCAATCAGCATCCGGAAAAAATTGCGATCAATCATCCCGACCAAGTACCGAAATTATTGTGGGAATTTATGCAGCGGTTCGATATTGCGCTTGCTTTAGAAAAATCCGTACGCACCGCCCAGGGATTATTCGGATATACAACATTTGATGCTGTTCAATTTTTTGATACCATCGAGTTTAAAGCCCGAAGCTCACAGCCCAATGCTATCCCGCTTATGCGTTACCGGTTATACCAGTACGTAATTGCGATCAATCATTTTAAGGATGAGTTGTTTGTCTGCGAAAATAAAATTGCGGGAATGGAAAGTGAACTGGGGATAGTAGAATCATTGATCAAAAGTAAAGATGTGCCTGCTTATCCATTTTCGCCGAAAGGAAAAGAGACCTCAAACATGACTGATGATGATTACATGGAGATGGTGAAAAAGGGAATTGCAAGTTGCTATCGCGGGGATGTTTTTCAGATCGTATTGAGCAGAAGATTTCAGCAAAGCTTTACTGGTGATGAATTCAATGTTTACCGTGCTTTGCGCAATATTAATCCATCGCCCTATTTATTTTTCTTTGATTATGGCGATTACAAACTGCTCGGGTCGTCGCCGGAATCACAGTTACTGATCCAAAATGGGAAAGCGGTAGTCCACCCGATCGCAGGCACTTTTAAAAGAAGCGGCGATGATGAAACAGACCAGGTAATGGCAGAAAAACTATTAAAAGATGCAAAAGAAAATGCGGAGCACGTGATGCTCGTCGATTTGGCGAGAAATGACCTCAGCCGCATGTGCGATGAGGTTTCGGTTGTGCATTACCGTCAGGTTCAGTACTATTCGCATGTGATTCATTTGGTGAGCGAAGTAAAAGGCAAAGTGAAAACGAATGCAAATCCATTTGAACTGCTGGCCGTTACTTTTCCTGCGGGAACTTTGAGCGGTGCACCAAAATTCAAAGCGATGAATTTGATTGATGCTTATGAACCAACATCAAGAAGTTATTATGGAGGTTGCATTGGCTTCATGGGTTTTGACGGAAGTTGTGTTCATGCCATTATGATAAGGACTTTTCTGAGTAAACAAAATACTTTGTATTACCAGGCTGGTGCAGGCATTGTTGCGGCATCGCAGCCGGCAAGTGAATTACAGGAGGTAAATAATAAATTGGGAGCGTTGAAGAAAGCGATTGAATCGGCAAGTGCAATTGACTGATGGCTTCAGGGTGGTTAGCCCAAAGCTCCCGGCTTAAAAAAATAATAAAACGATGAAAATTCTTGTATTCGATAATTACGATTCGTTTACTTACAATCTGGTGCATTTGGTTGAAAAGATTTTGCATCAGAAAGTTGAGGTATACAGAAATGACAAGATTGATTTGGGAAAAGTGAAAGACTACGATAAAATTATATTGTCACCGGGACCCGGAATCCCTGAGGAAGCGGGATTGCTATTGCCATTGATAAGAGAATATGCAGCTACAAAATCCATACTGGGTGTATGCCTCGGACATCAGGCTATCGGCGAAGCATTTGGCGGAAAGCTCATTAATCTTTCCACCGTTTATCACGGAGTGGCGACTGAGGTAAGTATCGTCAATGAAGATTCCGCGCTGATCAATGAGAAAAATGCGCCGTTCACTACTCACCATTCGCAAAATTTATTTGATGGGTTGCCAGTGCGCTTTGAAGTGGGAAGATATCACAGCTGGATCATCAGCAGTGAAGATTTTCCGGAAGACTTGGAAGTCACAGCACGTGACGACAATAATTATATCATGGCATTGCAACATAAAAAATATGATGTTCAGGGCCTGCAGTTCCATCCTGAAAGTGTTTTAACACCAGATGGAGAAAAAATAATGCGGAACTGGCTAAAATAAACTGTATGAAAAAGATTCTACAATATTTATTTGAATACAAGACATTGCCCCGGGAATCGGCCAAAGAAGTATTGATGAATATTTCCAAGGGAATTTATAATGAAAGTGAAATTGCTTCTTTTATAACGGTCTTCCTGATGCGCAGTATTACGATTGATGAACTGCATGGTTTTCGCGATGCATTATTGGAGCTCTGTGTTCGTGTTGACCTCAACGGCAATGAAACCATTGATATTGTCGGAACCGGAGGCGACGGCAAAAACACATTTAATATATCTACACTAGCCTGTTTTATTGTTGCAGGCACCGGCCAAAAAGTTGCCAAACACGGAAATTATGGAGCATCATCGATCAGCGGCGCATCGAATGTAATGGAGCAATTGGGGTATAAATTCAAAAATGATAAATCACAATTAAAAAAGGAAGTGGAAGAAGCAAATATCTGTTTCCTGCATGCCCCACTTTTTCATCCCGCTTTGAAAACAGTTGGACCCATCAGAAAAAATCTTGGCGTCCGCACGTTCTTTAATATGCTCGGACCCATGGTCAACCCCGCATTTCCGAAGTTTCAGCTGGTTGGCGTTTATAATCTGGAAATGGCAAGAATTTACAATTATCTATTGCAACAAACAGCAGGGACATTTACGATCATCCATAGTTTGGATGGTTACGATGAAATTTCTTTGACAAATGATACAAAAGTGATCACCAACGAAGGAGAAAAGATCATGACTCCTGAACAATTGGGAAAGCGCTCTGTTGAAGCAAGTGATATTTATGGCGGCAGCACCGTTGAGGAGGCAGCGAAAATATTTTCAAAGATTTTACATGGCGATGGGACATGGGCGCAGAATGCCGTTGTGCTTGCCAATGCAGCGATGGCCTTGCATTGCACAGGCAATTATAATAATTATGAGGATGCTTATCATGCAGCAGTAGAAAGTTTGGAAAGCGGGAAAGCAAAGAGTGCGATGAAAAAGTTGATTGCTTTACAAAATTAAGCGAGTAGCTCCGATCTTCTAATGGTGAAAATGAAATATGAACATTTTAGAAACGATAATAGAAAATAAGAAGTTAGAAATAAAAAATAAGCGATCGGAAATGAGTATTTCTGATTTAGAGAAAAGTGATTTCTTCAATCGAGAAACCCTATCCCTCAAAAAATTTTTACTCGATGAATCAAGGACAGGAATCATTGCTGAATTCAAAAGAAAATCTCCGTCAAGGGGAATTATTAATGGCAATGCAGATGTTGTTGAAATAACATCTGCTTATGCAAATAATGGCGCGGCAGCCCTATCTGTGTTAACTGACGAAGCATTTTTTGGTGGGAGCAATCATGACCTGGTAAGATCAAGAATCAATCAAATTCCGATTTTACGAAAGGATTTTATTATTGATGAGTACCAGATCACTGAAGCAAGATCGATCGGCGCAGATATTATTTTATTGATCGCAGCATGTTTATCTCCGCAACAAGTAAGAACTTTAGCGAAATTTGCCAGGAGTCTGCAACTTGAAGTTTTGCTTGAATTACACGATGAAACGGAGTTAGCTCATATTTGTGATGAAACGGAAATTGTTGGGATCAATAATCGCAATCTGAGAACTTTTGAAGTGGATATTGACCGGAGTTTGCAGATGGCAAAAAAAATCCCTGCCGATAAAATCAAGGTTACAGAAAGCGGAATTAGTTCAGTAGAAAATATTACCTTATTCAAACAACATGATTTTCGCGGGTTTCTGATTGGTGAAAATTTCATGAAGGAAGAAAATCCTGCGATTGCGTTTGCCTCATTCGTAAACAAATTAAAAACTGTTTCTTCATGAGGGTGAAAGTTTGTGGCATGACTCAAATCGAGCAAGTTCGGCAACTTGACGAGATGGGAGTTGATTTCGCCGGTTTTATTTTTTATCACAGATCGCCGCGATATGTTGGGCGACATCTGACTGGCGATAAATTAAAAAAAGAAAAACTTCGTCTCGGTAAGGTTGGGGTGTTCGTCAATCCCACTTATGAAGAACTGATGAAGAATGTTGACGAATATGGATTGGATATGGTTCAGTTGCATGGTGATGAAAATCCACGTTTTTGCGAGCGCGTAGCAAATTATATTTCAGTGATAAAAGTTTTTCGAATGGGCGATAACGATCCCATAGACTGGATCAGCAAGCCCTTCGAAGATTCGAGTGATATGTTTTTATTTGATACGGAAGGCGCAGGCTATGGGGGTACGGGAAAAAAATTCAATTGGGAGATACTAAAAAATTCGTCTGTCAATAAGCTGTTTTTTTTAAGCGGAGGCATTGAGCCGAACGATACAGAAAAATTGAAAATTTTTGGTGAAGAACCCATTGCAAAAAAATTATTTTCAATAGATATTAATAGCAAATTTGAAACAAGTGCAGGAGTGAAGGACCTGAAGAAGGTAAAAGAGTTCCTGGAAAAGCTGAATGGTTGATTGGCTATAGAATGATGAGAAGAATTTTGTGTTCCGAACTCTGGTGTTCCTATTATCCATCGTCGTTTGGCGCTCTTTTATGGGCACAATTCTATACAAAACCAATAAATAACGTAGCGGTGATCATTCGCAGAGCAATAGAAAGTGATTTACAACAGATGCTCGATATATACAACGACATCATTGCCAGCACAACTGCTGTATTCCAGTACGACTTGCATACTTTGGAGATGCGCAAAGAGTGGTTCGCGCAAAAACAAAAGGAGGGCTTTCCTGTTTTTGTGGCAGAAGAAAATAATGAAGTGGTAGGATTCAGTACCATCGGAGCTTTCAGAAACTGGCAGGCTTATAAATATTCGGTAGAAAATTCAGTTTATGTGAGAAGTGATTTGCGTGGAAAAGGAATAGGAAAATTATTATTAAAGGCGACAATTGATGCTGCAAGAGAGATGAAAATGCACACCATAATTGCAGGTATTGATGCAAGCAACGAAACGAGCATTGCCATGCACAAGCAATTCGGGTTTGTTGAAGTGGCGCATTTTAAGGAAGTGGGCTATAAGTTTGACAGATGGCTTGATTTAAAATTCTTACAGTTGATGCTCTGAATTGCGGCTGTTGATAGTCTCGCAAGTCTGCGGGGCAGGTATGTTGAATAGAATCAAAATAATTGCCAGAAATAAAAATTAAAATAATCAGCGAGTAATGATCAACAGAAATATATCTCTTAATAAAGGAACCTATAAGCAGCCGAATATTTTCGGGTATTACGGAAATTTTGGTGGTGCATATATTCCAGAGATGCTTCACCGAAATGTGGAAGAACTGCGCGAGAAATACATAAATATCATGTATGAGGAATCTTTCCAAAAAGAATTTCATGCATTACTGAAAGATTATGTCGGGCGGCCATCACCGTTATACTTTGCAACGCGGCTGAGTGCACATTATAACACGAAAATTTATCTCAAGCGTGAGGATCTGAATCACACGGGAGCGCATAAGATCAACAACGCTATCGGTCAGGTATTGTTGGCCCAACGATTGGGCAAAAAACGCATCATTGCTGAAACAGGAGCCGGTCAGCATGGGGTGGCGACTGCAACTGTCTGTGCGTTGAAAGGAATTGAATGCGTGGTGTACATGGGTGTGAAAGATATCGAACGGCAGGCGCCCAATGTTGCACGGATGAAAATGCTTGGGGCAACTGTTGTTCCGGCAAGAAGCGGCAGCCAGACATTGAAAGATGCAACTAATGAAGCGATCAGAGACTGGATCAATAATCCCACAGATACTCATTATGTGATCGGGAGCGTGGTTGGTCCGCATCCCTATCCTGATATGGTTGCCCGTTTTCAAAGCGTAATCAGTGAAGAAATGCGCGGGCAGTTGAAGGAGCAAACCGGAAATGAAATGCCTTCTAAAATAATTGCCTGTGTTGGTGGTGGTAGTAATGCGGCAGGTGCTTTCTATCATTTCCTGGAAGATTTGAATGTTGAATTGATTGCTGTTGAAGCAGCGGGACTTGGAGTGAAGAGCGGGCACAGCGCGGCAACGACACAACTTGGCAAACCAGGGGTATTGCATGGCAGTAAAAGTTTGGTAATGCAAACTGATGATGGCCAGGTTATAGAGCCTCACAGCATTTCAGCGGGTTTGGATTATCCCGGAATTGGTCCTTTGCATGCGCATCTGTTTGAAAGCGGGCGTGCAAATTTTTAAGCGCAACGGATGATGAAGCAATTCAGGCAGCATTCGAATTGACAAGACTCGAAGGAATTATTCCTGCGCTGGAGAGCGCGCATGCACTCGCTGCTTTAAAGCAAATTCATTTTAAAGCAAATGAAATAACGGTTTTGTGTTTGAGTGGAAGAGGAGATAAGGATCTGAGCACTTATATGAATGCTTTTAATGAAAGTCATTAGTCATTTAAGTTGTCAGCCTGTGATTGGTATTGAATACTCTTGCCTGGCAACCTCGTGGTAGGATAATCGGAAGTCTAAAAAACGATGAGATGCAGGTATTTCATTCCCGCAAAGGCGCGAATCTGAATTAATAAACTGAAGAAAAATGAACAGACTGGAGGAACTATTTCAAAAGAAAAAAAATAATGTTCTTAATATTTATTGTACAGCAGGCTACCCGGAATTAGATAGCACGCTGGCAGTAATGAAATCATTACAACAAAATGGCGCTGATATCATAGAACTCGGCATCCCTTATAGCGATCCGCTTGCAGACGGGCCAGTGATACAATCCAGTGGCAGCAGAGCTTTGCACAATGGCATGTCAATTGCCAAACTGTTTGAACAATTGAAAGAATTCAGAAAACAAATTCATATCCCGGTTATATTAATGGGTTACATGAACCCTATTCTCCAATTTGGATTTGAAAGATTTTGTAAGACCAGTGCTGAAACCGGAATTGATGGATTAATTCTTCCGGATTTACCAGAACATGAATTTGAAACAGAATACCGGGCAATCATCAACAAACATGATCTCGATTTTATTTTTTTAGTTACTCCAGAAACTGCTGAAGAAAGAATAAAAAAACTGGATTCATTAAGTACCGGGTTTTTATATGCTGTTTCATCTTCATCCATCACGGGCAAAGACAAGGATTTTTCTCTTGTCGAAAAATACCTGCAGCGATTGCAGACAATGAAATTGAAAAATGCAATTCTTGTCGGTTTTGGGATCAAAGACAAACAGACATTTGAATCTGCATGCAAGCATGCAAACGGAGCGATCATCGGGACTGCCTTTGTTAAAGCATTGGAAAATACAAATGATATTGAAAGTTCAACAAAAAAATTCCTCGAAACCATTTTGAAATAAAAGATCGTGGCACTGACAATAATAAAATATAATGCCGGTAATATCCAATCGGTTCTTTATGCACTCGAGCGGATCGGTGTTTCGGCAATGGTCACAAACGATCATGAAGAAATTGGAAAGGCAGATAAAGTAATATTTCCCGGAGTTGGAGAAGCCAGTTCTGCAATGAAATACCTAAAGGAGAAAAAATTAGATGAACTGATCAAAAATCTTAAGCAACCTGTACTGGGCATTTGCCTGGGCATGCAGTTGATGTGTACATATTCTGAAGAAAATAATACTGAATGTCTGGGCATATTTGATGAATATGTGAAGAAATTTAAAGCTCCGGATCGGGCAGCAAACTCCCCATTGCCCTCATTAAAAATCCCACAAATCGGATGGAATAATATTTATGATCTAAAATCGGGTTTGTTCAAGAATATTGAGGAAAAAAGTTATTGTTATTTTGTTCATGGCTATTATGCGGCATTAGGCAACCATACCATTGCAACAACTGATTATGTTCAGCCGTACAGTTCGGCTTTGCATAAAAATAATTTTTACGGAGTTCAATTTCATCCGGAAAAAAGCGCCGTGACCGGCGAAAAAATATTAAAGAATTTTCTTGAATTATAAATCGTCATTGGTAAAATGCAAATTATTCCTGCAATAGACATTATAGATGGCAAATGTGTTCGGCTTACCGAAGGTGATTATGGTCAAAAAAAGATTTATAATGAGCATCCTTTGGAAGTAGCCAAGCAATTTGAAGCTGTAGGACTGGACCGTTTGCATTTGGTTGATCTCGATGGCGCAAAGACTGGCGCAGTAAAGAACTGGAAGGTCTTGGAGACGATTGCCGGTAAAACGTCTTTGATAATCGATTTTGGTGGCGGCATAAAAAAAGAAGAGCATGTAAAAATTGTTTTCAATTCGGGCGCTGCCTTGGCAACAGTTGGGAGCATTGCTATAAAAGATGAAGCAGAATTTGTGAAATGGTTATTGACATTTGGGGCTGCAAAGTTCTTATTGGGTGCAGATGTGAAAGAAGAAAAAATTGCGATCAATGGGTGGTTGGTAAAAACAGATGTGTGGCTTTATGATTTTATTGAAAAATATATTGGTCATGGAATTAAACACATTTTTTGTACAGATGTCAGTAAAGATGGGAAACTGGAAGGTCCTTCCACTGAACTATACAAAAACATTATTAATAAATTCCCTGAATTGGATCTTATAGCAAGCGGGGGAGTGAGTTCTGTTAAGGATTTGGAGGATTTGAACGAGATTGGTTGCAAAGGAGTAATTGTCGGCAAAGCGATCTATGAAGGAAGGATTGGGTTGAAAGAGTTGGTCAGGTTAAACAGCTAATGCAAAATTATGCTTACTAAAAGAATAATACCATGTCTTGATATAAAAGACGGCAGAACCGTCAAGGGTACCCATTTTGTTGACCTGCGCGATGCAGGTGATCCGGTTGAACTTGGTACATTGTATGCCCAACAAGGCGCTGATGAATTGGTGTTTCTTGATATTACTGCAACGGTTGAAAAAAGAAAGACATTGAGTGAATTGGTCAATAGAATCGCTCACCACATTAATATTCCATTTACTGTCGGCGGTGGAATTTCATCTGTAGAAGATGTAAGCGTTCTGCTGCAAAATGGCGCTGATAAAATTTCGGTAAATACATCTGCATTTAAAAAACCTTCTTTAATAAACGATCTTGCCAAAGAATTTGGAAGCCAGTGTGTGGTGTTGGCGATTGACACCAAGAAAGAAGAGGATAATGAATGGTATGTTTATTTGAACGGGGGCAGAACGAAAACGGATTCTAGCTGTTTTGACTGGGCAAAGCAGGCCGTTGATTTGGGTGCCGGGGAAATTCTATTAACGTCAATGAACCATGACGGAACAAAACAAGGTTTTGCTTTGGATATTACACGAACTTTGACTGCCGGATTGCCTGTGCCTGTGATAGCAAGTGGCGGTGGCGGAACAATGCAGCATTTTGTGGATGTGTTTGAAAAGACCGGTGTTGATGCGGCTCTGGCTGCAAGCATTTTTCATTTCAAAGAAATTTCAATCCCTGATTTGAAAAATTATTTAAGCAGAAATAATATAACAGTTCGAATATGACAACAGTAATGATCGCGGCAATATGTGCGGTGGTTATCATTATAATCGCCAGGCGGCGACGTTGGAGAAGATGAATTTTTTGAATAGATATTAACTGTGCAAACGTGCGCCAAAACAATGTTTACTATTTTTTTCCTTGGTAAAAGATGATGTAATGTTTAAAAAAGCTCTTTTCTTATTTCTTTTTTTATCTTGTTCATTATTACTCTGGTCTCAAAATAAGAAACCTGTTTCGATCATTTTTGACAGCGACATGGGTCCGGATTATGACGACGTAGGGGCTATTACTTTGCTTCACGCATTCGCTGATAGTGATGATATAAAGATTTTGGCAACAATGGCAAGCACAAAATATGATTGTGTAGCCTGCGTCTTGGACGTGTTCAATACCTATTTTAATCGCGCCGATATTCCAATCGGAGTGCCTAAAGGAAATGCTTTAACGTTGCGTGATTGGCAACATTGGACGGATACCTTGATCGCAAAATACCCGCACAGAATAAAAAGCAATGCTGAAGCTGAAGATGCTGTTGAATTATATCGGAAAATATTATCGCAGCAGCCTTCGCGAAGCGTAACCATTGTCACCGTTGGGTTTTTGACAAATCTTTCCAATCTATTAAAATCAGATCCCGATAAATATTCTTCTTTAAATGGAAAAGAATTGGTTTCTCAAAAAGTGAAACATTTGATTTGCATGGCAGGGAAATTTCCGGAAGGATTTGAATTTAACGTTGATAAAGATATTCCTGCTTCGCAAAATGTTTATTCTAGTTGGCCAACAAAAATTTTATTCAGTGGTTTTGAAATCGGGATGAAAATAAAAGTTGGGTTGCCATTGATCAATGATGACAAAATTCAGAACAGTCCGGTGAAAGATGTTTTTCGCATTTCCATACCATTATCAAAAGAAGACAGCGCCGGAAGAATGAGTTGGGATGAAACGGCAGTCTTGGTCGCAGTGAAAGGTTTTGAGCCGTATTATACATTGCAGTATGGAGGGATCAAAGTGGCTGATGATGGAAAAGATAGTTGGGATCCGAATGAAACTATGCAGGCTTATTTAGTAGAGGCTGAGCCCCATGAAAAAGTGCAGACTTTGATCGATAAACTGATCATGCATCAACCGGTAAAAAAATAGCAAGCATTCATATTCATTTTACGCATTTTATTATCGAATATATATTTATTTGAAAAAATTCATAACGAAGATAAGAGTCTGTAATGAGTGTTAATAGAATTCCAAGTCTTGATGGATGGAGATGTATTTCTATTCTCTTAGTTATTAGCGGGCACGAAATAACTGATGGCATTCAATTTGGGCTTTCCCTTAGTCCTAAAATCTTAA
>JAJPKJ010000070.1 GCA_021323755.1 Chitinophagales bacterium | reverse complement strand
GTAGCGAGAGAGGGAGTTGAACCCTCGACCTCCGGGTTATGAATCCGACGCTCTTACCAACTGAGCTATCTCGCCAAAGGCGGCAAAGATAAAAAACTCTGCCATTTAATCAAGCCTGAAAATTGAGTCACTTTAACGGGTTCTGTCTATTATTTGATCCATTTTTGCGGGTAATAAAATGAAATTCTTAAATTACCGTATGAAAAAGTATTTTTTACTGCTTACCTTTTTTGTAGTTTCAGCAACAATCTTATCCGCTCAATCGAACAGGAGGTACGATTATGACAGTTCTTATTACCAGTCATACAAGGGTTCGATAATAGCGCGCGTTTTTTTTTCAAAGAAATATAACCAGTTTAGCTTAGATCCGCCCGGCAATTTGCCAAAAATGGCATATCATGCCAACACCACCTTTAGCATTGGAGTAGGATTAACTTATCGTTCGCTCTCATTTAGTTTTTCAAAAGAATTGAGTTTTTTAAAATCTGAGAAGTCAAAAGGACCTACCAATGATTTTGATCTGCAATTGCATTTGTATAAAAGAAAATGGACCATTGATGCCATTGGTGAATTCTATAAAGGGTTTTATTTAACACCTCATGGCGTAGGCACACCTGATGGACAAAATTTTTATGTAAGACCTGATATGGGCGTTCAATTGGTCGGTGGCTCTGTTTATCGCGTATTAAACGATCAGCGATTTTCCTATGGCGCCGGGTTATCGCAAAATGCATGGCAGAAAAAATCAGCCGGATCTTTTTTATTGGGAGGCGAAGTCTTTTATATGGCAGCAAATGCAGACAGCTCTTATATTCCCTCAAAAACGGATTCCGTCAATAATCAAAAAAATATACGCAAACTTCATTTGTTCGAATTCGGTCCGGGCGTAGGATATGCATATACGTTAGTAATAAGAGAGCATTTTTTTATTCTCGGATCCATTAATGTTAATGAAAACCTTCATTTTTCGCGCGAGATCGGTAACAGTCTTAAAGCCGATAATATCGGGCTAACCACCAATTTTATCTTCAGACTTGGCGCTGGCTACAACTTAAGCCGTTGGGGAGTCAGCCTGTTGTGGATTCAAAGCGCAATAAACACCAAAGGACAATCTTCCGATTATGAGTATCGCAATACGATCGGTAGTTATCGCCTTGTTTATTTCAGGCGTATCGCTCTGAACAGGCGGATGAAAAGAATTTTAGCGCCAATTCCTGTTTCCAATTAATTTTTAAGTTTGTTTGCGATCGCCAATCAATTCAAACAACTTTTTCAGATTAAATAATTTTGACTGATTTTTGCAGCTAAGCAATCAAGATTGTCTTTATCAAAATAGTTACTATGAAAAGATTGATTTTTTGTCTGTGCTTTATCGTTTGTGTAAGTTTCGGGGCTTTTAGCCAGTCGTCAATAAGTTCGCCGGACCTGATCGGGACATGGGATCAAAGCGGAGGCAAACATCCGCCTACGATGATTTTTGTTGACAGCGCTTTGGTCAAATTTTCTTACAAGGGACATAGCGGCACTTCCAAAAAATATCCTTATCTCATTAATAATACAAACGCCCCAGCTATAATAACTGTTTACAAAAAAGCAAACCGGCACAAGATCCGAAACGAATATTTGGTTCAACTGACTGACAAGGATACCATGAAATTGCAGGTGATAAAGAAAAATGACAGCCGCGATCATTTTGCTGATGATCAAAAAAATAAAGTGGTTACATTAACAAGAAGAAAATAATTCTTATTGATTCACCACTTCTTCTGCGTAAGCCGAAACAGGCTCACAGGTGCAAATTAAATTTCTGTCGCCGTAAGTATTATTGACACGCGCTATGCTTGGCCAGAATTTATTTTCTTTTAAATAAGATAATGGAAATGCAGCCTGCGTGCGCGAGTAAGAATGATTCCATTCATCTGCACAGATAACATGTTGCGTGTGCGGGGAATTTTTTAAAGGATTGTCTGTTTTATCTGCGCTGCCTTCTTCAATAGTTCTTATTTCATGATAAATACTGATCATGGCATCACAAAAACGATCAAGCTCAGATTTGTCCTCACTTTCTGTAGGTTCGATCATTACCGTTCCGGGAACAGGGAAACTTAATGTGGGGGCATGAAAGCCATAGTCCATCAATCTTTTGGCAACATCTTCCGCTTCAATTCCTGCAATTGATTTGAATGGGCGCAGATCAACAATAAATTCATGCGCGCAGGTATTATTGGTTCCCGTGTATAAAATCTTATAATGTTTCTCCAAACGGGTCTTCATATAATTCGCATTCAATATGGCGTATCTCGTTGCATCGGTAACGCCCTGGGCGCCCAGCATCTTAATATATGCGTAGCTAATTAATAAAATACTCGCTGAACCAAAAGGCGCCGCGCTAACAGCATTGGTTACATGTTTTCCGTTGTTTGAAGATGGACGACTAAGAACCAGGTGTCCAGGTAAGAATGGTTTTAATTCTTCAGTAACACAAATTGGTCCCATTCCAGGTCCGCCACCGCCGTGTGGGATCGCGAATGTTTTATGCAAATTCAAATGACAAACATCTGCGCCAATAAAACCCGGACTCGTTAACCCGACCTGCGCATTCATATTCGCTCCGTCCATATAGACCAATCCGCCATTTTCATGAATGATCTTGCAAATTGTTTTGATGCTTTCTTCAAACACACCATGTGTTGACGGGTAGGTAACCATTAATCCGGCAAGTGAATCTTTGTACTGCTCAGATTTTATTTTTAGATCAGCAACATCGATATGACCATCATCATCGCTTTTTACAACAACAACTTTCATCCCTGCCATAACAGCACTTGCCGGGTTTGTGCCATGTGCTGAAATAGGAATGAGCATAATATTTCTGTGTGATTCATTTTTTGATGCGTGGTAAGCATGAATGGTCAGCAATCCTGCAAATTCACCCTGTGCTCCGCTATTGGGTTGTAATGATGTGGCAGCAAAGCCAGTGATCTTGCTCAAATAATTTTCTAACTCACCAATAATTTGTTTGTAGCCCAGCCATTGATCTGCGGGGGCGAATGGATGAATCTGGCTGAATTCCGGCCAACTCACAGGAATCAGTTCAGAAGCGGCATTCAGCTTCATGGTACAGGAACCCAGAGCGATCATTGATGTATTCAGCGAAAGGTCTTTATTCTCCAGGCTCTTAATATAGCGCATCATTTCTGTTTCGCTATGATGAGAATTGAAAACGGGATGTGTTAAATAAGATGAAGCTCTTCGCACTTCGGAATGTTCTCCAAACAGATCATCGGCTTCATCAAAGAAAAGAATAAAATCACTATTGTCTTTTTTAAGAAAAGCGCCAAAGATCTTTGAAAGGTTTTGTGTCGTTTCTTTTAAAGATGCTGCTGCCGTCTCATCTACCGACAAACTTATTTTTCCATCTTGGTGATACATAAAGTTGGAAAAGTTCTCTTCAGCAATTTTTTTGAAAGCGGCTACATTATCGACTTCAAAAGTAATGGTGTCGAAATACAATTCATTTAATTGTTTGATGCCTGCTTTTTTTAAAGCGCTGGCAATGGCTGTTGTCAGCGTATGAACGCGCTTTGCAATTTTTTTCAATCCCTCCCCTCCATGATAAACCGCGTACATAGCAGCCATGTTTGCCAATAATGCCTGTGCAGTGCAAATATTTGAGGTAGCTTTTTCCCGTTTGATGTGTTGCTCGCGTGTTTGTAATGCCATTCTCAATGCGCGATTATTTTGCGCATCAATGCTCACGCCGATGATGCGACCAGGGATAAATCTCTTGAAATCATCTTTGGTTGCAAAGAATGCAGCATGGGGTCCTCCAAATCCAACCGGAACGCCAAAACGTTGTGCAGAACCGATAGCAACGTCTGCGCCTAATTCGCCTGGCGGAGTTAATAATGTCAGTGCGAGTAGATCTGTTGCCATGGCGACATAGCCACCTTGATCATGTACATTATTAATGAAATCACGATAATCTTCAATTGCGCCATAATTGTTTGGATATTGAACAAGTGCGCCAAAAAAGCTTTCATCAATGGTTATGTTTCGATAATCATCAAACACCAATTCGATGCCTACCGGTTTTGCGCGGGTAATTAAAATATCTTTCGTTTGTGCGTATACGTTAGTATCGACAAAGAATTTCGGAACAGTAATATGCTCGTGATCTTTATTCTTCAGGTTAAAGAACATCGTCATCGCTTCGGCGGCTGCTGTTCCTTCATCCAGTAATGATGCATTTGCAAGGGGCAAAGCGGTGAGATCGCTTACCATGGTTTGAAAATTCAACAAGCTTTCCAGCCTTCCTTGCGAAATTTCTGCCTGGTAAGGGGTGTATTGGGTGTACCATCCCGGGTTTTCAAAAATATTTCTTAAGATCACACTCGGTGTAATGGTTCCGTAATATCCTTGTCCGATATAGGAAGTGAAAATTTTATTTTTTGCAGCAATGCCTTTTAAATCGTGCAGGTATTGATATTCGCTGATCGCTGCCGGAATTTGCAAAGGCTCTTTAATACGAATTGAAGCAGGGATGGTTTTATCTATCAATTCGTTCAGAGAGGAAACTCCAATGGTGTGCAACATTTGCCGGGTTTCATGCTCGTTGGGTCCAATATGTCGGGAAGAAAATTCGTTCGCCTGTTGTTCAAATAAATTCATACAGCTATGTCCTTATTTTTTTTGAAGAACTGCAAATTTACGTTGCTGAAAGCAGAAAACATGAGGTTAAAATTATTGGGGGGAAAAGCTGGGGATTACCTTAATTTTAATTTTTGGCAGATGATTGTTAATGAATGTAATAAATAATTGGCGCTTCGTTATTTTGCCCGCATAATGATCGAATGTTCAACTGAGCGGCTTGCCTGCGGCTGGCGCAAGCGGGGCCAATAGTATCAGGAGTAATAATTTGGCCCGGCAATTTTTTTTTAAAACAGTTGAAATGAAAATAAATTCTTTAACACCCATGCTTTGGGTTGAAAATGTGCAAACCACTATTGATTATTATGTCAATACGCTTGGTTTTACAGCGGGCAATTACGAACCATCGATTGGGTGGGGAATTGTAATTCGCGATAAGATAGACATCATGTTCGCTTTACCTAACGATCACATTGCTTTTGATAAAGCGAATTTCACCGGATCATTTTATTTTAACACCGATAATGTAGATGCCTGGTGGCATGCGCTAAAAGATAATGCCGAGATATTTTATGAAATTGAAAATTTTGAATACGGCATGCGCGAATTTGCGATAAAGGATTGTAACGGCTATATCCTGCAATTTGGACAGCCGGTCAAGAAAGAATAATCTTCCCGCATTCTGCACAAATCCTGTTAATTTGCATTTTTTATTTTAATTATGATCGCAGATTTTCGTTCCGATACGCTTACAAAGCCAACGCCAGCCATGATGCAAGCGATGATGCGTGCTGAAGTGGGTGATGATGTCTTTGAAGAGGATCCCAGCATTAACCATTTGGAAAAAATGGCTGCAGAAATGTTCTCGATGGAAGCGGCATTATATTGTGCAAGCGGGACAATGTCGAACCAAATTGCCATTCGTTGTCACACACAACCCGGCGATGAGGTGATCTGTGAACGACAGGCGCATGTTTATATTTATGAAGGTGGTGGCATTGCGTCCAACTCCGGTTCGCAGGCAAGGGTGATCGCAGGAGATCATGGAAGAATCAGCGCCGCGCAAATTGTTGATCATATCAATCCTGACGATGTTCATAAGGCGAGAACATCTTTAGTATGTTTAGAGAATACATCCAATCGGGGCGGCGGAAGTTGTTATGATTTTGAGGAGATAAAAAAGATAAAAAAGGTATGCCATGAAAATGATCTTGCATTCCATCTTGACGGCGCAAGATTATTTAACGCTTTGGTGGCAAAAAATGAAACTGCATCACAGTACGGAAGAATTTTCGACAGCATTTCTGTTTGTTTGAATAAAGGATTGGGTTGCCCGATCGGAAGCATCTTAATTGGTAAAAAAGATTTCATAAAAAAAGCAAGAAGAGTGCGCAAGGTTTTTGGTGGGGGAATGCGACAGGCTGGGTTTATGGCGGCTTCAGGGATTTATGCACTTCAACATAATATTATTCGTTTGGCAGATGATCATGCAAATGCAAAACAAATTGAACAGGCATTATCAAAAAAGAATTTTTGCAAATCGATAATGCCGGTGGAGACCAATATTGTGATCATGGAAACAAAGCCGGATTTTTCCGCAAAAAAGATCGCATCAAACTTAGAGCAGCAAGGCGTTCGCACAATTGCCATTGCTGCAAATCTGATCCGGTTTGTAACTCATCTGGATATTTCAACTGAAATGATGGATTATACACTTGAAACGATCAATGGATTATAAATCGCATTCTACAAATAATCAACTATTAACCATCAACCGATAAAAATGTTCCCGAATATT
This sequence comes from Chitinophagales bacterium, assembly GCA_021323755.1. GTDB lineage: Bacteria > Bacteroidota > Bacteroidia > Chitinophagales > Chitinophagaceae > Puia. The sequence continues at coordinate 17,707 of JAJPKJ010000070.1, read as the reverse complement.
TCTCCCACGCAAACAAAAACATGGAAACAACTACAATATCATTATAATGATGTGATGAAGAATGCACAGATGAAAGATATGTTTGAATCCGAACCTGAGCGTTTTTCCCATTTTTCATTAAGGTTTGATGATATTCTTTTTGATTATTCAAAAAATATCATCACCGGTGAAACCCTTGGTTTATTGTTGCAGCTTGTCGATGAATGCAAGGTGAAAGATGCCATTGAAGCGATGTTCAGCGGCGAAAAGATCAATCGCACTGAAGGCAGGTCGGTATTGCATACTGCGCTGCGCAATTTTTCCGGCGAACCTGTTTTTTCTGATGGCAAGGATGTGATGCCAGATGTACTGGCTGTGCTTGCGCACATGAAATCCTTTTGCAAAAGGATCCATTCCGGCGAGTGGAAAGGGTATACGGGGAAAAAAATAAAATACGTGGTGAACATTGGCATCGGGGGAAGTGACCTTGGTCCATCAATGGTTACAGAGGCGCTGCGACCGTATTGGGTTGAGGGAATTCAAACTTCTTTTGTTTCGAATGTCGATGGAACACATATTGCCGAAACCTTAAAAAAAATTACCCCGGATGAAACGATTTTTCTCATTGCATCAAAAACTTTCACCACACAGGAGACCATGACCAACGCGCAGACGGCACGCAGTTGGTTTTTACAGTCCGCAATAGATGAAGCATATATCGCCAAACATTTCGTGGCATTGTCAACCAATGAAAAAGATGTGGTGAAATTTGGGATCGATAAGGAAAATATGTTCGCGTTTTGGGATTGGGTGGGGGGGCGCTATTCATTATGGAGCGCAATTGGATTGTCCATTGCGCTGACCATCGGCTTTGATAATTTTGAATGGTTATTAAAGGGTGCTCGTAAAGCGGATATGCATTTCCGACATACATCCCTGGATCAAAATATTCCGGTGATCATGGCCCTGGTGGGTTTGTGGTACACCAGTTTTTATGGCACCCAGACCGAGGCTATCCTTCCCTACGATCAATATATGCATTTGTTTGCCACTTATTTTCAACAGGGGAATATGGAAAGCAATGGCAAGAGTACGGACAGAAATGGAGATCGTGTTGATCATGCTACCGGCCCGGTGATCTGGGGTGAAGCCGGAACCAACGGACAGCATGCATTCTATCAGCTTATCCACCAGGGGACGGTTTTAATACCATGCGATTTTATTGCACCGGCGATCAGTCATAACCCGATCGGCGATCATCATTATAAATTATTATCAAACTTTTTTGCGCAAACAGAAGCATTAATGAATGGTAAATCAAAGGATGACCTGATTGCCGAAGGAGTGAAGCCGGAATTGATCCCTTATAAATCCTTCGCCGGAAACAAACCGACGAACTCTTTCTTGATAAAAGAAATAACGCCATTTAGTTTGGGCAAGCTGATCGCTTTATATGAGCATAAAATATTTGTGCAGGGTGTTATCTGGAATATTTACACATTCGATCAATGGGGCGTTGAGCTCGGCAAACAGCTCGCGAATAAAATATTACCAGAACTCGAAAATGAAAATGAGGTCAATTCGCATGATTCTTCAACCAATGGGTTGATCAATGCGTATAAAAAAATGAGGTAAAGAGTAGCAACCTTTTTTCAAATTTATGTAAATTCATGTTCCTTGTCATCCTTAAATAAAAAACCATGAAAAGGATATTAATTCTTGCATTGTTTGTTTCGGGAGCTGCTTACGGACAAAATCTTAAAAGTGATTCTTTGCTCCAATTATTGCCTGGTGATGCTTTAAAGGGAAATTTATTTCCGGATATTTCAAATAATGAGCTATTGCAGAACCAGAAGATATTTTTGTTTAAGGACAAAGATGAAAATGAGATGGGAGGATTAATGGCGGATGGGAACGCAACATTTTCTCATAAGACCTCCCTTGGTTCAATTTTTATTCTTTCAGAGGATGGGATGGCTTGTCTTATTCCCGATCTACAAAAAGTTGAGCGTATGCCCCGACAAGGATTTGGCGATACGCAAAATGCAGACAGGATGCCCAATGCATTTCCCAAGCAAAAGATACTAATGATCCCCCGCAAATAAAAAGGCGATGTAGAAACACCGCCCGTCTAACGATTGCTTGCCAAAAAAATCTTTGTTGCAGTTACGGATGGATTCGAACCATCGTAAAAGGTCTTGCCAACCTCCGCCTCGCCGCTCGGCCACATAACTCTTGTAGTGCAAGATTACAGCAGAATTATTAGTCTACCAAATCTATAGACTAATAAATAATTCTTTATTTTTCAACATAAGCAGTTTTTTATGCAATCATTAACAGCATTACGTTTTGAGCTTGAATACCTTTGCGCAAGCTGAGGTACGATTTTAGGTTAACCAGCGCATATCATTTATCAACAACTGTTAGAAAAAAGAAGTATTTACTGAAATAAAATACGTGTTTTAACGTTGTGAATTGGTTGATAGTAGTTTAATTTTACCTTATAAAGATCCGCCTATGAATTACTACTGTAATTCCACAAAAAGATTAACATTGAACAACACAAGCGCCCGTTTTTCCGTGCTCAATGCAATAGTATTATTCGCATTGATATTTTGCATCGGTACCTCACTAGATAGTTGCGGAAATCTATATTCCGAGAACAACAAATCGCCCAAGACAATCAAAGATTCTTTATCGAAGGATTCGGTAAAAGCAAGAGCGCCACTTATTTTGGATACGCTATTATTCAACGAGCAATTAATAAAAATCACCAATGGCGATTCTTCCGGGAGATGGCCGGTAAAGACGGCATACCCTGATGCGGGAGCGATTCTTCCTTTTAAGAGAATTGTTGCTTATTATGGAAATCTTTATTCAAAGCAAATGGGTGTGCTCGGAGAATACCCTCCAAAAGAAATGCTTGGAAAATTGCAGGGTGAAATAAAGAAATGGCAAGCCGCGGATACAACGATGGAGGTTATTCCGGCATTGCACTATATCGCGGTCACCGCACAAGGAAGCCCGGGCAAAGATGGCAAATACAAACTGCGTATGCCTTTCAAGCAAATAGATTCTGTGCTTAGCCTTGCCTCACAAATCAATGCGATTGTTTTTTTAGATGTACAAGTGGGTAAGAGTAATGTTCAAACAGAAGTTCCTTTGCTGGAGAAATATTTGAAAATGCCACAGGTTCATTTGGGGATTGATCCTGAATTTTCGATGAAGACCGGTAAAAAACCGGGCACAGTGATCGGTACAATGGATGCGACCGATGTAAACTTCGTATCGGATTATTTGGCAAAACTTGCCAAAGAGAATAATCTTCCTCCCAAAATATTGGTGGTTCATCGTTTTACACATGCGATGATAACCAACTATAAAAAAATCGAGACCCACCCGGAAGTTCAAATTGTAATGGATATGGATGGATGGGGAGCACAATCCAGAAAATTAACTACCTACAGGGAATTTATTTATAAAGAACCGGTTCAGTTCACCGGCTTCAAACTGTTCTATAAAAATGACTATCGCGAAAAAAACAGTCGCATGTTGACTCCGCAGGAAGTGCTGAAACTTAAGCCGCAACCGGTTTATATTCAATATCAGTAATATTTTCTTGTAATTATATCGTTAATTAATGACCCTTTTCTTAAAAAGGGTCATTAATTTTTTATAAAAGGCAAATGCCATATGGCATTTCTGCCTATATTTATTTTTTGAAGTAAAAATATCTTCGTTCACATGAAAAAATTACATTAATAAACTTCTTATGAAAAAGTGTATTATCAGCGCGGCTTTTTTATTCATCACTTTATTTTTGGGAGCTCAGCAAAATTGGCCCTCCAATATTTTTTTTACCAAACTGGATAATGGTTTACAGGTCTTGGTCTTGGAAGATGCCTCTGTTCCGCTGGCGACAGTTGAAATAGCAGTGCACAATGGAGCATTTACCGAAGACACTGCCTATAATGGATTATCTCATCTTTATGAGCACATGTTTTTTAAAGCGAATAAAGACATTCCCTCTCAAGAAAAGTATTTAGACAGGATCCATGAACTGGGTATTGAATTTAACGGTACTACCGGTGATGAACGGGTAAATTATTTTTTCACATTGGGAAGCAAGGAAGTTAACGAAGGATTGCAATTTTTGAACAGCGCTATCCGCTTTCCCTTGTTCTTACAGGAAGAAATGAAAAAAGAAGATCCGGTTGTTGATGGTGAATTCCAGCGCCAGGAAAGTAATCCCGGATTTGCCTTGTTTGATAGATACAATCACAAAATGTGGGGCGATCTGTATTCCAGAAAAAATGCAATCGGCGATCACCAGGTGATCCTAACCTGCACACCGGAAAAAATGCGGGTAATAAAGGACAAATATTATTATCCCAATAATTCTATTCTTATTGTTGGCGGGAATGTCAAGCATGAAGATATTTTTCAAAAGGCAAAACTAATATTTGGTGACTGGAAGCCAAGCGATTTCGATCCTTTTCAAAAATGGCCGATTCCGGAATTTGCATCACTGAACGCATCGGATAGCCTGAGTTTTGTTGTCATTAATCCCAATGCGCGGGTCCCGGTCTTATTGAGCGGCTGGCACGGCCCCGATACCAGGAACGATGTAAAAAATACCGTTGTCGCTGATGTTTTCTCTTTCATCCTCAATCAAAAAAGTTCTAAGTTCCAGAAATCCCTCATTGATAGTGGGTATGCGTTATCTGCAAATCTTAACTATCAATCTGCAAAATATGTCGGACCGATCACTTTGCAGTATGTTCCCAATCCTTCTAAATTCAATGATGCTTTCAAAGCCCTGCAAAATCAAATTGACCAGTTTGATGCAAGCAATTATTTTACTGACGATCAATTGGAAACTTCAAAAATAAAATTGGCCAACAATGAAAAATATGGAGCGGAAGTGACTTCTAATTATGTGCACACATTATCATTTTGGTGGGCTTCTGCTTCGCTGGACTACTATTTCAATTATATCAATGAGATCAAAAAGGTAACCAGGCAGGATATTATTGAGTATGTGGATAAGTACATCAAGGGCAAACCTTGTGTCAAGGGATTATTGCTCAATCAAAAAATGCAAGATAATTGGAAAGTAACCAATCTTGATAATCTTTTCAAATAAAATTATTCATTGAAAAAAATAAAGCATGAAAACCTTTTTCAAAATATGTAAGCTTTTAATTACAGGGATATTTATAACCGTTAGTGTTGTTGCTCAGGACAATACCAAAGAAGTGAATTATGAAGGATTAAAGATCATTATTAAAAAAGTACCGAAAGAAGTGGCGACCGCCAGTTTGTTTATCCGCGGTGGCGTTTCAAATATCAGCAGTGCTCAGCAAGGGATTGAGCCGATGGCCCTTAGTCTTGCTTTGCAGGGGGGGACAAAAAATATGGACAAAGATGCGTTCTCATCCCTTGCCGATAAACTGGGAACAAACTTTGGTTCCATTGCCAGCAAAGATTACAGTTCAGTAACGATGACCTGCCTTAAAGAAAACTGGAGTCAAAGCTGGAGCATGTTTACTGATGCACTACTTGCTCCTGCGATGGATGAAAAGGAATTTGATGTTATTAAACAACAGATGATCGCAAACGCAAAACAACAGGATGCTAACCCGGACAGCTATTTGCGCAAGATCGCCATTCAACAGGTGTTTAAAGGCACTGCCTATGAACTGCAGCAAAATGGAACTCCTGAAACACTTGATAAAATAACTTTAGATGATGTAAAAAATTATTACACTAAATTATTAGGCAAGAAAAAATGTTACCTGGTTATTGTTGGCGACATTGATGAAAAAGATCTGGTCGATAAGATAAAAGGCAGTTTGGCTAAATTGCCGGAGGGGACATTACCCGCAAAGCCGGTTATGGCGGGCGTTACAAAGGCCGATGTCAATATCAGCGACAGAAATATTGCTACCAATTATATTTTCGGAACTGCCAATGCGCCTAAATATTTTTCTCCCGATGGACCTTTATTTGAATTCGCGATGCGCATTTTGTATGACCGTTATTTCGTTGAATTAAGAACAAAAAGAAGTCTGTCGTATGCGCCGGCGGCTTTTTACAATAAAAGCCTGATCAATAATCCGGTTGCCAATTTATACATCTCCACCATTGATCCGAAACAATCTCTGGAAGTGATGACAGATATTATCAACGACATTAAGAAAAATGGGTTCACTGCAAAAGAAGTGGCGGATAAGAAAAAAGAATATCTCACCAATTATTATCTTACCAATGAAGCAAGCAGCTCACAGGCGAGCGTGCTCGGATTTTGCGAAGCTTCCGGCAATTGGCGGATATTTGATGCCATCAATAATAAGATCGATAATGTAAAAGCAGATGATCTAAACCATGTCTTTGATAAATACATGAATACTGTTGCATGGACCTATTTGGGTAAAAAGGAAAAGGTTGAAGAAAGTGATTTTAAGCAACCGATCACTACTAAAGAGAAATTGCCTGCGTCGAACATGAGCAAGCCCAAAAAACAATAATGGATACAAAAGCTTAATGAAGCGTATTTCTTATTACCAAATAGGCGATGATGCATAAAACAAGAATAGCAATGATGGTGAAGTATATCCACGGATATTCCTTTATTCTTCGTTTTTGATTTCGTTGTTTTTTTTGCTGCAACTGATTCTGCAAGTTTTTGTTCAACTGATCAACATAAGCTTGCAGGTTTTTTTTGTTCTTCAACTGCTGCAGGCCTTCAACGGCATCATTGGCAATTTCATTATCCGTTATCCATCTTTCGACTTCATTTCTTTCTTTGTACGAAAGTTTATCATTGAGATAATCGATCAGCTTTTGCGTGTCAATGTTACTGTTATTGGCTAATATGTTGAAAAGGTCGTTGTTCATTTACTGATTCATTTTTTTCTCCAGCATTAATTTCAAATTTCTTTTTCCGTTTTGTATATAGCTTTTTACCTGCATTAATGTGAAGCCTGTTCTGTCTGCAATTTCATGATAAGATCTTTTTTCAAGGTAGAACAAAGTTATACATTGTTTCTGTTCCTTGCTTAATTCCTGCAATGCTTCATAAATTGATTCTGTCAATTGTTCATTTTGCAAGTAGATATTTTCTTCTTCAAAACCATCTGCGGCAATTATTTTATCACTAAGATCAATGGATGTGCTCTCTTGCTTTTTTCGCAATTGCATCAGGCAATGATTTTTCGCGATCATATAGATCCATGACTTAAAATAGGTTACTTTATATTTTTCAAGTTCAACAATAACCTTAAAAAATATTTGTTGAACAGCATCTTTTGCTTCCTCTTCATTTTTTAAGTATTTCATGCAAACACCAAAGAGCAAAAGTGTGTAACGCTCCAATAAAATGCCAAGCCATTTATTATTATGGTCCGCGTAGAAGTTATCGAGTAGTTGTTGGTCGCTGATATGTTTGATCAGGTTTGGGTTCACAAAAGAAAAATAGAAAAATTTCATTTGCTATGATGCAGGGGAACTCAAATTTCACAAATCATTAGATACGTATTAACGAAATGATAATGTTATTTGTCAAAAATGAGCATCTTGCCGGCGATGAGTACCAGAACAACAGCGAAAATCTTTTTGATGGTGGTCTCTGAAAGGCTCAGGGAAATTTTGCTACCAAGAAAGCCGCCGATCAGAAAACCAATAAAAAGGATGAAAACAACTTTGAGGTCGATATATCCTTGTTTGTAATAATTGATTACCGCAAAAATCCCCGCCGGTAATAATAAAATGCCGAGTGAAGTACCTTGTGCCTGGTGCTGGCCAAATCCAAGGAAGAAAATAAGCGCAGGAACGATAATGATGCCGCCGCCAATGCCCACCAATCCGCTGAGGATACCTGCAACCAATCCTACGATAATAATAATTAAAAAAGTTTGTGTAGACATATCATTCAATTTTAATTAGCAGATGATTTGTTATGGGGTATTTCAATTAAACATTGTTGCATCGCGCTTTCAGCGGTTAGTTCCTCAATGAGCAATTTGAGCAGTAATATGCCGGCAATTAATTATTCGGAAATTTTTCTTTATATAAAGCAATAGCTTCTTCAATAACCTTTATTGCTGTTGTTTTATCGCCAAACTCTTCAACGACCACTGTCTTATTTTCCAGTTTTTTATATTCTTCAAAAAAATGCCGCAACTCTTCAAAAAAATGTTTTGGTAACTCTTCGATATTATTATAATGATTTACACTTGGATCTTTTGCTGCAACCGCAATTATTTTATCATCCGCATCGCCGCTGTCAATCATTTGCATTACGCCCATCACTTTTGCTTCCATTAAACACAAGGATTGCACTGGCAAAGAAGTGATGACTAGAATATCCAGCGGATCTTTATCATCACCATAAGTTTGTGGAATAAAACCATAGTTGACCGGATAATAAAAGGAAGAATAAATCACCCTGTCAAGCCTTAGTAAACCACTCGGCTTATCGATCTCATATTTTGCGCGCGAACCCTGGGGGATTTCGATTATGGCATTTACAATTCGTGGCGCATTTTCGCCATAAGGGACGCCATGCCAGGGATGAGAAACAGTTGTCATAATAATTTATTGATGGTTACACAAACGTACAGAAAACAGTTGACTGTTTATGGAGCTTAGCGGAGTAAATTAATGGGAAAACAAAAAGTGGTTCTATTTTTTTGGGCGGTAATAAAGAACATTTACCTGCTCGATGGTGATCAATCCGCCACGACCACATTCATCAAAAAGTTTGTTTATTTCGGGGAGGAAATGATTGATCTTTTCTTCCGTATCCACAATTTCGATGACGATGGGGAGGTCTTCGGAAATATCAATCAATTTGGCGGTGTGAATCGTTGAACTTGCTCCGTACGACATGATGCCACGTAAGACCGTTGCGCCTGCTATGCCTTGTTTTTTTGCTTCGTAAACAATTGCTTCATACAAAGGGGTATGACCGATCTTGTCAATTTCACCAACAAAGATCCTAAGCAATTTTGATTGTCCGTTAAGTTGCATAATCTCAAATTAATTTCATCAATGCCATACCTAAAAAAGTAGCCGCAATTCCCAGGGCAACACTGGCTGCTATGTATAACCCGAAATATAAAAAATCTCCGCTTTTCATTAAGGTAACATTTTCATAAGCAAAGGAAGAAAATGTTGTGAAGCCGCCGCAGATGCCGGTTGTGAGAAATATCCTCCATTCAGGAGTGAGCAGGTTCCCTTTTTCTGCCAATCCAAAAAAAACACCGATCAAAAAGCAACCCAAGATGTTCACTAAAAAAGTGCCGAAAGGAAACGGGTGGGGATACCATGCTGAAATGTATTTCTGGCAAACAAACCGGGCAATGCTTCCCAAGCCACCGCCTAAACCTACCATTAAAATATTTTTGAAGATCATTTTGAATTATTCATGAATTCTTTCAGGTCGACCAGCCATTCCCCTTTGATGCGTAAAATCTTGATCCGTGTCGTATCTTTCTTATAGCTGTTATAATATTGATATGATGTCACTGAATCATTATCAGGATGAATATTCAGTACAACTATCTCTGAACTTTTATATTTTTCCTTTTCATCACCAGAAAGATCATCGTAATTCTTTTTCCATCTCTCTATCAAGAAATTATTGGTTGAGTCGGGGTAGAGATAAAATCTTGCCTTATCATAATTGCCATCCAGCGATGCGCGTATGAATTCTCTTGCTGCATCCTGTGCATCTTCAGCTTTTTTGAATGAAGTTTCGTTATTGCAGGCAACAATGGCAACAGTGATAATAAGAATTGCAAGAAGTATTTTTTTCATCAGTGAAATTTGTAACGATCATGAGTAATCAGACAAAGATAAAAAAGCCTGCAGATAATTCCACAGGCGAAGGGTTAGTTTAATATCAAAGGGAATATGATTATTTTTCTGTAGCAGGGCCGGTATCAATATTTTTGTCTTTTTCGTAAGCTCTGATAATGGCTTTAACAAGCCTGTGACGAACTACATCTTCTTCATCCAACTCAATATGGGTAATGCCGTCAATATTTTTTAGAATATATAATGCTTTTGCCAGGCCGCTTTTTTGATTTTTTGGCAAGTCAATTTGTGTTAAGTCGCCGGTAATAATGGCTTTTGCATTTGCGCCAATGCGTGTTAGAAACATTTTTAATTGAAGATCGGTTGCATTTTGCGCTTCATCAAGGATAATAAAAGCGTTATCGAGCGTACGTCCGCGCATATAAGCAAGCGGTGCAATTTCAATTATCCGGGTACTCATATAATACCCCAATTTATCTGCAGGTATCATATCATCAAGGGCATCGTAAAGCGGGCGTAAATAGGGATCGATCTTTTCTTTAAGATCTCCGGGTAAAAATCCTAAATTTTCTCCTGCTTCAACCGCTGGGCGCGTTAAAATGATTTTCTTTACTGCTTTATTTTTTAAGGCTCTTACCGCTAATGCAACGGCAGTGTATGTTTTACCAGTTCCTGCGGGACCTACTGCAAAGACGATATCATTTTTGTCGGTGGAGCTAACCAATCTTTTTTGATTAAGTGTTCTCGCCCTTACTGTTTTACCATTCGGACCAAACACCAATATGTCATTTGGATGTTTGTCAATAAAATGATCAACAGTTTCTGCATCATCACCACCAAGGATCTGTTCAAAATAATTTTCACTAACATGTCCATTTCTTTCAAGATATTGAACAAGCAGATCAATTTTTTCTTTTGCAGTTTCGACCTGTTCGGGAGAACCGCTAAGTTTGATCTGAGTGCCTCGTGAAAGTATTTTGAGGAGTGGGAATTTCTTTTTTAGGATGTCTAATTTGCCGTTATTGGTACCAAAAAATTCGATAGGGTTAACGGTCTCCAGGTTAATGATAGTTTCAGTCAAATTGAATTCTTTTATCGTTCGTAAAAAGAAGTAAATCGTATTGCTCTACACTTATTCAAATATATTATCCAACATCTAACTATCCTAAAGTTAATTATTAACAGTTTGTGGAAAGTGTTAATTTTTTGTGACGATAGAACGGCTTTAAAAAAATCGAATGATTATATTTCAAAAAAATAAGCACTCATTGCTGAGTGCCTTATAGCTTCATAAAGATAGAATTTCTTGTTTCCAGAGTAGAAAAAAACGGGAATAAAAAATGGTCATAATTCTTTACGGGATAGATAGACCATTATTTTGACGAAAAGTTTAAAAAGAAAATTTTTACCAGATCAGTTTGGCAATTTTTCCATTTGAGCCGGCAAGAAAAACAGCGTTGGTCTTTTTTGCTTTTTGGCAAACATGAAAACTTTCTTTGGAGATCAATTGCCAGTTCATTCCGCCATCCTTACTGATATCAACCCCGCTTGTTCCGCTAGTGATCAGTTCTTTTGCAGAAATATATTCAACGCAGCTGCGATAACCGTGTGGAGGAGTTATTGGTTGTTGACTTGTAAATGGCGTTAAATTCAATAGCGTGCAATTTCCTGTTGAGACGGTATCTTTTGAAAAATCTCCTCCTACCACGATTGCATGCAAAGGATTGTTCGGAGAAATTGCTAAGGAATTTGCGCCTGTTGATTCTTGTCCCTGGACCAATGGCAATGCATGCTGTGCCGTGGATGAAAAGAAAATAGTTGATCTTTTGCCACCGGAAACAAATACCGGAAATGTATTATTCTGCAATTTGATATTTGTTCCGCTTGACGCAAAAAAAGCTTCGCCTGGTGTTATTTTGATATCATTGGTTACTGAAGATATTTTCCAGCTCTCGCCAAAATCATTTGTATAGGCCATGAAGATTTTATCATTAACGGGATCACCGATCACGACTCCTTCGTTATTTACAAAATCCATTGCATCTAAAAACATTCCCTTTGTTGTATCCTTAAAAACTTCTTTCCATGTTTGTCCGCCATCTTTTGTTTTTAGAATAATAGCGGGTTCAGCAATGGCCATTATTATTGCATTGTTTGAGTCGAATGCTTCAATGTCGCGAAAATCTCTTTGCTCATAATCTTTCACTTTTATCCAAACAAATGTTTGTCCGCCATTTGTTGAACGCGCAATATTTCCACCAGTCCCGCTGGCCCATATCACATTATTGTCAACGACGCTTAATCCCCGTAAGGAAGTTTTTGCGCCGGATGTCAGGAGTTGAATTTGTTGCGCGGATACCTTTATTGAGATCAAAATCAAAAAAACGAAAATGAACTTCATGAGCAGATGATTTTTTGCATTAATGAAAACTTTCAAAGACAAGACCGAAGAAGAATAAGAAGACTTTTTTGTCAAAATTTCGAGCTCAAAAAAAAATTTTTTGATTTTTTTTGAAAAATTTTTCTTCGCTTAAAGCTAAATAATTTTTGAGTTGATCGCCCAGTTTTTTATTTCTCCGTCGACTACAATATGTTTTTTTTATTTTGGAAATAAAACCAGGGGGTAAATGAAAAATAAATAACATATATAATAATTTCTACATTAATCAATTGATGCCTGGTCTTTTTGATAATTGCTTGAGGCTGCATAACTTGCGTTCCGAATTTAATTATTCAAACAATTTAAATATTAGTATATGTTAAAGTTAGCGCCTCTATTTTTGATCATTGCTATCGCTTTAGGAATACTCAGCTTTTATTCAACTGGAGTTCTTCCTAAAATTCTTTTCTTCTCATCAGTAATGGTACTTTTCCTTTCTTTATTGAGCAAAAAAAGACTAGCATAAAATTCTTTAATCAAGAAATTTATCAAAATAAAAACGTTGAGATTTTACTCTCAACGTTTTTTTATTTAGAACAATTTTTATTTTATCCAATTAACCAATGACCTTATCGCCGTGCACTTTTGATGTGCTGAGGGCGGGTACCTCATATTCAGCCTGATCAGGATAGGCAGGCGTGCCGTGTTCCCAAACATCCAAACCACCAACACCTACTTCGCCAGGACCTTCAACACGTAAATTCCATGGATGCGGTAATTGTCGTATGAGCCACATCATTGCATAGGCTACAACAAAAGTTGCGATGGTTATAGTAAGGTTACCAATTATCTGCGCCTTCAGCACCGATGTGCCGCCGCCGTAAAATAATCCGGCGACAGGGCTTGAATTGTCCGCACCGGTAGCACCAGTAGCCCCAAATTTTCCGGATGCAAAAAGGCCCAGCGACCATGTTCCCCACATACCACAGAATCCATGTACAGGAACGGCTCCGATCGGATCATCAATCCTTAAGTATTCCAATAAGTATAGTCCATATACAACCACGATTCCTGCAATAAAGCCAAGAGATATTGCGCCAACTGGATCTACCCAATAACAAGGACAAGTAATCGCCACAAGTCCTGCAAGAAAACCATTGGTAGTAAGTCCAAGGTCAAATTTTCCTTTTGTTGGACCGGTCCATAAGCCAATCAACATGGCTCCCATTCCACCGGCACAAGCGGCAAGAGTAGTATTGGTAGCTACGCGTCCGATGCCTTGCATATCAACAGCCGAAAGTGTGCTGCCCGGGTTAAACCCGTACCAGCCAAACCAAAGAATGAAACCACCCACTGCGGCTATTGTTAGGTTATGTGGTGCCATCGGTCCGCCGCCGTCTCTCTTAAAGACTCTCCCCAGTCTTGGTCCCAGCACTATTGCGCCGGCAAGGGAAACCATACCACCGATCGTATGTACGACTGTTGAACCGGCAAAGTCGCGGAATCCTTGTCCGAGAGAAGGGAAGAAATTTCCTGCTGTTCCCATATTTGCCAGCCAGCCATCAGGACCCCAAGCCCAGTGACCAATTATTGGGTATATAAATCCTGTAACACCGATGCTATATAGAATGTCGCCGCGGAAACCAGTACGACCGATCATCGCACCAGAAGTTACCGTAGAACACGTGTCAGCAAAAGCAAATTGAAATATCCAGTGCGCGATCACGGGAACTCCGCTCGTAAGATAGGTACCGCTTGCAAGTCCTCCATCTGAATCAGCGCCAACCAGGAAAAACCAATGATAACCGATGAATCCATTACCATGACTGAACATGAAAGCATAACCAAATGCCCAGAATAATAATCCGCAAAGACAGGTATCAAAAATACACTCCATCAGCACATTGACGGTTTCTTTAGCACGTGCAAAGCCTGCTTCCAACATTACAAATCCGGGTTGCATACCAAAAACCAAGAATGCCGCAACTAAGGTCCAAACGGTATTAACAGAATTCATCATTGTTGTTTCGTGGGCCGTATAAGCCGGCGCACCTTGCGCGTGAGCGGGTGTGCCAATTATTGCCGGCAAAAAGCCCATGGCCAACAATACTAGGAACAAACCAATGAGCTTACCTCCAAACATACTAAGCCAAAAGCGCCATTTTTCTGCTTTGGTCATTTTGATAGGTAAAGAAATTTGCCCATTAGCTCTTGCGGGGATTAATTTAGAAAATAGCATGTGTTGTGATTTTGGTTATAAAAATTGGTTTTGCTGCGTTTTAGAACTTTAAAATTTATACACTGCTGCGAGAATTCCGCTCACAGTTGATTTAGTTGCTGTCCCGTCTGACTTAACAAAGAAATCTTTCGATCCATTGTCAAGCCTCAGCTCGGGGATAATTGTCAGATTGCTTCCCACCTTCAAGATCCCCGAAAGCGTTAGATCAAAGACGCCAAGCCCGCTTCCATCATCGAAATTGTGTATTTTAACTCCGTCCTTATCGTCAAAATATTCTCCTCTTAACGTTAGTCCAAAGGTTGATGTGGGATCAAAATTCAAATAGGCCGCGGCGCCCCACCAACTTGCTGTCTTACCCAATAAAGAAGAATTTACAGATTGAACAGTTCCATTCAGGCCAATTCCGAACTGGCTTGAAATCGTTCCATTGATAACCAGGTCAAACTGATTCAAACTTTTGTATAGATAATATGCAGTAGCCGGATTGATCAATGTATCCTGGCTAACCCCGGAGTAGCCCTGGTAATTTAAAAAAGCTTTTAATTTTCCATCCTTTGTTCCGGTACTGAATTGCGCCAGTAATACTTTTGTTGATGCCGTTGTGGATGAAAAATCTGTTGGATTGGCGATCCCAATCATAAATGCAGTCGTTCCACTCAGCGTGACATCCGCTTTTAAACCTGTATGAAAGAATGGACCAAATGAAAACATGTAGTCCATGCTATAGTTTCTATTCGAATAAGCATCCAATACTTCGTAACCTATATGGGTTCCCCATTTACCCATCGTAAATTTGATCTTATCAGTGGCCTGGTAAGTCAAAAAGAGTTGTTTAACTGCAAAAAGTGTTGGATGTCCAGCATCATTATAGGAGAACTCTTCAGCTCTTCTACCAAAACCAAGATCGGCTGTTGCGCTCACTTTGCCAAAGCTGTGATCGGCGCGAATAGTAGCCATGCCCAATTCAAAAGAGCTTTGAGAGTTGGTGAAGCTGGTGTAGTTGTTTGTCAATTGACCCGGAGGATTTGAGAAGTTGAACCTGTAATAAACATCTACCGACCCCGTAATGGTAACAGGGGGAGGTGTCTTAGCAGCAGAATCAACTTTTTTAGCCGTTGAATCTGTTTGCCCGATAGCCAATGAAAAAAAGGTAATAAATGACATTAGTAATAAGAAAATTTTTCTTAACATTGTTTTGGTTTTAATTAGTAATAAAAAAAGGTGCAACGCTAATCAACTGCTCAAAAGTTGGTGCTGAGTTGTACCTTTCTTTTTATGAGAAAATTCCATTTAATGATTTCGAGTTCTTTTTCTTCTGGCAGCGTTCCTTTAGGCAGGCAAGACTTTTCTTTCAAGGGGATAAAAAAGGAGTTATTAAATATCATTTATTATAAATAATTTTAATTTAACATTTATGATGCTAATTTACGATTATTTTTTATCTATATTTTCAAATTGATACATATATATTTATTTAATGTGATTAATTATTTAATATCTTTTTCTCAAATATTTGATTATTAAACTATTAATTTTTTTTATTTAAATTTCATCAATTTTTTATTACCAATTTTTCGAAATAAATCAAATAAAAAAGCCATCCCTTTCAGAATGGCTTTTTACAATTTCTTTGGTTTGGAACTTATGAATTTACCGCAATGAGATTTTCATCCCTGCATTCCAATAAAGACGAACCTGCTAAATATTCATCCACCTTTCTTGCGCATTCTCTTCCCTCACTGATCGCCCATACTACCAATGATTGCCCGCGACGCATATCGCCTGCCGTGAAGATCTTTGAAATATTGGTTTGATAATCTTTTTCAGTAGCACGAACATTCCCCCTGCCGTCAAGCTCAATTTCAAGTTCATTGATAAATCCTTCTTGTTGAGGATGAACAAAACCCATCGCCAACAACGCTAGTTCACATGGAATTTCTTTTTCACTGCCCGGCACTTCTGCAAATTGCGCAGGTTTGCCATCTTCGGTAAATTTCCATTCAAGGGTAACAATCTTCAATCCTTTCAGATCACCGTTTGCATCACCAACAAATTCTTTGGTCGCAACGGCCCAATCTCTGTCACATCCTTCTTCATGTGAGGAGGAAGTCTTTAGCACCATTGGATAAGTTGGCCAAGGCATGAATGCAGTTCTTGATTGGGGTGGTTTTGGTAATAATTCAAATTGTGTCACCGATTTTGCATGATGACGGTTTGATGTTCCAACGCAATCGCTTCCTGTATCTCCACCACCGATCACAACTACGTTTTTTTCGGTTGCAAAAATATCTTCTTCCGTTACTTTTTTATTGCTCACCCTTTTGTTCTGCTGCTTTAAAAAATCCATTGCGAAATGAACACCCTTGAGGTCCCTGCCAGGAATATTCAAATCCCTTGGGATCGTGGAACCGCCTGCAAGAACGATCGCATGAAATTCCCTTAGCAGATCGTTGATGCCAATATTTACCCCAACATTCGCATTGCACTTAAAAACAACACCCTCCTCTTCCATTAATTTTATTCTTCTGTCGACCACCCATTTTTCTAATTTGAAATCTGGGATCCCATAGCGCAGCAAACCGCCTGGCGCATCATCACGTTCAAAGACGGTTATTGAATGACCAGCATAATTGAGTTGCGCTGCTGCAGCAAGTCCAGCGGGGCCCGAGCCTACAACGGCAACTTTTTTCCCGGTGCGGATATTTGGTTTTTTTGCTTTTACAAATCCTTTTTCGAAAGCGATTTCAATAATATGTTTCTCTATTTCTTCAATAGTAACGGCTGGCTGATTAATTCCAAGTACGCAACTGGTCTCGCAGGGGGCCGGACAAATTCTTCCGGTAAACTCAGGAAAATTATTTGTCGATGATAATATCTCATAAGCTTCCTGCCATTGCTTGCGATACACGGCGTCGTTGAATTCAGGAATCACATTTCCCAACGGGCATCCGTGATGACAAAACGGAATGCCGCAGTTCATGCATCTTGCTGCCTGCTGGTTCAATTTCTCAGGGGCATACAATTGAACAAATTCATTGTAATCATTCTTTCTTTCACTCACCGGGCGTTTTCCCGGAAGCTCTCTTGTAAATTCAAAAAAACCTGTTGGTTTACCCATTGTCAATGATGATTTATGATGTTCGATGTACAGTTTCTTTTTGTCAATTGCTATTGGCTTTTTATTTTTTAAACATCTCCAATTCTTTCCTGTCTCGTAGTGCCGTCACTTGAATACAATTGATATTCTATTCAGCTCTTTTGTACTAACGATAACGAACATACGATTT
>JAJPKJ010000075.1 GCA_021323755.1 Chitinophagales bacterium | reverse complement strand
GCTGTTGCCCTGTCGATCGCGAGCAGGGTCGTGGAATTATTAAAACTTCTTAGAAACATCAGCTGATTTTTAGTTGAAGAATAAATTCCATCAATGGCATGCAATCGTTCCTCATCACTCATGCGCATCTTGTTTGCGGTCAAAACATTTGTCAGATTGATGATGTCATTCAGACTCTGGTTGAACAGATTCCCATATACCGTTCCCAGATAAGCAATTTCATCGGGCGTAAAATGCTCATCCTGCTTGAACCGGGAGAACGCAGACCTGTATTCTGAGACAATGCTTGACTGGTAAGAAATGATATCGGCAACATGGGAATAATTTCTCACAGCAGGATTTATCGCAAGCAGTGCGCTTAAGAATGCATTATGCAAATTGAAATTGCCTGCTGAAATGTTTCGGATCGTTTCATAACCGCTGCTTAATAGCTGATAACCGGTTTTCAATTCACTTAAGATGCTTTTTAACTCAGTAAGTTTTTGATAGTCCAGGATCAGTTGCTCCACTTCAAAACTTTGTGCTTTTGACTGGGTGACCCCAGAACCAAAAAGAAAAATAAATAGTAAGCATTTGTATTTCATAAAAATTTATTGTAGTCCATTATTGATAAGTGATTCATTGATGTCATCGGATCTGCTTTGGCGCTGAGCACTCAGCAGCAAGGCCTCGGAGGTAAAACTTTGCGAGAATGCATATTTATCTTTCATATCGTAATAGATACGGTCAATTCTTTTGATGCGCTGATCATCTTTCATCGTATAGGTGTTGTCCGTCAAAATATCAATCAATTCATCCAGGGATCTGTTGCATTCATTATTCATCTTGTTATAGACCGCATTCAGATAATTCATTTCAGCAGCATTCATATTTTTTGCCTGTAATATCCTTTTGAAATTGCTCATGATCGCATGCTCATCGGTGATGATGTCATTGATCCTGGAATATTTCAAAACAGCAGTGCTGACTAACTTGAGTGAATTAAAATAAGTCCTGTGCAGGTCAAATTCTTCATTTTTCATTGCTCCAATAAAAGTCAAATCCGTTTGCGCGATCTTGTAACCATTGGTGGTATAATCAAGCAACAGTTCATAGGCAGCAATCTGCTGGGTCAGGTATTTGATCTGCGTTTTATTTTGCCTGAACCACTCGTCGAATGTTTGAGAGTGTGCAGAAATAGTAGATAAAATACCCATGATGATGGATAAGAATGCTTTTTTCATGGTGTATATTTAATTCACCCATTAAATTTTGCCTGCCCGTCGTAATCTGGCCTGAGCCAAAAAGGTACCGGATCGGCGGGTGGGCTTACTGCAGCCCGTAAAGGGCTTTCACAGTTCCCAAATCTTTATTTTCTGCAGCCCTTTGAAGACTCAGTTGAATATTCTGCGAATTGAATTGCCTGAGGTCATTGTAATTCTTTTGCATACCTGCGTTTGCATCATCAATAATTTTCATTCGCTCTTCATCGCTCATCTGTGTGATGAATGCATTGACCACAAGCATCGCCTGCTCGACATTTTTCAGGCTCTCGCTGATGATTCCGGAATAGACATTGTACATCCAGCTGATCTCAGCGGCAGAAAAATTTTTATCCTGTTTGAATAATGCATATGCTGAATTATATTCGTTGAGAATCTTTGTCTGCAGGGTAATGATATGTTGCACTTTATCATAACCTGCGATCACCTCCTTCACCTGCCAGAGTTCATTGTAATATGCTGTATAGAGATCTTTTTGTTTTTGCACCCAATCAGCAATTTCATCAAGCTTGAGCGCGGTCATCGCATTCTCCATTTCTTTTTGCGCAATCTGCAGCCAGATGGTCTGCGTTTGCAGACGCTGAATTTTTAAGTCAACTGCCCTGATCACCCTGGTGATCCCTTCCTGGATGACAGCGATGATCTCGGCAGGTTGCGCAAGAGCCGTTATTGTAAAACTCAAGGTGCATATCATGAGTATGATCATCTTTTTTGTCATGCGAAAACATTTTTTATTAAGAGCTTGTTGAAAACTCTTCCGGTCGTTTCTAACCCGCCAGATTATATTTGCCTTTGTCAATCTATTATCAAAAGAGCATTTCTGTGCCCTTCATGTGACTGGCATTTCGGCCTTAAGCGCCGAAATGCCTTTTTCAATTGAGCCATATTTTTTTGCATATTCCGTCACTTTCATTTTTTCTGTTTCTTCTGTCGTGTAAGCCAGATATTCTTCCGCAGAGACCTCCGTGCGGTAGACACGCGATAGGGTTCCACCAAGGGAAATAAAAACTTCCTTATATTTTTTTGTCGGATCGTTCGCTTTGTTGATAGAAAGCACAAGCGCTTTTTCTTTTTCGGTGAGACCGAGCAATTCCTGGACCTGGTCAAACTTGTTTTGATATTTGGATTGATCGAGTAATATTTTGCAATCGCTGTTATTGATGATCGCCTGTTTCACCACGGGTGAGGAAATGATGTCTTCCACTTCCTGGGTTACTACAATGGCTTCCCCAAAAAATTTACGCACCGTCTTGAAAAGGTATTTGATGTATTCCGCCATTCCTTCTTTGGCGATGGCTTTCCAGGCTTCTTCAATGAGTATCATTTTACGCAAGCCTTTTAGTTTTCTCATCTTGGAGATAAACACTTCCATGATGATGAGGGTGATGACAGGAAATAAGATAGGGTGATCTTTGATATTGTCGAGTTCAAAGACAATGAATCGCTGATGGAGAAGATCAAGATTTTTGGTGGCGTTAAGCAAATAATCAAATTCTCCGCCCTTATAGTAAGGTCTGAGCACGTAGAGAAAATTAGAGACATCAAAATCTTTTTCTTTGACCTGATCTGATATTAAGATGGGGACGAAATCATTTTTCAGGAATTCATAGAAGGAGTTGAAACAGGGAAATAGCTTATCGTGCTGAGCTAATTTTTCATAATATAGTTGCAGTGCATTTGAAAGCGCCACATATTCGGAACGGTTGAAGGTTTCGTTGTCTTTTTTCCAAAGCGCAAGCAGCAAAGTTTTGATGCTTTCCTTTTTTTCGGTGTCGAGTGTGTCGCCATCTGCGATATAAAATGGATTGAATTTTATCGGACTCGCTTCACTGTAGGTGAAATAATATCCACCCACCATATCACATAATCCCTTATAGGAATGACCGACATCCACCAAAACGATATGCGTTCCCTGCTCGTAATAAGTCCTCACCATATGATTGGTGAAAAAACTTTTGCCGCTGCCGGATGGGCCAAGGATAAATTTATTTCGATTGGTGATGATCCCCTTTTTTACCGGCTCATCCGAGATGTCTACGTGGATAGGCCTGCCCGTTAGACGGTCGCCAAGACGAATGCCGATCGGTGAAAGCGAAGAACGGTAATTGGATTCCAGGTTAAAAAAACAGGTCGCCTGCTCAACAAATGTGTCAAAGCAGTCATTCATCGGGAAATCGGCCTCGTTCCCCGGTATCCCCGCCCAATGGATCTGGGGCGCGCCGTCCACCTCCAGTTTGGGCACGCTGTCCATCCGGGCAAGGGCTGATGATACCAGGTTCCGCAGGTCCTTCTCTTCGGGCTTATTGTCAGTCCAGACCAGCACATTGAAATGGGCTTTCACCGGCATACGCCCTTCGCCGATCGCCTCATTTAAAAAATCATTTGTCGCATCATGGGCTATGCTATTCTCCCTTGAGTACGCCGAAAGCGATTGTAACCTTAGGCGTTTGGCTTCCAGCTGCCTGATGGTTTTCTGCGCGTCTTCGATAAAAATATATTGGTTGTAGATATGATTGCAGGAAAGTAATTGTCCGAGCTCGGAAGCGAATCCAACAGAGAATTTTGTGTTGTCGGTAGAATATTTATCAAAATTTATTCTTGACCCGCAGAGCGATGGAAGATCGTCCGGATTAGATAAAGTATAAAGCTGGCAAAAATTATCTCCGACACGGATGCCATCGGCAAAAGAAATGTCTTTTATCATCAGCGCATCTGAGTCAAGCAGGAAACAATATTTTTCGATCACCCCAGCGCGCTCTTTCACGCTTGCGAGCTCTTTGTTTTTTAGCCTGCGCATTTTTACAAAGCCGGAGTCTTCCATGATGCGTTTGAACTGCCCCGCGCTGTCTAAGAACTCCTGCAATAGATTTGCATTCAGGGTTTCCTGCGGCACGATGGATCTTCTCAAAAGATTTGAAACAACCGAAGATGATAATTTTCGGTTCGCCGGTTTTTTAGTTAGAAAAATATAACAGTGATGATCAAGATATGGTCGCTCATTAAAAAATCGCTCGCTGCTGCGCGTAAGAAAACTTTTGTCCTCTTTTAAAAAATCAGCGGCGAATTTATTTTCGGTGAACCAGTCCTGCTTGTGAAGAACAGACTGACGCGAAAGTATTTTTATTGCCTTGATCCATATCTGGTGAAAGGATTCGTATTCCTCATTGGACAAAGTGAATATTTCCGGGAGCAGGACAGAAAACCCCAGGGTCACATCTCCCATCTTGGAAAGGATGGCATCATGCTCAACGCCCAGAATAGGCAATATGTCCCGTAAATTTCTTTCCATCACTAATCACTCTTCACGTTAAAAAAAACCGGCGCTTATCAATAAATAATAAATGCCATCGCTATTTCTTGCTCCTGGTGAACTTTATATGCGTTTGCTCAAAACCGTATTTCCGGTAAAACTCTGGCGACTCAACACGCGCCGCGTTGGTCGTTACTTCGAGAGATTGATAATCTCTTTTGGCCAGCCTTTCTTCAAGCGCCGCCATCAATAATTTTCCGATTCCCTGCCGCCTGTATTTTTTTATGACGAACATTTCCTGGATCTCGTAGACCATGCCCCCATGATGCAGCAGCGTCTGTCCGTGACAACTGATATATCCTACCACTTCATCTTTTTTATCTGTGGCAACGAGATAAACATTATTGTTAAAAAATATATTGTTCCGATAGTTGAGATAAAATTCCTGGTAGTCAAAAACCTTATCTTCCAGCTCACATAGAAATTCAAATATCTTGTTTGAGTCACTGGTCTCGGCGGCCCGGATGAGAAATTCATTTGTTTCCATTAGGCAAAAATAGCTAACTCCTTTGTCATTCTATTTTTCATGTACCATTTTTACATGCGTCATCGCAAAACCATTATTCTTGTAAAATTGGATAAGATCGCTTCTTTTGTTATTCACAGCAATTTCCAGCCTTTGATACAATCTTTTTGCAAGCGTCTCCTGCAATTGTTTTATCAGCATTTTTCCAATCCCCGCTTTGCGATATTTTTTTTCAATAAAGAGTTCCTTTATTTCGTATACAAAACCACCTTCATGCAAGACAGTTGCGCCATGACAGCTGATAAAACCGGCGGCATCATTTTTTTCATCCACCGCCACCAGGTAGATATTGTCTCCGTTTGAAATGCAAAGGCGGTAGTTGATCTCAAAATCGCGGAAGTCAAATAAGAACTCTTCTTTCTCACATAGAAATTCATAGATCTTTCGCGCGTCATGATTTTTTGCAGGTCTTATCTTCATTATTGCCTTCATGGGGTCGTTCAATTTCTTTTCTGACCACAAATTTGAAGTGGTGGGCAGGTAAAAACCTATTGCGAAAGCATTTTTTTCCGACTGTGGTTTCTTGAAGAAGAGCAACCGCGATCCGAAGAGAGCCATTCTTCCAATAAAAAAACCTGCTCCGGTATGGAACAGGTCAATTCATTCGGGCGCAACAAGCAATAGCTAACCCTTATGCTTGTGGGCTTCTATTGGTCTGCCGTCCTTTACAAACGAAGGGATGCCGTAATAGGTCTTGCTATCCGCGTTGTAAGAAACGATACCCCCCTGTTTACGGAACTTATTCATATGTTTACTGAACCTTCTTCTGATCTTCTCTACTTTTTGCCCCGGTTCCACTTTCTTCACTGCGTCACCGATCTCAGCGATGCTCAGGAATCGTTTCGCCTGACCGATCACGTGGACAAGCTTTTCCTGGATCGATCCGCTAAGCGGGTAGCCGCCGGGACCTTTCTTGACCGGTACTACCTTTTTTGGCGCTGCTTTTTTTGGGGCTGCTTTTTTAGCAGGAGCTTTCTTCGCTGCGCTCTTCTTCTTTGGCGCTGCCTTTTTTACCGCTTTTTTCACTGCTTTTTTCACCGGGGAAGGATGGCTTATAGCTGCCCCCAGCTGTTTGAGTGCCTGATCGAGGATCCCGATCTCTTTATCAAATGCCTGTGACGCTTTTGCCACAGCTTCGGCGCGGCTTTTGACCGCCTTATCCCTCGCTGACTTCAGAAGGGAGATCGCCTGGTTACTCATGTAATGTATATTTTGGGTTAATAATGCAGCAAAATTAACCAAGTTTTCGCTGACCCACCAAAATAAATATGATCTCCCCCATCTGCAAAAAGCTGGTCCATCATCTTGTTTACTAAACTATATTCGCATAATAAACCAATAAGCAATGTCTATATATTCTGTTAAAGTTCTTGGAATGAGCTGCCTGCTGGCAGCCCTCCTGTTATATTCCTGCTCTGGAAATAAGACCAACCAACTATCTGACCAGGAGCGAAAGGATGGCTGGTCCCTTCTTTTTGACGGTAAATCAACCGATGGCTGGCATTTATACAATCAGGGGAAAACCCCTTCAAAATGGATGGTAAGGGACGGCGAGCTCTACAGCGATACATCGGATCAGTACCTGCAGGGGGACCTGGTGACAGATAAAGAATACCATGATTTTGACCTCTCCTTCGAATGGAAGATAGCAGAAGGGGGCAACAGCGGGGTGTTCATCGACGTACAGGAAAGACCCGAGCTTCGTGCAGCCTGGTCCTCGGGACCGGAATACCAGCTCCTGGATAAAAACCACCCGGATAATGCAGTTCCCTCCAAAAGATCAGGCGCCATGTTCGGACTGGATCCCCCGGCAGATACTTCTGGTCCAAAGGCTGCAGGGCAATGGAATCTCTCCCGGATAAAACAGGTGAAAGGCAAAATAGAATATTACCTTAATGGTGCCTTGACGGTAAATGAAGACCTGGGGTCACCCGGATGGTTGGCAAAGGTCGCACAGAGCAATTTTAAAGACTTCCCCGAATTTGGAAGACATGACAGCGGTCATATCGCCCTGCAATACTGGTCAAAATCTGTTTCTTTCAGGAATATAAAGATACGAGCGCTGTAGCCGGGGACTTGCAGGCACTAACGTGAATGGGTACACGTGTAATCACCGATTTTTCAGACCGGCATTAAAAATGTGAATTGGAGTCAAATGAATTTCCCGAAAACGATTGCCTGTATCGCAATCTAAATCGTCAGGTCCGCGAAATAAAAATATTCGTTGAGGTCGGGGTTTGGGGTTTTATTAGGTTTGATAGGAATTAGTGACTTATTAACGACGAGGGCCCTTTCTTCCCGATTCATTATTTTTGGGGCAATTCAATAATGAAAACAGTTCCCTCATTTTCTTTCGTCTCTAACTTTATTTGACCACCATGCGCTTTGATAATATCGTAGCTCATACTTAATCCCAGGCCGGTACCCTGTCCGCTCGGTTTTGTGGTGAAGAATGGCTGGAATATTTTGTCAATTACTTTCTGCGGGATGCCGTTGCCGTTGTCACTAACGCTTATGGATACCTTATTTGCCGATCTTTTTGTGGTGACCGAGATGGTCGGCTCATAATTTTCCGGTGCTTGCTTCTTTTTTTCCGCCACCGCATAAAATGCATTGTTATAGAGGTTCAACAGTACTCTTCCGAAATCCTGCGGTATGATATTTATTTTTCCGAGCGTCTTATCAAGATCAGTTTCAAATCTCGCATTAAAGGATTTATCTTTTGCGCGCAGACCGTGATAACTCAAGCGTAAATATTCATCGGCTAGCGCATTGATATCCGTCGATTCTTTCTGACCTGAGCTTGACCGTGAGTGCTGCAACATTCCTTTGACAATGGCATCAGCTCGTTTGCCATGATGATTTATTTTTTCCAGATTTTGTCTTATATCTTCTGCTATCGCTTTTGCTTCAGCGGTATTTCCATTACTGACTTCTTCAACCAATTCACCCATCAATTCATTACTTACTTCAGAAAAATTATTGACAAAGTTCAGCGGGTTCTGGATCTCATGGGCGATGCCGGCGGTGAGCTCGCCCAGCGATGCCATTTTTTCCGCCTGGATTAGCTGCGCCTGCGTCAGCTGCAGGTCTTCCAGCGCATTTTCTGCTTTTGTTTTTTGAATGCCGATCTCCTGCTTTTGCTCATTGAGCAATTCATTGGCCTTTTGTTTCTGGCGGTTATTACGCAGTAGAATGATCACGATGACCAGGATCGCCGCTATTGCGCCGAAAAGAATATAGATACTGATCCGGCTTCGATATCTCCCTTCTTCTTCTTTAAGTTCCTGCTGGCGCATTTGTTCGGAAAAAGAAATATTTTGGAATTCCAGGATCTTTTGAGCACTGAAAAGGGAGTCCTTCGCCTGGATGCTTAAATGCTGGTATGCAAAGGCGCTGTCAAATATCTTCTTATCCTGGTAATAGTCCGCAAGGAACTGGGCAGCGTTCAGGATCTGCCGGGTGAATTTTCTCTGGCTGGCGATCTGGAGCGATCTTTTGGCATAATACAAACAGGAATCAGGTTTATTCTCTTTTTTATATATCACGGCGATCCCCAGGTTTGCATTGGCGAGTGCCAGGTTATCCTTGAGTATACCAGATCCCAACACGTCCTTTATTTTGCCGGAATAAACAAGACTCAACCTGTAAGATGACATCGCGAGCGTTAAATTTCCGGACTTGGTATAAATATCACCCAGCAGGCTCAATGCTTTTCCAACCATGAAGGCATCGGCATAAGGGTCGCATAAAGCATAACCCTGGTTGGCATAGAAAATTGCGGAATCCAGTTGATTCAATTGTTCATAATCGTGACCGATATTGGAAAGAATCTGAATCAAACTCTTTTTCTCGTGAATGGATTCTGCGATCACCCTTGCTTTTTGATCATAGAGGAGCGACTGACGGTAATCCCCCTGGAGATTGAATACTTCAGCAATAAAATAGAGGTTGATCGCCTTTTCAGATGGCACATTGATGCGTTCAAATATGTCCAGAGACTGCAACGCCGTTTGCAGCGATTTGGAATAGTTCCCGATATTCATGAATATTTTGGCGATGGAGAGGATGCAAAGTGCTTCGCCTTCTTCAAATTTTAATTCCCGGGCAAAAG
>JAJPKJ010000061.1 GCA_021323755.1 Chitinophagales bacterium | reverse complement strand
TTGGTATAATTTTTTACTGTTTCTGTTGACCATGCAGACCAGCCTTTATCAAAGCCTTCTAAAAATATTTTGAACTGGTTGCTGTTCTTGCTTTCATAGCTTGTTGCAGAATAACTGAATTTTACCGAATTGTTTTTATAATCAATTTTCGGAATGGAAGCGCTATCCAATCCATCGCCAAAATAAATTGTTGAGTCGCCACCGATCTGCACGTTGCGCACCAGCGCAGGGAAATTTATTTTGCCCTCATTTTCTTTTGTAAAATCATACCGCACCAATCCGCTGCCGGTGCCGACCCATGTAGTGCCGTTTTTTTCAGAATAGACTTTAGTCACTACCTGGTCAGCAAAACTGTTGAAAGGCTCAGATATCCATGTATAAGATCCATCAGCCTCTACTTTGGCCATGTACAACTTGCTAATGTCTGACATCCATATCCGCCCGAGGCTATCTTGCGGATATTCCGATGCCAGGCTCAGGTTAAAATTCTTTACAGAGGCAATAAATTTGTCTGATTTATCGCTGTTAAATATTTTTTTATTCTCATCAAATTTGTATACGCTATCGGTAGCAAAAAAGTAGTTTGTGCCGTTGAATGTATATGGAATTATCTGTCCGCTTTCTAGACCGCTTGTTTTATCAAAATGCTTAATAAGAGGCTCTGCCAATATGATATTCCCTTTATCATCTTTTCGAAAGCTGATCGCGAATAAACCATTTATATAAGTGCCTACAAGCAGGTTGCCGTTTGCATCTTCCAGGATGTTGGTAACAATATCACCGAAATCCAAAATTTTCCCCTCATCTACCCATCCATCAGCAGTTTTTAACACGGACCATATTCCGCTTGTAACGCCCAGATATATCCTGTTTGGGTTTAGCGACGATTGTTTCATCCCACGAACTGTATATTCATTGCCCGTTGATTTTTTTATCGTAGATAATTTATCATTTTCTATCTTGAATAACCCATCAAATTTTCCTACCAACAGATCGTTCCCTATTTCAAGAAAGCACCAGGATTGGGTATTAGCATCCTGCACCTGATGAAAATCTGAAGTGCGGGGATCGAGGTAATACGTGCCTTCCTGGGCAGCAATATATATGATGCCGTTGTGCCGGATGATATCATTTACAGCAGTTGAGAAATTATTCGCTGAGCCAAAATAAGCTACGGGCGATGTATAATCCACTCTTGAAATGCCATTAGCTGTAGCCAGCCAGATAGCACCCGAGCGATCCTGGAATGCAAAATCGATTGCGTTGTTTATGATGCCGGTTTGCCGGTTATACCTGCGGATTTCTTTACCGTTACGATCGATCAATATTGCGCCGCCATGCAGCGTGCCCAACAAAATATTATCGTCGGAAAGTATTAAGCCATTATAGATCACGTTATCTTTTATAAATTGATCCGCCTCCGTTTTGAATGGAATAAAATTGGCGCCATCGTATTTGAACATACCCATCGTTCTTGTAACGATCAGGTAGGTTCCCTTTTCGCCCGGAAACGGGAGCATAACGTATATTCTTTCATCTGCAAATTTTTCGCTTCCTTTTATAAACATCAAAGAATCGCCATTCAACAATTCCAAACCTTTTTTCCATTCGCGCACATAGATGTTCCCGTTCGCCTTAAACATAATGTGAAACTTCTCTTTGCTTTCGATGATCCTGAATTCTTTTTTTTGTATGTCCCAGATAAAAATATATTTGACGGCATTGAAATACACTTTGCCGTTAGAGACGATGGTGTGGAACACGTCTGCAAAATCTCTTTTGTCTTTTGGTAAAAGATTTGCCAGGCTGTGAAAGGCTAGTTTGCCCGCAGAATCCTGCAAAAAATAACCGATATCGCCTTGTCCGCCTACATATATTTTTCCTCCCTCGCCGTTTGCTAAGGAGCGGGGCGCTGTTGCTGCATTTGGCAACGGGTAAAGCTGCCACTTTGCGCCGTCAAACTCCAGCATGCCTGCGCCATTCCCAAAATACATAATGCCTTTTTCGTTTTGCATGATCGCGAAATCTTCTTGCCCCGCGCCATACTCCTTTGCCGTATAATTATTGATAAGCTGGTAGCCGCTTTCCATTTTGTTTTGGGCAAAAGCGGCAGTAGCAAAAAAACAGCCGCAGATAATCTGCGTAAATGATTTTCTCATTTTCGGTTGAATGTTGAGCAGGGTTTAATGCGATGAACCAGATCTTGGTCTATTAAAAATAACGCATTTTGGGAGTCATACCCTTTTCTTCCCGTTTTATTTCTGGCTGGAGCATTTCTCCGGCTATTTTATTATGCCCGTCGCTGTTCCGTCAAAAGATCTTTTTTGGGTTTGTGTTCTGGTAAAATTCCTCGTACTAACGGTGATGAGTAAATTAAATGTTTTACTTAATTTTAAAGTATGGAAGTTCATCATCATCCCGACCTGCTCCATAAACCGAAAAAATGGAAAGAATACTTTCTCGAATTTCTGATGATATTCCTGGCGGTGACGATGGGTTTTTTTGCAGAAAGCTTAAGAGAACATTTTGGCGATAAGGAAAAGGAAAAACAGTCCATCAAAAGCCTTGTAAAATGTTTGTCATCAGATACAGCCCAATTGCGCAGCATCATTTATTCCAACAACTTTATCGCGCAGAACCTGGACAGTTTTATCGGGCTCAAAAATTCCGATCTGACAACAGCAGTGAACAAAAGAAGGTTTTATCAATACGGCACAAACGGGTTTATCCAAGACTGGTATTTTAAGACCAATGATGCCGCCATGCAACAACTCAAATCATCGGGTATGCTGCGTTTAATAGACAATCAAACAACGGTCGACTCTATATTAGGCTACGAGCTAAAAAATAAAATAACGGCTGCACAAGAAGCTGACTGCTATTTTTTCTACAAAGAATCCCTGCTTGACTTTAAAAAGACATCCGATTTTACCTATTTTCAGGATACCAGCATCGTGGACATGGAGATAACCCCGCATCTTGTTTTATTCAATTATAAGAATGCGGACATACTTCCCCTAAGCAATGACAAAGAAAAACTAACTGCCGTTTTCAATAATGCTTCACAGATGTCAACCTCTTTAAAAGGGTATGTACAGTACATGCAGGATCAATTGGATTATGCAAAAAACCTGATCAGCTTGCTTAATACCGAATACGATTTAAAGTAGGTCTGATCTAAAGCACAAAGAAACAAAATTAAGTTTGCCACTGGATAATTTCAAAATGCATCTCTACCGAATCCTGATACTAAACTGTCACTAATTCTTTTGCGAAATAATGAGCCCTGCGCTTGCAGGATAACGGTGATGGATAACTGTTTTTTATTGGATTGGTTCTGCAGGATTTTCTGCCTCGCGAACCTCCTTTTCCTTTTGGATATTTTCCAGGATCTTCCGGCATTTTTTTTCACGGGATGCACAGTTGACAAGGGCCACCAGACCGGTGATGAACATCGAGATGCCGAACAAAAAAAATATGCGCGTGTGAATAGAGATATTGAGCGTTATGATAAAAAGCAAAAGACCGGTGACCAGCAGTACCCAGCCTGCGATCCTTTGGGTCTTTATCGATTCAAGCTCCTCCTGCATTTTGGGGCCAATGCTTTCAATCAGCATATGCGCATACTCCGGGCTGATATGTTTTTGAACCAACGCTACCATGAGTTCAGGCTCGGTTGCACCATGCAGTTTTTGATCCAGGGCAAATTTCCAGATGCTTTGGGTAAAAGCATCAGCTGTGGTGCGCTCGAATTCAGAGAGCTTTGTTGCCTCCAGCAGGTCACGGTCAACCGCAGCGCTCTGGATAACAGATGCATCCAATCCTCTCCGCTCAAATTCAGCCATAAGCAGGCCAAAAGCGCCCGGCGTGATAGTCTGCGATTCATTGTTTGCAAACCAGACCAGTTCCTGGTCATTCATCCGGCGGTATTGTTCTTTTATCAGTTGAAAATCGGCATCCATACTTCATTAAAAATAAACTAAAAAAAGTAGTTCCACAAGAAAGGACGAGGCTAACGGTGACGGGTAAGTAAAATGTTTTGCTTATTTTAGTTACCTAATTGCTTAACATGGAAGTCCACCACCACCCCCAGGTTGAAAAAAAATCATTCAAAGAATATTTTCTGGAATTCTTAATGATATTCCTTGCGGTCACCCTTGGATTTATTGCAGAAAATGTAAGAGAGCGCATCAAAGAGGGTGAACAGGGAGAGCAGTATATCCGCTCGCTGGTCGAAGACCTAGAAGCAGACACCGCGAGGATGAACAATATCATCCGCTTTGATGAAGCCAAAATAACGGCGCTTGGGAGCATGTATTCCTGTTATGATACTGTGTCGGGCGATCTCAAAGCAACATCCTGCATGGGTATACTCATCAAATATTCCAAAGTGAATAGACCTTTTATCATAAATGACCGCACCCTTACGCAGCTCGCCAACGCCGGGGGCTACCGGTTATTGGAAAAAGAGGATGCCGACAGTATTCTTTCCTATGAAGAGATGTACCGGAGCACCTATAATTTTGAAACGACGATCTACCAGGACGCGCAAAATAATGTCCGCAACACTCTCAATGAACTGGCAAGCTTTAAAGTGGTCTCGCCGCTGATGAACGTTTCCTCGCTGTCGGGCGGTGATACCGGCATCAGCGAACTGAACGGACCCTTACTATTTTCGGGGGACAAGGCTTTACTCAACAAATGGTTCAACCAGTTGCAACTTTACCTCAGGATCACCAAAGCACAAAGAACATTGTTGAACGCTTTAGATGCAAAAGCTGCTAGCCTCATTATCTTTTACCGGAACAACCATCATCTGGGGTAAAATATTTTTCCCATAGTTTATTATTACGGGGTAGACTTATGACGCAGGATCTGAGGGCGCGAACAATGAGCTGCCAGCTGGACTATACTTGTTTTTCTTCTTAATTTTCTCTTTGCGCTTCTGAGTTTGCCGGGTTCTCCAGTCTTTCCACGATTCTTTTCGCTGCAGCAAGCCGCAGTTCCCTGTTCTTCGCAATTACCTGATGGCTTATCCAATGCTCGATCCGGTTATGGATAGGCTCAAGGATCAGGGCGATTAGGATCAGCAGCAGGAGCATCCAAAGCGGGGATTCATTGGTGATCCGGATTACCAGGGGGTCGATCAGGATGTAGATATATTCAAAGCTGACCAGCAACCCAAGGATACCCAGGAATTTTATCCATCTTTCGTGGACGATTCCGATTTACAAAATAAAAAAAATGAATGCTGGAACTCGTGGGGATGAAATAAAAATTAAATATAGATTATTTGAAAATATTGTGACTGGAAATTTTTAAATAAATATTTTTTTTGTGAGGGTTTTTGTGAAGGGATACGGGGCTAGGCAAATGTGACGCGGCGGAAAGAGAGGGTGATGGTTTGGCAAAAATGATGTGGAGCTAACGTCGATGCACAAGTATTTATTCATGCAAAAACTTCATCGCAAGATCTTATTGAGAACACTGGAACCGATTGTCTTCATTTATTCTAAATTTTCACCAGACCGTTCTTGATGGCATAAATAGCAAGACCAACCCGGGAAGTAATATTCAGCTTATTGAACAGCGACTCCCGGTATCCGTCCACAGTCCTTTCGCTAACAAACATTTCTTTGGCAATCTGCATGTACGTTTTTTCACTACATGCCAGTTTCAGAAAAGCCATTTCCCGCTCACTGAGCCTCGTAAAGATTCCGAGATCATTCTTGTCATCTGTGAGCAAATTCACGGACTGAATAATTTTTCGGGAGATCAGGTCATTGTAATAGTATCCACGACTTATCACCGCATCAAATGCCAGTTTGAGCTCGGCAGGTTCGGCATCTTTCAGCAGGTAGCCTTTTGCGCCATTCCTTATCATTTTAATTATCGCACTATCCGACTCCATGGTACTTAGAGCCAGTACTTTTATTTCCGGATGATTGACCCTCACCCAATGGGCAGTAGTATATCCGTCCATCTCTGGCATCGCTACGTCCAGCAGCAAGATATCAGGCGGGTGTTTTGACTGCAGTTGTCTGATGAAATCCTGTCCATTTGCAGCATCGAATAGAACCCTGTAATCAGGAAATAAGTTGATCAATGCGGTAAGTCCTTTCCGGAACATCGTGTGATCATCAACAATGGATATATATTTTGTATCACTCATGTGGGATCTTTATGATGAATGTGCTGCCTTTACTTATTGTGCTTTCAATTAAAAGTTCGCCGCCGATCAATGAAACTCTTGTCCTGATATTTTGAAGCCCGAGCCCGTCACTATCAGATAGCGCTTTGTCCACGTCAAATCCTTTGCCATTATCACGTACGAACACCTCCATTTTTTCCGGCAAATAGCAAAAATCGATCTCGAGTCTTGAACACTCTGCATGCTTAATAACATTTTGCAGACATTCCTGAATGATACGAAAAAGCATTTGCTTTTTTTGTTCATCCATTTTTCTTTCATCCCCCTTGACCGAAACGTTGGCATTTATGATCCCTGTCTTATTTATCGGTTCGGTTTCAATACGAACAGCATCAAGTATGCTCAGGTCACGGATCCTTTCATTGCTGAGTCTTTTTGCGATCCCGCGGAGATCGCTAAGCGCTTTCCCAATATTTTCCTTGACCTGATCTAACATTGGGTTATTTACGTTCACACTTTCGTTCATAATATTGATCTGCACTTTTGCGAGACTAAGAATTTGTCCCACGTTGTCGTGAATTTCCTGGCTGATATAGTTAAATGTCTGTTCCTGCATCTCAATTTTTGATTGCAGCAATTCGCGTTCAAAAACTGTTTTTAAAGCTTGCTG
The DNA here is from genome assembly GCA_021323755.1 of Chitinophagales bacterium. GTDB lineage: Bacteria > Bacteroidota > Bacteroidia > Chitinophagales > Chitinophagaceae > Puia. The sequence continues at coordinate 38,465 of JAJPKJ010000061.1, read as the reverse complement.
GTCCAGGAAATTTTTTCTTTCTTTTTTACGATAATGATTGAAAAAATATATGATGCAAAAGATAAAAGCCGCAAATAAAATTATACTTGCAAAGATCAGGAAATAGATATCTGCTGTTGGAGTCTTAGCCATGATCACCTACACTTGTTTTTGGATTGTCTAAAATTATGGAAATTCCCAGCGCCGTATAGAACAAGATCGAAATGATCAGGCCAAACATGATCAGCGGCGTGACGTCCTTGTCATTGGTGATCAGATAATTCATAATCCCCCAAATAAATAATTGTAAAGAAAAATAAACAAGAACAGATATATTGAACCAAAATAAACTGTTTTTCCTAAGTGGTTCAAACGGATTATGATCGATTGAAATCTTTAAATAAAAAAGACTAAGAAAAACAAGGATGACATCGCTTATCGTAAGATTAATTGAAGGGAAACTGTCAAGCTTCTGATAGAATAGCGAATTGATAACACTAAAAAAAGTAAAAAGAATTGCTGCAATAATAACTGCAAACTTAAGTCTCACAGATCGTAGGATCTGGAAGTAGATCATCACGTAAAGCCAAAATGCCAGGATTACATAAAAATGATAGACCTGGGTATTATTATTTATCTTGTGACTTAGGTATTCTGCGACTGACTCGCACAGAAATATGATCCAAACCAAAATGGAAAGGATTTTAATCGGAACAGTTAGATTTTTAAATCTAACTGCACCGATCAAGCCACTTATCAATACGGTCAGCAGATATATATAAAGACAAAATTTCATGCGCGAAGATTCGGAGCATCAATTTTAAATTAATTTACATCGGACAACAACCTTTGCCATTAACACAGGGGCAAGCTACATCATATGCTGAACCAGAAATATTAGTTCCTCCCACTGTTTGGCTATTTGTGATCGGATGCCATGATTTATCAAGAGGTACAATCATAATTGTATATGTGTATTGAACTTGCCCGTGTTCATCGATCGTGGAATCTTTGATGCCGAATTTGACATAGACATTATCAATATTTTTCAGCTTTTTGATGGTCAAAAAATCAATGGCATTACCTTGCGCATCTTTTGCTGTATCAAGCATAAATCCCCAAATATCTCCACCCAAATTATCCTTGAACACGGGATGTTGTACATAGATACTTCTATATTTTTCCTCTGTTTCGGGCGTTATGATCTGATCAGCGGAGTTCGTTGAAAATACCAGCCCCAAACGTTGTGGTTTCATACGTGCGGTGCTTGTATCAGTGGACACCTTCGATGTATCGGATGAGCCGGCATTCTTCCCGGATTGATTACAAGAAATAAAAATAATGACTGCTACCAGTACAGCCATCAATGAAAATAAATTTCGTTTCATCTTGTGTTAAGTTTAAAGATTAAAAAAAAGTTTGACTAAATCTAATCTGAAATCTTAAGTGATCGGACAAAAAAAACTTCAACATCTATGTTTCCCCTTACGAAAATTTTAAAATACGGGAAAAATCACGTGCCCGTTACCGTTAAAGGCACCTCATAGAAAACGTTTCTTTTCCCGTTGACTTCAGTTTGCTAATGCTACCATCTTTACATCGCGCTGAAATTTCAAGTAACGCTTTTCAATCTTATATAAAATCGGGGTCGCCGAAAACCGGATCAAAGAGTAGGCAAAAAATTTAAAGATATGGCAAGAGAAATCAGATCGCAGGTTCAACTCCTCGCAGCAAATTCTCCGATCCCCGTAAGTGATTTTAAAGATAGGCTCGTAAAATTGATCCCTTCGGAAATTGTGACAGCTTATGTCACTTTATATGGGCTTATTGGTGATTCAAAAGTGAGCGGAAAAAAAGATATCCTTTTATGGATTGTCGTTGGAATACTTTTTTTATTAAATCCCATCTATTTATACTTTATTTCAAACGTCAAAAAATCGGGGCAGATAATTTTTACGACTGTCGCATTTGCTATTTGGGTTCTGGCGATCGGAAGTCCTTCTCCGCCCATTTTGGATTTTCCTGCCACTTTCGTTGGATCCATTCTTTTGATATTATACACCCTCTTCATCCCATTTATATACAAAGGATAAAACACCGGTTCGCCGAAAACGGAACAACAGAGTAGGCACAAATTAATTTTTTATGAAACCAATCATTTTTTTCTGCACATTTATTTTCTTTTGCAGCATTGCATATTCGCAAAGTTCCAGGAACATAAACTTTGGCAACAAGGTGACCATAGAAAAAGCGCTATCCACCGGGAAAACACTTTTGGGAGCAAGTTTAGGTTCAGACAATTTTAATATACAGGATCTCCCTACATTCGGAATTTACGGCATCGGCAACACGAATACAGAAACATTTTCAAATATCAATGCATCCGGAAAGTTGGCAGGCTATATCCGGCCGAGAAAAAATAGCGATGATTACTGGCAGGTCGATTTTTCATTTGATGTCAATGCCTCCAACACAGACAGTGCGCTTACACAGACGTTCTTATTCCCTGATGTAGGCACAAGATCATTTTACACCGGCTTCAGTTGGAACCGGAAATTAGGCACCTGCTGGTCCTCGGGTAATAACATTTATTTTTTCTCGCCATTTTTTGAATTCTCGCTAAAGACAATAAAGGGGTCAAATCAGGATTCAGCGAGGACCTTTAATACCCTTAATTATATTGTGGGCACCAGGTTACAATACATGTTCCTGAATGATAAGGATCAGGTCTCCTTCAGTATTGCCCCATATTATTCAATCGTATATGTTCCCAAGCAAAACCAAATTGATTATGATTATTTATTTAACGCCTCAGCGGGCGGTGTATTCAAATCCACGATCAGTTCCTTTGGCGGGAAGATCATTTTTCAATATAATTCTTTCCAGATTTTTGCAGATTTGAAAACGGTTATCGCTTCCAACGGCATACCTTCTATTTTATGCGGATTTCATCCCAACATTGGTATAATCTTTAACAGCGATCTTCTTGAGAAATAAATTAAAACATTAAAAAGTAAAACTATGCCTTCCATTCAATTCGGAAAAAATCCTGCCAAGCATGATTACCGGACATTAAGAATAAAAAATTATTTATCTGGGGCAATTGCTCCGCCTCCCACCAGTTACGACGTTTTGCCTGCAGTATACCAAGAACTTGGTGTAACGGATCCAAAAATTTTGTTCCCTATGGACGGAAATGATTCTTTGCAAGATTGTACGATCGCTGCGGTAGCCCATGCTACCACGATCTTTCAAGGCTTATCCGGCGTTAATAATATTATGAGCGTTCAGAACGTGATCAAACTTTACTATCAGTTTACCAAAGGCCTCAATGTCGGGCTCAATGAATTAGATGTGCTGAACTATTGGAAAGACAACTCCGTATCCGGCGAACAAATACTCGCATTTGTTTCCATTGACCCGAAAAATCATATTCATGTAGAGCAATCAATAAAGCTCTTTGGCGGAGTTTATCTTGGGTTCCATGTACAGCAGGCTTGTGAGAATGATTTCAAAAATGGAAGAAACTGGACACCCGGCCCCTTGATCAACGAAGGACATGCAGTATTTGCGACAGGGTATGATCTGAACCAGGTTACTGTTCTGACCTGGGGACAAACACAAAATGGAACTTGGGATTGGTGGGATGAATGCGTCGATGAGGTGTATGCTGTTGTACCCGCAAGTGCGAGGTCATGGACATTTCCTATAGGCTTTGATTTCGAACAGCTGCTGAGCGACCTGGCAGAGGTTTCGAATTAACCCAAATAATAGGAACCGAAAAAAGGGAATTGCATTCTATTTTTTTGATCACTTCGCCTCCACATTCACCACTTTATACCCATCATTATCAATAATACTTGGAGCAGCTCAGATATCGTCCGCTGCAATGACAGGGCTTCCTGCAAACTCAGTGCAGAGGAATAAGGGTTTTGGTTTTTGATTTGGCCATGATGGTTTGTTTTTTAATATGGCTAAAGTAAGATGATTTGCAGGATCATGCGTTAAATCGGGGTTTTCTGTTGAATTATTTTAGGAAAATATTTTTTGCGGGAAAGTTATTATTATGGGGGACAGGGGACGCGGCTTGGAAAAATGGAGTGGTATGAAACGAGAATGACGGTTTGGTGAAAGTAGGACTGTCTTGTTTAAGGAGGACAATTAACGGTTATGCATAAGTATTTTGGTTTACTAAAACATAAACGTACAGGATACTCGCATGGACAACTTTTTCTTTTATCTATGGTATCCGCGACCAATCGCTTAGCGCCATATTTTGTTTGAGTATTTTATTTCAAGTTGTCGCAACAATAATAGCGACTTTATTTTCTTTTGAAATCAAAATTTACCTTGTAAATATTTTTGATTTAGGGATTCATAATTATTGGAATTTTTTAAACATTCTAGGGGTTTGTATTTTAATGATTTCGGCTACATATTCTTTACTCCTCACTCCATATGTAGTGGCCAATATCTTTTCCTTAAGCCAGCTTAATAATCTTTATTTGACCATCGAAAATTATTCGCCACCGTCAAACGAGACCATAGATGAAAATGGACCTAAATAGAGTTCTACAAACCAATAGGGGTTAACATCTATTGGGTGCTATGGGATTACATTTGCTATAACTTAGCGAATAAAAAATAGTATGGATGGTTTAATGCTGAAGCTAATTAGATTGTACAATGAAGCAATGAAAATTCCGCCAAGAGTCGCCCATTTAAGAGTTCACAATTTTGTTAGGTGAGTCTAAGTTGTATTTTGAAGGGTTGAGAATTTTTAAAATTTTTTCAGTTTGTTTTTATAATAATCATTTTTGCCTTAGAGTTTGCATCTTGTAAATAAACCCATAAACTATGTACTTATTTTTTTCTTCTGATAGCAACGAATTATATAGAAAGGACATTATTTCAACCCTTGCATTACCTGAAAATTATTGCATCCATTTTAGATACGATAAAGCATTTGTTAGCTCTGATGTATTTCTGAATTATCGCAAAGCCAGGGGCAAGGACGGAATCATTGTGTATGTGCAAGGGAATAGAGGAGAGCCCGCAGAGGATCGAAATTTAAAATTTCTTCCTATTCGCAATGTTTTAGTAGAAGATTGTTATTTTGAAGAAAGCACTAATCTTATTCACTACTTTTTGAGACTGGGCAAGATTGTCGATGCAGATGGCATTCCATTAAATAATTCAAGTCATGATATAGATTTGCCCCCAAATAACTTTGTCTCGTCCGTGCAGACCTGTGGATCAGTAGTGATTCCGTGGCATTTGAAGATTAAAAAACTTATTGAATTTGATTCTAAATTCAAAAATTCATTGCTCTTTAATATTAATATCCGTAACAGAGAAAAATGGGATAATTTGCAAACACTGATCGACTTTGATTTTGCTGACAAATCAAGTTCATTTAGAATGTATGAGGGTAAAATCTATGTTTTAGAGCTTTCAATATTTAATTCGGCTGAGGATGGGCAAACTCACGAAAATTATTTTTTAGATATAAATAATAAATCAGAAGATATTTTTATTTCGAATCCAGAAAGAATAATGATCGGAGCCGAAGCAGACAATAGATCATATAAAATAATTACGAAAGAGATAAAATCTTCAAAAGCATTGGAGTTTATTAAGTTCAGATCATTAACGATGGATTCAGATAAGGAGATTGAATTATTTTCTGAAATTCTTCAATTGAATATCCGTAGAAACATTTCAATTTTAAATAAAAGAGTCGGATTCGCAATTTTAGGTTTAATGTCGACAGGTGGAATCGCAGTACTTTCAAGCGAGTTTGGAAAGGATCATATTTCGTCTGGTGCATTTATACCATGCTTATTTATTGCCCTGATCTTTTACCTCTTCAGCATGAAAGGGCAATTCTATTATACAGGTAATAAAAATTAATGCAGCGAAACAGGTAACGTCGACTCCAGTCGTTTAACTCTTTTCTTTAAAAGTTCGTACCTAGCTTTAGTACGTTGTCTGTCAGCTGATTCAGAATTAAGAAGCGCTTGTCTTGTGACTGTAGAATCGATATTAAGTCTTGGGATACTTTTAAATTGATTTTTTGTGAGATCAATTTCTTCTCCGTCAGATAAGATATTCCAAAAATGATTGTAAGTTTTATTAAATGCGATATCGCCCCCCAAATAATCCTGGACTAAAAGTGCCGTAACTGCACATTGGCCTAATTCTGGCAAAGATTCGTTCCATTCCTTTGTTTGAACAGGAAAGCAGGTTTTAGCATCCCATGCTTTTTTTATCAGATTTTGAATTGTCGAAAAGGATAAATTAGAATTCATACTGCCACAAATTTACTAATAAAGTTAGCGATAAAACAAATTGTTTATAAGTTTTTATGGCAAAATGATTTAGAAATCAAACGATGGTTGACTACTAATTACTTGATTAAGAGGAACTCTTGCTCCATGCGATATGGGATAGGAAAGTGAATGAGAGGCTACTTTTATCAACACCTCTGAATTATTGATTCGCTTCAACAGCCAACGTTTTATCCAGTAGTTAGCGATCATTTGGGTCTTAATTTGTGGTCTTGCCTGATGGATAAAATATTTAGGTGTATTGCTCAATCCCAATAACAATTCTCCAAAATTTTCTGCAAGAGCAACACCGTAAACAATTCTTCTATTTCGATGCTTTAAAATTGGATCGCTGTCCAATCCAAAAAAATCAAAAGCATCCCGCAATTTTCTGATTAATGGGTTTGAACCCTCGCCAAATATGCTGTTTACCCTTACACGGCCATTTTCACGTCCAATTACTGCATCGGCTAAGGAAGTTGTATCGTTGCTGAAATGGAACGACCCAAACCCCTCGCTAAAACCCAATTCTTTATATTCAATATTGAATTTATTATCGCCTTCAATTTCATCAACAGGAAGTTTAATACGATTATATTGACTGCTTCCAATTCCGTACAAACTCGTTGTTCCTAAGAGGACTAGTTGAGGTTTTCGTTTTATAGGTTTACCGCTCATAGATGATGCAATTAAACTAATTGCATCTTTGTATTTTTCACCATAATATTTTGTGATTTCTGGACTGGTAAGTAACAAGCATACCAGTTTGCCACCAAGCAAATGATTGTAGGGAGCTATCGAACCGCAAACGATTATATCCATCATATTTATGCCAACATGAATTGCCTTTACTTTTCGAACAAGTTTTTGAATCGCATCACAAAATATTTTTTGAGCCAGCGCAGATTCAAACTTCTTTTTTGATTTTACAAATTCATAATTCTTAAGAATCATTTTGATCTCCAATAATTCTGCAAGTAATGCCGTTCTTTTGCTTTTAAACAAAAATGTTTCGGCACGTTGTGACCAACTCAAGTTGCTATTTTCCGCAGAAAATTTTGCCGAGTGGGGGTTGTTGATATGCTTTACCTTATAGTAACCGGACAGCTTTTTTAGATCAACGATTCTTTCTTTCGTCGGATTTTTAATATCGGAACGATTAATTATTTTTTCTTTTAAAAAATCTTTTAAATAAATCTCGTCTAGCATTTGATGCAAGGAAGAGTCAATCCATTTTGCATACTTAAGATTAGATTCATGTTTAATTTTTTCCAAGAAAGTATTTCCCTCCCATCCAATCCACCTATCTCTACAGGTTTGTTGTGCAACAGAACTTCCAAGCGCAGCGATCCCGATGACCGGATGCCCTGCCACCGCCGCATCTCTAACTAAAATTGAAATTGAGCGCCCGGGAAGAGATTTGTATTCATTTACCCAAGTGTGTCGAAAATATCTCCAAATATCGGAAAGCATTAACCCGGTTTCTGAACAGATTTTTCCGGGTTCAACAACCTGAATGTATGGTTTGACGGCGAGTTTCAGTAACTCGATTTTTCTATCATCATCCGTGATTGAAATGATATCTTGCAAATGTTTTGAAAGATTGCCACCATCTCGCATTACCGAAAAAATAGAATGCCAGCCATCCTTTGTTAGTCTTTTTTTCTCCATGCTTCGTATGAAATCCCTGACGGAAGCGCTGTTAAGTTGAACATCTCGGGCAAACAAATGCCTACGTCTCGTTTTAGATTTTACTTCGTTAATGTCGGTGCTTTTTTCGCCAATCGCTTGAAGTTCGATTTGTACTTTATTTTTATTTATTTTGACGTCCCAATCCTGAAGCATTAAATCAATTAAAAGGTTTTCAACAAATGCCAAATCCGTATTGGCATGAAAATGTTTCCCACTGTATTTCTTATTTACTAGTTCTTTCTCTTCGGAAAGAATATTGAATCTTTCTTGAGACCCTTTCTTTTTAAGTCGAACGCTCAGCTTTTTGCAGAATTTAAGAAATTCCAGTTTATGTTTTTTATTGAGCCTTGGATCGAATCCTATTATTTCGCTTTTCATTAACTGATAAAAGTTTTCAATTGTGCACTCCATTCCCTTTTAAAATTCGAAATTACCTCGACTTCCTTGCTGGAATTAAACGAAAGTTCAGATCGGGCCGCGGCAAACATCACTAATTCCATCACTTTGATAAACTCTGCAACACTTTTAATTTTCTTGTCGTGCAAGGCACGGAAAATTCTTTCATGGAATAAATGGTTCGTGTTTATGATAAGAACCATGTTATCGTCTATTCTTTCAATATCAAAAAAAATATTATCCGTTAATGCTTGGGACAAAATCTCGTACTTGAATCCTTTTATATCGCTAATCACGATATTATTCTTAGGGCTTTTTCGCAGGTATTTTAATTCAGGTTGATAAATATCTGTTCGCTCCAGTTGGGTTTTTGCATAGCTCGATGGATGATTTTTTTTCAGCTCAATAAATTTAAGTCTAACTCTTTTGTTTAATTCCCTCGCAATTTGTTCTAAGTCCGACACAATTATCTTATTCAAAAATTCTGTTTGCTTTATTTCTTGCTTGGTATGAGTTACTCCAAATAATTCATCCAACTCCGGCGTAAAAAGTATTTCACAGCGCCACCAATCGTCATAGTTTTCTTTTCGCTTATCTCCGAAAAAAAACCAACCATAGTCTATTTCCCTTTCAGAGCGCAGCACACTGACGCCTGCACTTTTTGTAATTTGGTTTCTTCTTTTTTCATCATTAGACAGCATTGCCCAATTTTTTATTGGCAATTCAACAAATCGAACTTTTACAGTTGAAGTTTTTTGTTCATTGCCGGGTATCCTCACTTCGTAATTAATTTCCTGTCCGAAAGGCTTCGCACCCACTAAATTCAGCCCTTTTCGCAAAAACATTGGATCAAATGCAATTATTGATTGATTTTCGATTCTAATTTGCACGCCGCGCCACAATGCATATCTGAAAATCCTCGCCAGTTCGAATTTAATGTGCTTTAAAAGGTTTTTAGAATATTTAAATGACAATCGATCACATTTTTTCCAAGTCACAATTGTTCCGGATTTAGTAGTCACAGAATAATCAATGGAACTGATTCCCTGCGATGTATTTGCATAGCTTTGATTATTTTCAATGATTTCGTCGATATCAAGATAGTTTTTAAAAATTTCGGACTTATTTTTCCATGAGATAACTTCCACCCTTCTGCATTGACTCAAAGAACTGTTTGGAAGGCCCATTCCGTAACGTCCAAAATTGTTTCGCGAATTAAACCTAGTGGTTCCTCCAAATTGTAGTGATAAATCAAGTTCGTCTTTCGTCATCCCAAGGCCGTTATCAACAATAATTACCTCATAGTCTCTGACGGAATTCTCAACATTTTTTTTTATTTCGATATCGACGATTGATGCATTCGCTTCGATCGCGTTATCAATTAATTCCGCTAACGCAGAAGCAGTTGTTTTATATCCCGAATCTCTCGTTACAACCACAAAATTCTTAAAATCAATTAAACTATTTTCGCTCATTAACATAAATCAAAAATTGTCAAATATTAAATCTTATAATTAAGCAGTTTATCAATTTGTAGCGAAAAAATCTACTTAGATACCTATATTACTATGCTGAATTTCCGTCGGACGGAATTTAAGATCTATGATGGCAACTGAATGTCAATTCCGAATTATTCTTTCACCTTAATAAATTCCTTCCATGTCAATGGAAATGCTTTTTTGATTTCTTCAATCAATTCTTCCGATGATGGGTTGTGAAGAGCCATAATGCGTTTAAAATCCACGGCAAAATGTTTCTTTTTTGAGTTAGATCCCCGAAATTCGGAAAGCCCCAATTGAATTCTCTTGGTTTCATTGTATGCATCCTGCAAACTCAACTTTCCTGTTTCATACAAAGAGTATATTTCGGGATTTGCATTTTTAATCATTTGTATTTTGAATTGTTTATCCATATTAGAAACAATTATTCTAAGCTCGCAAAGTTAGTTTTAAAATAGTGAGCATTTTTTTAGTTACGGAAAAATGACAGAAATAATATTCACGAGCCAACATTTTTTTATAAACCGGTTTACAAAAGCAGTCTACCGATAAAACTATTTTGACATAAGGTAAAAATCTTACTAAATGAGGAATATTTATGCATTTTGTTTGCGTTTTATATATATTTAGATTTAGTCATCAACCAACACTACTTTGCGATGAAGCAAACGCCGCATGAATCGTTCTACCATATCAAAGAATCGCTGATTCAGTACCTCGAAACCCAATACAAGATTGCAGATACTACTATTTATAATGAAAGGGCCGAGATGTTACGGTTGGCCGACAAAATTGTTCAGATTCCCTTTATCGAGGCAACTCCTAATTTTACAGTCAGCAATTTTCTATTGGAATTAGAAAAAGAGCATCAGTTTATCCCATCCGGTATTTCAGATTTAGTCAGATATGGTGTTCCGGTGGACCGTCATAAATTATATAAACACCAGGAAGAAGCTTTGTTGTCGACGTTCGGCAAAAAGCCGAACCTCTTGGTAGCCACAGGAACGGGATCGGGAAAAACCGAGGCTTTCTTACTACCGATCCTTGCAAAAATTATAACCGAGTCCAAGCAATGGCAGGCACCCGACAATGACAATCTTCAAAGCAGTTATAATCCAAAGACCGAACAATGGCTACACTCCAGAAGAAATGAAAATCGACCCGCTGCCCTTCGGAGTATTATTTTATATCCAATGAATGCATTGGTGAACGATCAATTGACCAGACTCCGACGAATTCTTTCTCTGGGAAATTCTCCTTCTTGGCAAAGAGCGAATCTTAATGGCAACCTAATTCATTTTGGGATGTATACCAGTCTCACGCCCGTAGCAGGAAGTTGGGAAAACGATCATAAAAGGAGAACCATTGCCGATTATCTTTCAGAGATACAGCGCGATTGGAACGATTTACCGGAAAGGCACCGAGAATTAGGCGGTTGGCCAAGACCATTGGCCTCAGAAATGCTAACTCGCTGGGATATGCAAAGCGCTCCGCCCGACATTCTAGTGACCAACTACTCAATGTTGGAATATATGCTGATGCGCCCAATCGAGGGCATCATTTTTGACCAAACAAGAGAATGGCTACAATCTGATCCCCATGCTCATTTTACTTTGGTATTAGATGAAGCACATACCTATTCGGGTGCGAAGGGCACAGAAGTTGCTCACCTGATTCGCAGACTTAAAGAACGACTAGGAATCGTCAAAAGCAAAAAGTTTCAAGCGATCGCGACAACGGCTTCAGTTCCACAAGGAAGTGATGAGAAATTAATATCTTTCACAAGCACTCTTTTTGGGGTAACAGAGAATTCTTTTTCGCTTATACGAGCATCAACTGTTACCGATGGAATTGATAGACGAGAATCTGATAAACTATCTCAAACTGCGTTCGAAAATTTTCAAAAAAATTTTGAATTAAATAATCCCCGGCCGGCGATAGAGAATCTTGCCCGAGATCTTAATGCGCACGATCCGGATTTTACCAATGGCGAGGAAGTCGCTCTTTATGATTTAATTAGGGAAAACCCGTTTGTTGAATGGCTTCGAAATAATATTGCGAGGAACGCAACTCCGCTAGATGAAATAGAAAAGCGTTGCTGGTTTCAGGAAACGACAACCGGTTCGCGCCAACTATCCACGGCAGGTCTTTTAGCAGCAGGAAGTTTTGCAAGAGCCGATCAAAATAAAAGCACCCCGCCCCTGCTATCGTTAAGACTTCATGCTTTTTTCCGGGGATTGCCGGGTCTTTGGGCTTGCATGGATCCAAAATGTGAATGCGCAAATCAAAATGTTCCCAGACAAATTGGTAAAATTTATTCTGAACCCAGGCCTTGGTGTGACTGCGGCTCAAGAGTACTTGAAATTTTTACGTGCCGGCATTGCGGGTTAATGTTCCTGGGTGGAATTCCAGACTCGCATGTCAACAGTTTGTGGCCCTGGAGCGATTCACTCACTGGTGAACGCGAAGATATTCGGCAGTTCCGTGTGTTTGGCGTAGAAAAACCAGATGATAACTTTTTAGTAACTCACAGGTCAACGAGAACGACCTTGCCTTGTGTTGATAATGCTGACAATGCAAGAGATGTTTTTGAGGTAAATCCCACGGTGGACAATGGGATCATGATAAGTCCATTTCCAGGGCAATGTCCGCGATGTCAGAGATGGCGTCAACCCGGCGTCGAAGGTAGGGAGGTTATCGAACCATTACGAACGAAGGGTATTCAGTCTTTCGCTACAATTGTTGAAGAAAACTACAGATTCCAACCTCCTCAAACCACAATTGAACCCAATTACGGCAGAAAGTCGATGGTTTTTAGCGATTCGAGAAGGGAAGCCTCTAAACTTGCCAGTGATTTGAAACAGAACCATCATAATGAACTATTTCGACAATGTCTATATTTCGTTTTGTATGCGTGTAAAGTATGTCATGGGTCGGGAGTAGAAAAAATTGAGCAAGACTCTCCACCAAAAATTGGAAGGAAATCAGAAAAGCGGGAAATAACTTGTCGCACTTGCAATGGTTCTAAAATGGACCCAGCGCCATCATCTTTAAATTATCAACAAGTTAAGACTGCGGTACTTGATTTACAGATAAAAAGAGGAATCGATCCTTCAAGACAAAGAATCACAAATATTTTCACGCAACTTGAGGAGAATTGGGATAATACTTATACGAGAGCAGAATTATTTTTTAATGCAGACTTGTTTAGAGAGGTCACTGACGAAGTTTTTTCTTTGGAACCACTTGGGTTGGCAAAATGGGAAGTTCCAATTTTATATCAAGGGCAGGTTGTAGCTGACATTGGAAATTTCCCTGGACTAAATACTGAGCAATCGTATCAGCTTCTTCAAGCGTCGATACGATTACTGGCATTTGAGCGGATAGTTACAGCAGCAGAGCCCGCCAGTCCATGGGAATGGGGAAAAGATAGCGAAGGAGAATTAATTTTACCGAGTGAAAGACGAAATACTACTCAACGTATTTACAAAGTTTTTCAATCAGATCATGGTAGAATCATTCCTTTCAACGTTTCTCAAAACAGAAGGCTTGGAAGATATATCAATGCTATTTCATTTCGGCTATTGGAGTCTGGCACTCTGCCAGATGAAAATGGAAGGGCACAATGGGTGCAGGAGATGGATAATACGCTTTGGAGTACGTTGACAAATAATCTCAACATTCTTACACCTGCTGGTGCCAAAGTAAGCATGGGTACTCGTCCACTCGTACCATTTGGAATTCGATTAAGCAGATTTGCCCTGTCACCATTACCGCAGGATCAGATTCATCAATGTAACGCGTGCAAGTACATCATGTCAGTTCCATTATTTAATGTTTGTATGCGCTGCGGCCAGCGGACTTCGCCGATTGCGTTCGAACAAATAAGGACTTATTTTAAGACAGGTGCATTGTATGCCAATCCCACAAACGATCAGCCCGATCCATATCCATTCAAAGCAAGTGAGCATACTGCGCAAGTTGAAAGCAAAGAAGCAAGAAATGAAGAGCGATGGTTCCAGGATATTTTTCACGGTAATCAGAATCCATACGACCATCGTGTCGATGCGCTGTCAGTTACGACTACCATGGAGATGGGAATAGACATAGGAAGTCTGCTTTTTGTAGGCCTAAGAAATGTTCCGCCCGCTGTTGCTAATTATCAACAAAGAGCAGGTCGCGCCGGTCGACGTGGAAGTGCACTTGCATCTGTCTACACATTCTGCCAGCCACGCGGTCACGACCAGTACTATTTTAAAAAACCTAAAGCTATAGTTAGCGATCCGCCGCGCGTTCCGTCCCTGCATTTCGCAAATGAAGTAATTGCACGGCGTCATTTTAGGGCATTGATTCTACAATCATTTTTTGAAGAAGTTGATTTAGGAGAACAGCAACTATTTAAGATTTGGGGAACAATAAAATATTATCTGGACAATAATCTTAACCGGAGGCTCGAGAGTTTTATACATTCCAACAGAAAAGAATTAAATGGAAGAATACAGTTTATTGTTAGTACTACGCTGTATAATCAAGTTGCAGGCTGGATCCAAGAGTTGCCAAGGGAAATTCATAATTATTGCCAATCCAAAGACAACAACGATGAATTATTTGTCTCTCTTCTCAATAGCGGGATGCTACCTAAATATGCATTTCCGGTTGATGTAGTATCATTGTCTATTCCAAATGAAAACATAGATCATCCAGCAGATGATTTTACTGAAACAATGCAGCGAGATTTGAAGATTGCAATCTCAGAGTATGCACCCGGGGCAGAAATAACAAAGCAGACAGCCCAGCGTACTTATAAATATACAAGCGTTGGCATTCATGACCCGTTTGACGCTGACCCTAATTATGTCTCGCAAGGTGCTATCGTCGAGTGCAGACAATGTCAGAATATTATTGTTATGGACGGCGTTAATCCTGCTGTTCCAACCATGTGCCCAATTTGTCAATCAGCGGAGTTGTCTGTCATGCAATTCATAAGACCCCGTGGATTTACGGTGGACGGGGCATTACCCAATGCAGGCAGGGTTGCTTATAATTCGTTAGACGGATTGGAAAGAGGGCCAGAAGCTTCTGCAGTCAAACTGATGATGGGCGAAAATACTTTGGTAGCTGCTGGCAAACGAACTTTCTTCGATGACCGACTAGATGCACTTATCAATATTGGAGATTTAGTGATAGTTAACAAAGGGCGAGATCGCGGTAACCCTGGTTTCTACATTTGCCGTGATTGCGGAAGAGAACTTGATCCAAGTAATCCAAATAGACATACTAGACCGGCAGACGTACCTCCGACTGTTGGCTTCCGTCATGGTCCACGTAAAGGATCCTACTGTCCCAATCAACCTCCATACAGCAACGACAAATTGGTATTGTCGCATAAGTTTCATTCCGAGATACTTCTGCTCGGTGTCAAACTTCCACCAGAACTCGATGCTCCTTTCCGCGAGACGTCTGGTTTTGCAATTTGGTATTCATTTGGAACGCTCGTAGCCATTGCTGCAGCAAGAGTATTACAGATCGATCCTTCAGAAATTAAAGTTGGCGTGCGCCCATTGAACCGAGGAAATCACAAAATCCATGGCGAAATATTTTTGTACGATGATGTCCCCGGAGGCGCAGGTTATGCAAGATCTATACTAGCAAATCTCAATGAGATTTTGCAATTAGCGCACAGAATTGCCAGTGAATGTTTAAATCCTGATTGTACGGGTGCATGTTATCAATGTCTCCTTGATTATAAAAATCAGTCATTTCATCATATTCTGAGCCGTGACTTAGCACTAGGTTTGCTTAATTATGTATTAGAGGGGACTATTCCTCAAATCACTGAAGAGGAAATAAAAATGTCTATTAACGGTCTTTCAGATTATACAAAAGCAGATTTTGAACAGTTAGGCCCACAAAACATTGGAGGTATCCATGCAAATATCACGTTAAGAGATACTGATGGTAACAATTTTGCGTTGGTTATAGTTCATCCATTACGCGCAAGATTGTCCGATGCCGAAATAAAAAGGATACACAACCAGTCTGGATTTACAATGAAGATCTTTACAAGTTTTGACCTGATAAAGCGTCCTTTCTGGGTTTTGAATCAACTAACAATTTGAATAATAATTTCGATAAATTCCTGCACGTGGCAAACCATCTTTTTCTTTTACCATATTCCGGATTAAAAAATTTAATAGAGAATATTTTGCTTGGAGCGGGTAAAATCTATTAGCAAATTTCAATTTTGTTATTTCATCAACAGTTTCGTCGAAACAAAACTTCCCGCAAAGACAAGGTTTAACAAGTGCATTGCGAACGCGAGATTATAGCGGATATTGCGCAGCACACTCCGCAGCTTTAATTGCCAGATATTCAACTAACACGTTCCCAGCAATTTTCTTTACAAATTCAAACAATTGTACAAACTTTTTTGGCTTAACGTAATTACTGCTGTCATTATTTAGTTTGTCGACATGAGTCTCAATCACCGGATATAATTCATCAAACGCAAACATAATATTTGATTGCTCAAGTTCAACAATTTCTACACCCGTTGCGTCCTGATTTTCGAGCTTGAAAAAAAGCACAAAGGGAAACTGTCTATGAGCAGGGATGTTGAATAGCCGAAGAAAAATATCATTGGAAGCTTTAATTAGACCTATATTTTCAGAATGTAAATAAAAAATAGAAAGATCATTACCTGCTAAGCGATCAAGTCTTGAAAACCCGCGCTGATTTTTCAAACATTTTTTGAACTATCGTTATGAAAATTATAAAGGATCAGAGCAAGCGCTTTCGCCTTATCTTGCAGTAAATGCTCCCCGCAAATTTCAATAAAACGAGTAAGGAAATATTGAAGTTGTATCCTATGCCTTGACCATGTGCTTGTTCAAAAATAGCCACCATTGAAATGTAATTTTAAAGGACGTTAATGAACACAAATTTAGTTATTTGAACAACCAACAGGTTTAACTATAGTCACGATAGTATTTACTAATTCCCGCTATCACATATAATCATTTTTCTGCAATATCCAAATTTGAGGTCCCCATATTCGAAGCAGTTTAAATTGCAGATTCGGGGTTGATGACCCAAATGCTCAGCAAAATGACCATAGATAGTTTGTTGATAATAGTTTTCGAAACTGTATCGAGTTTTATTTCTGCAGAAAAAAAATCGCGAGATTCGTTAGGCATAAAGGCATAGGCTTTTTGAACGTCCCGCATCGCAACAACTCTATAATGATGATCATAGAGATATTTCATATATCGTTTAAAAACATCAACCGGCGTATTCACCCAGGGATGAAGTTCATCAGGAACTCCATGAATCGTAAGTATGGTTATTTTATTTGCGGCAGCTTCCGCTATTGCATGATAAAAATAATTGCTGTTATTGTCTTTTATAGTGAAGCTCGGAACAAACATAGGGTTATCGTTTGACGGATTGTAAGCTCGATCTCCACCTATTCGTGCAGTAAGATATCCGTGGGAGTATAAAACAGGTAGTTTTGCCGAATCTATTACGTAAGCAGGATACGCAAAATTCACCGGTTTGGGGATACCTAGTGATTTGCATTTATTTTCAATGTACGAAAGTTCGTGGCTCAAACTATCTACGCTGATCGAATTGATGTTGGTATGATGCCAGGTGTGATTTCCTATCTCAAAACCCATCTCCGATAATTGTTTTATCTGATGCCAGCTTAAATATTTTGTAGTATCTCCAAAATTTCCGTCAGGGAATTCACAAACAAAAAATGTTGCTCCGAAACCGTATTGTTTTAAAATTGGAGCAACAATATTATAATGACTTTCACAGGCGTCATCAAAAGTTAATATTACAGTTCCATTCCTGCGAGAATTATCTTTTTGTGCAATTGCAACGCAAGAATAGATGAGAAAAAATATTATGATAAATTTTTTCATTCTGAAATTTTGAATTTATATGATCCGGATGATAACTTCTGCAGTTTGTGTTTGGTGATTATCAAACTTGCCTTTGATTTTTTTGGGATTACAACAGAATAAATGATCTCATTATTTTTTCTTTTCCATGAAGAAATTATTTTTCCATATTTCGTTTTATGTTCACAATAAAAACTATCCAGCCCCTTTACAAAATGCGGTTCAAGCAAAACATTTTTAAACCCAGGAGTATGTTCATCAATTTTTATTCCACCGAGTACTTTATAAAACCACGCGCCAATCTCTCCAAAAAAAATATGGTTGAGCGATGATGACATATTCCATGTCTCAGGCAGGGTTGTCATGCCTGATTTCATCCAATATCCAAATGATGGGTAAGTTGTTTTTGAAGCCAACTTGTAAGCTATTTCCGCATACCCGTTATCGCTAAGTGCATTGAGTAAAGTTTTAGAGCCCAGCACGCCAATATCAAAATGAATGCTGTCTTTACTGCACGCATCTGCAAGATTTTTCGCAACTATTCTTTTTATTTCTACTGGCACCAATCCCCAATATAGAGCAGAACTTAGTTCGGTTTGATAACCCTTTCCGTAAATCCCACTATCATGATAAAATCTTTTATTGAATGCTGTTCTTATCTTTTTCGCAAGGTTTCTGTATTTTATTTCGTCGTTTTTCTTGTTCAGCAATCTCGTCATCTTAGTAAGTATCGTTGCATCAGCGTAGTAGTAACAGGTGGAAGTCAGTTCGATTGAAGTATGTGAATTAATCGCTTCGCGGTCCCCAAGACCTTCAGGTATTAGACCATCAGGATAAATTTTATCAAGATGATCAAAATATAATTTCATAGCGTCATAATTTTTTCTCAATGGTTCTAGATCCCCATAAAATAAATAGAGTTCCCAAGGAATAATAATTAGTGCGCTTAACCAATCCACTGGATTAAAATGTTCATATCCCCATCCTGATGAGGGAATGATTGCAGGAAGCATTCCGTTGGCATTTTGTTCATCACGCATATCTGCGAGCCATTTTTCGTAAATCGCTTTTGAATCAAAATTGTATAAGGCAGTTTCAATCACTAAGTGAGCATCCCCTGTCCATCCGTTTTTTTCGCGTTGCGGACAATCAGTAGGATAACCAAAAAGATTTGACAAGTATGAATTATTTGTTGCCTTCCAAATATTATTAATGATAGAATTTGAGCACGAAGTCTTTCCAATTGCTTTCACATCGCTATGCAAAAAAATTCCGGTTAAACTTTCTTTGGTAAGTAATATGGGTTTATCACTTGTCACTTCCACGTACTGAAATCCCTTGTAATTAAAATGAGGCTGAAATGTTTCTCTGCCTTTGCCGTTCAGAAAATAGATGTCTGCCTGGAATGGATCGTTCCCATCAGGAGGGTGATAATGGACATTGATATTAGACTGGTCAACATGACCAAAAGAATCTAATTTTTCTCCGTGTTTCAATTTGACGACTGTTCCTTCCGTCCCATCAAGTATTATCCGACTTATCCCCGCAATATTTCTTCCGATATCGAACAGATAATCAGTATCATTAATTTTACGCATATCCATAGCAGGTAGTTCCTCGCAATCGCGAATTGGAGGAATTTTTTGTTCAATGATATTCCTGGAAGGAGTTCCACGGATGATCACATTTTTCCATGCGGTATCAATAAATCCTGGCTGATCCCAACCTTCAATTTCTTTTCTTGCGTCATAATGTTCTCCTGTATAAATGCTATTAAATATGATTGGGCTTAAAGTTGTTTTCCAGGATTTGTCAGTTGAGATTACTTCACTTGTTCCATCAGCGAAATTTATTTCCAGGTCTAAGCAAAAACACGGTCTTGCGCGCCAGGGAGCCTTATCAAAATACCAGACTGCCGTAGATTGCAAATTAAACCAACCATTTCCTAAAAGCACACCGATGATATTTTCTCCTATTTGTAATGAAGGGGTAACATCATAAGTCACATATAAATTTCGTCTATCAAATCTTGTGTACATAGGATCGAGAAGGTGATCGCCCACTTTTTTTCCATTCAAGTAGAACTCGTATAATCCAGCACCAACCATATAAACTCTTGCAGAGCGAATCTTCTTATTAACTAAAAAATCTTTTCGAAAATATGGAGCAGGTCTTAAATTAATATCTTTCGTATCGCTAATCCATGAACCTTCCCAGTTTCGCGAATCTTTTTTTCCTACTCGGAAATACGCATGCTTCATCTGAAGTTGTGAAAATAAAAAACCATACCCAAATAGATTAGTAATTGCAAGTATAAAGGTCAATCTTTTCATCATTTTATTGCATGGTACGCCTCGCTTCCAGAATATTTTTTATTTGTGATTCCAAATCTTGTAAATGATACTTGCTTAAACTATCAGATTCACTAGGTATGGCAGAATGGATTTCAGCCTGTAACTTTATCAGATCTGCTCTTACGATCGAATGTGCGTCAGTTTCTGTTACATCTTGTTTGTTTGAAGTGGTGATATCGCCTAGTGCTCCGACATAAGATTTCTGTAAGTTTCTTCTATACGGTTCAATGGCTTTACCAGTCCACAGTTCTTTCCAGATGATTTTATGGATTTCGCTGATATATTCATCTACTCTATATCCTAGGTCTCCATATTTACGCATATTAGCGAGTAGCGCATTTATTTTTTTGATGCCAAGTAATGAATTGAGAACCCTGACTTGCAAATCTTCTACAAAATCCGGCTGGGTTGCTACCGCAACTTTTTGAGTTATGTTTTTATCCAGTATCCAAAGTGGAGTTGTAAAAAGCTCTTTATCAAAAAAAGCAAGATCTTCTTTTTGTTTTGCGGAAGGGACAGGCGCATAAACCTGCTTCTGACCGGCAATTAAGACAGTGCTGTCCTGGTCTTCCCCTCTTAGAGTTGTGTACTCTCCACCAATATTTCGCAATACCTGATTCATGTAGGTGAAGAACTGATCTTTTAGCATCCGGTAAGTCAGGTCGAGGTTTTGATATTCGCCATCTTCCTGGTGTTCCCATGCAGGAAGATTTGGCAATATTCTTTTTAGATTTTTGATGCCGTATATACCGGCCTTTGCAGCATCATCTCCCAAGTCCTCATTTTGCACTCTCGGGTCAAGGCTTCCTTGTGCACCATACCATAATCTCGGATTTTTGCTGAGTGAATCAGAGATCAATTTGCTCATTATTTTCTTGTCCTCTTCTGAAGTTTTTGCATCGCTGCATTTATATCCCCATTCTATTGCCCATTTATCGTATTCCCCAATCCTTGGGAATAGATCATATTCAGGAATATTGTCTTCGGGTTGAGCCACATAATTAAACCTTGCATAGTCCATGATACTGGAAGTATGGCCATGGATGTTTAAGTAATGTCTACTTCTTAATGAATCTACTGGTGTTTGACTGCTCGCACCCCAGTTATGTGTTAGCCCCAACGTGTGACCAACTTCATGGCTGCTGACAAACCTGATGAGTTGTCCCATTAGCTCTTCATCAAATATAGCATGTCTTGCTTTTGGATCTGTTGCACCTGCCTGGATAATATACCACTCATGCAATAATTGCATCACATTATGATACCAGTATATGTGGGTCTGTATGATCTCCCCGCTCCTGGGGTCATGCGCGTTCGGACCCATTGCATTCCATATTTCTGATGGCATATAGTTAATAAAAGAATATCGAGCATCGTCCATTTGCATGGACGAATCTTGCTCCGGCCACTCTTTACCGAAGATTGCGTTTTTAAAACCAGCTTGTTCAAAAGCTTTTTGCCAGTCATTTATGCCGGCAATTAAGTATTTTCTCCACTGTTTGGGAGTTGCCGGATCAATATAAATGATGATTGGCTTTTTGGGCTCAACGAGTACTCCATTTTTCCATTTTTGTTTGTCCTCATCTTTCGGCTCAAGTCTCCAACGAAGGATAAATCTCCGGTCTTCCATTTTCTGCTGAAGATCACCGAATACGTTAACCTGGTCTGCAAAATAACCTACTCGTGGATCAGCGATTCTTTGTTGCAATGCCTGCGCAGGCAGCTCAATAAAACTGGTATGGCTCACTACAGTTGCAGGAGTATTTGGAGGTATTCCCCTTGCATTCTTGATAACGCCATTACGAGAAATTTCTATTTCTACATTGATTGGATAAGCATGAATAAAATCAATGGCAATGTCTTTTTTGGCATCCACCTTGTTGTTCAGACTACTCGCATCCATACCACTCAGTAAGCTATTTCCGTCTTTCAGGTATTTACTTACGTCAATTATCCAACTCATTGAATCAACACCGTAAGCTTTAATTGGAAATGAAATTAAGACTGGATTATCATTTGACTTTGTTACAGCTTTAAAGATATCACTTGTGCTGTCAGCCTGGCTAATTACTAAATCATACCGTATTCTGATTGTTGAATCAGCTAGGTTTCGATCAAAGTGAATTGTTTTTTCATCAAGCTCCTCACCTGAATATACCTGAGTTCCGCCAGGACCTTTTACCAACCGGTTGATCACTTCAATATCCCTGTGCAGAATTGCAAATGGTATCTCAAAATAGACTGTGTCCCGGCATTGATATACATTAAATAATCCTTTTTTGATTGTGTATCTGGGTGTAATAAGCTCTCCAAATTCTTTGATGCCGTCTCGAGGTCGATTTGCTTTACGGATCGAATCTAGTTTGGCAATGGCCGAGTCCGTAGCAGTGACCTGAGCTACTACACGACTGCTGCCCAATAGAATTAGACAAAAAATGAATAAATACCAATTACACTTATTGTTTCTTAACCCAGAATAAATCATAGTTGTGATTTAAAAGTTTTCGATTGGGTTGATTTAGTGTCAGGAAACTGAAAACAATTTTCAGTCGAATATGATTTCGCACTTCCTCCTTCATTTCCTGCTACGATAGTGCATTTAAAGCCATGCAATTCGTTGATCCTATTTATGAATTCAGCAGTGCGGATTCGCGATGCATTGTCCCATATTAAAACTACAGGCAAGGAAAATTCGTCTTTGCATTTAACATCCAAATCCGTTCTCTGCTGCTGATCTTGACTGGTGCAAAGATTTATAACCACACCTTTATCCCCTACCTTTTTCATGGCATCATATAAAATCCTGGCAAGAGGCTTATAAATTTGCAACATTGCCCAGCTCAAAGAATCTGAAGAAGCGTCAGGGACTGAGATGCAAAAAAAATGTTCAGCATTGATTGTTGTATCTGTCACAATAAACGTTTCCTTTTCTGAGGCTGCGGACCCCTCATCAAACTGTCCAGTCAAATTAGAGAACTCCGGCATTTTTTTCCTGTCCGGCCTTCCACAAGAAGTGGCAAGAGAAAGAATGAGGGCCAAAACCAGACATGGCAAAATCAATTTATTCATTGAATCCTTCTTTGTTTTGGGTGTTGTTCTAAATGTTGTTAGAAGTTATTGATAATCATGGTGCTTTGTGGCACCACCGCATTTAACCCAGGTTGACCGATTAAAGCAATCGTTATGTTTTTGAATGTGAGTAGATCTCCTGTGTACTGAAAATCAGCAAGGCCATAGCCATTATTAGTATCGCCCACTAAATTAAAGTCAAACTGAGTTAGCGAATCACCAGTAGCAGCATCCCTTATCACAAAAAAATAGTCGAGCGTTGTAGAATTGTTGGGATATTGCTTAAATCCGGTAATACCCTTGTATGTAAGACTGCTCACTTCAGAACCGTTAGGACTGCCTTCCAAGTTAATACTTATCGGACCCGAGCCTGTCGAAAGGTTCACGAACCTGATACCCATCACACTGTCTGAAGTTGGATAATAAGGCACTGAATCCTTTATGAATAAATAATCAGGAGAGGTAGTATCAGATCCAGAAAGGAACAAAGTATAGATACCCCCTTTCTCTAAATTAAGAATACTATAGAAAATCTTGCCAGTCGCTTTGGGGCCGACGTCCAGCGTATCCTGACTGTTATATTGCACCGTATAAACAGTATCCATTCCCCCTACTGGGGAATATTCCTGAAAGTTGCCATAACCAATAATTGGATAAATGTAACCAAACCACATAATCGCTTGCGAGGTATTGATAATAGGTGCGATTCCGTTTACTGTATTAGGTACTGCGTTTACGACAGTAAAAGCTGTAGCTCCTGAAACATTGGGCACCATGCTTGTTTTCTGGCAACTACATTCTGTAATCACAATTACCACGATAAGCATTACTGAGAAGAATTTCCTAAATTTATAAGTATTTATATAACATTTCATAATTTCCAGTTTTGGATTTGCCTGCTTAATATAAAAACTTTCAATAACCCTTATTTTGAGTCAGATTAGGGTCCGTTTGAATCTCCAATATCGGAATAGGGTACAACAATTGGGTGGAGTCAATATTGGGTCTCTTATAAGGAATCGTATCCAAAGTCTGAATGGCAATACCCCAACGCTTTATATCCAGCCATCGGTGTCCCCATTCCGCAAAGAACTCAATTCTTTTTTCGTGCTGTATAGCTTGCATCAAAGGGCCATTGGCTGAATCAGAATAATTTGGAAGCCCCGCCCTGTTTCGAATTACATTAAGGTCATTAATTGCATCAGATCGATTTCCAAGATTCGTTTCTGCTTCAGCCCGTATCAGGTATTGCTCTGCGAATCGCAGCAGCGTGTAGTTTTCAGGACTCGGTGTGCCTGGGCTACCTTGCCGAATTTTATACTTGTAAGGATAATAATACAAATTGCCGCGCCTAACTTCGCTAGCTACCCACTGCGACCAACGAAAGTCCCCGGGTTCAAATGCATTTACCAGTTGCGAGCTTAACCACTCATTTGGGTTGAACACTGGGATAAACCAATTACCTTCCCATGTACACCACGGGGAAGAATTAACTGTTTGCAATTGCAATATTGCCTCCCTACTATTTGCGCTGAACGCATCACTATCAGAATTCACGTTGGGTGGAACCTCCGGAACAACAGGCAAAGGCACCAGATTAAAAAGCCCTGAACTTATAACCGCATTAGCTGCTGAGTCTGCACTCTGCCACTTCCCCAAGTATTCATAGACTCTTGCGAGCAATGCAGTTGCCGCCCATTTATTCGCCCGGATAGGCATTCCGCCAGATAATGAAAAATCACTTATCATCAAATTCTGAGCATCCTGCAAATCGTTCACAATTTGATTATATACTTCCGCTTGGGGTGACTTATGAAGCAATACAGTTTGATTAAAATCAGTTGATAGGTTAAGCGGAACGTCACCGAATATATTTGTAAGATAGAAATAGCAGAAAGCCCGAATAAATTTAGCTTCTCCGGTAAGTTGATTTTTAGTGCCGGAGCTCACGTTAGCAGTAGACGATTGCACACCCGAGATCACCGCATTTGCGCTATATATTTCAAAATAGGCTGGTTGCCAAAAAGCTTGTAAAACCCTGGTACTATTTTGTATAGTAGATAGGTCATTGGACAGAAACTGATCATACTTTTCTCCTCCGCTTGGTTGGTCCGTCAATTCATCGGCAGACAACGCCAAATAGATGCTCGTATAAGAATTCGACCATGATCGACTAGTGTTCATATAGCTATAAATCCCCAGCATTGCTGCGGTTGCCGTCGGATCTGAGCTGTAAACTTGACCCGTTGTAACGCTGCTGATAGGAAGCGGAACTGAGACAAGCTTGTTACAACTCAAACTAGGCAGCAAAAGAAAAAGACAACATAAAGCAAAATAAAAATCATTATTTTTTCTGCGATTGGCTACCATATAAAAAAGTTTATAGATTAAAGCTTATTCCCCCTACAATTACTTTTACCGGGGGCAACCCACCAAAATTCTGTGTCTCCGGGTCAAGACCTTTATACTTGGTTATAATAAATAAATTGTTGGTGTGAAAGAACAGACTGCAAGATCCAATACCCATCTTTTTAAAATATTTTGCTGGCAGACTATAAGAAATCGCCAAACTCGAAAGCCGGACAAAACTGGCATCAGTAAATGAACCGTCTGAAATTGTAAAATAATTGAAGCTATTAGTATTTATCGTGGAAAACTTGGAATAAGTAGCGGCATGGTCACCTGTATGCTGCCATTGCTTACCCAGAATATAAGACGGCTCATTATAATTGACTTCTCCGGGTTGACCTGTAAGATTTTCAACGGCATTTCGCCCAATCTGATCTTTGATATTGAAAAAAAGGCTGACATATAGTCCCGAAAAGTTAAAGTTCATCCCTAGTCCGCCAAAGAACTTTGGAGCAAGTACTAACGGATAACTGTCATCGGGTAACTGACCCGGGTTATATTCGACTTGACCATCATGATTTTTATCCAAGTAGCTGGATTGACCCGTTTGAGGGTCAACACCCGTATAATGCAAGACATTCGATATATTGAGGGGTTGACCTACTTTTAAAATAGTTGTGTAGGGAGATTGGGCAAAATTCGGATACGAAACCAATTTATTCTGATTGATCGCTGTATTAAAATTAATCGACCAGCTAAATTTCCTAGTTTGGATCAAGGTGGCGCTAAAGGTGAATTCCCATCCAACATTTTGCACTAAAGCCGGGCTGTTTTCGATCACAGTCGGAAAACCAGTAAAATAAGGCGTGGGAAACGCCACAAGTTGATTACCGCAGCGATCGCGGTACCAAGCAACTTGCGAGCTGATCCGATCCTTTAAAAATCCCAGGTTAATTGCGCCCTCCAGCTTTCTATTGGATTGCCACCGGAAATTGGGGTTGGGATCTATTTGCGATACCAATGACGTGCTATTATCATAGGGTGGAATATGCAAAGAGGAATACTGGCTTAAATAACTGTAATTTGGCACTCCGTCGCTACCTGTCGTTCCATAGCTGCCCCGCAACTTTACAAAACTCACATAAGAAGGTAAGATTCTCTTTACCCATCCCTCTTCCGACACGATCCAGGCCGCGCCTACTGATCCAAAATTCCCATATTGATTCCCCAGCCCGAACCGGCTGCTTCCGTCGCGTCGCCCGTTAATATTCAAAACATATTTATTTTCCCAATTGTAAGAAACCCGCGCAAATCCCCCGAAGTACCGATATTCACCATAAAGATCAAATGCTGACCAGGATGCAGCATTGGTAACGCTATTAATTAATAGGTCGCTGATAAACCCGGTTCCGTTTGTACTCAGAGATGCTGTATTATTCTGGCTAGATGATAGTCCTACAAGAGCGCTTAATCGCCCTCTGCCAAGCTGTAGATCATATTTCACTTGGGGCTCGATAATAAAATTGGTATTATGATTGTTGCCGAAGCTGAGGCTACCGAGAGGATTCTGCAATGGGTTTTGGGCTGCAATTGGATAGATCCTTGTTTGATTCTGCTGCCCGATATTGTATCCAAAGCTGATAGAAATCTGAAGACCGCGGATGATCTCGTAGCTAATCACAAGGTTACTATTCAAGAAATTCGTTTTGGCTGTATAAGGCTGTTTCAGCGAGGCGAATGGAAATACGTTTTCTGCCATAGTATTTTGATTTTTGCCCGCCCAGCCTGCCCAATTGAGATTGCCAAGAGAATCATAAATGGCCGGTGCATCCGGAGCAAGAGTAATGGAACCCGGAAGATTTATCAAATTAGATTGAGCATAGGAGAATGCGTTGCTGAATCCAATACTCAGTCGTTGATCAGGAGAGTGATGTGTCAGGTTGAATGAAACGCTTCCGCGCTGATCAGCTCCGCTGACTGTAGTAATTCCCGTAGTCCGATTGTATCCACCACTAATCCGGAACGTCGTATGAGCATCGCCGCCGGAAAAACTGCTCTGAAAATCGTAAGTCCGGCCTATTCCACCATACAACATTTTTTGCCAGTTAGTATAGCGCGTAGTATCCCATGTTCCGTTAACATCAAAGTCATTAAGGGGGTTAGGTGCCAGTCCATCATTGAATAAGGCCTGCCTCCGCATAGTGAGGTATTGGGTTGTATTCATAATATTCCAGAACCTGTCGACACGCTCCGTACCTTCTTGCACATGCATATCAAATTTCGTTTTTCCAGCTTTGCCTTTTTTTGTCGTGATAAGGATCACTCCATTGGCCCCACGTGATCCATATATCGCAGTAGCATCTGCGTCTTTCAATACTTCGATCGACTCGATATCCGCTGGGTTAATACTAAAGAAGGGACTTTGTCCACCGGCAGGCGACAATCCGGTTTGATCGAAACCAGGTGAACCCGTAGCATATTGGTTAACAGGATTGCCAAGAACTGTTGCTTGATAATCCCTACTAACTTCGTTAACGGTGAGCGGTACCCCATCGATTATATACAACGGGTCTGAAGTAAATAATGGATTTATACTCGCTCTACCTCTTAACTCTACTTTGAAAGGCGCACTGGCATAGCCGCTAGTCTGCGATATATCGAGACCAGCAACTTTCCCCTGCATCGCTTCCAATACATTCATTACCGGCTGCTTTTCAATATCTGCAGCTGTCACTGTTCCGATGTCGCCTGTAGCAAAACGTTGAGTGGTCTTGCCATATGCTTGCACTACAGCCTTGTCAAGTTCATTGGTAGCAACTTTTAGGTAAATGACAAGTTGTTTACGGTTGCCGATCTTTTTTATAGTTTCATTTTCGTAGCCCACAAAACTAATCGTGATTTCGTCGTCGGGTCGTACATCTTTCAGAGTGAATTCGCCGTTGGCATTCGTGATGGTACCTTTCTTTGTTCGCTTGATAAGGATGTTCGCGTTTTCTAGGGGTTCGCCCTGTTCGGTGCTGACGCGACCGCTGATTTCTCCGGGAGGTAGATTGTTGTTTTCTGAAATTTCGTCCTTGGCTTTTACCGCGATGATCCTTTCGAATATTTTGTAAGTTAGTGGTTGATTCTCGAAACAGATTTGAAGGACGGTTTCAAGTGCTGCGTCTCTTACATCTATATCAATTCTTTTTGCTTTTTGAAGCAGGTCACTCTTGTAAACAAAAGTGTATCCTGTCTGATTTTTGATCTCGTTGAATATTCGTTCCAGCGGTGCATTTTTTTCTGATAGGGTCACTGTTTGAGTATATCCACGTGCACTTACCTGAAGAAAAGCTGCGAGTAATATGATCGCTGTAAGTTTCATTATCCGCAAGGTTTTGGTGATTCCCGGCGGTTGCGGGATACAAAGAGGCCGTAAATCCATAACTTTGTTTTGTTTGGGTTTTGACTTGAAAAGCAGTTTCGCAATTGTTATTATGGGTTAAGCCCGAACGATTCACAGGGAAGTGGCTTCAACACTTTCCTGTTTTTGTTTTTCCTTAACCAGTGAAAATCATTCTAAGGCCTGACGATTATTTTGTTCCTTTCTATTGTAAAATTCGCTCCGGTATATTGTAAAACTTTTAAAACGGCGGATGCATTGGCTGTCCTTGGTACATCGCCATTATAGAGTTCTTCGGGGATATTTCCTTCATAGCTTACTTCCACATCATACCATCTTGCCATTTCGCGCATGATCACTTTCAGGTCGGTATGATCAAATTTGAAAAGCCCGTTCTTCCAAGCCATGACCTCTTCGATGTTTACGCTTTTTGCTATCTCTATTTGATGCTCTTTTACTATTCCTTGTTCTCCGGGTTTTAGGATTTCTTCAGAGGATAAGTTTTCGTTCCTGAGTTTTATCGATCCTTCCAGTAAGGTCACTTTTATGTTCGGTTCGTCTTCGTAAGCATTCACATTAAAGTGCGTTCCCAATACTTCAACATTAGTATACCCCTTGGAAACACTAAACGGTCTTGATGCATCATGAGCAACCTCGAAGTATGCTTCACCGGTGATCTCAACATTTCTTTTTTCTTTTAAAAAAGACACCGGGTATCTCAAAGAAGATGCTGCGTTCAGCCAAACTCTCGTACCGTCGTTCAACGTGATGTCAATTACTCTACTTCCTCTTGGGTTAGTTAGCACATTATAGGTTAATTCTGTTTTCGGTTGTGTGTTACCGCTATATACGATAGCGCCACTTGAATTTTTATTGATCCGGACATTTTTTTGCGTCGCGATGGTTCCGGTTCGGACGCTGTCCAGGAATATTTTTTGCCCGTTGGCTAATGTTATGGTAGCACGATTTTTTATTGGCGCCGCAACGTCCTGACGCGCCAGTTGGTTTTTCTGTTCGGTTAATGATTTATGATGCTCAAAACTCCAATAAAAATAAACGCCTGAACCAAAAAACGCGATCACTGCTGCGGCGGCAGCCACCCTAAACCAAATTCTTTTAATTTTTGTTTCTCCTTTAAAAGCATTCGCAAATTGCGCTTCTATTGTTGTGCGCACGGATTGTTCGTCGTATGCCTGTAGTTGTTTAAGGTGCGCTTTGATATGATCCGGATCCGTTAATTCAAAAAAAAGTCGCTGGTTTTCTTCAGACTGGCTGATCCAGTTATCCAGTTCAAATTGCTCATCATCAGCCAATGCTGACTGATTGTGTTTTACGATTAAAAAGCTGATTCGGCTCACCATATGCTAACAAATACAAACTGGTATTCATTTCATCCAAAGAAATGTCAAAAAAAATAAAAATAAATGTTGAACCCCTTCAGTTAGGTGCAGAAAAACAGGAGACCAGGTAAATAAGCGCGATGATATTCCCTTTTTTTAAGAGTGTTGTTCTTAATAGTTGCAGTGCCCTTGCTTTTTGGCTTCTTACTGTTTGTATCTCGATACCCAATTGACGGGCGATCTCTTCGTTGGAAAGTCCTTCGGTGAAGATCAGTTTAAATACGGTTTTTGCCCGGTCGGGTAAATTCTCTACTTCGGTGTAGATGGCATTGATTACTTCAGCGCGGATGATCTCGTCTTCAAAAAGACCTGCTTTACCGGCATCGCTTTTTAGCAGGTAATGCATCTGGCGGTGTGCATTGGCATGTCTTTGCCCAGCTTTGAAACTGTTAATGCAGGCGTTGCGGGTGGTGACAAATAAAAAGGCCTTGATGTTCTGGAGATTCTCAAAGCTTTCTTTTCGTTGCAGCATCTTGACAAAGCTGTCGGCGACGAGGTCCTCCGCTGTTTCTTTGCTCCCGCTCAGGCGTTCGGCAAAAAAACAGAGTTCGCGGAAGTGGTCAGAAAATATTTTTTCCGAAGCCTTCGGCTCCCCTTTTTTGAATGCGTTAAACAGGTCGTTATCGTCAATATAGATGCTCAAAAAATAAATAGATGTTTCTGCTTACAAACTTAGTAAAAATTAATCCCACAAAATTTTTTCATCAATAATTTTCATCGAAAACAAAAAAAATAAATACACAAATTCATAAGGGAATTTCGAAAAAAATATTCTCGTTTTTGTTTGGATGAAACGCAATTCAATTTGTATTAAATATGAATCAAACAACTTTTATTTTTTTTATTAACGATTCCTAATATCTAAGCAGAGTCGTGTTCCGTGAGGTTCACTGCTCACGGGGAGTATATCCATACTTCCCTCTTTTTAGAAAATTTTTCTCATGTGATGTAGCTATTGGTTTTGGTAGTTACGAACCAGGATGTATTTCTATACAACCTGTTTTTAAATAACTAAAGTTTGAACTCGTGGGTGATGACCACCCGCTTACCGGCCGGGGTTTTTACCCCGGCCTTATAAAATAAATTTCTTTTAATGGGATACCTCTCGGTTGAATTCGTAAAAAAAAATTTTGCCCTTGCGATGCTGGTCGAAGACCCGCTGAAGACGGTGGAAAGGTTAATGGAATTTTTTACATCGAGGAGGATATATGTCGATTCTATCCACCTGCAATCTGTGGAAGATGGTCAGGCAAAGATCCTGATCTACTGTCTTATAGAAAAAGACCGTGCTGCCCATACCCGCAATGCCCTTGAGCGGTTAAAGGGCATTTTGGAATTGCAGGTCCTGGAACACAAAGAACACCATACTGTCCATCCATGAACACCAACTATCTCGGACAATATGAAAGAATGGTCACTGGGCTGAATGAGATCTTAAAAAAAGAAATTAATGATAAAGAAAAAATGGAACTCTGTTTCAGGTGCTGCATCGATAACTGGAACATCCTGAAAGAAAAAATAATCAGCAGAGGTTTTGAAAGTGATGCAAATGAGATTCTTTTTTTTAAATCCACCAAGCCAAGATTCACAGGTGAGATCGAATATTATATACAGCGCTATCATGCGCTACAGTTCCTGCCGGAAAAAGAAAAACAGTTGCAGATAAATTTCTGGCATGGGGAGTTATCCAGACTTGATAAATTCTTTGCAGCATGGCAGGAGTTCTTTACATACCATAAGAGCGGGAAGACCGACCGGGACGAATTGTATTTTCTGCGTCGCAATAACGATGGCAGCAATATCAATCATGCGGCGGTATATGATTTGGATCAAAGAGCAGCAAGTTCGCATGACTGGCTTCTCAGTTGCATGATCGCCTATGAGAAATACAAATGCCATATTGATAAAGAACTGCAAAGGATCTTTTGACGTTCGGGAGTTTTTCACAAGTGACGGACTCTTTTTATAGCAAGCAGTTTTAGAGTGCCGCCAGGAGAGATGTTTTTACATCTCCCCTTTCTTATTAAGAAAAAGGAACTCAGGAAGGAAGACCGAAGGTCTGGAAACTGGTATTTTTTTGGATTTGGTAGAACTCTTTTTCCAGGATAGAATTCAATATGACAGCGTTGCGATGCGGACCCATACCAAGATCGGCAGCATTAAAACCATGGGTGTCTAATTCAGCATTCTGAACAAAAATTGAATTGTCCAGATCTATTGAATAATTTTCGTTGACATCATAGGATCCGTCCCGGTTAAAACATATACGCTCTTTGACATAGCGCAAAAATTCCGGGAAGACGTATTTATATCCTGTCGCAAGCACGATCGCTTCCGTCTCATGTTGAAATTCTCTTTCCATCTCCACATGTTCAAATTTTAAAAGAAAAGCATCATTATTTATTTTCCTGATATTTTTTAATGCACAAGCGGGATAAATGTTGATATGGTTTTTTCGACCTGATAAATTGAGCGTGTAGAGACGATCATATATCTCTGCTATCAGGGAATAATTAATGCCCTTATAGAGTACTTCTTGGCTAGCAAGAATTTTAGATTTCTTGTGTTTTGGCAATTTATAGAAATAGTCAATATAGTCAGGGGAGGTCATTTCTACGGTGAGCTTGGAAAAATCCATCGGGTAAAAACGCTCTGACCGAGTAAACCAACAGAGTGACGAGAATTTTTGTTCATTCTCCAGCAGGTCATTGAATATCTCAGCAGCGCTTTGACCAGAACCGATTATCGCTATTGATCTTTTTGCCAGTAATTTCTCTCTGCTGATTAGATAATTGGAAGAATGAATGACATTCTCTGATCCTAGGTTCATCGCAAATGCAGGAATCGCCGGAACCGTCCCCACTCCTACAACAACATGTTTTGCATAGAATTTTAAAGTTGATTCGGAAGAATTTTCTTTAATCAGTACTTCATATATCTTTTTGCTTTTCAGGAATCGAACTGATTCGCAGGCGCAACCAAAACGTAATTTGGGAACTTGTGAAACGACCCATTTACAATAATCGTTATATTCTTTTCTTAGGATATAGTACTGCTCGTGAATCCCAAATGGGATGATTCTGCCCTTTGAATGGACATAATTCAAATAAGAAAATCTGGAACATGGATTTGCAAGAGTGACAAGATCGGCAAGAAAAGGGACCTGGAGTCTTGCATTATCCAATAACATTCCTCCGTGCCAGTTAAATTCATTTTGCTTATCAAAGAAAATGCAAGAGAGCTCTGAAATATCATGGGAAAGCGCTGCAAGACCTAAATTAAAAGGGCCGATCCCGATACCAATGACGTCGTATACCTTTTGAGATCTCATTTTAATTTCTTTTTAAATAAAAATGAAATGGTAAACGTGAGAAAACCGGTTAGCGCGATCGCACAAACGGAAGCGTCGGTCCCTAGACGCTGGTAGCCAAAAACAGGGAGCAACCAAAAAATAATAATCCATTGGATAATATATATTGAAGTGATGTTCCGGCTCATATAGACCAGCACATCAAAAAAATAATTGTGGGCAACATTTTCTTCTATCCACTGCCATACGCTTAACCAGACAAGAACAATCCCAACATGTATAATTGTTCCATTAAAATCAGATCGGTAAAAACTGGTACCAGTGTCCTGATTTAAGATCCGGGATAGCAGATTGCCAAGGATTATAAGTACCCATCCCATATCTCGACAGAGCCAGAATGGATATTTCAGTTCCTTTGATCTCTTAATAAAAACTCCAATGGATAATCCTACAAGCGGATAAACGATCCAAGGAAAGAAAGGGAAAAACACCTCCGGAGGCGAGCCACCAAAAAGAAGGAACAAATAATCGGCAACTGCATACCGGCTATGGATATCCCAAAAATAGGGAGAAAGAACAGTGTAGATAGAGGCAAGACCAATCGCGGTAAACCCCGGATATTTCATTTTTGAAACAGCATATAACGAAAGTGTTGCAAGTGCCGCGAAATGAAGGATGTCACCAATGGAGAATAACGTTAAATAATCTTTTGATCCAGCATCAATATTTAGATCATGTAATAGTGAAGCTGGCAACCAGCCAAAATAATTCGGGATGACAAATTTTACAATATTTAAAAAATAACCAGCAACTAACAAATAAAAAGCTCTTTTACAAATAAGGAAAAAACTTTTCTGTGCAGAAAGTGCGAAGAAAATTCCCATTATCATCATAAAAAGTTGCGCGCCTGGACCTTCGGCGATGAAAGCAAGGAGTTTTCCAATAAGCGTTTCTCTTACAGAAAGTTTAGAGTACAATAAAACAGTATGAATAGGTGCGATCATGAGTACAGTGAAGCCTCTTGCGAAATCAAGAGATCTTATTTTTTGCATAAAAATTTTCTTTAGTAAGGGAATAGAGGTTTGCAGTTTTGTAGGATAGCTGAATAGTGTTTTGAAATTGAAATCCCGTTTTTAGCGCTAGCTTATTTGCCAAAATATTTTTGCAGTCCGGCTCAACGTATAGGGTCGTTGCGACAGGAAAAGAAAAAATATAAGCAACAAATTCCCTGAGAGCATAATAACTTAAATTCTTAAGGAGTAATCTAGGGGGAGCCATAAGCAGGTGTAACCCACAATCGTCGGCGTTAACATATATATGGACCTTCAATTCATCTATGATCACCAGGTAAACATCGATTAGACAAATAGGAACATTATCAAGAGTACCGATAAAAGAATGTGTATACGAAGAGGACAAAATATTTGTGTAAGTATTATATAGGAGATCAATATCTCCTTGCATTTGCCAAAAGCGTTTTGAATAAGGTTGGTTCACCCAGTTATGGATGAGCGAAAGGTCAGTCTGAAGATCAAATGAACGAAAGCCGATGGTTTGGCCAAGTTCTTCGATCGAATACTCATACAATACTTCATGCCGGTGAAAAACCGGCACAGGTTTACAAAAGAGATGATTACCACTTTGCATAGCAGAAACGATAATTGTTACTGCAAACTAACAGTAATGAATAGGTTACAATTATGGCGGTTGGATAAAAAATAATGGTAAAAGGAATAATATGGAAATGGATTTTGAATTATCAGCAGAAGGGTTTGGTGAAATAGAGATTATTAAAATATCTCCGGAGGACCTCAGGCTTTTCAAAAAATTGAAACCAAAATGCATGATCGCTCGCGGGGAATTTGGTCAAACCCTATTCTATGAAATCATTACTGAAGGTGTTGTGATCCAGTACAGCATTTATGAGATATTCAAACCTGTCGTATTAAAAGTTCGTGCGGACGAACCAGTACTTGAACTTCGCATTGCATTAAAAAATCAAATAGATGGTGTTTGGGAATCCATCGCGTCTCCAAGCTTGGAAGAGAATTATTTTTCCATCTCTTATACTTCATTTGTGAAAACCGCTGCAGATTTTTACAAGGCCCCTGTTTATACCACCTGCGATTTTCATTACAACCTTCCATTCCTGGAAAGACTTGCCAAAGATTTCCCGGTCATTGACGAATTCCTTGAGCATGTCGCAAAAGAGGAATCCATGCACATCGCATCTAAAAAATATATCTGTTCCCCAGTGATGAAAGAAACGATCGAATATATTGGTAAAAATCCATACGGAGTGCAATCACAATCACATATTGCCGAAGATTGCTCAAAAGAGGTCTTGCTAGCAGCTCTAGAAATAATACTTGAACCCGAAGAACTGAACAGGAAATTTATTCTGACCGACTTGCATATTGACAAACTGAAAAAAGCGAGATCAATAATTGAAGAAACGGTCAAGGAAGAGAGATTCGATGAAAGGATCTCGCTTAGCTTTCTTTGCCGCAAATGTGAGCTCAATGAATTTGTCCTAAAGAAAGGATTTAAAATACTTTTTGGGTACGCGCCGATAAAATATTTTACCAAGCTTAAAATGCTCCACGCCGAACAGTTACTTCTTGAGAACAAACTTTCCATTGCAGAGATCGCATATACTCTTGGATACCATTCACCTGGCAACTTCACTATTGAATTCAAAAAACATGCAAAATGCACACCGCTTGAATACAAGGCAAAAAATAGATCATGAAATCAGTTTTGCTTTATTTTCCCTATGATATTTTTTAAGTAAGAATATTCCGCGGTTATGGTGGTTGCGAACAGTTGATATTGACTTGTTCATGACCATGCATATTTCTTTCAGCGAAAGTTTACTGTCATAGTGAAGCCGGAGGACTTTAGCAGTTTCAGATGGAAGTATTTCTATAGATGTTAATAATATGAACATCTCTTTTTCATTTTGTTTTTTATTAATCATAAAACAAAATTATTCAAAAGTCAACATATATGTTTACCTAAAATCAATTCAATTTATGCACTTTTCCAACTATGCGAAAAGTGAACAAAGAACAGCAAGACCTATTAAAAAAGATAGGTGCTCGAATTGTAGAAATTCGCAAAGAACAAAATCTTACGCAGGTTGAACTCGGGCACCTATTTGACGCAGACAAACAAACAATTCAAAGATTAGAGGCGGGCAGAACAAACGCGACGATTCTCACCTTGCATAAGATTGCAAAAGCCTTTAATGTTACCATCAGTGATCTTTTAGATATTGATTAATTCTCCAATTTTGTCGAGAACTTTAATGTGGATAATAGCTATTCAATTCACGGTTCGCAATTTTGAGAATTAAAGGTTATAATCAAAGGATAATAAAAGAAACCATCATGCGGAGGTACATGCTTTGTAAAAATTCCGAATTGGAATTGCAATCTCCACTCGAAAAGAGCATGCTTACATATCAAATCAACTCCTGCTCCGTTTTGCCATTCTACTAGTACAAAATTTCAGGCAAAAATCTTCTGACCGCAAATTTTTCAGAGGTGAAACCCGATTTGGTGCCTTCCTCGAAAGTTTTCTTAGGTTAATCGTTTTAAAGATCGGACTTATTATAAGGATATCAAATAAACAAAATAGCCTGATTCAAATTGCATTTCCCATTAAACGAAAGCATCAAATGAAAAACTATTCCGTTAAATTTATACCCATACAAGAAAAATCTACTTATGGAAAAATTGAGTCTTTTTTTTGCCAAGATCCGGGAGCTAAGCTTTTGGCAGAGATTATTCTCCTGGCGGTTCTTGCGGAACTTGAGTTACGATGCGTTTGAAGAATTCAGAGCACTTCAAAAAGAAATGCAAAAAGGCAAAGATGATCTTGTCCGCGCGGATAAAGAGTTGACTCAAGTAACCGCCCAAAATGAAACTGTAAAGAGAACATTAGCCCAAATGGATTCCTCTATTAGCAGGAAGGATGAAAAGATCGCTGAACTTAATAAATTTGTTTCAGATCACAAGGCTATAAAAGAACAGCAGGAACAAGCCTATAATAAAAAGGTTGCAGAATTAAATCAGCTGAAAGAAACTTTGGATTCAGAGATCAAAAGACTCAATGACCAGAGAGTAGAAGAACAACAAAGGAATTTTGAAAAAATGAAATTGCAATGGTCAGCACATGAATCCGCTGTCGAACAAAAACTTAAAATAATTTGTCAAACCCATTTGGTACAATATCTGGATGAAGTGCCGTTCAAAGGTAGTCCCGACAACACCATAGAAATCTGCGATGAGTATATCATATTCGATGCGAAGAGTCCGTCAAATGATGACCTGACCAATTTTCCAAAATATATAAAAGCGCAAACTGAAAATGTAAAAAAGTATGCGAATCAGGAAAAGGTCAAGAAAGATATTTTTCTGGTCGTTCCAACAAATACAATTGAGGCAATCGGGCAGCTGACCTATCGAATGGGCGATTATGACGTTTATGTGATCACCATTGATGCTCTTGAACCAATCATCCTGTCACTGAAAAAAATTGAACAATATGAATTTGTCAAACAATTAAGCCCGGAAGAAAGGGATAATATATGCAGGGTGATCGGCAAGTTTGCGCACACCACAAAAAGAAAGATACAGATCGATCAGTTTTTTGCTGCTGAATTCTTAGAGATTCTGGTAAGATGCAAAAATGATCTGCCGGCAGAAATATTGAACCAGGTAATAGAATATGAAAAGGCTGAAAGACTGAATCCACCTTCTGAACAAAAGTCAAAACAAATACTCACCAAAGAG
>JAJPKJ010000011.1 GCA_021323755.1 Chitinophagales bacterium | reverse complement strand
TTGAAAGTAAAGTTTACCAATACAAAAACAAAAAAGAAGATAACAGTAGAAACCAGTACAACTGAAAAAAGTTTCTTATTTTTCATTTTGATTAATTAACCAAATAAATGATTCCATACTTGTTTGGCAGCATTTTGAACAGATGCTCCCACTCCACCTATTAAGGCACCTCCTGCTGCACCTGGTAGAGCTCCTACACCGCCAGCCAAAGAACCACCGATAGCACCGCCTGCTGCTCCTCCCAATGCTCCAGCAACATCATCACCCAAAGTATCTTTCCAATTAAACCAACCTCCTGTAGTCGCCTTCATTGGAGTCTGCCTTAAAGAATTCACCTGAACATTGGCACTAGATAGCCCGGATGATTGACTATTATAATAATTCATCCAGTAATTAGCACTATATCTAGCTACTGAATGTGCGGATAATAAAATATTCTTTTCATTAGTCGTTAGCGAATTATCATTTATAATTTGATTTTCATACACTATAACCTGATTTGCAAAACTTGTATACACTGCACTGGTGGCAGAATCCAAAAGAGAAGAAATCAAGTTTGCTAAACGAAATGCATAATTTTCAGCAGTTGTAGAAAGATTATTGTCATTATGTTCTCTTACGGCTACAGAATCTATTGAAGGCATTGACGAAAAACTATAATAATTGTGTTGAATAGAATAATTATATGCATATACAAGTGTTGCTGAATCATAGTGGTTTTGTATCATAAACGTTTTCGTAAATGAAAAAACATTTTGTTGAGTAGCTTGCAAACTTCCACTATTATAATTTGGCATGATTGAAATCATCCCATTATTATGCATTTTACCAACAGTTTCTTCTGGATTCTTGGAATTTGTAATAACCGCGATTGTATCAGACCCAGAACCAGTACCGCAATATCCATTTAGATAAGCCTTACAACGAGTATCCGTACAAGGGTAAGGGCATGATCCTGGTAGAAGATCAGGGACTCGCTGCGACTGGTCCTGCGATAGAACTTCATGTTTCGCACAACCAGTTAAGATTGATGAACCAATGAAAACAAAAGAAATGATCACCAAAAAAAGAGAGTTTTTTCTCATAAATTAAAAATTAATATTTAAAAATTAAAGTTAGTTGCGAAGGAGGGGTCGAACCTCCAACCTTCGGGTTATTAGTCCGACGAGCTACCACTACTCTATTTCGCGATTTGGGTTGCGAAAATAGCGGAATAATTGACCTGCCCAAATATCATTTGCAAATAAAAATGATTTAATTATTCACGTAAATGTATATACGTAAATGTAACTACGTATGTGGAGACGTTAGCGATAACAAGTGACAACATATTGTTGTAGTATTTCATCCGAAATATTTCCATTCTTCAACGTCAAATTCTTTCTTCAAAAAAATAATACAATTTGTCCCTTCCGTGCAAGAGCTGGAGTACACTGAAAACCTGTTGCCGTTTTGCACAGTCATAGTCTTCCGGAAGTATTTGACTATAATAAATAGTTAGTGCATAATGAATTCATTGAAATTCGTATAAATAAACTTCCGCATCAATCCGTTCCGGATTTTGGTGGTCAAGTCACTGGCTCATCCACCAAATAATGACAAAGTAATTATTTGTGATAAAGTCACAGTCATTTATATTAGAAGTGGAAGTTTGTGCCAGGGTTACTGCCAACGGTTTCGGTTTAGCGATCGGGCGTGAATTTGGAAAACGTCCGCCGACAACTGAAACCGATTTAAAAACCATTGATTTTTGCGGCGGCGTTTGGAAATCGCCTGTCGAGAGTCAATGCTTGATAAAGTTACTGAGGCCGGCCTAAATCCTATGGCTCAATTTATAATCCTCAGCAGTCTAACGTCAATGCATAGCCGCAATCAATGTTTGCTTTTATCCATCGATATCAGGCGAATATCAAGCAAGCGGCAAAACCAAGAACTATTGCTCGCAAACAGGTCGGTGAGAGGTTCCTTATTCTTTTCTCCGCGCTACGAATATCCATGGGACACCATATCTATCGCTAAATTGTCCGTACGTGCCGAAAGGCATATCGCGCAGCTCAATGAAAGTCTCTTTGTTATTGTCTGCTCCTTCAGCAAGCTTGTCAAAAACTTCTTTCAGCTCACCGTATGTGTCGGCGACAACATATATGCTAAAAGTATTTCCTTGTTTGGGGATAAGCGAATCAGAATGCCAATCTGTTGCAGAGAACTCTATAGCTCCGCTCTTTAGGTGGGCATTTATAATCTTGTTGTGCTTCTCTGGCGGGAACTGGTCTTTCATTGGAGTGTCTCCGGTCTTTGTCAATGTTAATTCTCCGCCAAGACAATTTTTATAAAATGTCATAGCCTCAGCGCAGTTGCCATCAAATAGAAGAAATGGTGTACAATGTAGCATCTTGTAATTTTTGTCTAAAAAAATAATCCGTTTTTTTTAGCAAATTGAAGTTGGCA
Source organism: Chitinophagales bacterium (assembly GCA_021323755.1). Classification (GTDB taxonomy): domain Bacteria; phylum Bacteroidota; class Bacteroidia; order Chitinophagales; family Chitinophagaceae; genus Puia. Next base: position 3,866 of record JAJPKJ010000011.1, on the reverse strand, counting down.
TGATTTCACAAGGTGCGCCAACGCCATCGGCTTGCTGCTGTCCCGGCATTTTATAATGTCAAGCAGGGAAGCGAAACCGAATAAAATTGCCGATGATGAAGTTAATAACAAATGCTCACTAAAATTAGGTCTGCTCGATAATAGTTGATAGTTATTCAAAAGGCGATTGCTCTGCCGTCCGCCAGCACAGCAACAAACTGAATGTTGGAGTCAAGCATTTATTATTTTCAATATCATCAATTAATTCAAAGTCTTTTCTAAATTCGCTAAGTACTGTGTCCAGGCAGATGCACATCCTTCATAACTCTCAATTTTCGGGATTAATCCTTTGTGCGTGAAAATAACGCGTGTTTTGTTCCCCTCTTTTGAAATGTCAAAACAAATTTTTGTATTTACCCATTCCGAAGTGTTGTCTAAAAAATTCAGATTGCTTTCTGTGACTAGCCAAGCAATTTTTTTGTTGGGGGCAAGTTCTACAAGTTTTTGTTTTGAATAATGTGCACCGCCACCCGCGCTAAAAGTAAATTCATCATTTACTTTCTTGCTTTTCCCTTTTATAGTTTCAGAATATAATCCAGACCACCATTTCTTAATGTTGAGCAGTAAATTATAAACTGTTTCAGGTGTTTTTTCCGTCGTAAAACTTTTAGTAAAATGTTTATTGCTTTTTATATTCCATTTTGAAATTAATGACTCATTAAATTCCCATTCTGTATCTTTTGGCGTAGGCAGCCCCTTGCCTGTCGTGATCAGTTTTTTCAAACTATTGGTAATAAACCCGGTCCAGGCATCATAGCATACATTGTAACACTCGTGAGCAGGAGTTAATCCTATTTGAGTAAATGTGAGTTGTGTTTTATTTTTCAGTTTTGAAATTTCAAAAACGATATCATTACCTACCCATTCATTTTTATCTTGTGTAAAACTGAATTCATTTTTCAATACTTTCCAAACTATTTTTTTATCAGGGATCAATTCAGTTATTTTCATTTTACACAAGTGAATATCCTTATAATGATAAAGGTATTCGGCATTGAGTTTGTCTGTACCGCCTTCGATGTTTTCCGACCACCAGCCACGTACATTATTGACGGCATCGAATACTTCTTTCGGAGTTTGGTCAACCAAAATGGTTGTTGAATAATTTGAGGGTGTCATTTTGCTTTGTTTTAATGTTTTAAAAATTAATTGAGCATTTCTTTCATACCAAAGGCAGTCATAAAATTTTCAAATTGTTCTTTTATTTGTCTATTAGCCGTTTCTGAAAATGAACCAGTAGTTGGGTCAACTACTGTTCTAAGAGGTCTTTTGCCTTTAGGTGTATTGATAAGGGCTACAATTGCATCAGCAACCAATTGTGGATCAGGTTTCATGTTTTCAAACATTTGCTTGACTCCTGCTCCAATTTGTTCAGGAACTTTTGCTAAATCACCATAACCCGCAAGTACAGAAGTGTCTGACCCTATTCCTATTTTTCCCCAAATTTCTGTTGGAAACGCACCAGGTTGTATCATCACAACATCCACACCCAAAGGCCTTACTTCATGTAATCCTTCTGTTAAACCTTCAATGGCAAATTTAGCTCCATTATAAACGGTTTGAAATGGAAAAGAGAAACGGCCTGCAACACTTGAAATATTTATGACTAAGCCTTCTTCTTGTTTGCGCATTTGAGGTAATGCAGCACGAATTACTCTCCAGGGCCCTATCACATCTACATCCATAACTTTTTCCAAATCGCCTTCTGTAAATGTTTCCGCTATCCCAGTAACATATAAACCAGCGTTATTTACCACAACATCAATTCTACCCTCTTTTTTGATGATAGTTGCAACGGCATCGTTAACAGATTTCCCATTTGTAACATCTACATCTAAAACTTCAATGTTTGTTTGATGCTCCAATAATTTTGCCTTATCACCATTGCGGCTTTTTGTATTACGCATTGTAGCATATACCTTTTGTCCCATTGCTGCACAGCTGTTAGCTGCAAGCCAGCCGAAGCCGCTGTTTGTTCCAGTTATTAAGATGATTTTCTTTTTCATGTTCTTAAATTTTAGAGCTTTTAAATTTTGTAAGCTTTATGCCTCAAAGATATTGTCCAAATATTCCTTTAAGGGGGTGCTAAATAGACTTTATAATGGGTTGATTTGGACAGAACAATTATATAACTTTGCCCAAAATGTAAACATGAAACACCTTACCATAATAGTTCCTGACGGGCAAGGCAACAACCTTAGCAGCATTGTAGGCGCCTACAAAATATTTACAAGAGCTAATGAACATTGGAAACAAAATGGCAGAGGTGAATTGTTTAAAATTCAGTTGGCGGGTCTATCAAAAGCAGTAGAATTTTATGATGGTTTGTTTGCCGTGAGGCCGCATACATTTATTTCAGCTATCGCAAAAACTGATCTTATCATTATTCCTTCATTGAATCATAATTATGAAAAAGCACTGAAGGGAAACAAATCACTGATTGGTTGGATTGAGAAACAATATAAAGATGGTGCTGAAATAGCAAGTATTTGCACCGGCGCATTTTTGCTGGCATCAACTGGTTTGCTGGATGGAAAAAATTGCTCCACACATTGGGCTGCTGCAGAAAACTTCCGGATAATGTTTCCCAACGTAATCCTACAAACAGATGCGCTAATCACAGATGAAAATGGGATTTATACTAACGGTGGCGCCTATTCTTTTCTGAACCTGATGATTTATTTGGTAGAGAAATATTTTGATAGGAAAACAGCCATTTTTTGTTCTAAAGTTTTTCAGATTGAAATAGACAGGAACAGCCAATCAGCATTTACCATTTTTAATGGTCATAAAAAACATGAGGATGAAGATATATTAAAAGCTCAAAATTATATTGAGAAGAATTATCAAGATAAAATTTCTATTGATTCTCTTTCAACGAAGTTAAATATCGGGAGAAGAAATTTTGATAGGCGATTTATAAAATCCACCGGTATGACACCCCTTGATTACTTGCAAAGAGTAAAAATTGAAATGGCAAAAAAGTCGTTCGAGAACACAAGGAAAACTGTTAATGAAGTAATGTATGATGTTGGCTATAATGACACTAAATCTTTTAGAGAAGTATTTGGTAGGATAACGGGAATGTCACCCTTAAGTTATAAGTCAAAGTATAACAAAGGAAGTTGGTGAAGTTTAATGCACTTGGCGTTTCGCTTGCCACAAAAGCTTCGCTTTTTATGTTGTGCCCAAAGCAGGTATTTGAGTCAACCCAGTTTTGACAAATGTAACTAGTGTTCTTCATTCCAAGTGACTGAAATACTTTTTCCTGTGCTATGGTGCAAGTGCCGGGCGACATTGACCACCTGGAGCCGATTTGCATACGCAAAGTTCGCCGGAAGCATTTGAACACAATAAATAGTTAGCGCCCAATGAATTCATTGAAATCGGTAAAAATAAACTTACAGGTCAATCCGCTTCGGATTTATATGATCTACTCTTCCGACTATCCAATAGTGAATTTTGAGAGCCATTTTGCGAATCGCAAAAAAAATGGAGCGCAAATAAAACTGCTGGTTAGATGCAAGAAGTCTTGAATACTCCACGTCTTAGAAGAAATAATTAATGCTATAGTGTTTTAAGTGTTCGGTATGGGGCTTTTGCCCGCGTTGGCCTTACCAAAAATGCCTGCAAATCCTGCTTTCAAAAGGGAACGCAAAGATAAAATAAACAAAGCCTCTTTATGAGGCTTTGTTATTTCGAGATGGCATAAATTTATCGCTTCTCAATTTTCTTTTCATAAAATAATACATTGCAAACGAAAAGATAATTGTTGGAATAATTGAATTGCTTATTATCTTATTCCAACTCAAGTTTTCGTTTATCTT
>JAJPKJ010000049.1 GCA_021323755.1 Chitinophagales bacterium | reverse complement strand
TCCAGCTCGATCCCCTGGTTCTGCATCTCGCCGGAATTCACAAAAGCCGTAGAGTAACCGGTAGTGGAAGAGATATTTATTGGGATGGTCTGGTTCTTGGTAATCGTATTATATACAGCGACTGAAAAATTGATCCTGTTCCTGAAAAATCCCAGGTCAAGACCGATCTCATCATCTGTGCTCAGTTCAGGCTTGATATTCGGGTTGGCATAGGCCGGGTTCACGCTGAAGCCCGGTACCCCTCCGAATGGGAAACCTCCACCGGTATTGAATGTATTCTGCAGAGCATATGCGCCGATACTCACCTGTGCCGTGCGGCTATGCGCCGCCCGAATCTTTCCATAACTCAAAAGGTCCTGGCCTTTCATACTGCTGATGGCATCGGTGAAGATGAACGCAAGGTCAACAGCCGGGTAAAGATAGGACCGGTTAGCTGCGGAAAGCAGAGAGTTCCAATCATTTCTTAAGGAACCGTGCAGGAACAGGAAACTGTTGTAGCCTATTGTGAGATCGCCATAGACTCCGACCACGCGCGTCTCTTCCAGGTATTCACTCACATTTGGCTGGCCGAGCCTGTTGCTGATATTGTAAAAATCAGGTATCACCAGCGTGCTTGCTGAGCCGCTGAAAAGGCGGATCCGGTTGTCAATGAGGGAAGTACCCCCGATAAAACGGATATCAAAATCATTGATGGTTTTATGGATGGAAGCGAGGAAGTCGCTAGTAATTCTCTGGTTGAAACTCACCGCATCACCCTCTGCCGGAGAATAGGTCTGAACCGAGGAGGGGATATTTCCTGAACCCAAGGTATCGGCGATCGCCCAGGGGGCGAAACTGAATCCGGCTTGGGTGAATTTATTGCTGTAATCGTCCCTGGCGATCCCTGCCCTATACTGAAAATCAAGCCAGGTCGTCGGTTTGAGCGTCAGCGCAAGTGTGGCCAGCAGGTCGTTGCTTTTTTCATCAAGCCTGTCCTGGTCTATCTGCCACCAAGGGTTGCCGTAATAGGCATTAAAATAGCCATTGGGGTTGGCAAAGGGATCTGTCTGCCAGTTCTGGTAATTCTTCAGGTTTACGTCTGCCGGTGAATTGATGATCGTAAAATAAAGCGGTCTGTTCTGGAAATAAGACCCCCCGCCCGCATAACCCCCGGTATAGGGAGTAGTGCCCCAAGAGAAGGGGACGCCGGATCCTGCAGTAGTATTGGTATGGGTGATGGTATAGCCGATACTATAGTCAGCCCGGAATATCCCGCTTTCCCGGGTACCGTTGATGCGTATAGCGTCTCTCCTGCTCACGTCCTTAGGTATGATACCACTGTGATTTACATCCTGAAAAGACAAATAGAATTTACTTTTTTCATCTCCGCTGGAATAGGACAGCTGGTTCTGCGTCTCCACTCCATGGTTGAAAAAACCGCTTTTGGCATTTGGAACTGCTGAATAGGAGGTAGAATCCTGTTTTATAATAAAACTCCCGCCAGGCTGGTATATCCTGATCGGCGCTCCTATCGGGACCTTCTCACCATTGAACCTTGGTCCAAAATTCTGGTTCTCGTAAGGCACATACCAGATATAGGGGTTGTCACCGATGTGTACGAGACCTGCGTAGCCCCCCGCCGGTGTCTCCCCTCCGAATTGCCCAAATTGATTTTGGAAATCCGGCATATAGGCAATGGATTCTATATTGACCGTACTACTCACTTTTACCTGTGGCTTGCCCCTGCCTTTTTTGGTCGTGACGATGATCACCCCATTGGAAGCGGATGAACCGTATAAAGCCGATGCTGATGCGCCTTTTAATACGGAAACATTGGCAACATCATCCGGATTGATGGTGGCGAGGTAAGTGATCGGGAGCTGTATATCATCCACGACAAGCAATGCCTGGTTATTACCCAGTATCGACCGGTTGCCACGCAGGGTAATCCGCACATCGGGTTTTACTCCATTATTGATGAGGTTGACCTGTAGTCCGGATACTTTAGCCGCAAGACCGGTACCGATATTGGTCACTTTAGCCTGCGTGAGCTCATCGGTATTGATCTTGGCGGTAGAATACCCAAGATCTTTAGCCTGCCGCTGAACCCCGAGAGCCGTGGTCACGACCACTTCCGTCAGGTTTCCTTCTTTGCGCTTGAGTTCAATATTGATCGAGGAAGTATTATCGACCATCACTTCTTTTTCACTGAAGCCGGTCCCGGAGACCACGAGAATGTCTCCCTGTTTTGCCTTGATCGAAAAATTACCTTCAGCGTCAGCGCTGGTTCCCGTTTTTGTGCCCTTGACCCTGATGCTCCCGAATGCAGCCGGCTGACCGGTCTGGTCAGTGATCTTCCCCGAGATCGTCTTTACCTGCGCAAAGGCTGCAACAGCACTTAAAAAAATGACCCACAGCAGAAAAATTTGTTTTCTCATACAGTAGTTGTTTTGATTTAAAAGAAATTAATGATGACTGGTCCTTTCTCACATGTTTCCAAAGAAACAGACAAGCACAAATGACTGGAAAAGCGTAGAAGCGGGTACCCCGTGAAGCAGGTGCAGTGAATTTTGGGTTGAGTAATAGAAAAAGCCCTATGAATAATTTTTTGCAATGCAGCGCACTAAGAAAAATCGGCCAGCCTTCTATTGCTTTTTGCAAACCAGGGGACTGTCCTCATTTAGAATTGTATGGGGTTTAAAAATCCGGATATTAATCCAACTTTCTTTTTCTCGGGCTCATGAATTTAATAACTGTATTCAACTAGAAACAGCATTTTTAGGAGGTCATAACCTCATACATTAGTGCAAGCAAAACTCTTTAGCTGAGTTTTCTCATGTGAAGCGGGTATTTTCCAATACCTGCTTTTGTTTTTTCAATCTTGCGGAGAATCAAAGTAGATCATCAATTGGCAGTAAAAAATTTGAAGTAGCTACATAATTATTGAACGTTCGGTCAGAAGAGCATTTCTATTCAAACTCATTTTTTTTCCAGGATCGCGAGCACCAGTTCTTTATAGCTTCTTCCAATCGGTATCTGCTTATTGTTTATCTCTAGTTCTGTGGCGCTGAATGCTTCAATTTTTTCCCTGGATACTATAAAGGATCGATGAACACGCAAGAATCCATTGTCCTTTAGCATTTCTTCCACTTTTGTAAGTTGGAATTTTGTCAGAATCGATTTGGTCTTTGTTGTTATTCTGATATACTCTTTTACACTCTCGATATACAGGATATCCTCCAGGAATACCTTCACCTTCTTATTGCCTGCGTTGAAGAAAAGATGGAGTCTTTCATTTCCAATTTTTAAAGGCATCGGAATTTGATGGATCTGGGTAGATATGAATAATTTATTTACCGCGGTCAAGAACCTGCTGAACCCGATTGGCTTCACCAGGTAGTCAACAGCATTCAATTCAAAGCCCTGTACTGCATAATCACGGTAGGCAGTCGTTATGATTATTTTTGGCGGGTTGGTGAGAGTCCGGATCAGATCGAGCCCTTTTAGCTTTGGAAGGTGTATGTCCAGGAAGATGAGGTCAACCTGTTTTTTATTCAGGACGTCCATGGCTTCCATTGCGTTTGAACATTCGGCTTCCAGGGAGAGGAATGGCACTTCATGGATGTACCGATGCAGTACCTCTGCTGCAAGCGGCTCATCTTCCACGATGATGCAATTATATTTTTGCATGGCTGTTCAGGTTGATCATTAAATTTACTTTAAATAACTCTTTTTTATCCATTACATCCAGATTATAATCTGTATATAACAGTTCGATCTGCCTCCTTGCATTCACAAGCCCGATATTGCCATTGGCCGGGGATTTTTCCCATTGCTCCTTGGTATTCTCAATCTCGAATTGCAGGATACCTGACCTTAGTCTTATATCAATGTGGATATATGAATCAAGCTGGCTCTCACTCACTCCATGCTTGAACGCATTTTCCACAAAAGGTAGCAAAAGCAGCGGTGTCAGTTCCTCTTTTTCGTTGTCGATCTCCAGGGTGATATTTAATTCAAGTCTATTGGCATAGCGTATCCTCTCCAGCTCTATATAATCTTCTAGGATTTGCATTTCATCCCCGATAGAGATCCTTTCTTTCCCAGATTCATAAATCATGAAGTTGAGAAGCTTGGTTAATTTCTTCACTACTGCTGGGGTGTCATCGGATTTCTTCAGCGCCAGCGCATAGATATTGTTCAAAGTGTTGAAAAGAAAATGCGGGTTCGTCTGGTTTCTGAGAAATTCCAGTTCGCTCTCTAATTTTTCTTTCATTAACAAGCGCTCTTTTTCCATGCTCTGAAATTGTGCCCGTACAAATTTTATTATTATGGCAATACAGGCAACCGACAATATCTCAAAAAATGCTTTCCAGATGTCCATAAAACCAAAAAGGGTGGTTCGCACCCCCCTTCCGTGATAAATAAAAGGATCAATGTAATAATAATGAGCGGCACGGTACATTATCGCTGCAAGAACGATGACCAAAATCAAGAAGGTCAAAGGTATGATGAACCGTTTCTTTTCTTCTACTACCGATTTCTGAAAAAAGTAAAGCGCTGCGTACGTCACCATCATTTTCAAGGGCAGTACAATGAGTGCTGATCTGATCGCCATCCATAATTGATCTTGACCTGAGATCCCATCTAAAAAAAGCCGCCAATAGGACAATTGCAAAAAAGTATCATAGGTGAAATACACAATCCAAAAGATGATATGGAGTCGTGATTTTTTCACATGATCCGAAGAATGGGAAAGATCAAATTTTTGCATAGCTTTTGAGGTTTATGACCAGGTCCACTTTAAAATATTCTTTTTGATCGTCAATATCCAAATGGTAATCAGTATACAAAAGCTCGATCTGTCTCCTTGAACTACTTATGTTGTCATAGCAACCAGATGCATTCCTGGTGTCCACATCAAGGATATGCTCAATATTAAAGCGAAGGATTCCCGACTGAAGTTTGATGTCAATAAGCGCTCGGGTTCCGCTGTGCCCCCTGCTTGCTGCATGCTCAAAAACATTGTCTACAAATGAAAGAAGCAGCGAGGGGGGGATCTGTTCCATCTCATTATCGATCTCGCAGATGAAATCGATCTCCGGTGTACCATCACGCCATATTCTTTCCAGCCCAATATAGTCATCAAGTATCCTCATTTCATCCCCAATAATGATCATTTCCTTTCTTGATTCATACAGCATGAAATTCAGGAATTTGGATAACTCCATGATCACCTCCGGCGTATCATCTGACCTCTTCAAGGAGAGCGCGTATATATTATCCAACGTATTGAACAAAAAACGGGGATTTATCTGGTTGCGGAGGAGTCTTAATTCCGCCTCTAATTTTTCCTTCACCAGTGTCCGCTCTTTTTCCCGATTCCCGAATTGGATGCGCACAAATTTTATGATTAGTGCGATCACTGCCGCTGGCCCGATGTCGAAGAGTGCGTACCATATATTCATGACCCCAAAAAGCGTACTGGGTCCAGCTGACCCATGATAAATAAAGGTACTGACGAGGTAATGATCAACAATTCTGTATAACACGACGCAGACTGCCGTTAGTGCAAGTAATCGCAGGAAGGGGAAAATGAAATGCTTTTTTTCATTGAGTACTTCTTTTAGGAATACATAGAGAGCATAGTAAGTGAGTACCAGTTTAAGAGGAATCATGACCAGCTCTGTTTCGGCGCTCATCAACAATTGGCCGACCGGGGAGACCCCATTTGCGACAGATCTTGTATAAATGAACTGGAGCAGGATATCCTGTGCACAATACACCAGCCAAAATATGATATGAAGCGAGATCCTTTTCAACTGTGTAAAAGTCGAAAAAAATTGCGGCATTCTTATCAATGAGTACCAACAGCCATTTCATGACAACCAACGACAAAAAACGGTCAATAAGATTATTGGGAGTGCCGTTTGTATTGAGCATGAAATACCGGTCGTCATTGACCATTCACATTAAATTGTAATGTTAAAATAAAGCAAGTATGAAAAAATTGAGTGGTCAATCCGCTTCGGATTTATATGATCTACGCTTCCGACCATCCAATAGCGAATTTTTGAGAGACATTTTACGAATCGCAAAAAAAATGGAGCGCAAATAAAACTGCTGGTTAGATACAAGAAGCCTTGAGTACTCCACGTCTTAGAAGAAATAATTAATGCTTTAGTGTTTTAAGTGTTCGGTATGGGGCTTTTGCCCGCGTTTGCCTTACCAAAAATGCCTACAAATCTGGCTTTCAAAAGGTAACGCAAAGATAAAATAAACAAAGCCTCTTTATGAGGCTTTGTTATTTCGAGATGGCATAAATTTATCTCCTTCTCAATTTTCTTTTCATAAAATAATACATTGCAAACGAAAAGATAATTGTTGGAATAATTGAATTGCTTATTATCTTATTCCAACTCAAGTTTTCGTTTATCTT
>JAJPKJ010000056.1 GCA_021323755.1 Chitinophagales bacterium | reverse complement strand
GGAATTGGCGAAGCGGGCGATCAGTCAGCGCCCTTAGGCCGCGCCGTAATTGGTGGATTGATAGCTTCTACCTTTGCGGCATTGTTAATTTTGCCAATGGTGTTTGCTTGGGTGCAGGGGAAAGCAAGTACACAATCTGTTTCTCTGGATCCGGAAGATAAGGAAAGCATTCATTACATCGCATCCTTGTATGATGATGTTAAGGAATCGCCTGCCGGAAATTAAAATAAAAAGATCTTAAAATATTTAAAAGATAAAAGATGAAATGTTTATTGAAATGCAGCGCTGCGGGAAGTTTTGTAGCAGTAATGATATTTATTGCAGGAATGGAAAGTTGCGGAACCTCAAGCGCTAAAGAAGAAGCCACGGATAAGAAAACCGAAGTTGTTGAACCGGCTGCATTAGAAACATTCAATTTGCAAAACGGACAATTGAATTCTTCTTTGCAAGTCCCGGGAGAACTGGTGAGTTACCAACAAGTAGACCTGTATGCAAAAGTTAACAGCTTTATAAAAAGGCTTTTGGTTGATGTTGGCAGTGAAGTAAGAACAGGTCAGTTGCTTGCTGTAATGGAAGCGCCTGAGATCAATTCTCAATTAGCAGCTGCTGAATCAAAATTAAAATCGCAGGAAGCTGTTTACATCGCAAGCAAAGCGACTTACGACAGACTCTTGGAGACGAGCAAAACACCGGGAACAGTGTCTCCGAATGATCTAGAAATTGCGTTGGCAAAACAAAAATCAGATGAAGCGCAACTCGAAGCTGAAAAAGCAGCTTATCGCGAAATAGCAGATACAAAGAATTATCTGGAGATACGCGCTCCCTTTAATGGCGTTATCAGCGCGCGTAATGTGAGTGCGGGAGCGTATGTCGGCCCTTCAGGAAAGGGTTCTGATTTGCCGATCTTTACTTTGCAGGAACAAAAAAAATTGCGTTTGGTAATAAGTGTACCTGAGGCTTATGCAAGTTATTTGAATGGAAAAAGTTCAGTACGCTTTACCGTGAAAGGCTTGCCCAATCAGTTTTTCAAAGCAAATGTATCAAGACTTGCGGGGGCACTGGATACAAAGTTGCGTTCGCAAAGAACAGAAATGGATGTGATAAATAATGATAAGAAATTACTTCCAGGGATGATCGCTGAAGTTGATGTCCCGCTCAATGGCAATGCCAATACTTTTATTGTTCCGAAAACAGCAGTTGTAAATTCAACGGTCAAACCTTTTGTTATCAAAGTGATAAACAATAAAGCACAATGGGTCAAAGTGCAAATGGGAAGAACTGCTGAAGGAAAACAGGAAATTTTTGGCGATCTATCTCTTCACGATGTGCTCATAAAGAATGCGAATGAAGAAATCAGGGATGGACAAGACGTGAAAACAGTTTTAAAAAACTAAAGCTGAATATAATTTTGCAGTTCAACTGAATGACGCAACGATGCATTAGGGTAATAAAATCCCCCGGTAAATAATATTTTTCTTCTTCTTAAGTAAGCTTGTGTTTTCAAGGTATGTGAATAACCCTGTTTAACAGCGAGTTCGTTTTTAATCTAAGTTTGTTGTAAATAAGATTTCATGAGTGATTTTCATAGTCTGCAGGATTTTCTAGAGCCGGTTCAGATGCAAAGGAAACTGATAAGAAAAGAATATGCTGATGGGCAAATTGGCAAACACATTGAAATATATGAAGAGGAATTCCCGGATTTGTATGAAAAGGATATTATTATCATCGGCTGTGGCGAAGTGCGGGGAACGGATAATGCCCATAGTGGCAAAGCTGCACCGGATGCTATTCGGGAGCAATTCTATCAACTTTTTTATTGGCATAAAGATGTCCGGATCGCTGATGCGGGAAATATTAAAAGCGGGGCAAGTTTGCAGGATACTTACGCTGCACTGAAGACCGTGCTGAAAGAATTATCCGATCACGCCGTGACCATTGTGATACTGGGCGGTTCGCATGATCTGACCTTGGCGCAATATAATATGTATGTTGACAAACGAAATGTCATTGAAGCGGTCTGTATTGATGCATTGATCGATCTGAATATTGATTCCTGTAACAGAAGCGACAATTTTTTGATGGAGATGCTTACCAGCGAACCCAATTATATCCGTCATTATAATCACATCGGTTTTCAAAGTTATTATGTGCATCCGCATATGCTGGAAACGATGGATAAGCTTCGCTTTGATTGTTTTCGCGCCGGCAATGTAAAAGAAAATATCGATGAGATGGAACCGGTGATCAGAAATTCATCTTTATTTAGTTTTGATATTTCTGCGATTGCCAATTCATTTGCCCCGGCAAATGATCTTTCACCGAATGGCTTTACCGGCGAAGAAGCTTGTGCCTTATTGCGTTTTGCAGGATTAAGTCCGAATGTAAATACTGTTGGCATTTACGGATACATTCCGGAAAAAGACATTAATCATTTAACCGCAAAACAGATCAGTCACATGCTTTGGTATTTGATCGATGGCAAAAGCCGCGGCCGGCGTGAGTCTTCCCTGGATGAAAAAGATTCATTTGTAGAATATCATACTGCATTTGCAGAAGTGCAGACCACTTTTTTACAAAGCAGAAAAACAAATCGCTGGTGGATGCAGCTGCCGGATAAAAAATATATTGCCTGCTCTTACAAAGATTATCTGCTTGCAAGCAGTAATGAAATCCCGGAAAGATGGTTGCGCGCGCAGGAACGGGTATGAGGTAATTGAAAATGGATAAATGCCAATTATCATTTATTATCCATTGTCAATTAATTACCAGATTTTCGTCCGCTCATTTTTTGGCTTGAACATTTTATCTCCCTGCTTTACATTGAAAGCATCATACCAGGCATCGATATTGGTAATGGGCGCATTAGCGCGATACATTCCCGGCGAATGTGGATCGGTCAAGATCAGTTGCGCTGCTGTCTCCGGCAAAATATTATTTCTCCAAATCTGCGCCCAGTTAATAAAAAAACGTTGAGCAGGAGTGAAACCATCGATCTTTTTTCCTTGTTTGAATTGTTGGGTTTTGGTGAATGCTTCGAAGGCAATTGACAAACCGCCAAGGTCAGCTAAATTTTCGCCGAGCGTTAATTTCCCATTTACATGTAATGTATCTAAAACTGTAAATGCGTTATATTGGTCAACAACTTCATTGGCTTTTTTGGTAAATTTTGCCGCGTCATCTTTGGTCCACCAATCTTTCAAATTACCATCAGCTCCAAATTTGCGGCCTTCATCATCAAAACCATGGGTCATTTCATGACCAATAACGGCTGCAATCCCACCATAGTTCAATGCGTCATCTGCATCAAAATCAAAAAATGGAAATTGTAAAATGCCGGCAGGGAATGTAATGTCATTATTTTGAGGACTGTACGAAGCATTGATTGTTGGTGGGGTCATTCCCCAACGTGTCTTATCAACTGGTTTTCCAAACCTGTTCACCATATCATCATACGCCCAAATGCCGCAATGGCGGACGTTACCAAGCAGGTCATTCTTGTTGATGGAAACGCCATCATAGGTTTTCCATTTATCAGGATAAGCAATTTTTTTTACGATGGCATTTAATTTTTCCAAAGCCCGTGTCTTTGTTTCGGCGCTCATCCAATCCAAATTTTTTATTCTCTCAGAAAAAGTTTGTATCATATTATTTACCAGATCCTGCATGCGTTGTTTTGCTTCGGGTTTAAAGTATTTTGCAACATATAACTGGCCAAGCAGGTCGCCGAGTTGTCTGTCTATCAGACCGCTCATGCGTTGCCAGCGAGGTGTTTGCTCTTTTTGGCCGCTCAATACCTGGGTAAATGAAAAATCTTCTTTAACAAAAGCATCATTCAAATAGGGTGAAGCGTTACTCAGCACTTTCCATTTCAAATAGGTTTTCCAATCTTGGATTGATAACGCTGACAATAAAAGATCTGCAGTTTTAAAAAAAGAAGGATTGTTGGTGAGAATGCTATCGGCTCCATTTACCTGGAATTTTATCAATAATTCTTTCCAGTTAAGTGAGGGTGTTATGGAAGAGAAATCTTTTACAGAAAATTTATTATAAGTTTTATCGGGATCACGCATTTCAACGCGGCTCAGTTGCGCTTTTGCCAATGCGGTTTCAATACGCATCACGGCATCTGCGTGAGATTCAGCTGCGGTCTGACCTTCACCGATCAGCATAAACATATTTTTTAAATGCTTGGAGTATGCATCGCGAATTTTTGTGCTGCGCTTATCACTTTTCAAATAATAATCCCTGTCCGGTAATGATGTTCCCCCCTGATTAATTTGCGGGATATATTGCGTAACATTTTTATCATCGGGGCCAATACCAAAACCAAATAATGAACCGCCGATACTATGGGTGCGATCATATGTGATCTCGTCTAAAATTCCTGCAATACTATTAATGGCATCGATGCGTTGCAAATCTGCCTTGATTGGCTCGTATCCTAATTTCTCCAAACCCACGCTATCCATTCCACTTAAATAAAAATCACCGATCATTTGGTGAAGCCTGTCGCCACCGGTACCTGCGGAAGCCTCTTCCAAAATTATTTTTAATCGCTGGCTACTTAATTCGCGCAATTCGTCAAAACTTCCCCACCGGGTTTTTGATGCAGGTATCGGGTTATTTTTCAACCAATTCCCGTTCACATAATCATAAAAATTATCGCCCGCTTTCACGGTGAGATCCATATTGGATTTGTCAATGAATTTGCGATTTTTTTTCTTTGGGGGAATAAAACTGAAAATAGCAACGGCCAGTAATAAAAGCAATAAATATCTTTCAAATCTTTTCATGAAATTTTTTTTAGGATTGCTAAGTTACAGCTTCAGGTTTAATGAATAATAATTTTCAGATAACCGGAAAAAAAATGCGCAGCAATGGGTAGATGAAGAGTAATGAGTAGTTTTGATCAGAAATTTATTTTGCATGAAGAACTTTCCTCTTTTATTTTTTTTATCACTTGCAGTTTTGTTGCATGGCTGCTCCTCATCCCGATTCATAGATAAAAAAGCACAGCAGCTGATATTCAAGCAAACAGATCTTGAATCCGCACATGTTGGCATTAGCGTTTATGACGTTGCTTCCCATTCTTTTTTATATGATCATCAGGGAGACAAATTTTTTGTTCCCGCAAGCAACACAAAATTATTTTCATTATACGCCGGCATGAAATATCTCGGCGATTCCTTGATTGGTATACGATACATTAAAAGAGACACTGACATCCTGGTAATGCCAACCGGTGATCCAACATTATTGCATCGCGATTTTGCAAAACAACCTGTTGTTGATTTCTTAAAGAATAAAAATATTTACATCGCCGATGCAAACTGGAAAGAACAGGCATGGGGATCCGGATGGAGTTGGGATGATTATAATGACGATTATATGGTCGAACGCAGCGCCATGCCGGTTTACGGCAATTTTATTCAATGGGTGCAGGCGAGACAGGGAGATAGTTCTATCAGTAATTTTTCTATTCCGGATGTGAACTGGAAAGTCAATTTTGCCGATAGCAGCGGTAAAAATTTTTTTGTAAAAAGAGATCTTTCCGAAAATATTTTCAATCTAACGCAAGGCAGGGAAAATTACGCAGAGCAGGATGTGCCTTTTGTTACACATGGTTTGGAATCGGCCGTACAATTATTGAAGGATACGGTGAGTAAAAATATTTTCATTAATCATTCGCCATTGACCATTGACCACTCCCGATTCAACACGCTTCATTCGCAACCTGTTGATTCATTATTCAGGCCAATGATGTACAGAAGTGATAATTTTTTTGCTGAGCAAACATTATTGATGGCGAGTAATGAATTTTTGGGTTTTATCAACGATAAGAAAATAATTGACACTTTATTACAGACCGATTTGAAAGATCTGCCGCAGAAACCTGTCTGGGTAGACGGAAGCGGGTTGAGTCGATACAATTTATTTTCTCCTCAGGATTTTATCTTTCTCCTGAGTAAAATGAAGGACGAATTTAGTTTGGAAAGAATGAAAAGAATTTTGCCTACAGGAGGTAATGGAACGTTGGGGAGTTATTACAAGCAGGACAGCGGATATATTTATGCAAAGACCGGAAGCCTGTCGGGTGTGATTTGTTTAAGCGGATACCTCATCACGCAAAAAAATCATTTACTCATTTTTTCTGTGCTGATCAATAATGAACATGGAAGCGGTTCAGCAATTCGCAAAACCGTGCGGGAGTTTTTAAAATCTCTTATTCAGCAGTACTCATCTTTTTAAATTTTTCTGTGATAAGAAGCAGGAGGATCATTTTCCAAATAATTTCTCCAGATAATCTTTTTTAAACTCAATGTAGGTAGGGTTGCCGTTTGGCGCTATGTTTGGCTGCGAGCAATTAAATAATTCTTCAATCAATGTTTCCATTTCTTTTTCAGCAAGGGCAATTCCCGGCTTTATGGAATGTTGCCACGCCAATGAACGGATCAATCTTTCGCGTTTTGAAAATTTCATGTCGCTGCTAAAATGTTTGAACTGCTCCAATAAGTTTTCAATGGCAGACTTTTCATTTCCTTCCAAAACATCGGCAGGCGTTCCCTGTACGATGAATGCATCTTTCCCAAAAGGTTCTATCAGATATCCAAGATCATTTAAATCATTCATCAGATCGGTCAATAAAATTGCATCCTGAGTGGAAAGTTGTAATGTTACCGGGAACAAACTTCTTTGCGCGGCGATCGCTTTTCCGTGAGAGGCAGCGACATATCGTTCATACAAGATCCTTTCATGCGCCAATTGCTGATTGATCAAAATAAATCCACGATTGTTTTGTGCAATAATATAGGTGTTGTGCAGTTGAATCGTTATTCCAAAGTCCGAGGTCTGAAGTCCGAGGGACGAGATCTGGTCATTATTGATTATTAATTGTTCATTGCTCGTTTCTAAGTTCCGACTTCCGGCCTCCGGTATCCGGGGCTCATAAAATTCTCTCCAATGTTTCAACTCACTGGTATTATCCCGCTCAATAAAATGCGCCTGGTTTTTTTGCGTGAATGTTTGATATAAGGAAGAAGATGCCGTTTCGTTTTTTTGTTCGGTAGTAAAAGGTTTACTCACTGCATCCAATTGCTGGATAGAAGGATCGAGATCGAAATCCAAAGTGGGGGTGATGCTGAATTGAGCGAGTGAATGTTTTACCGCAGCCTGTATAAAGGCATAGACAATTTTTTCATCTTCAAATTTTATTTCCTGTTTTGTAGGATGAACATTAATATCAACCTGCGCAGGATCAAGATCAACAAACAACACATACAAAGGAAAGCTGTCAGCAGCGATCATTTCCTGGTAGGCGCTCATTACAGCATGATTCAGATATGCGCTTTTAATGAAGCGGTTGTTCACAAAAAAATACTGGTCGCCTCTTGTTTTTTTGGCTGCTTCCGGTTTTCCGACAAACCCATAAATATTCATGTAGTCGGTATTTTCATGAACGGAAACCAATTTTGCGTTCAGACTATCTCCCAGAATTTGAACGATGCGTTGTTTCAGTGTTCCTTTCTCCAAATGAAAAATTTCCTGGCCGTTACTAATTACCGAGAAGAAAATTTCAGGAAACGACAAAGCTACGCGGATAAATTCATCCACAATATGTCGCATTTCTGCAGCATTACTTTTCAAGAAATTCCTTCTTGCGGGCACGCTAAAAAATAAATTTTTCATGGCGATGCTCGTTCCGTTCGCACTAGCAATCAGCTCTTGTTTTTTTACAACGCTATTTTCGATCTCAATATAAGTTCCGGTTTCATCCTCAGCTTTTTTTGTCTTCAATTCCACCTGGGCAACGGCTGCAATTGAGGCAAGCGCTTCACCACGAAAGCCCATTGTTTTGATCCGGAAAAGGTCTTCAATATTTTTTATTTTGGAAGTTGCATGTCGCTCAAACGACATCCTGGCATCGGTTTCACTCATTCCTTTGCCGTTATCTATGACCTGTATCAGCGATTTTCCTGCGTCATTGATAACCAGCTTAATTTCGCTCGCTCCTGCATCGACGGCGTTTTCAAGCAACTCTTTTACTGCGCTCGCCGGTCTTTGTATCACTTCACCCGCAGCGATCTGGTTGGCAATGTTATCTGGTAATAGTTGAATTATGTCTGGCAATTCTGTCTTAATTTGTGGTGCAATTTACTGCTTATTGATTGTAGTGAACAGGTGTGTAAAAGTTTTGTTGTGTAACCAGCGGCAAAGCTACTATGTTGCATTCCGGCGCTACACTTCCGTGTGTATATTCAGCGTCTTGTAACAGCAAAAATGAATCGTGTATACAGAATGTTCAGGAGACATCTGACGGCTCAGCTTGAAAATAAAATTCCACATGCATTGATGGCCGTCTGGTGCCTGTGCAAAATTTTTGGTTCTTTTTTAGCAAGAAAAAGGACAAATTCAATATGAAAAATGTATTTGGCTTATTGGCGCTGATGATGGTTTCAATTTCTTCTTCCGCGCAATTCAAATCAAATCTTTCTGCGGACAAATGGGTTGACAGTGTTTTTAAATCATTAAGCAATGATCAAAAAATCGCGCAGTTAATTGTGGTGCGATTATCCTCCATCGATCTGTCCACAAGGAAAGTGACTTTCTACGATAAAGAGGTTGAAGACGCTGTTCGGAAATATGATATCGGCGGCATCTGTTTATTTCAAGGGGGACCTGCCACGCAAGCTGAATTCATTAACCATTTTCAAAGTATCAGCAAGACACCAATCATGATCTGCATCGATGCTGAAAATGGGGTTGGCATGCGCCTGGACAGTGTTGCAGGCCTGCCCCGACAAATGATGCTTGGCGCAGTTCAAAACCCGGAATTGATCTATCAATATGGAAAATTGGTTGGCCTGCAATGTAAACGGTTAGGCATTACCGTTGACTACGCCCCTGTAGTGGATATTAATAATAATCCCGATAATCCTGTTATCAATGATCGTTCTTTTGGCGAGGACAAATATAGGGTTGCGCAGTATGGATTGGAATACATGAAAGGTTTGCAGGATGTGGGCGTAATGGCTTGCGCGAAACATTTCCCCGGTCATGGTGATGTTTCTGTTGATTCGCATTTTGATCTGCCGCTCATTAATAAATCGGTGAAGCAGCTTGACACCCTTGAATTATATCCGTTTAAAAAACTATTCGACGCAGGAATCGGCAGTGTGATGATCGCGCATTTGTATATCCCTGATATTGACAATACGCCTAATCTGGCAACTTCTATTTCGAAAAAAAATGTAACAAAACTTCTTCGAAAAAAATTAAAATACAATGGCATCAGTTTCACCGATGCATTGGAAATGAAAGGAGTTGCAAAATATTTTCCTGGCGGAGAAGCTGCCGTTCAGGCATTGATTGCGGGTAATGATATGCTATGTTTACCCGGAAACGTGGATACAGCCATCATGAAAATAAAAGAAGCGATTGAAGAACGTAAAATAAAATGGAAGGATATCAATGCGCACGTAAAAAAGATATTATACGCAAAATACAAATATGGGTTGGCAAATTCCGCTCCGGTGAATATTTTTCATTTAACGGAAGATTTGAATAATGGGGTGAAAGATATGCGCAGGCAGGTTGCAGAAAATGCAATAACATTATTGCAAAACCAGGATGCAGCAATATTTCCGCTGCATGCTGCACCCAAAAAGAAAATCGCTTATGTTGGAATCGGACTGGCGGGCGATAATGAATTTGCGCGACGTATGCGCATCGATTATAATGCCCATGTCTATTACTTCGATAATTCGCTGGATTCGTTAAAAGCTTTAGCCATCCTGGAATTGCTGAAGAACCGTTACGATGCGGTTGTTGTCGGATTGCATAATTATAACCGCTTTCCGGCAAATAATTTTGGGATCAATAGTACTTCACTTTGGTTGCTCAAACAATTGCAGGGGCAAAATAAAACAGTGACCCTCGTCTTTGGTAATCCTTATGTCATAAAAAACTTTTGTGAGGCAAAAACTTTGATCGCTTGTTATGAAGATGATGAAACCACGCAGGATGTTGCCGCAGATTTATTAAATGGGAAATTTTCGGCAAAAGGAAAATTGCCGGTAACCGTTTGCAGCAATCTAAAGTATGGCACCGGTATCATCAATGCGGGGGGATTATTACCAACTGTTCCAGCCGCTTCCGAAGGATTCAATTCGGACAAATTGCAGGTGATAGATTCCATTTGTAAAGCGGCGATTGCTAAAGAAGCTTTTCCCGGCTGCGTCGTGCTTGTTGCCAAGAATGGCAGGATCATCTATGATAAGGCATTCGGCTATCTCACGTATGAAAAGAAGGAACCGGTCTATACTGAAACCATTTATGATCTGGCCTCCGTTACAAAGATTTGCGCCACCACGATGGCGGTGATGAAATTGTATGATGAAGGGAAACTTGATCTTCAAAAAACATTGGGTGATTACCTGCCGTCGGTGAGGGGCACCAATAAAGATTCATTAAAAATCTGGGATGTGCTTTTGCACCAGGCAGGATTGAAAGCGTTCATCCCTTTTTATAAAGAAACGATTGACAGCCTTCATGGTGGAGACCCCAAACCATTATACTATTCATGGAAGCAAGATAGCTCGCACCGCATTCGTGTTGCAGAGAATTTGTACATGCGCAACGATTGGTTGGATACTATTTACAGCCGCATTTTGGCGAGTAATGTGGAGGCACAGAAAAAATATATATACAGCGATAACGATTTTATTTTCATGGGAAAGATTGTGGAAGCAATTACCGGAACAACGCTGGATCAATATGTGAAAAAAACTTTTTATGAACCGTTGTACATGAACACCACCGGATTCAAGCCGAGGAATTCTTTTCCTTTAGATAGAATTGCACCAACAGAAAATGAACAAATTTTCAGAAAGCAATTGATAAGAGGTGATGTCCATGATCCGGGCTCAGCAATGTTCGGGGGAGTTGCCGGACATGCAGGACTGTTCAGCGACGCCTATGATTTGGCTGTGCTTGAACAGATGTTGTTGAACGGCGGAACGATGAATGGAATTCAATTTTATAAGAAATCTACTTTGGATTTCTTTACAGATTATCATAGCGATATCAGTCGTCGCGGACTTGGTTTCGATAAACCCGAAAAAAATAACGCGACCTTAAAAGATCCCTATCCCTGTATTTCCGCGTCGCCGCAAACTTTTGGTCACACTGGCTTTACAGGCACTTGTGTATGGGTAGATCCGAAATATAATCTGATTTTTATTTTCTTATCTAATCGTGTAAATCCAACAAGCGATAATGGAAAAATTTCAAGCCTGAGTGTTCGCGGCGGGATAATGGAAGCCATTTACAAAGCGATGGATAATTGATCAGGATGGTTTAGCTCCGGGCTCTAAACCTAAGACCGGAACTGGATAGCAGGATTATGGACGAATGAAATGGAGCGCAACGATGCTTGATATGATTACAAAAGCCGGTATCACGAAATAAAATCAAGGCGGCTGGCGCCAAAATTTTATCAATTTTACATCATTTAACAATAATTATGCGTTTATATAAGTGAATAGTGACGATTATCATCTGTCAAAAACACATATATCATAACTTTGATAAAATTTTCAAATAGTGAATCGTAAAGAACAATTATTGCAAGATGTGGTGATCAAGTTTGCCGGCGACTCAGGTGATGGTATGCAATTGACGGGAAGCCAGTTCACGAATAACACCGCATTAATGGGCATTGACCTCGCCACATTTCCTGATTTTCCTGCCGAAATTCGAGCGCCGCAAGGAACGCTGCCTGGCGTAAGCGGCTATCAGCTTAGGTTTTCGAGCGATCATATTTTTACTCCCGGCGATGAATGTGATGTGTTGGTTGCTATGAATGCCGCCGCATTAAAAACAAATTTGAAAACATTGAAGAAAGGCGGAAAAATAATTGCCAACATTGAAGGATTTGATTCGAAGAATTTACGTTTGGCAAATTATCCGGATGGAATAAATCCACTGGAAGATAATAGTCTGGACGGTTATGAATTGATAAAGATCGATGTTACGAAAATGACACGCGAAGCGTTAAAAGATTTTACGATCGGCACGAAGGAAAAAGACCGGGCAAAAAATATGTTCGTGCTTGGATTTTTATATTGGATGTATAACCGCAGCATGGAAAGCACGGAAAAATTTCTAAAAGAAAAATTCAGCAAGAAACCCGAAATTTTTGAAAGCAATATAAAAGCGCTTCATGCGGGGTACAATTTTGGCGATACCACCGAAACTTTTACTACAACATATAAGGTTGAAAAAGCAAAACTGGAAGCTGGAACGTATCGCTCCATTATGGGCAACCAGGCTTTGGCTTATGGGTTGATAGCAGCTTCGCAGAAAAGTGGATTGCCATTATTTCTCGGCTCATACCCGATCACGCCGGCTTCTGATATTTTACATGATTTGAGCCGGTATAAGAATTTTGGCGTACGAACATTCCAGGCCGAAGATGAAATTGCCGGAATAAGTTCAGCTATCGGTGCCAGTTATGGCGGATCCCTTGGAGTGACAACAACTTCTGGCCCGGGAATGGCTTTAAAAGCAGAAGCGATGGGATTAGCAGTGGTACTTGAGATTCCATTGTTAATATGTGATATTCAGCGCGGGGGACCATCAACTGGACTACCGACGAAAACAGAACAAAGCGATCTGTTACAGGCTTATTATGGAAGAAATGGCGAATGCCCCATGCCAATAATTTCTGCATCGACACCGAGCGATTGTTTTAGTGCTGTGTATGAAGCTGTGCGAATAGCAGTGCAGCACATGACCCCGGTGATTTTTTTGAGTGATGGTTATATTGCCAACGGCGCTGAGCCCTGGAAATTTCCTGCCAGCGCAGATCTGCCGCCAATAGAAGTGAAGTTCAAAAAAGAATTGGGAGATGGGGAGGATAAATTTCTTCCTTATCTGCGCGATGAAAAATTAGTTCGTCCATGGGCAATTCCGGGAACGCCGGGATTGGAACATCGCATCGGCGGATTGGAAAAACAAAATATTACCGGTAATGTAAGTTATGATCCGGAGAACCACCAGCTGATGGTGAAAATAAGACAAGAAAAAGTAGATAAGATCGCCGATCATATCCCGCTGCAAAAACTGGATAGCGGTCCTGCAAAAGGAAAATTACTGGTACTGGGATGGGGAAGCACTTACGGCGCTATTAAAAGTGCAGTTTCGGAATTGCAATATGAGGGTTATGCAGTTTCGCATGCACATCTCCGTTATATTCGTCCGTTTCCGAAAAATCTCGGTGAGATTTTGAAAAATTATGAGCAGGTATTGATCCCCGAAATCAATAATGGACAACTCATTAAAATCATTCGTGACCAGTATTTTGTTGATGCAAAAGGCTATAATAAAATTATGGGCGTTCCTATCACAAAAACGGAACTGGTAATGAAACTGAGAGAGATGCTGGGGAGTAATAATTAATGATGAAGAATCGATAAATGGGGATGAGATTTTGAGTTAAAGCGATCCAAACTATGCGCTTGAATTGGTAACCCGCACATCTGCATTTGCCCCGGCGATTTCTATTTTGAGTTTTTCCATTAAAGAAAGTATTTCAAGATTCACTTTTTCTTTTAGCTCGTTAAAATCGTCCTGCGAAATCGGGGCGGTAAAAAAATCAACATTAATGAGAAAAGACCTTGAAGTGATATCATTCAAAAAGACGGAAGAACTATCAATGATCTTTTTCTTCAAAATATTTTTTATTCC